>JAIYCB010000033.1 GCA_027488215.1 Comamonadaceae bacterium
AACATCCTGTTTGCGCCACCCGGTCAGATTGCCACCGAAGTGCAGCGCGTGCTGGACAGCTTTGGCCAACCCCACACCGACAAAACCACCACAGGCCCCACGCACATCTTCAACCTGGGCCACGGCATCAGCCAATACACCCCGCCTGAGCATGTGACGGCGCTGGTGGAGGCGGTGCACAGCCATTCGAAGAAGTTGCGGCAGGCCGTCTGAAAACCGAAGGCCTCAGCTGGTACAAAAACAACAGATCATCAGGATTTTTTTCTCAAAATACCGGCTTGCCCTCTTGACTTATGCACAAAATTTAGTCTCGGCGGTTTTTCTTTTTCAACCGCACGCACTGATTTGAGACAAGTCCCATCAATCCATAAGTTGTTGATTTCATTGAACTATTTTTCAATGCCCAACTGCTGAGCAATCCAAGCAAAGCCTTGATTTTCAAGGGTTTTGGGGCCTTGGGGACGAGTTTTCAACAAAGTTATCCACAGATTTTTTGGATGATCCGCAAAGCACTTTGAAATCAAGCACTTAGCCTGATTTTCAAGAATTCACCTAACCCACAAAAATCATCAAACAAACAAAAACAGGACCCTTGTGACCGCACCACATTGGATAGAGATCGCAGTCCAAACACCTGCCCACAGTCAGGTGGGCGGGTTGCTGAGTTACCGCAGCCTGCGGGCACTGCAGCCGGGGCAACTGGTGCGGGTGCCACTGGGACAGCGCGACGTGCTGGGTGTCGTCTGGTCGGTATCCGCCATGGCGCCCAACCTGCCGCCCACGTCCGTGCGCGATGTCAGCAGCGTACTTGAGGGCCTGACCCCAGTCGACAAGGCATGGCGGCAATTGGTCCAGTTTTCGGCCCAGTATTACCAACGCTCATTGGGCGAGGTGGCCTTGTCGGCCCTCCCGCCCCAATTGCGCGACATGAGCAACGAACAATTGGCCCGTCGTCTCAAAAAGCAAAACACCGAGCGCGCCGTGCACACCACGCCTGGCCCCAGCCTGTCCGACGAGCAAAGCGCTGTGCTGGCCCACATGGCCAGCGGCACTGGCCCCTTCTTGCTGTTTGGCAGCACGGGCAGCGGGAAGACCGAAGTGTATTTGCAAGCCGTCGAGCGCATGCTGACCAGCGACCCACAGGCACAGGCCTTGCTGATGGTGCCCGAAATCAACCTCACGCCCCAGCTCGAAGAGCGGGTACAAGCGCGTTTTGGCACCGAAACGGTGGTCTCCATGCACAGCGGCATGACACCCGCCCAGCGCCTCAAATCCTGGCTGGCCGCACATGCAGGCCACGCCCGCATCGTGCTGGGCACACGCATGGCGATTTTTGCGTCCATGCCGCACCTGAAACTGATCGTGGTGGATGAAGAGCACGACCCCAGTTACAAGCAACAAGAAGGCGCACGCTACTCGGCCCGTGACCTGGCCGTTTACCGTGGCCGCCTGCACAACGCCCCGGTGCTGCTGGCCTCGGCCACGCCCTCGCTGGAGAGCTGGCATCTGAGCCGCCCCGCCGATGCGGATGGACTCCATGGTGGTCGTTATGTTCGGCTGCACATGCCCTCGCGCATCGGCACAGGCCTGTTACCCAAAGTGCGGCGCGTGGACATGAACAAGCAACCACGCCGCACGGTCCTGTCGGCCCCCTTGTTGGCCGCCATCCAAGAGCGGGTCCAGCGCGGTGAGCAATGCATGCTGCTGCTCAACCGCCGTGGCTATGCCCCGGTGCTGCACTGCGCCGACTGCGGCTGGAAAAGCGAATGCAAACACTGCAGCGCATTCCGGGTGTTCCACAAAATTGACCGCACCCTGCGCTGCCACCATTGCGGCCTGACCGAGCGTGTGCCCCGCGTCTGCCCTGAGTGCGGCAACGCCGACATTGCCCCGATTGGCCGGGGCACCGAGCAGCTCGAAGAACAATTGGGCGAGTTGCTGGCGCACGTTTTGCGCCCCGACGGCACACCCGTGCGCATTGCCCGCATCGACGCCGACACCACGCGACTCAAAGGGGCCCTGGAGAGCCAGCTGGCGCAGGTTCACTCAGGCGAGATCGATGTGTTGGTTGGCACGCAGATGATCGCCAAGGGGCACGACTTCCGACGCATCACGCTGGTGGCGGCCGTCAATCCGGACACGGCGTTGTTTTCAAGTGACTTTCGAGCCCCCGAGCGGCTGTTTGCTCTGCTCATGCAGGCTGCAGGCCGTGCCGGGCGCAACGCCGCTCAAAGCGCCAGCAGCGAGATGTGGGTGCAAACCTTTCACCCGCAACATGCGTTGTTTGAAGCATTTAAGAAACACGACTACCCGGCCTTTGCCGCCAGCGAGTTGGCCGAGCGCACCGCAGCCGACCTGCCGCCCATCAGCCACCAAGCGCTGCTGCGCGCCGACGCCCGCACGCAAGAAGCCGCCCAAGCGCTGCTGAACGTAGCCCGCGAAACACTGGAAGCACAGCTGAGTGCCTACCCCGCTACCGCCGACTTGGTGCTGCAGGTCAGCGTGTACCCTGCTGTGCCCATGAGCATGCAGCGCGTGGCCGATGTGGAACGCGCCCAGATGCTGCTGGAAAGCCCCAACCGCATGGCCCTGCAAAAAATGCTGTGGCACCTGCACAGCGTGCTGCACCAAATGCGCAGCCAGCCCGAGCACAAAGGCGTGATCCGCTGGCTGGTGGACGTGGATCCGCTGGCCATCTGAACCCTGACGCTCGAACTCAGGCCTAGAACAGAGCAACCACTGCCGAAAAGGTGAAAAACGCCGCCGTCGTGGTGACCAAAATGATGCGCGCAATGCGCCCGTTGTCAGCACCCAAGCGCTCGGCCAGCAGCGAAACATTGCTGGCACTGGGCAGCGCTGCCACCAAAACCATCACCTGCAGGGCAAAAAGCTCGATCGGCACCCCCCACTGAATCGCGCTCAAGCCCACCAACAAGACCAACAAAGGGTGCAGCACCAGCTTGATCAAGGCCACGGGCAAATAATCGGCCATGCGGATCGGCCCGTGAGGCCGCTCATGGGCCAGTATTTGGGAGCGCGCCAGCACTGCGCCAATGGTGAACAAGGCCACGGGCGAAGCAGCATCGGCCAGCAAACCCACGGTTTTGTTCACCGGCTCGACCAGCGACCAGCCACCGTAAGAAAACACAGCCCCCAGAGAAATGGCCCAGGGCATCGGGTTGCGCAACACCCCGGCCAGCGCTTTGCGTGCCGCCACGGCCGCACCGTGCTGTCCGGCAGCATCCATGCGGGACAAGGCCACGCACAAAGAAGACGTGATCACCAGGTCGACCACGATGGTCACAATGGCTGGCCCCACCGCCTGCGCGCCCAGCAAGGCCACCAAAAGAGGCACGCCCATGAAACCGGTGTTGGGAAACGCCGCCACCAAAGCGCCCAATGAAGCGTCGTTCCACCGGATGCGTCCATTCAGGCTGATGGCGATACTGAACGCCACCACCACGAGCGCGCAAAACAAGTAAGTGAAAAACACCCCAGCGTCGAGCAACTGGGCGATGGGCGTGTCTGCGCCAAACCGAAACAGCATGCAAGGCAGCGCAAAAAACAGCACAAAACCGTTCAGCCCCGAGATCGCCCCCAGCGGCAAGAACTTCATGTGGGCAGCGGCATAGCCAAACAGCACCAGGGCAAAGAACGGAAAGGTGACGCGCAAGACTTCAAACATGCCCTGATTGTCGGGTAAACCATGAAGAGCGCAGACGCTCAGAGTCTCTGAGCCGACAAAACCACAGAGAGTCAATGGCTGCCCACCCAAAATTCAATCGGTTCGAAATTGCACCTTGATCGCTGACACACCAAGCGAAAAATTGTGCATTTCAACCCGCTATGATGGTTCGCTTTGCCTTGAACGCCCCCATGTCAGTCGGACTCAACAACGCCCAACTCGAAGCCGTGAACTACGTCTCCGGCCCCTGCCTGGTGCTGGCCGGGGCGGGTTCGGGCAAAACGCGGGTGATCACGCACAAGATCGGGCGGCTGATCGAAGCCGGGCTGGAACCCAAGCGCATCGCGGCCATTACCTTCACGAACAAGGCCGCAGCCGAAATGCGCGAGCGCGCCAAGGACCTGATCGGCAAAGCCGCCAAGGACGTGACGGTGTGCACCTTCCACGCTTTGGGCGTGCGCATCATGCGCGAAGACGGTCAAGTGCTGGGGCTCAAGCCGCAGTTCAGCATCATGGACGCGGACGATGTGACCAGCATCCTCAAGGATTGCGGTGGCACCACCGACGCGGCTACCGCCCGTCGATGGCAGTGGACCATCAGCCTGTGGAAAAACATGGGCCTGAACGCCGAACAGGCCGCAGCCCAAGCGCCCGATGACAACGCTCGGGTGATCGCCCGCATCATGGCGCTTTACCAGGAGCGGCTGACGGCTTACCAGAGCGTGGACTTTGACGATCTGATTGGCATGCCCCTGAAGCTGCTTGCAGACTTTCCCGAAGTGCGTGAACGCTGGCAAACCAAAATGGGCCATGTGCTGGTGGACGAGTACCAAGACACCAACGCCACCCAATACGAGGTGCTCAAGCACCTGGTGGGCGCACGGGCACGCTTCACGGCGGTGGGTGACGACGACCAGTCGATCTACGGCTGGCGCGGTGCAACGCTGGACAACCTCAAACGCCTCCCGCAGGACTTTCCCAATTTAAAGGTCATCAAGCTGGAGCAAAACTACCGCTCCACCAGCGCCATCTTGCGTGCCGCCAACCACGTGATCGAGCCCAACCCCAAGCTCTACCCCAAAACCCTGTTTTCTGAATTGGGCGAGGGCGAGCCGGTGCGCGTGATCGACGCCGTGAATGAAGAACACGAAGCCGATCGGGCGATAGCGCGCATCCAGTCCATTCGCAGCGGGCATTCGCTCGAATCGAAGCATCGCGAGTTCAAGGACTTTGCTGTTTTATACCGAGCCAACCATATGGCGAGGCCGTTTGAGCAGGCACTGCGACGTGCCAACATCCCCTACAAGGTGTCGGGCGGGCAGAGCTTTTTTGACAAGGCGGAAATCAAGGACTTGTGCGCCTGGTTTCGCCTCTGGATCAACAACGACGATGACCCGGCCTTTTTGCGCGCCATCACCAGCCCCAAACGCGGCATCGGCCACCAGACGTTGGGCCAACTGGGCACTTTTGCCACGAAGTACAAGCTCAGTCTGTTCGAGTCGCTGTTTGCAGGCAGCTTGCCCAGCGCCGTCAATGCCCGTGCCATCATCGGCCTGCATGAGTTTGGCCGCTACATCAACGACCTGGAATACCGTGCCCGCCAAACCCTGGGCAAAGAAGCCGCACTGGCCTTTTTGCTGGAGTGGCTCCAAGAGATTGGTTACGAGTCTCACCTGTACGACGGCGAAGACAACGAGAAAGTGGCCAGCGCCCGCTGGACGAATGTGCTGGAGTTTTGCGACTGGATGGCGGGGCGCTGCGGCGGTGAGATCGAAGACGCCACCGGAGCCGAGGCGACGGAAACCAAAAACCTGTTGGAGGTGGCGCAGACCATCTCGCTCATTTCCACCCTGAGCGAACGCGAAAAAGACCAGAACGTGGTGACCCTGTCCACGCTGCACGCCTCCAAAGGTCTGGAGTGGCCGCATGTGATGCTGGTGGGCGTGAACGAGGGCCTGCTGCCCTTCAAGTTGGGCGATGACGACACGAGCGCAGGGGCCAGCCAGGAGGGCATCTTGCTGCGCCTGGAAGAAGAGCGCCGTCTCATGTACGTGGGCATCACCCGCGCCCAGCGCAGCCTGGCCGTGAGCTGGACCAAGCGCCGCAAAAAAGGCCGCGAAACCGTGGCCGCCCTGCCCAGCCGCTTCATCGCCGAAATGCGCCTGGACGAAAACACCATCAAAGAAGACCCGCGTGAAAAACTCAAAGCGCTGCGGGCTGAATTTGCACAACGTGCGGCCGTGTCGGCGGCTGCAGCAGCGCAGGCCAAAAAATGACTGGACCCCCGTATGATTTACGCCTTCGTTGCATGATCGCTCTGAGCGCGTTCTCAGCTCTATCCTGAGTCCAGGCGCTTTCCACCCTGAGCACCAAAGGTCCGCTCTTATCCCGCAAAATACACAGCTTCACCCTTCCAACACCTATCACTGCAACGATGTCGGGCTCCACCTATTTGCAAACCCGTTCTAGGCGCAAGGCTTGGGGCTTGGGCGTGGTCGTTGTGCTGCATGTACTGGTTTTTTGGGCCATTCAAGCTGGCCTGGCGCGCGACATCAGCCGCCAATTGCCCCAGGTGGTACAAGCCATCTTGCTGCAGGAAACCCCGCCACCACCGCCACCGCTGCCCAAAATTGAACCACCCCCTGCGCCACTTCCACCGCCACCTACACCACAACCGACCCCACAACCAACCCCACCGCCTCCTGCGTTCACGCCAGCACCGCTGCCAACAGTCGCTGCACCCAATCCAGCGCCACCGGCCCAGGTGGCACCGGCTGAAGTGGCGGTGGCGCCCAGTACCGCCCCCAAGCAGGCCATCACGGCCGTAGCCAGCAGCAACCCGCAACCTGCACCCGCCAGCACGGCTGCACCTGCGGCCCCTGCACGCCCAGCGCCGCAAGTGCGCACCCCTGCCAGCGTCAGCGCGGCCCAATGCGAAAAACCAGAATACCCCAGCGCCTCTCGCCGCATGGAAGAGGAAGGCACCGTGAGCCTGCGCTTTTTGGTCGGTGTGGATGGGAAAGTGATCCAGTCCGAGATCGAAAAAAGCTCGGGTTTCAAACGCCTCGATGAGGCCGCCCGTGCGGGTTTGTCCAAGTGCCGCTTTCAGCCCGCCACCGTGGACGGCCGACCTGAGCAAGCTTGGGCCAGCATGAAATACACCTGGAGGCTGGAATGAGCCGCGCCTGCACAAACACCCGAAAGCCCCTACATTTCCGATTCAAGGAGTCCCACCCGATGCGCCCCCCCTTTCTATTCGCCCTGGCCAGCCTGAGCCTGTCGGCCGCCTTGCTCGGCGCCCCGGTCTGGGCCAATACGCCCACCACTGCGCTCACCACACAGACTGCCACAGCGTCCGCGGCCACGGCCACGCTCGGTGCACCGGTCAGCGCCGCCACACAAGGCTCTGCCAGCCCAGCCACGGCCAGCACAAGCTTAGACAACCCCTATGGGCTGGGTGCTCTGTGGGCCCAAGGCGATGCCGTGGCCAAGATCACGTTGCTGATTCTGGTGCTCATGAGTGTGGGCAGCTGGTATGTGATCTTCACCAAGTTCTCGGAGCAATCCCGCATGCGCAAGCATGGCCTGGCCGCTCAGGGTGACTTCTGGGCAGCTGCCAGCTTGCGCCAAGCCACCGAGGTGCTGGATGCGGCAAGCCCCTACCGATTCATCGCCGAAAAAGGACTGGAAAGTGCCAACCGGCATGAGGGGCTGCTCAGCGCGGTGGACTTCAACACCTGGGTCAGCATGAGCCTGCAACGTGCCCTGGGTACTGTGCAAAGTCGTCTTCAAGACGGCCTGGCCGTGCTGGCCACGGTGGGCTCCACCGCCCCCTTTGTCGGCCTGTTCGGCACCGTTTGGGGCATCTACCACGCTTTGGTCAAAATCGGCATTTCGGGTCAGGCCAGCATAGACAAAGTGGCAGGGCCCGTGGGCGAGGCCTTGATCATGACCGCCATCGGTCTGGCCGTGGCTGTGCCGGCGGTGCTGGGCTACAACTGGCTGGTGCGCCGCAATAAGGCGGTGATGGAAGAGGTCAACGCCTTTGGGGCGGATCTGCACGCTGTTCTGCTGTCTTCGGCCAAGAAATAAACACCCCCACCGGAGACCGCGCCATGGCCATGCACATCGGCACCGAGTCAGAAGACGACATCATGAGCACCATCAACACCACACCCCTGGTGGACGTGATGCTGGTGCTGCTGATCATTTTCCTGATCACGATCCCTGTTGTGACCACCTCTATCCAGGTGAATTTGCCACAGGAAAAAAACCAGGTGCGCCAAACACTACCGGAAAACCTGATCATCTCGGTGAACAAGGCAGGTCAGATATTTTTGTACGACACCCCGATGAAAAATGCAGTCGATTTGCGTGAGCGGTTGAAAAAGTTTTCAGTCATGCAACCCCAGCCCGAAGTGCACATTCGCGGCGACGCACAAAGTGACTTTGCTGCAGTCGGCCAAGTGATGAGCGCTGTGCAACGCGCAGGCATCTCCAAAGTCGGCTTCATCACTGACCCTGGGAACTGACATGAAAACGATCACCGGCTTTGACAGCCGCCAGCCCCCCAGCCTGAGACCGCCAGAAGAAGACGAGTTGATGATGGACATCAACACCACGCCGTTGATCGACGTGATGCTGGTGCTGTTGATCATGCTGATCATCACCATCCCGCCCCAATTGCACGCGGTCAATCTCGACATGCCTGTGGCCAGCACAGTGCCGCCACCCAGTCCGCCGCAGGTCATTCGCATCGACATTGATGCCAACTCGGTCATCTCGTGGAATGGCCAGGCCCTGGCCGACCGAGCAGCTTTGCAAGCGCAGCTCAGCCAAGCTGCTTTGCTGCAACCCCAGCCCGAGCTGCACATCCGTGCACACCCCCAGGCCAAATACGAGGCTGCCACCGCCGTTCTGGCCGGTGCCCAACGTCAGGGTCTGAACAAACTCGGTATTTTGGGCACGGAAAAATTCGTCAACTGATCAGCCTGGGTTGCCGCGTGTAGCTCAAAGTTCATCGCCCAGTAAAAAGCCCGACCAGGTCGGGCTCTTTGTGCTGAGTCTGTGGATCATCAGTCTGCGTATTTGCCAGCCGCATCCACCGCGACCTTGATCTTGACCATTTCAGCGGCCACAAACTTCTTGTGCTCTTCGGGCTCAACACGCTTGTCGTTCACCACCAAAGCACCCAAAGCTTCGTTTTTCTTGATGAACTCGGGATCCTTCAGGGATTTTTTGAGGGCATCGTTCAACATTTTGGTGATGGCAGGTGGTGTGCCTTTGGGGGCGTACAAACCGTGCCAGATGGTCAGGTTGAAGTTCTTCATGCCCATCTCTTGCAAGCTGGGGTAGTGCTTGAGCACCGGGTGGTTGCTCAAAGGTTTAGCGGTGGTCACGGCAAAGGCCTTGACACGACCGCCTTCAATTTGAGCGACCGTGTTGGTTGTCTGGTCACACATCATGTCCACCTGGCCGCCAATCAGGGCGGTCATGGCAGGCGCAGTACCGCCAAACGGGATGGTCGTCATGGCGTCTTTGGTCTGCACGTTGGTCTGCCACAGGAGGCCGCAGATGTGAGAGGCGGAGCCCAGACCTGCATGCGCAATGTTCAGTTTGCCCGCGTTGGCGCGAATGTAGTTTTCAAAGTCGCGGTAGGTATTGGCTGGCAACTGGGGTTTGCCGATTAAAGTCATGGGTACATCGTTGACCATGCCCAAAAACTCGAAGTCTTCCAGGGGCTTGTAGCCAATCTTGCGATACAGGGCTGGTGTAGCCGCCATGCCAATGTGAAACAGCAAGAGCGTGTGGCCATCGGGTGCAGCTTTGGCCACTTTGGTAGCACCAATCGTACCGCCAGCACCCGCAGCGTTTTCAACCACAAAGTTACTACCAGGAATATGCTTGCGCATGGCTTCGGCCAAGTCACGCGCCACACGGTCGGTAGGTCCGCCAGCTGTAAAAGGCACCACGATGGATACAGGCTTGTTGCCTGGGAAACTCTGTGCATAAGCACCCACAGAAAATGCCGCCACAGTGGCGAGTGCGATCCATTGTTTCATGAACAAACTCCTAGTAAGTGTCGTGATTGTAGAACCACGATAGTGTCATGAAATATTGGAAAAATACTTAGCGGTATACCCTCGATTACCCTTGATTTTATTGAGGATTTTGAGGTTTTCCTCAAGCAGTCACCGAGGCTGTCTCACTGATAACTGCGTGCGTCCTCGATCACCTTGCCATCATTGGCCAAGCTGCCTTGTGCCACAAGAAGGACGTCTCCGCGCAGCTTGGTCACATCACGCACCGCCTCAGACACACGGACCTTGAGGGCCTCATCGCTCAAGTGATCGGTCTCCACATGCAAAGCCATCTGGTCGTTGGCCATCTCGCCGGTCACCACCAATCGGGCCTTGCTCACCTCGGGGAAACGCTTGACGATCTCGGCCACCTGGCCGGGGTGCACAAACATGCCCCGGATCTTGGTGGTCTGGTCGGCGCGACCCATCCAGCCCTTGATGCGCTGACCGGTGCGGCCTGTGGGGCATGTGCCTGGAAGGATCGCCGACAAATCGCCCGTTCCAAAACGGATCAAGGGGTAATCGGGGTTGAGCGTGGTGATGACCAACTCGCCCACCTCGCCTTCGGGCACCGGGTCGCCGGTGCCAGGGCGCACGATCTCGACGATCACACCTTCGTCCAGCACAAGCCCTTCACGCGAAGCTGTTTCGTACGCGATCAGGCCCACATCGGCGGTGGCGTAGCACTGGTAGGCATCGACGCCGTGCGCCGTCATCCAGTCGCGCAGGCTGGGCGGAAAGGCCTCACCCGACACCAGCGCTTTGCGCACGCTGGGCAAGGGAACGCCCATCTCTGCGGCTTTTTCGAGAATGATTTTCAGGAAGCTGGGCGTGCCAATGTAACCCGCTGGTTGCAATTCGGCCATGGCACCCACTTGCTGCTCGGTCTGGCCGATGCCACCCGGAAACACGGTGCAACCAAGCGCATGGGCGCCTGTTTCCATCATCGAGCCCGCGGGCGTGAAGTGGTAGCTGAAGCAATTGTGGATCAACTCACCTGGTCGAAAGCCCGCAGCGAACATGGTGCGCGCCATGCGCCAATAATCCGCGCGGGAACCTTCGGGCTCGTAAATGGTGCCGGGACTGGCAAACACGCGGGGCATGGCTTTGCCAAAGCCCAGCGCGCTGAAGCCACCGAACACATTGCCGCCTGCTGCACGCGAAGCCTTCTGGCGCTCGAGCAATTCGTATTTGCGGATCACCGGCAATTGGGCCAGCGCAGCGCGGCTGGTGACGCTGGCGGCATCCACATCCTTCAGTAAATCGGCAAAGGCCGGGGCCTTGGCTTTGGCATGCGTCACCTGTGCAGGCAAAGCGGCCATCAAGGCGGCTTCACGAACATGGGGTGCACGCGTTTCCAAGGCATCAAAGTGCTGGGACATGGTTTTCTTTCCGGGGTACTGCTCAAAGAAATGAGGGGTTGGAGATCAAGGCCTCAAGCCAACCAACGCTTGCGGCGCTTGTAACTCTTGACGTCCTTGAAGCTCTTGCGCTCACCGCCACCCATGCCGAGGTAAAACTCTTTCACATCCTCGTTGGTTCGCAGGTCTTCGGCCTCACCGTCCATCACAATGCGACCCGACTCCATGATGTAGCCGTAATCCGAGTACTTCAGCGCCATGTTGGTGTTTTGCTCGGCGATCAGGAAAGTGACTTTCTCTTTATCGTTCAGGTCCTTGACGATGTTGAATACCTCTTCCACGATCTGTGGCGCCAGACCCATGGAAGGCTCATCCAGCAACATCACACTGGGATTGGTCATCAGGGCACGGCCGATGGCACACATCTGCTGCTCGCCGCCCGAAGTGTAGGCAGCTTGAGAGGTGCGGCGGGTTTTCAGGCGGGGGAAGTAGGTGTAGACCTTGTCCAGGTTGGCGGCTATCTCACCCTTGTCGGTGCGTGTGTAACTGCCGGTCAGCAGGTTCTCCTCGATCGACAAATGGGCAAAGCAATGCCGCCCTTCCATGACCTGCACCACACCCCGGTTGACCAGGTCGGCTGGCGTGAGGTTTTCGATGCGCTCGCCACGCAGCTCAATGCTGCCCTTGGTCACATCGCCGCGTTCACCCTTGAGCAAGTTGGAAATGGCACGCAAGGTCGTGGTTTTGCCTGCACCGTTGCCGCCCAACAATGACACGATGCCTTGCTCTGGCACCTGCAAGGACACGCCCTTGAGCACCAGAATGACGTGGTTGTAAATAACTTCAATGCCGTTGACGTTCAGAACAATGTTGTTGTCGCTCATGGACTGTGCCTTTTCAAATTCTGGAGTTCAAGCCAAATGAAACCAATGCACGCAAGGGTTTCATTTGGTCTCTCCGGTAAGGCAGCTGCAGGTAAGCACAAGCCTGCTGCAGCTGACAAGCTGCCGCTTGCGCGGCAGCTGGAGTCAGATCAGGACTGGCAATCCGCAGGGGTGCGGCGTGTGATCTTTTTCTCGGCGGCATACTTATCAGCAGCGGCCTTGACCATGGGCTTGATGATCTGCTCATCGGCCTGCATCCAGTCGCTGCTGAATTGCCACTTGGCGCCGTCCCAAGTGTGGATACGGGCCCAGTTGGCACCCATGTGGTCGGCGCACGAGGTGGAAATAGGACGCAGCACGCCCTTGAAGCCCAGGGCATCCAGCTTGGGCTGGGTCAGGTTCAGGTTTTCATAACCCCAGCGCGCTTGCTCGCCGGTCATGACTTTGCCCTTGCCGTACTTCTCTTGGGCCTGACGCACACCTTCCACCGCAAACATGGCGCTGAACAAGCCGCGCATGTACAGCACTTCACCCACTTCGTCACGTGGGCCTGTGCCCTGGCCTTTGGCGTGCAGCTTCTCCAGCACTTCCTTCACAATCGCAGAACCCTTTTCGGTGCCGTGCTGCATGGTGATGGCGTTGTAGCCCTTGGCGCCCATACCAATGTCTTTCACATCGGGC
>JAIYCB010000004.1 GCA_027488215.1 Comamonadaceae bacterium
CCCGCCATGACGACATTTTTTTGCGGCGCAATGCCGGAGGTGTCCCAGAGTTGGCTCATGTTTTATCTCCAGGTTTTCTTCTTTTTCCAACGGCGGTCGGCGCGCACGCCCTCTTCTTTCATGCCCAAGTAAAACTCCTTGATGTCCTCTTTTTCACGCAAGCGGGCGCAGGTGTCTTCCATCACAATGCGGCCGTTTTCCAGCACATAACCGTAGTCCGAGGCGTTGAGCGCCATGTTGGCGTTTTGCTCGACCAGCAAGATGGTGGTGCCGCGTTCGCGGTTGATGCGCACAACGATTTCAAAAATCTCTTTGGTCAGCTTTGGGGACAGGCCCAAGCTGGGCTCGTCCAGCAAGATCAAATCCGGATTGGCCATCAGCGCCCGGCTGATCGCCAGCATTTGCTGCTGCCCACCCGAGAGCAAGCCCGCGTCTTGCGCAGCCCGCTCGCGCAGGATGGGGAAATAGTTGTACACGGCTTCCATGTCGCGCGCCACGCCATCGCGGTCCTTGCGGGTGTAGGCGCCCATGAGCAAGTTGTCACGAATCGACAGCAGCGGGAACACTTCGCGCCCTTCAGGCACGTGCATCAGGCCGCGCTGCACGATGATCGCCGGGTCTTGCGCGGTGATGCTCTGACCCTTGAATTCGATCGAGCCTTTGCGCGGGTCGATGATGCCGCTGATGGTTTTGAGGATGGTGGTCTTGCCCGCACCATTGGAGCCGAGCACGGTGGCGATTTCGCCGCGCCGCACCTGCAGGCTCACGCCGCGAATGGCTTTGATCGGGCCGTAAGCGCTCTCGACGTTGAGCAGCTTGAGCATCACATTGTCATCGGCCGCCTCTGCCGACGTGTTCAGGGTCTGGGTGGCTGCGCTCATGCGGCACCTCCGGGCACATAATTTTCACGGCGCAAGGCAGACACGTCGTCCACCGAGCCCAGGTAGGCTTCGATGACGCCGGGGTCGCTTTGCACCTGGCTGGGCGTGCCGGTGGCGATTTCTTCGCCCTGACTCATGGCCAGCACGCGGTCTGACACTTTGGAGACCAAACTCATGTCGTGCTCGACCATGAGCACGGTGATCCCCAGCTCGTTTTTGATGTCCGAGATCCAGAAGGCCATGTCTTCGGTTTCCTCGACGTTCAGGCCCGAAGAGGGCTCGTCCAGCAGCAGCAGCTTGGGCTCGGTGCACAGCGCGCGGGCCAGTTCGACCACTTTGCGCACGCCATAAGGCAAGCCCGCCACCATCGAGTCGCGGTGGTGTTGCAGGTCCAAAAAGTCAATGACTTCCTCGACCTTTTCACGCGCCTGGATTTCGGCTGCGCGGGTTTTGGCGCTGAAGAACATTTCGCTCCACAGCCCCGTCTTGCGGTGCGTGTGGCGACCGATCAAGAGGTTTTGGAGCACGGTGGCGTGTTCGAACAACTCGATGTTTTGGAACGTACGGGCAATGCCCAGCCCGGCAATTTGGTG
Source organism: Comamonadaceae bacterium (assembly GCA_027488215.1). GTDB lineage: Bacteria > Pseudomonadota > Gammaproteobacteria > Burkholderiales > Burkholderiaceae_C > Limnohabitans_A. The sequence goes on from JAIYCB010000004.1 coordinate 1,475, forward strand.
CGGTGGCTGATCGGTCAGGCGCACCTTGCCCTGAGGACCGGCGTAGTCAATCACGCCCGTGGTGGGCGTGTAGATGCGGCTGATCAGGTTGAACACGGTGGTCTTGCCTGCACCGTTGGGTCCGATCAAGGTGAAGACCTCGCCGCGCTTGACGTCGAAGCTGACCTTGTTGACGGCCAGCACGCCGCCAAAGCGCACGCTCAGGTCTTGGGCGGATAAAAGGATGTCTGCGTTCATTTCAGGCGGTCCGACTTCTGGAACGATTTCTGGCGCTTGAACAGGCCACGGCGGTAAAACGGAAACAGCTGAAACCAGGTGCGCACCTTGAGCCAGCGGCCATATAGGCCCATGGGCTCAAACAACACAAAAGCGATCAGCACCATGCCATAAATCGTGCCCTGTAAACCTGCCGCGCCGCCAATGGCCGCCGGCAAAAAATCTTTGCCCAAGGAGATCAGCTGCGGCATGACGATCAGGAAGATGGCACCGAGGAAGGCGCCATGGATCGAGCCCAAGCCCCCGATCACCACCATCAGCAACAAGTCGATCGACTGGATGATGCTGAACTGTTCGGGCGAGAGGAACTGGATCTTGTGCGCGTACAAAGCACCGCCAATGCCCGCCAGCGCGGCCGACAGTGCAAAAGACAGCGTCTTGTAGCGCGCCAAGTGGATGCCCATGCTTTGTGCTGATATTTCAGAGTCGCGGATGGCCACAAAGGCACGCCCTGTGGACGATCGCAGCAGGTTCACGATGGCCAGTGTGGCCCCCACGGTGACCAGCAGGCAAAGGAAGTAAAACTCTTCGGTGCTGTCCAGCGTCCAGCTGCCGATGGCGGGGTAGCCGACCATCAGGCCCGCGTTGCCGCCCGTCATGCTTTCCCAGCGCGCCATGCCCTCTTCGACGATGAAGCCAAAAGCCAACGTGGCCATGCCCAGGTAAATGCCTTTGACGCGCAGCGCCGGCAAGCCCACGATGATGCCCACGATGGCTGAAAATAGCCCCGCGCAGACCAGCGCCAGCGGGAACGGCACCCCGGCATTGACCATGACGGCCTGGGTGTACGCCCCCACGCCCAAAAACGCGGCGTGACCCAGCGAGAACAAGCCGGTGAAACCCGCCAGCAGCATCAGGCCCAGGCCCACCACAGCATAGATCAGCACAAAAGTCAGCTGCGCCAACCAGTACTCCGCCACCATCCAAGGGGCGGCCACCAGAAACAGACCCAGTAGGCTGTACCAGAACACATGGCCGCCGTGCTTGGCCAGCTTCACGTCCTGGTTGTAATCGGTTTTGAAAATGAAACGCATGCCGGGGCCTCAAACTTTCTTGCGCAGTTGCTCACCGAACAAGCCATTGGGCTTGAGCACCAGCATGAGCAACACCACGATGTAAGGCGCGATATCCTTGAAGCCTTCGGGCAGATAAAAGCCCGAAAGCGACTCGACGATGCCAATCACCAGGCCGCCCACAATGGCACCGGGCAAGCTGCCAAAGCCGCCCACCACCGCCGCCGGGAAGGCCTTCAGGCCGATGAAGCCCATGTTGGCGTGAACAAAGGTAATAGGGGCCAGCAGCAAGCCTGCGACTGCGGCTACGGCTGCAGCCAAACCCCAGACCAGACCATTGATCTGCTTGACCGGGATGCCCATGTAATAAGCGGCCAGCTGGTTTTGCGAAGCCGCCTGCATGGCGATGCCGAGCTTGCTGTACTTGAACATGGCAAACAGGCCCAGGCACAAAATGACGGTGGCACCGATCACCACCATTTGCTCGGCTGCAATCACCAGACCGCCCAAGCGCAGCACCTCACCTGCATAGGGCACGGGCAGGGTGTGAGTGTCGGTGCCCACATCAGGAATCATGGTGATCAGGCCGCGCAGCACATAGCCCACACCAATGGTCAGCATGACGATGGAGAAAGCTGGTTGTCCCAGGATGGGGCGAATGACCAAGCGCTCGACCAACACGCCAAAAATGCCCATGGCCACGATGGCCGCAGGCACAGAGATCCAGAAAGGAAAACCCAGCAGCGTCATGGCGGCCAGTCCGGAAAAGGCCCCCACCATCATCAGGTCGCCCTGGGCAAAGCTCACCGTCTCGGTGGCTTTGTAAATCAGCACGAAACCCAGGGCAATGAGTCCGTAAATACAGCCCTGGGCCACACCGCTGATCAGCAGTTGCAGCAATTGCACGCCTGTCTCCTCTTGGTTCTGTCTGGCCGAGTTCGCTACGCTTGGCGGGGCAGTGCTTCAACACCGCGCAAAGCATTTGCGAACGACCGTGCGATTATGGTAGTCTAAAACTAGACTTTCTCTAGGGGTTGTCCCCCATACCAGTCCCTGTGCAAGGCTTCAATATCGCCCCATGACGCAATCCATTCGCATCGGTTCGGGCCTGGGCTTTTATGGCGACAACTGGGAGCCCGTGGTGGCCAGCATCGAGCGCGGCCAAGTGCAATTCATCGCCAGCGATCACCTGGCTGAGCTGACACTGGCCATATTGCAGAAAGACCGGCAACGCGACCCCAACTTGGGCTATGCCCGCGATGTGGTGCCCATGCTGATGCGTCTGTGGCCACTGATGAAAGCGCGTGGTGTGCATTTTGTGTGCAACGCCGGTGGTCTGAATCCCATGGGGGCGGCGATGGCGGTGCAAGCGGCGCTGGCGACCATGGGCTGGCACCCGCGCATCGCGGTGGTCAGTGGCGACGATGTGCTGTCGCAACTGCAAACACCCGACACCCGCTTTGACCACCTGATGAATGGCGCCGATGTGTCGAGCGTGCGGGAGCGGCTGGTATTTGGCAATGCCTACTTGGGTGCTCAACCCATAGTGGAGGCACTTGACCAAGGGGCCGACATCGTGATCACCGGACGCGTAGCCGACGCGGCGCTGTTTCTGGGGCCGCTGGTGCATGGCCTGGGCTGGAAGCTTGCGGATGCGGCCACGCCCGAGGACTTCAACCGCTTGGCCCAAGGCCTGACGGTGGGGCATTTGCTCGAATGCTCGGGCCAAGGCAGCGGGGGAAATTTTGGCAGCCAAGGCCATTGGCAACAGATCCCTGATTTGACTCACATCGGTTACCCGATCGCCGAGGTCTTGGCAGACGGCACAGCCTTCATCACCAAAGCGCCCGGCACCGGAGGTTTGGTCAACTTTGACACCGTGCGCCAGCAACTGCTGTACGAGGTGCACAACCCACACGCGTATTTTTCGCCCGATGTGGTGCTCGACATGGGCCAAATCCAGTTGTATGACGAAGGCCAGCACCGCGTGCGATTGACCGGCGCGCAAGGCCGCGCGCCGACCGATCAGCTCAAGGTGGTGGCGGGCTTCAAAGATGGCTTCAAAGCTGAAATCACTTGGGGCTTTTCCTGGCCCGACGCTTGGGACAAGGTGCAAGCCGCAGAGGCCATGATCCGCATACAACTCAAAGAGCGCCACATGGCTTTTGACGAACTGTTTGTCGAATACCCCGGCCTCAACTCTGCGCATGGCCCCCTGGCCCCACTGCCGCCTGCGGCCGAACTGAACGAACGGGCCGAGATTTGGGTGCGCATGGTACTGCGCACGCCCAGCAAAGCAGCTGCCGATGGTTTTGGCAGACTGTTTCCCTGGATGGCGCTGAGTGGACCGGCTTTCACTTGCGGTTTTCAAGGCCTGAACAGCACGAGTGAATTGCTGGGCATCTGGCCCACCCTGATGCCACGCCATCGGGTGACCGCCCGCATCGAGATGTTGGAGCCCAGCGCATGAACAACACAACGCTTGTCAAAATTCCACTGGCACTGATCGCCCATGCCCGCAGCGGTGACAAGGCCGATTGGGTGGACTTTGGGTTGTTTGCATGGAACGAAGCGGGTTACCGGATCATTGAACGCGAGGTCACGGCGGCCAAGGTGCAGGCGCATTTCGCACCCTGGCTGTCAGGCCAGGTCGATGCTTGGCCGCTGCCTAACATTTGGGCTTTGAAGTTCGTGCTGCACGGCGCCCTGCAAGGCGGCGGTGCGCGCAACCTGCGCCTGGACAACCTGGGCAAAGCCATGGGCGCGGCGCTGCTGCGCCTGGAAATTGTTATCAGCGCGCAAGAGCTGGCCCTGGCCAAAAAAACCACCGAACGCGCAGGCCCGTGAGCCCGCACCCGCATGCGGGGTGCATCAGGCAAAGCGGTACAAGCGCTGCGGGTTGTCCACCAAGAAGGCCTGTTGAGCTGCTTCATCGGGAACGATCGTTGTGATCGCATTGACCAATGCCGCGTCGTTCGGAATATGGGTGTGGTTGGGGTGAGGCCAGTCGCTGCCCCACACGCATCGGTCACCATGCGCCCGCCACAACTGCTGCGCCAGCGCCACGCCGTGGGTGTAGCGTTCATCAGGTGCAGCATGCGCATCGATGCGGTCAATGCCGCTGAGCTTGACCCACAAATGGGGCGCATCCAGCAGGCGCATCAAGGCTTGAAAGTCTTCATGCTGAGCACCCAACCGCGCATCGACACGGCCCATGTGGTCGATCACCACAGGCACCTGGCTTTGCACCAGCCAAGGCCCCAACTCATGGACCAAGGCCGACTCAAAATGAACCTGCAGATGGAGCCCATGGGCGGCCAAGCGGGAAGTCAGGGCCAAGACTTCGCGCACATCGGTACCCGCGCCCAAATGGCGCATGAAATTAAAGCGCACGCCCCGCATACCGGCCTGGGCCAATCGGGCCAATTCGGCGTCGGGCACATCGACAGGCACCAGCGCGACGCCCAGGTAATGACCCTCACCGTGGGCAATCGCATCCTCGACCACGCTGTTGTCCATGCCGTGCACCATGGATTGCACGATCACGCAACGCTCAATGCCCAAAGTGCGGTGCAAGGCATACAAGGTGTCGCGCGGTGCCGCAACCGGGGTGATTTGGCGCAAAGGGTTGTAAGCAAAACGCTCGGGGGGGCCAAACACATGGACATGCGCATCGCAAGCACCCGGCGGAAGCCGCCAGCCGGGTTTTTGGACTTGCTCAAGGTAGGTCCTGACTGGCTGTGCCTGATCTTGCGAAGAGCTCATGTGGGGCCGTTCGGATGAATGAACAAGGTTCGGCGGGTGTTGCGAAACATCGGCCGCACTCGACTGCTCCACTCGGTGTGGCGCACGGCCAGCCAAGGCTCGGACTCGGTCACTTGGGCGTTCAGCAGGTCGTAACAGGCCACATGCAGGGGATGCCCGGGAGGGCCATCTCGCCGCATCAAGCGGCGCGCCCTCAAGCAACCCGGCACTTTGGACAAACCTGGCAAATGCTCTTGTTCGTACCAGGCGTGAAATTCACTTTCGCACCCTTGTGCCACGTCGGTTTCGACCACGTAATGGAATGGGGCTTGAGCCCGTGGGATGGACACGTCGGGCCCCATCAAATCGGTCCCGGGATCCAGCGCTTCCCACAGGGCCCCCGCAAGAGGGCTTGGGCGCTGTTGAAGCGGGCCTGTCCAATAGTGCCGCCAGCATTGCACATCGCCGCGCCACGCACGCCACGATTGCAGGTCTGCCAAAGCGGTCCCCTGCCATGGGCCATCCTGATCACAAAGCCAAATTGCACTCACATCACCACCCTGTTCATTGACATTGACGGCCTGCGCAGCTGGCTAACCGTCAACCTTCCGCAAAAAAACACAGATCCACTTCAGACCGAAGGTCGCTGACTCAAGAATCCAGACGGATGTTGCGCGCCTTGATCAAAGCGGCCCACTTGTTGGTATCGGCCCTGAGCAAAGCAGCCATCTCCTCAGGTGTGGTGGCGCGCGGCTCAGCGCCAGACTGCAGCAAACGAGTGCCCACGGCGGGGTCGGCCAATGCCCGCCGCGTCGCCGCATTGAGCGCATCTACGATCGGACGGGGGGTCTTTGAGGAGACAAAAAAGGCGTACCAATTGTTGGTGTCTACCGCTGGGAACCCCATCTCCTCAAAGGTCCTGACCTCGGGCAAGCCAGGGTGCCGCATGCGTGAAGCCATGCCCAAAGCCTTGAGCCGGCCAGCCTTGATCTGTCCCATGACTGCAGGCACATCAGCGAACACACCGGCCACCTGCCCGCCCAGCAAATTGGTCAACGCAGGCGCCATGCCGTTGAAGGGCACATGCAGCAAGTCCAACTTGGTCGCATCTTGCATTTGGAGCAGAGCCAAATGGGGAATGCTGCCCATGCCTGAGGACGCCATGGGAACAGGCACATTGGCCGCTCTGGCCCGTTGCACAAAATCGACGGCATCCGTAGCTGGGTTTTGCGCACTGGTGACCAGCACCTCCACATTGTTGACGACCAAAGAGACTGGCGTGAAATCACGCACCATGTCATAGGGCAGCTTGTCGTACAGCGCTGGATTGATGGCGGCCGCGCCCACGCTGGTGATCCACACGGTGCTGCCATCGGGCTCGCCCTTGAGCGTCTCCATCGCACCGATCGCGCCGTTGGCACCCGGTTTGTTGTCGACCAACACGGGACGCCCAAGTTCTCGCGACAGGGTTTCTGCCAAAGTCCGCGCCACAAAATCCACCGGACCACCTGGTGCAAACGCCACGATCAAGCGCACGGGTCGGCTGTTGCTCTGCGCCCATGTGACGCTACCAAGGCTGGTTGCCAATGCACCGGCACTGGTGCGCTGCAACCACTGTCGTCTGGAAAAATGTTGGCTCATGCGTGTCTCCTGTGAATGAATGGGTTGGTGATCAGTTGCAGCGCACGGTCATGCCACCGTCGACCACAATTTCAGTACCTGTGATGAATCGCGCGTCATCTGAGGCCAAAAACAGGGCAGCACTGGCACTGTCGCGCCCGTCACCCATGAAGCCCAAGGGGATTCTGGCCAAACGCTGGTTCAACAGCGCCTGCACATCACCCCCCGCGCGCTGGCCTGCCAGCCGAGACTCGACCATGGGGGTGTGCAACTGGCCCGGCACCACCGTGTTGACCCGGATGTGGTCTGCCGCGTGTTGTATGGCCATGACCTTGGACATCTGAATCACGCCGGCTTTGGCTGCGGCGTAGGCCACCTGGGCGCTGCCGGTCCAGCGTGTGCCCGATGTCGAAGCCATGTTGACAATGGCGCCACCCCCACGCGCTTTGAGCAAAGGCAAGGCATGCTTGCAGTTCAAAAAAACACTTTTGAGGTTGAAGTTGATCTGAGCGTCCCAGATGTCCTCGCTCATCTCCACAGGGCCGCCAGGGGCCGATCCGCCCACGTTGTTGATGAGGATGTCAAGTCCCCCCAAACGCTCTGCACAGGCCTGGACCATGCGTTTCACGCTGGCACTGTCCGTCACATCGCACTCAAACGGATGGATGGCCTTTGCGTGCTCCCCCGCCAAAGCCAGCGTCTGCGCCAAACGAGAGGGGTCAAAGTCAACCGCCCAGACCTGAGCGCCCTCTTGCGCCAAACGCACGGCCATGGCGCGCCCATTGCCCCATCCTGGGCCCACACACCCAGCCCCCGTCACCAAGGCCACTTTGTTTGCAAATCTCATGCTTGAAAATCTCGTTCCATAAGTCGCTCAGTGTGCGGTGGTGACATGATGCTGTAAATGACAAAATGGCTATACCAGCTATAGACTCATTGAATGAATGGATCGTGTCATGGACTTGCGACAACTTGAATCTTTTGCCACGGTGGCTGACAGCGGCAGTGTGAGTCGCGCAGCAACCGCCCTGCACTTGAGCCAACCCAGCATCAGCCGTCAGCTCAGCCTGCTTGAGGCGGACCTCGGGCAACGTCTGTTTGAGCGGCATGGACGGGGCGTGCGCCTGACACCCGCGGGCCAAGCGCTGCTGGTGCATGCACGCACCTTGTTGGAAGGCGCACGCCAAGCCCGGCGCCAGTTGATGGACATGAACGAAGAACCCAGTGGACGCGTGGTGGTGGGCTTACCGCACCGCGTGGCGACGGGTCTGTGCGTGCCCTTGGTCGAACGTTTTAGGCAACAACTGCCCAACGCCATGATCAGCATCAGCGAAGGCCTGAGCCTGTCGCTGCGCGAAGACCTTTTGCAAGGCCGAATCGATTTGGCTTTGTTGTTTGACCCCGCCCCCACGCCCTTGATCGTCAGTGAACCGCTGATGCGTGAGAGATTGATACTTGTAACACCGCAAGGCACCCCCCTCAAATCCCGGGTGTCACTGCCAGAACTGGCGCAGCTGCCCATGATTTTGCCCTCCGCCCCCAACCCGATCCGCAGCTTGGTGGATGCGGTCTTGCTGCCCCGGCGAATCGGCTTGCAGATCGTGGCCGAAGTGGGTGCTGTGCACAGCGCCATCGCATTGGTGGAGCATGGGGTGGGCTGCTCGATCCTGCCGCAAAGCGCACTGTTGATGGCGCAGCAGGCCGAGCGTTTGCCCACCGCCTTGATCGGACCACCGGCCCTGTGGAATCGATTGGTGCTGGCCATGCCCGCTGCGCGTCCGCTTTCACGTCTGCAGCAAGCCACTGCAGCGTTACTGCGTCAGATGGACTTTAGGACGTCCCATTGACGCACTGGCACCGGAAAAACCATCCATTCAAACGCGCTCGATGATCAGCGCAATGCCTTGGCCCACGCCAATGCACATGGTGCACAGAGCGTAGCGGCCTGCAGTTTGCTGCAGGCGGTTGATGGCGGTGGTGGCCAAACGGGCACCCGATGCACCCAGAGGGTGACCCAACGCAATCGCACCGCCCCAGGCGTTCACGCGGGCATCGTCGTCTTTCAGGCCCAACATCCGCATCACGGCCAAGCCTTGTGCGGCAAAAGCTTCGTTCAGCTCAATCACATCCATGTGGTCAATGGTTAAGCCTGTTAGTGCCAGCACTTTGAGCGTGGCAGGCGCGGGGCCAATGCCCATGACGCGCGGGGCCACGCCGGCCGTGGCCATGCCCACAATACGGGCCTTGGGGGTCAGGCCGTTTTTGGCAGCAGTGGCTTCGTCGGCCAACAGCAGCGCGCACGCACCGTCGTTCACACCCGAGGCATTGCCCGCGGTCACTGTGCCATCGGGGCGCACCACGCCTTTGAGCTTGGCCAGCGCTTCGAGGCTGGTTTCACGGGGGTGCTCGTCGGTGTCCACCAAAACAGCGTCGCCCTTTTTCTGGGGAATGCTCACGCCCACGATTTCGCGCGCCAAATGGCCAGCCTTGATGGCGGCCACGGCGCGCAGCTGGCTGTTGTAGGCCATCAGGTCTTGCGCTTCGCGCTCAATCTTGTAATCGGTGGCCACGTTTTCAGCGGTCTCGGGCATGGAGTCAACGCCGTATTGGGCTTTCATCAGCTTATTGACGAAACGCCAGCCAATGGTGGTGTCGTACACCGCGTTGGCCCGGCTGAAGGCGGTTTCGGCCTTGGGCATCACAAAGGGCGCGCGACTCATGCTTTCGACGCCGCCCGCAATCATCAAACCGGCTTCACCGGCCTTGATGGCACGCGCTGCGGTGCCGATGGCGTCCAGACCCGAGCCACACAGGCGGTTGATGGTGGCACCCGGCACGTCGATGGGCAAACCCGCCAACAAGCTGGCCATGTGAGCCACATTACGGTTATCTTCACCAGCCTGGTTGGCGCAGCCGAAGATTACGTCGGTCACGGCAGCCCAGTCCACATTGGGGTTGCGGGCCATCAAAGCGCGCAAGGGCACTGCGCCCAGGTCGTCGGTGCGCACGCTACTCAAGGCACCGCCGTAGCGGCCAAAGGGTGTACGGATCGCGTCGCAAATGTAGGCTTGGTTCATGTGAGGGGTCTCTCAAGGGTGTAATTAATGCATTATATTGCATGAATGACGGGTGATACACATCATTTTAGGGGCGCTTTACGGGCTGGGGTGAGCATTTGTCGACAGCAAAGGGAGGAGAGGCCAGGTGTCTGTCCGCAAGGCGGGATGGCGGCGCTGGCCGGGCTCAGAGGCGCTTCGCTTTGCCACATCGCCCGACCAGCGCCGCCATCCCACCTTGCTCGGTTGTTGCTGATGTGTGCCCTGTCGCGTTTTGAACCCCAATGAGCACGCCCACGTGAGAGGCTGGGGTGCGGGGCCGGGGCGATGTGGCAAAGCGAAGCGCCTCTGAGCCCCGGCCCCGCACCCCAGCCTCTCACTACCCAAAGCAACGCCAAAACCCAAAACCAAGCCTACACGCACTTGAGACACAATCCACCCCATGTTGATCCAACCCTCTCAAGCCGATGTCCGGCGCTTTTTTTGCGGCGTTTATGCCAAAGCCCGCACGACTGCAACGCTCGAGCCCATGGAAATGCTCGTCAGCCAATGGATCGACGAACACCCCGAATACCACGCTGAACTGGCCGATGTGGATGTCGCCCTTGCGCAGATGCACCAGGTGGACCCAAACCGCGAAAATCCCTTCTTGCACCTGTCGATGCACCTGTCCATCAGCGAGCAATGCAGCATCGACCAACCCCGAGGCATCCGCCAGGCCGTGGAACTGCTGACCCACCGGCTCAACTCCTTGCATGACGCCCATCATCAGACCATGGAATGCCTGGGCCGCATGGTGCACGAGAGCCAGCGCTCGGGCCGCATGCCCGATGGCGAGGCTTACATTGCTTGTGTGCAACGCCACGCCACACGGGACTGATTAACACTCCAGGCGCACAGGCAACAAAAAACCCGCCGAAGCGGGTTTTTGATCAGTGAACTCAATGCTTCAACGCAGGCGAGGGTGGGGAATGACCTTCATTTCACCATCCAGTGAGGCAATGTAGGCCGACATGGCCTTCAGCTCGGCGTTAGTGAACTGCTTGGCAATGCCGCCCATGACGCCATTGTTGCGGCCCCAAGTGTTCTGGTTTTCAACTTTGTAGGATTTCAAAGCGACAAACAGATAGTCTTTGTGCTGGCCCGCAATCTTGGGGTAGCTCGGGTCAACCGGCTTGCTGAAATTGTCGCCATGGCAGGAAATGCAGGCGCCTTTTTGCAACAAGGCGGTGACTTTGGCATCGGGTGACTTGGGCGTCTTGGTCACGGGCGCGACCTTGGCGTGTTGTTCATAGTAAGCACCCAGATCGGCCATGTCCTGCTCGCTCAGGCTGTCTGCAATGCCGCGCATGGTGGGATGCTTGCGCTCGCCCTTTTTGTAAGCATTCAGCGCAGCCACAATGTATTTGGCATTCTGGCCGGAAATCATGGGCACGCGATAGACCTCGGGAAAGCTCGACTGGTAACCATGGATGCCGTGGCATCCGATGCACATGGCGATTTTTTGTTCGGCCGCTTTGGCGTCGCCCTTTATCTCTTGGGCATGGGCGGAAATAGCGGTCACAGAGGCGACAGCCAAGGCAAACATCGAGTTCAGGAGCTTGTTCATTTTGCTTACACAATCCAATTGATTGATAAAAATCAACTGCGGATTATATCGGGCTGCCCCTCATAATCCTGACAAGCCCTTTAGCCTTTTCCGAGAAGCTCTAGCCATGAAATTCCAAGGTACCGAAAACTACGTCGCCACACAGGACCTGATGCTGGCCGTCAACGCCGCCATTACCCTCAAACGCCCCCTTCTGGTCAAAGGCGAGCCCGGCACCGGCAAGACCATGCTGGCCGAAGAGGTGTCACAGGCTTTGGGCCTGCCCCTGCTGCAGTGGCACATCAAATCGACCACCAAGGCCCAGCAAGGCCTCTACGAATACGACGCCGTCAGCCGTCTGCGCGACAGCCAGCTGGGCGACGAGAAGGTCAAAGACATCGAAAACTACATCGTGAAGGGAGTGCTCTGGCAGGCGTTCACGTCCGAAACACCTGTGGCGATCCTCATCGATGAGATCGACAAAGCCGACATCGAGTTCCCGAACGACTTGCTGCGCGAAATCGACCGCATGGAGTTTTATTGCTACGAGACGCGCCAGCTGATCAAGGCCAAAACCCGCCCGCTGGTGTTCATCACCTCCAACAATGAAAAAGAGCTGCCTGACGCCTTTCTGCGCCGCTGCTTCTTCCATTACATCAAGTTCCCCGAAGCGGACACGATGCGCCAGATCGTGGATGTGCACTTCCCCACACTCAAGAAAGACCTGCTGGCCCTGGCGCTCAAGACTTTTTATGACGTGCGCGGCCTGCCGGGCCTGAAGAAAAAACCCTCCACCAGCGAGCTGCTCGACTGGCTCAAGCTGCTGGTAGCCGAAGACATCCCGCTCGAAGCTTTGCAAAGCGCCGACCAAAAAGTGTCGGTACCACCGCTGGTGGGCGCCCTGCTCAAAAACGAGCAAGACGTGACCTTGTTCGAAAAGCTGGTCTTCATGAACCAGCGCAACCGCTGAGCCCATGCCAGCCTTCGCCGCACCCACCACACTGAACGGACAGCATGTCCGACTGGAGCCTTTGCAAGTCTTGCACGCAGCCGACCTCAGCGAGGCGGTGCGCGATGGCGAGTTATGGCAGCTTTGGTACACCGCCATCCCCTCACCCGAAAGCATGGCCGCTGAGATCGAGCGCCGCCTGGGGCTGGAAGCCCAAGGCACCATGTGCCCATTTGCGGTGATCGACCCAGCGACAAACCATGCCGTGGGCATGACCACCTACATGAACATCGACGCCGCCCACCGCCGCGTCGAAATCGGCTCAACCTGGTACCGCCGCAGCGTACAACGCACCCCCCTCAATACCGAAGCCAAGCGCTTGCTGCTGGCCCACGCCTTTGAGCAATTGAACTGCATCGCAGTGGAGTTCCGCACGCATTTCTTCAACCATCAAAGCCGCCGCGCCATCGAGCGACTGGGCGCCAAGCTCGATGGTGTGCTGCGCAGCCACCAGATCAACAACCACCCTCTGAGCGCTGGCGCACTGCGCGACACCTGCGTGTACAGCATCATCGCCAACGAATGGCCCAATGTGCGTGCGCACCTGGACTTTCAATTGAGCCGCCCTTACCCAAAGGAAACCCGGTCATGCTGATCGACTTTTTCTACACCCTGCGTGCCGCCAAGTTGCCCGTCTCGGTGCGCGAATACCTGACACTGCTCGAAGCCTTGCAGGCCAATGTGGTAGGCCCGGCGTCCGATGCCTGCAGCATCGACGACTTTTACCACCTGGCCCGAACTGTGATGGTCAAAGACGAAAAGCACTTCGACAAGTTCGACAAGGCTTTTGGCGCTTACTTCAAGGGCGTGGAGATGCTGACCGACTTCACCAAGGAAGTGCCGCTGGACTGGCTCGAAAAAATCCTGCAAAAAGAACTCACGCCCGAGCAAAAAGCCGCCATCGAGAAGATGGGCTGGGACGAATTGATGGACACGCTCAAAAAACGCCTGGAAGAACAAAAAGAGCGCCACGAGGGCGGCAACAAGTGGATCGGCACAGGCGGCACATCCCCCTTTGGCAACGGCGGCTACAACCCGCAGGGTATCCGCATTGGCGGCAAGGGCGGCAATAAAAGTGCAGTGAAGGTCTGGGAACAACGCGCCTACAAGGACTACGACGACCAGCAGGAGCTGGGCACGCGCAACATCAAGGTCGCGCTGCGCCGTCTGCGCCGCTTTGCGCGCGAGGGCTCACAAGACGAGCTGGACTTGGACGGCACCATCCGCAAGACAGCGGCCAATGCGGGGTATTTGGACATCCTCATGCGCCCCGAGCGCCACAACAACGTGAAAGTGCTGCTGCTCATGGACGTGGGTGGCACCATGGACGAGCACATTGCCCGAGTCGAAGAAATGTTTTCGGCCGTCAAGGCAGAGTTCAAGCACCTGGACTTTTATTACTTCCACAACTGCGTCTATGACTTCATGTGGAAGAACAACAAACGCCGCTATGCTGAAAAATTTCCCACTTGGGACATCCTGCGCAAGTACAACAAGGATTACAAGCTGATCTTCATTGGCGACGCGACCATGAGCCCTTATGAAATTTTGCAAAAGGGCGGCAGCGTCGAATACAACAACGAAGAGGCCGGGGCGGAATGGCTGCAGCGCCTGACGCACACCTTTCCTAAATTCGCTTGGATCAACCCCGAGCCGCAAGGCGTGTGGCAATACCGCCAGAGCATCGCCATCATCCAGCAGCTCATGAGCAATCGCATGTTCCCCTTGACCCTCAGAGGGCTCGAAGATGCGATGCGTTTGCTGAGCAAATGAGGCGATCAGCGCGGCCAGCTTGCTTGCCGCGCATGGCCTTGACCATGCTCTTGGCTGCGCTCGCAGCTGTGGCGATGGGCCCCTCCTGGGCAGTTGCCCAAGTGGCCGAAGCAGGGACTCCCATGTTGCAAAACCAAACGGCCTCCACCCCGCCTGCGTTTGGCCTTGAGGTGCGCAGCAGCGACGAGGACATACGTGATTTTTTGACGCGACACCTGAATTTGCAGCGTTACCGGAGTCTGAGCGATTTAGACGAGACTGAGTTGACCCGTTTGCTGCGCGATGCCGATGTGCAGGCTCGTGAGTTGCTGGGTACGCTGGGCTTTTTCAACCCAGCACTGCGCTGGTCGCAAGACAAAACTGCCAAGACCGGAACTTTGGGTCAGGTCTTTGTAGATGTGGACACTGGTCCTGTTGCCCGCATCTCTGAAGTGCAATGGCAATGGCTCGGCGATGTGGCCGATAACACCCAAGCGCGAGGGCAGCGACAAGCCATTGAGGATCAATGGGCATTACCCGTGGGTAAGACTTTCAGCCAAAGCGCTTGGAGTGGCGCCAAAAACCAGGCCCTGCGCCAGCTGTTGGCCGAGCGTTACCCCTGGGGCCGCATCCTGCACAGCCTGGCGCTGGTGGACGAGCCCAACAACCAGGTACGCCTGTGGCTGACCCTGGAGTCAGGTCCAGCCGTGCGCCTGGGATCTTTGCAAATTTCCGGCGCGGACAAATACGGCGTCCTACAAGTCGAGCGATTGGCGCGTTTACCAACAGGCCAGTTGTACCGTCAAAACGATTTGCTAGAAGCACAACAGCGCTTGGTATCCAGCGGTTTTTACGACTCGGTGTTTATCAGCTTGGAACCTGAGGGTAGCCCGGCGCAAGCACCGGTTAAGGTGGAACTGAAGGAAAGTCTGCGCCAGAAATGGGTATTGGGCGTAGGCGTGCGAAGCGACAGCGGTGCCCGCGTGAGCGCCGAACACACGCACCACAGCGTGCCGGGCCTGCATTGGCGCTCGGTCAGCAAACTGTCTCTGGACAAGGACTTGCAAAGCTTGAGCTTGAACCTGCTGGCGCCGCCGGATTCCAACCTGTGGCGCTGGAACACTTCGGCAAAATTCGACCGCGAAAAACTTTTTGACGTGCCCTTGCAAAGTCAGCGCTGGCGAGCTGGCCGAACGCAACTGGGTGAACGCATTGACCGATCCTACTTCGCCCAATTCGACTCAGCCGATCTGCAGGGAGACCTCCAGCCCCAGCGTCAATCCATCAGTGCCAACTACGGCTGGACCTGGCGCAACTTTGACAGCCTGCCCTTTCCAAACCGAGGGTTGGGCGTAGGGATCGAGTTGGGATCAGGGGTGACCCTCGGCGACCAGCGCGAACCTTATGTGCGCTGGCTGGTCAAAGGCTTGGGGCTTATGCCTTTGAGCCCCACCATGGGACGCCTTGCTCTGCGCGCAGACGTGGGCAGCGTGGTGAGCCGCGACACGGCCAACCTGCCCGCCACCCAGCTGTTCTGGACAGGGGGTGACAACAGCGTGCGCGGTTATCCGTCCAACAGCATAGGCGTGACCGATTCAAACGGTGCCAATGTACCCGGTCGCTACCTGGCGGCTGGCAGTTTGGAGTGGCAACGCCCCATCCGCCGCAAAGGGCAAGCCACGGAGTGGGAAAGTGCCGTGTTTGTCGATGCAGGGGCTGTATCCAATGACATGGGGCAACTGAAGCCCAAAATCGGCTACGGGGTGGGTGCCCGGTGGCGCAGCCCGGTCGGACCGGTGCGCATCGACCTGGCCTATGCGCCTGAGCTGCGCAAACTGCACCTGCACCTGAACGTGGGCTTTACATTTTGACGATGAATAACGGGCCACAAACTGACACCGCTGCCAGGGAGCCAATCGTTGTTTCGCCTTTGAGTCCTAAGGCGAGCAAAGATGTCACCCATCGTGCGCGCTCATGGGTGCAGCGAATGGCGGTCGGCCTGGGCACTTTGTCGGCTGCAAGCCTCTCGGCTTTGCTGGGGCCTTTGGCGCTGGCCGCCGCAATTTGGGGGTTTTGGACCTGGACGGGCACCCCTGGGTCTTTGGGCATCGCCCTGAACATGCTCCACTGGGCCTTGCCTTCAGGACAACAATTGCACAGCGCGGATGTGCAAGGCAATTTGCAGCAAGGCGGGCGCATTGGTCAAATCAGTTGGCAAAGCGAAGGCTTGCAAATACAAGCGCAGGAAACACAGTTGGTGCTGGACTGGTCACAACTGTGGCGCCAAGCCTGGCCAGTGCAAAGTATTGCGCTGCAAAGCCTGCGCGTACAAGACCAGCGCCCCCCACAAGCCCTGAAGCCTCTGACCGAAATGCGTCTGCCGTTGCCATTGCAACTGAAGTTGAAGGTGGACCAATTCAGCTGGCAAGGCAGCACTGCGGTGACACTGTCCGATGTCCAGGGGCAATACGCTTTTGACGGGCAAGAACACCGCCTGGACATCGACTCGCTTGCGCTGGCCCAAGGCCGCTACACCCTGAAAGCACGCTTGCAAGGTGCAGCACCCATGGCCTTGAGCATCTCGGCCCAAGGCCAGGTGCAAACCCCGGCCAGTAACCGCACGCCGGCCTTACAACTGCAGGTGCAGTCCAAGGTGCAAGGCCAGTTGTCAGGACCACAAGCCCAACTTTCGGTGCAGACCGAGCTGGCCCCCACACCCGGGCAAGGCGCTTTGGGACGCGCACAAGACAAAGTCCATCTGTCTTTGCAAGCGCAAATCCAGCCCTGGCAAGAACAAGTGGTGCTGCAAGCCGAGGGCCAGTGGCAAGCACTCGACTTGGCCCCCCTCTGGCCCGGCGCACCGCAAACCCGTTTGCAAGGTCAGGTCCAGCTGCTGCCCGATGGCGCTGCCTGGCAACTCGAAGCGCAAATCGAAAACCTGCTGCCCGGTGCTTGGGACTTGCAACGCCTGCCCTTGGCGCAGCTGAGTCTCAAAGCCAGACATGACCAAGGCCTGTGGCAAGTGCAGCAAGCCCAGGCCCGAATGGCTGCTGGCCAAGTTCAAGGCCACGGCCAGCAAACCCTGCAGGGCTGGACGGGTCAGGTGGACATCCAGAACCTGCAGCCCGCCTCGCTGCACAGTGCCTGGAACGGGCCTGCCATGCAAGGCCGTCTGAAGGCAGAGGCCACTGGCTCAGACACCATCGCATTGAGCGCCGACTTGCAAGCGGAAAAGGCGACTGGTCGAACCCCCTCCACACCAGTCGCATTTCAATGGGAAAAACTGCAACTCAAAGGTCAATGGCACCCCGACCTCTGGGACATTGACCGCCTGCACATGCAAGCTGCGCGGGCTGAGCTGGAGGCGCAATTTCGATGGAAACCGACCCAGAGTGAGGTGCAAGGTCGCATAACGCTGCAACTGCCCGGCTTGCAGGCCACAGCGCAAGGCAACCTGGCCCCCCTCAACGGTCAAGGCCGCCTGGACTTAAAAATGCAAGATGCGGCACTCAGTCAGGCTTGGCTGCAGGGCCTGCCAGGCTGGGGGGCACAACTCAAGGCCTTCAAGGCGAGCGGACCGGCTCAACTGCAAGCCCAATGGCAAGGCGGCTATGCCCAAGCCGATGCACCGCTGTCCCTGAGCTTGCAATGGCCGCGCATTGAGTGGGTGCAGCAAGGCTCCAGCAGCACAACAACAAGCCGTTCAGCCCCCGCGCCAGCGACCTGGTTCCTGACGCCAGGCCAGCTGCAAGTTCGAGGGACTCCCCTGACGCTGAAATCCGAAATCCAAGCAAGCTTTGGCCAAGGCCGGCACACCGCCCGACTGCAAACCACGGTGAATGCCAGTCGCGCCGATACCCTCAGCCCCAACTGGCAAGGCCTCATCGAGCGGTTGACCATCAGCACCCCCAACACGCAAAACCCATCTGCTGCGCCCTGGCGTCTGGATTTACAACCTTCACTCGCCTGGCAAGCCGGACAAGAGCATGCGACCCTGGCTTGGGGTCCTTCCAGTTGGCAGTTGCAAGGCCCAGGACCTGGTACAGCCCGCTTACAAGCAGAAGCCGGTGTCTGGACAGCCCCCCGACAAGGCCAATCCATGCAGACACACGGGGCGGTGAGCTGGAAAGACCTGCCTGTAGCCTGGGCACAAGCCTGGCTGAGCACCGACATCCTGAACGACATCACGCTACAAGGTCAGGCGCAGTGGCGCTTAGACCAAGATCTGAACTTGAGCTTGTCAGCCGAACGCTCCCAGGGTGATCTGCGCGTCCAGACCGATAGCCTGACCCGCCAGCGCACGGCTGCAGGTTTGCGCCAGGCCAAATTGCACTTGAGTGCGCAAAATGAGCAACTTCACGCCGAGGTCAAATGGGACAGTGAGCAAATGGGTCAGGCACAGGCCAATCTAAAAAGCCAGCTGAACCGGACCCCAGGCGGCTGGCAATGGGCCGACACGGCCCCCTTGATCGGCAGCGTACAGGCCAAGCTGCCACAGATCGGAGCTTGGTCGGTGCTGGCCCCGCCTGGTTGGCGCGTGCAAGGCACACTGGATGCCAACCTCACGCTGAGCGGCACGCGCAGCCAGCCCCAATGGCAGGGTCGCTTGCAAGCCCAGCAATTGGCAGCGCGATCGGCCGTGCAAGGCATTGAATTTAGCCAAGGGCAAATGCTGGCCCGCCTGGAAGGTCAAAGCCTGGTCCTTGAGAACTTGAGTCTGCGCGGAGCAGGGGCACAGGGGGGTGAACTTCAGGCCCGAGGCGAGGTCCAGTTCAATGCCACCCCGTCCGTCCAAGCCAACATCCAAACGAACCTTCTGGCCTCAGCCCATCTGGCTTTGCAAATTGAGGCTAAAAACCTGCGCGTTAGCAACCGAGCAGACCGACGCCTGAGCGTTTCTGGTGATCTGAACGCGCTCATGAAACAAGGTCAATTTCAACTGCGCGGCGGCCTCAAAGCCAACCAAGCCTTGTTCATCCTGCCCGACGACAGCACCCCCAACTTGGGCGATGATGTGGTGGTTTTTCGGCCTGGCATGGGCGAACTGAACCTGAGTGCGCTCAAAGCCTTGCCTGACCCCAACACCCCACCCAGCTCTTGGCTGGGTGTGCCCGATGTGCGCGTGCTGCTTGACTTGGGGAACGACTTTCAAATCCAAGGCCAAGGACTCAGCACCCGCTTGAACGGCCAGGTGGAACTGCTCAGCAACGCCAGCACACAAGGCCTGCCGCGTCTGAGCGGACAAGTTCGCACCGAAGGTGGACGCTACAAGGCCTATGGCCAGCAACTCAAAATCGACACCGGCGTGCTGCGCTTCACCGGCCCCTATGACAACCCCAGCCTGAACATCATTGCGCTGCGCCCCAACCTGCCCCAAAGTGTGGGCGTCCAAATCACTGGCACCGCATTGCTGCCGCGCATTCGCTTGTATGCAGACCCGGACCTGCCCGATGCGGACAAACTCGCATGGCTGGTGCTGGGCCGCTCTGCTGCCAACGGGGGTGCCGAATCGGCCGTGTTGCAGCAAGCAGCGATGGCCCTGCTCAGCGGCAATGGCAAAACCCTCAGCGGCGAACTGGCCAGCAGCCTGGGACTCGACGAAATCTCACTCGCCACAGGCAGCCGCTCTGATGCCACAGCCACGGGCGCGGCTGTCACACTGGGCAAACGTTTATCCAAAGACTTTTACCTGGCCTACGAAACCAGTCTGCGTGGCGCATTTGGCAGTTTGTACATCTTTTATGACCTCTCACGTCGCGTGACACTGCGTGCCCAAGCTGGTGAGCAAAGCGCACTGGATCTGATTTTCACGGTTCGGCGGGACTGATATACGTGTTTTCGCACGAAACAACACCTTGTCTCTGGCCCAACTCAAAGAGCTTGGGCTCGGAGGCAATGGCTGTTTTTAAAACCCTGCCATCAAGCGCAACACGGGTGTCAAACTGCTGAAAAATCTGGGGCACGACTTCGTCACCCCAGAAATGGTCAGGGTGCCCAATGAACCAACCGAGCCAAGTGTGAACGAGTCCGCCCCCACCCAAAGCCAAGTTCTTTGAAGCCACTACGGCTTGCGAGCAGCTCTGCGCAGGCACAACTTGAGCCTAAGGATCACGTCCCTCTCCGTGTGCGGCCCAGTACAATACTTAGCCTGGCCACCGTAGTTCAATGGATAGAACTCTCCCCTCCTAAGGGAGTGATACAGGTTCGATTCCTGTCGGGGGCACCAGCCGCACCCCCATAAGAAATCTGCAAACACCCAACACGGTGCAGATTTCGAATTTAAAACGCGACTTTTTCAGCCTCCAAGTACGCCAGGCTGATGTACTTACCAATGTTGCCCTCAAAGCCTTCCATGGTTTTGGCACGTGAAGCAACGCGGGGGTCTTTCATCACCGCTGCTCTCGCTTCGGCCTCGGATTTACCATCCTCCACCGCCTTGAGACTCGGCTCCCAGATACCGGCCATGAAATCGCCATAGGTCTTGAGCAAATCTTGCCGAGCGCGACCGTGACCAGGCACCCAGAGTTGTTCACCCGTTGCCGCGATCAAGGCTTTGTAATACTTGAAAGTGCCCGGGTAGGAGCCTTCGTCCATGTTGGCGATGCGATTCGTCATGGCAATGTCGCCAACGGCCGTCACTTTATCCTGCACGACTTCAACGCTGAGATCCGAGGGCGTGTGAGCTGTTCCGTAATGGTGCATGCGCAAACTCACATCGCCAAACTGCATCACCTGACCGTGCTGAACTGCGGTGTTGGGAATCACCACCTGCGTCCCCATGGTCGACTGGTTGGTCCAGCGCTCCATCAAGCCGCGCCACAGATTACTCTCGGCACCCTTGAGTTTCGTGATGGTGCTGGCCAGCGCATAGATGGGCAACTTGTCGCCGAAGGTTTTGACAAATGCGTGGTTGCCCAGCCAGTGGTCACCGTGGTAGTGGCTATTGAACACAGCCACCACGGGCTTGTCGGAGACCTGGCGGATCATGCGGATGGCCATTTGGCCAATTTGCAGAGACGCACCCGAATCGATCACCACCACCCCCACCGAAGTCACGACAAAGATGATGTTGGCCATCATCCCCCGATTTTCAGGGGTTGGGAAACCATCGGGCGAATAAATCATCCAGACATGTTTGGACAACTGCTGAGCAGGTATATCCGCCACTGGCGGTCCCTCGATGAAATCCTGGGTCTGTTGAGCCCACAAGCGTGCCTCAGGCCAAGCCGCCACACTCACCACTGCAGCACCAGCCAACATCAATTGTCTTCTGTTCATGCAAAACCCTCTTGGACTGCACTGCGCCCGAAAACGCTGCAGGCCCTCAAACGGCGTAACCCTTATTGGGCAAGGCACCCATGATCTTCGGGGTGTTGAGCTGGCGCGGCTTGATTCGTCCCCCCTGTGCTTTGAGCCACGTCTCCACCACTTCCCAAACCTGCTTGTTGCCCTGATGGCGGGCCTCTTCGGCCACAGGTGCCCAACCGGCCACTTTGTATTTTTTGCCTGCCTCGATCAATTGCCCTTTCAGGCGCATATCGCCAATGCGTTGGCCCGCCTTACCCACCGGGTTGCAGCTGTAGGTCAGACCGCCCACGCGCACCATGTCACCGCCTTGCTGGTAATAAGGATCTGGGTTGAATAAGTTGTCGGCCACGTCTTCCAGCACCGTCTTGATGGTCTCGCCCGTCATCTCGGTCACCGTGGCATACGAGTAGGTGGTGGCGGTCATGTCGAGTAGCCATTCGCGCGTGATGGCTTGGCCCGGCAAAAGCGTGGTGCCCCAGCGGAATCCGGGCGAGAACGCGATGTCTGCGCCCTGCACGTCCAGCAGCGCGTCGATCAACAACTGGTCGCCCGTGCCGTTGAAGTTGCCACGGCGGTACAGCAGGCCATCGGTCACAGCCAGCTTTTCGGCCAGCTTGCTTTCATAGGGCGCGCGGATCTTGGTGATGAGCGCGTCCATCTCCTTGTCTGCGGGCAGCATGTTCGAGAACACCGGCAGCAATTTGTAGCGGAAGTCGCTGACCTTTTTGTCCTTGACGTCGAAGTCGAGCACGCCCAGAAACTTGCCGTTCGACCCCGCATTGGTAACGATGGTCTTGCCGCCCTTGTTGGAAACGATGGAGGCGACCGGCATGCCGTCGTGCGTGTGGCCACCCATAATGGCGTCGATGCCACTCACGCGGCTGGCCATCTTCAGGTCCACGTCCATGCCGTTGTGGCTGATGACGACCACGACCTGGGCACCTTTGCCGCGGGCCTCATTGACCATCAGCTGCATGTTCTCGTCCTGGATGCCGAAGGCCCAGTCGGCCACCATGTAACGCGGGTTGGCAATCGGGGTGTAAGGGAAAGCCTGGCCGATGATGGCGCAGGGCACACCATTGATCTCGCGAATCACGTAGGGCTTGAAGACAGGGTCGCCAAAGTCATTGGTCTTGACGTTCTGCGCCACAAAGTCCACCTTGCCAGCGAAATCTTTCTCGATGATTTCCTTGACACGTTCCATGCCCAGGGTGAACTCCCAGTGACCGGTCATGACGTCCACACCCAGCAGTTTGCAGGCGTCGACCATGTCCTGGCCGTTGGTCCACAAGCTGGTGCCAGAGCCTTGCCAGGTGTCACCACCGTCGAGCAACAAAGCGCCGGGACGGCTGGCCTTCATGCGCTTGACCAGCGTGGCCAAGTGGGCAAAACCACCGACTTTGCCGTAGCGCTTGGCAGCTTTTTCAAAATCAAGGTAAGTCAGCGCATGGGCCTCTGCTGTACCCGGGCGGATCTTGGCCACTTGCAGCAAATACTCACCCACCAAATGCGGCAAATTGCCCTGCATGGATCCAACCCCTAAGTTGATGCTGGGCTCGCGAAAATAAATCGGCTTGAGCTGCGCATGGCAATCGGTCATGTGCAAGAAAGACACATTGCCGAACTTGGGGATGTCATACAGACCATTGGCGGCCGTGCTGGCACTGGACTGGGCGTAGGCGCCCATGCTCATGCCAGCCATCGTACCGGCACCCATCACTTGGATAAATTCGCGTTTGGAGAGATTCATATTTGCAACCACTGATATATACGGAGATAAAAAACCCGGACCAGCCGGGTTTTCAAAGTCTTATTGGTTAACTGGCGACTTGGGGTCCAGCAACAAGCCCACGATGTGGCGAACTTGGGTCTCGTTCAAGATGCCCATATGGCCCGTGCGCGGCATGTTGGAGCAAGCGTTGTAGGCCTTGGCGTTCCAGATCTTGCCCCAGGTGTACTCCACGATGGCCTTGCTGGCCGGGTCGTTGGGGTTGGTAACGCCACGGATCTTGCCGTAGTTGTAAAGGCTAGGACCAATGGTGCCGTAAGAAATTTCTTCCTTGCCGATTTGGTGACAGTTGTAGCAATTGCCACCGTTGACGGCCGTGGCCGAATCGGTCCAGGTCAGACCACGACCGCTTTGAGCGATGGCTTCGCCTTGTTTCCAGTCACCAATGAACTTGCCGTCAGAAGGCCACTTGATGGTTTTGAGGTTGGCTTCTTCGATGGCCTTGGCGGTTTTTTCGTCCAAGGGCTTGCCGGCCACATCGGCTTCGCTGCAGACGCGGTTGGTTTCGTCGGTGGCGGTGATGCGCTCGACTTTCACATGGCTCTCATCACGGAAAGAGGCTTTGACGATTTTGTCTGTCAAGGCATTGAGCTCGGCCACGGAGGGCGCAGATGCGCAACCTGCAGCCACCAATGCAGCGGCCAGGCTGGCCAGTACGAGTTGGGTCTTTTTGTTCATAAGGTTCTCCTGTTCAGATCAGCGCTTGATGGCCGGGGCAACAGAAGCTGCACCCTTGGCATTCACACCCAGGTAGGTGGACAGGGCGATCGTCGCGTCGCTGCCAAAACCGGGGTAAGGGAAACGCTGCTGGCGGTAGCAGTCGTTCAGGCGCAGTTGCATGCTCCACATCTGACCGTTGGAGACGCGGTAGGCGGGCCAGGCGGCAAAGCCAACACCATCGCCTGGGTTCTTGGTCAGGATGGGCAGGTCTTGCAAACGGATGCGCTTGCCTTCTTCACCGTGGCAGGAGGCGCAAGAAAAGTCGTGCGATCCACCCCGCTGAAAGAACAGGCGCTTGCCCACTTCATAGAAAGTTTTTTCCTGGGCATGCGCTTGTGACAGGTTGAAGCGCTGACCTTTGGACTCGGCGGCGATCCAGGTGGCCAAAGCCGTCACATTGGCCATCTCGCCACGACCAAATGCGGTCTTGGAAATTTCAGCGGCATTGAAGCCTTGCAGGGTTTCCATGCAGGTGACCAAACGCGACTCTAGGTCTTGCATACGCTTTGTGTCTGCAAAAAAACGCGGCAACTCGACGAAAGCACCTTTGACCACACCGGGTCCTTTGCCCAGATCGCACTTTTCAAGCGAGGCATTCTTGGGGCCACGCGCTTTTTTCCAAAGGTCTTCTCCTTTGGCTTCATAAAGCTCTGCAGGGTTGCCGTCTTGCAACATCGCACGGTATTCGTCGATGCCTTGACTTGTTGTTTTCTGTGCCAAGACGGGGACCGCACACACAGCGATTGCTGCCGCGAGGGAAAGGGTCTTTACATTTTTCATTGTCACCTCTGATTGTTTTTTTCAAGGCAAAAAGGGTGAAGTTATCGCTTCACCCTTTGCAAATTCAAGCAACGATCACGAAACCGTGGCTTCGTCGGTGCGTGTCGCACCACGGTTGTCCTTCCAGGTGACGGCAATTTTGTCTCCGGCTTTGGCGCCCTTGACGCTGAACTGCATAAACGGGTTTTTGGACACCGCAGGGCCCCACTCGGCGGTCAGAACCACCTTGCCGTTGTGTGTGGCGGTGACTTCCTGGATGAACCAGGCGGGGATAAGGTTGCCGGAAGCGTCACGCCGCTGACCTGCTTCCATTTCGTGAGCCATGAGCACACGAACGGTTGCTTTATCACCCGCTACTTGAGCACGAATGCGCATTGGATCTGCCATGTTTCTCTCCTAAATCTTTCAATGAATCAATGTGTGGAAAGTGTCTGCAAGCGTTTAACCGCCGCAACCACCCAAAGTGACTTTGACTTCTTTTTTGGCCCACAAGGCGCGGCCGTCGTTCATGATGGCCACAGCGTAGACATCGGAAGACTGGCCCATCTTGGCGCGGGTAGAGAAGTTGGCATCCACTGCATCTGTCACGTTGAACATGGCCACCAATGCTGACGGATTTTTCTCGACCATGATCAGCAAGTGTTTGACACCAGCCAAGGTGGTGCTCGCGCCCAAGGGCACCACAGCACCGTTTTCAGCGATGTCCGGACCGGTGATGGTCACGTCCTTGCTTTCAGCCATGCTTTTGGCGCCCGCAGCGCGGGCGGCATCTTGCACTGTCTTGGCTTCGAATGCGGCCTTGTTGACAGCGGCTTGTGCGAATTGTGGGAAGCCCGCAGAGGCCAAGAGGCCAGCCACAACAGCGCTTTGCTTGAGTGTCTCGCGACGGTTTTGCATCTGATATCTCCTTTGATGGTTGAGTGATGCTGTAGAAACAGGTTCAGCTGTAAAGCGGGATCAATCCACGTTACTTGCTGGCCCCCTTGGAAATCCATTCTGCAATCAGTTTGGCATCCGTGTCAGGCAGAGATTGTGCAGGCATGGGAATCGGTCCGTAAACCCCCACCCCCCCCACCTTGATCTTTTCTGTCAGGTAAGCGACCTTGCCCGCCTGCTTTTTAGCGATTTCATGGAAGCCTGGACCCACGATTTTCTTGTCGACGCCATGGCAAGCGGTGCAGCTGTGTTTGTTCAATAACGCAATGACCGCTTTGGACTCGTTCTTTTCAGGCTTGGCAGCCGCCACTGAGGCCGCTGCGGCCACAGGCATGCCCGCTTTGGGCTCTGGACGTGTCGTATCAGCACCCCGCTGCGGTCCCACAATCCGGGTTTGCTCTTGCAAGTTGCCGTGCGCGTTGCGCGCAAAGTCTGGCAAGAAAGAGGCAACCTTCGGCTCGGGGGTGCAGTTTTTCATGCAGATCTTGTTCTGGGTGTCGGTTTTTTTGACACCCCCAAATTCATTGCCAGGCCACATGGCGTGCGCAGTGGTCATGCCATTGCGGTTGGGCATGCGGGTCTGCACTTCGGCGATGTTCTTGTCAGACAGCACATAGTTGTCAGGCACGATGTTGGCCAAGTTCAACATGAACGCTGTGACGGCGTAAACCTCTTCCGTCGTCAGCGTCTTGGGATTGGTCCAAGGCATAGCCCGGTTGATGTAGTCCCACAAAGTGGAGACTGTGGGCACCTTCATGATGGTGGTGCGTCCGGGGTAGTCTGCACGCTGCAAATTGGCCACACGACCAGTCTTGATGTCCTCGGCCGTGGTGCCGCCAATCAGCGGACTGAACACTTCGTTGGACTCACCGAATACGCCATGGCAATGGGCGCACTTGGCCTCCCACACATCTTGGCCCTTGGCCACAGAACCGGAGCCAGCAGGCAAACCCTTGAAGTCAGGTCGCACATCAATGTCCCATTTGGCGACTTCCTTGAGGGTTGCCTCGCGGCCTACGCCCGGGAACTTCTGACTTTGTGCGGCGGCCAGACCTGCTGCAGCCAACAACGTCAGGGTTAAAACGGCCTTACGAAAGCTGGACATTTTTCACCTCACCGTTTTCCTGCACCAACCACGACTGGATGGCGTTGTTGTGATAGATCGATCGCGTGCCCCTCACGGCGCGCAGTTGCTGGTAAGTCGGCTGCACATGACCCGTTTCGTCTTGCGCACGGCTTTGGATGATGGCCGGTTTGCCTTCCCAGACCCAGTCCAGGTTGAAACGGGTGAGGGCTTTGGTCAGGACTGGAGTTTCAAGCCTCGCTTGTCGCCAGTTGCGCCCGCCATCGGTGGAGACATCCACCCGCTTGACCTTGCCCTTGCCCGACCAGGCCAAGCCCGTGATGTTGTAAAAACCTTTGTCCAACAAAACTTGACCACCGGAAGGTGTGGTCACCACGCTTTTGATTTCCTGAATGTTGGTGTATTGACGCTGCAAACCGTTGGGCATCAAGTCAATGTAGTGAATGGCCTCGTCTTTGGCGGCATAGGGCTTGTCCCCCACTTCAACCCGCCGGAGGTATTTGACCCAGCTCACCCCTTGCACACCGGGCACCACCAAACGCAAGGGGTAACCGTTTTCGGGGCGCAACATCTCACCGTTTTGACCGTAGGCCACAATGACTTCGCCCGATGTGATCAAGCTCATCGGGATGGTGCGCGTCATGGATGAACCATCACCGCCTTCGGCCAAGACAAACTTGCCATTTTTCAGGTCAGCGCCTGCCATTTCCAACAAAGTGATCAGGGGCACACCCGTGAACTCGCTGCAAGAAATCATGCCATGCGTGTACTGCACCGTGGGCACGGCCACATTGCCCCATTCGGTAGCGGTATTGGCACCGCACTCAATGAAGTGAAAGCGCGACACCGAGGGCAAACGCATGATCTCGTCTATGGTGAACACCATGTTCTTCTTGACCATGCCGTTGATCATGAAACGGTGTTTGGATGGATCGATGTCCCACCAGCCTTGGTGGTGACGCTCAAAGTGCAAACCGCTGGGCGTCACGATACCGAACAAGGACTGCAAAGGTGCGAACGACACCGAAGCCTGTGTGGTCTGGGTCAGACCCGGACTCTGGCGGCGCTGCAAATTGGCCTCGTACTGTGATGGCTTGCCGTAGCCCTCCACCGCGACGCCTTGACCCAAGCCTACAGCATGCTCAGGCAAGTTAAGGATGTTGGGATCGCCACCTTCAACGGGAACCGGGTTGCCTTGGGCCATTGCCATGGGTGCGGCGGCTCCGGCCGCAGCGGCTGCAAAAGCGTTGCGGATGAAATCACGGCGCCCTTTTTTGCCTTCGGCAAAAACTTCCTTGATGCCCGAGGGTGTCAGGAAGCTCTCAGGGGCTTTTTGAACCCGGCCTGATGGGATACTGTCTGCGTTCACACAAACTCCTTGTTGGTTTGATCTTTCACGCCCACACCGATGGTCATCTGCGTACACACCGCACGTCAAACCTTCGCTGCAAAGTCGTCTGCAATCCGATAAAACACCTGAGCACCTCGGCAAACAGATCTGCCGCTTTGTCAAATACCGCATCAGCCTCAGCTGTCATGCTGGCCTTACCATTGAGTTCGTATATTCGGATGTTCGAATATATAAGATAAGTGACCAATCTGAATCAGGGATTACACCGACCTGCGCGTCCGATCAGGACAAACCCTGATCAAATAGATTTTCCAAGCAACTTCCGAGCGCATTGTCGACGAACGGGTGAGCCTTCAGTGAAGAAAGACGAAGTAGATGGCTCACACACCGATCTTCAAATTCACTTGAACTTGTAATGATCCCGGTTGATCACAGCAGCCACCGCTTCCACCTCTTCGGGAAACATGCCCATGTTCAGTTCGGTGTTGCATTGCTCAACCATACCGCGCAAAAAAGCTGCCGTGTTGATACGCCCTTGGGGTTTGTAGATGGCGCTGCCATCACCGCCCACCTTGGAAATGTGACAGGCCACACATTTGTTGTCGGCGATGAGTTTGGCTCCCAGCTGGAGATCGGCGTTTTTGAAAATGGCCGGTTGAGCTTGGGCATTGATTCCGGCCAGAAGCAGGGCCAGGGTCAGGCCAGCAACGTTTCGCACCATCATGGGGTTCTCCAATCAAAAAAGCCGCTCGAGGGCAAAGCCCTGAGCGGCAAAAAAGTCACGAGTACCAATCGAGCTTTCTAAATCATGTCACGTTGATCAAGCCAGCAAAGGCTCTCAATTACTTGGCACCCGCCAGAATCCATGTGGCCAGAGTCAGGGCGTCAGCGTCGCTCAAAGCTGCTTGAGCGGGCATGGGCACTGGGCCCCACTTACCAGAACCACCGGCTTTGATGCTCCTGGCCAAAATAGCGGCAGCGTCTTTTTGACCGCCATATTTTTTGGCCACGTCGTTGTAGGAAGGACCCACCATCTTTTTGTCGACTGCGTGGCAAGCCATGCAAGCGTTCTTCTTGGCCAAGTCGGAATTGGCAAATGCTGGGGCAGACAGCAAGGCCGACACAGCAGCCACAGTAAAAATCAGTTTCATGAAAACTCCACGAGGATTGAATATAATCAAGCGCTAATTTAACCGAAATCAAGACGGCTTTGTGAAAACTTGATCAAGTTCGGCTCAGGGATTTTACTGAGCGCATGTCACACAAAGACCCAAAGCCATCTCCAAAACACGGTCATCGGAATAGGTCAAACCGAAGCTGCTCGGGTTTGATCACGGGCTTGCCTGCCTGGCATGGTTGACAAGCCCACACTCACACTGCATTTGTGCCTGCGAAGCTCGGTGATCGATGCGATATCAGCGGCTGCTTTGTAACTGACTCGACGCGTGTGATGAGACGGCTTCGCGCAAATCAATCCCCTCATGCTGCGCGATTTTTTCGAGGGCATTTTCGAACAAGCTGCGTGCCGAACCCGAGATGGCGCGCAAATACGAATGCAAGTGCGCGTCTTCGGTGTTCTTGTTCAGGCACTCCTGGCTGTAAGCCTCAAAGCTGGCCAATTGCGCAATCAGCTCGGCCACATGTTTGGGGCACTCACACAAGACGTTGGTCGAGATGCCTGCCACACGCCGCAAGGTGTCGTCCGAGTATTTGCGCCCAGTGATCACCGACCCTTGATGACCGTAAGCTTGCGCACGGTCGCGGTCCACGAACAAAATCGATTGCAACAACTCGGCCAACTCGCTGTCCGAGATCGGGTCTCGCCGGACCGTCAAACCAACCCGCTTCATGGCTTGCACCACCTTGTCGGGCGCAAAGTGGTACAGCACGATGGTCTGCGCAAAAGGATGGCGCTGCATCAGCGTCTGGATCGACTCGAACACCGACTCCTGCAGAGAATTGACCTTGATGAGCAACACTTGCGGCTTGCCTGACAAAGACGCTTGGCGCGCGGCAGCCAGATCGTCCATCACGTCGGTGACCTGGATACGGTGCCGGCTCAACACAGCGGCAAATTGACGCGACTCGATGCGGTTGGCCAGGCCCAAGCCAACCACGGCCAAACATACCGGCTGAGCCAAGGTCTGCTGCGCCGGGGCCTGATGGTCTGGGTGACACAACTGCCGAAGCTGCGCCAGATCCAAACTGGCAATGCTGCCAATACCGTGCCCCGCCCCAGACAACTGCTTGAGCAAGAGCGCCTTAGACACATCGTGTTCGCCAAACAAACGTTGGTTACCCGCGGTCTTGACCGGTGTGAATGCGCCATAACGCGTTTGCCAGATACGCAAGGTAGAGACCGGAATCTCGGTGGCTTTAGAAACAGCTCCGATTCGGTAGAGCGGTGATTGAGCGGTTGGGCTGTTCGACACACTGGCCTTTATGTTCAGGTATTGAGTAGATATTATGTCGAAAAATCGAAATTAATTGGATTTTCATGAATTTGAGTAGCTATTCACCCCAAAATTCTCCTCATCGGGGGTCCATCTCATGATTTCGAATAAAACCGTCAATGCCGTCAATGTTTGCATCCTGATCGCTGCGCAGCAAAACTTGGGGCGCGTCTCGACCACTGAGCTGTCGAAAAGCCTGCAGCTTTCGGTCTCCAACCTCGAAAGCATTCTGAAGCTGCTCAAAGACCAGCAGATCGTTTCGTCCCGCAAAGGTCCAGGGGGCGGCTATGAAATCAGGAGTGATCTGGCACTGATTTCCATATGGGACATCGCAGCCGTGTTCGAACCCACACTGGCACAGCAAGACAGCGATGCGATGGCACTGGATGCGGCGGGCTACGAATGGGGGCTCGAACAGGTGATCATCCGTAACCTGAGTCAGGTGACCTTGTCCGATTTTGTGGTGCTCCAAGCGCAGCCCGTACCCGTCGAAGCGCCCGTGGTGAACCGCTTCAAGTTCAAACCCCTGGCCGCCCCCTTGATACCCAAGGTACCCAACTCGGTTTTTCAGTTGCACATGGCCCTGTAGCATTGAGGAGCCTCAAAGTTACAGGGGAGCCCCATGAGCACATTCAACAACCCACAACAGACTTGGAACCAACGATTTGCCGCCGAACACTACGTATTTGGCGAAACGCCCAATGCCTATTTGCAATCGCAAGCAGCCCACCTGTCACCAGGCACTGCGCTGGCTGTAGCCGATGGAGAAGGCCGCAACAGCGTGTGGCTGGCCGAGCAAGGCCTGCAGGTGGACGCCTTTGATTTTTCGGACAACGCCATCCGCAAGGCCCAAGCCTTGGCCGAAGGCAGACAAGTGAAGGTGAATTTTGTGTGCAGCGATTGGCAGTGTTATGAATGGCCCTCTGCACATTACGACAACATGGTGGGTATCTTTTTTCAGTTTGCCACCCCCGAGGAGCGCAGCGCGCTGTTTGCGCGCATGCTCGGCAGCCTCAAGCCTGGCGGTACCCTGATCATCCAGGGCTACACGCCCCGTCAACTGGACTTCAACACTGGTGGACCTGGCAAGCTGGCGCATCTGTATGACGAAGCGTTGATGCTGGACTTCTTTGGTCATCTGGACATCCTGGACCTGCGCACCTACGAAGCCGAAATCAAAGAGGGCACAGGCCACCATGGCATGTCTGGCTTGCTGGGACTGACGGCTCGCAAAGTGCTTTGACCTGTGGTGCGAGAACCCCAACGCCAGAGTGGTTGGCCGAGTCCGCCCAGACCTATTGTCGCTGATGGCTGCAAGACTCCTGATAAACGCCTCAGCGCCCATGTTCGCAAACAAACATTTCTTCGCGCTTTTCCTCTCATTGGCCTTGCATGCGGGGGTATGGCTGCTGCTCAGCAGTCATCGTTTCCCATACCTCAGCCTGTCTGAAACGCCCAAAACTTCATCAGAGAAAATCGTCTTTCTGGAACTTATCCAGCCAACGCACCAGCCACTGACCGCACCTGCATCAGCGCACCCCACAACACCCACTCCTGAGCCCCCGCGAACCACGCCCTTGACGGCTGCCGCTCCACTGCCCGCACCCGAGCGACCCCGCGCCAGCATGGCGGCACCTGCGCCACCCACGGCCGAAGAATGGGCATTCGCCGCCAGCTACACCAACAAGAACAGCAAGGGCTACCGTTACAGCTGGGGCCAGCAAGTGCGCAGCATGATGGGCACCGTTGTGGAAGGACCCGACCAGGGCCTGGTGCGCTTTCGGATCGAGATCGTGCCAGACGGCCGTTTGACACAGTTGCAAACACTCTGGACCACCTCACCCGTGGCCGAACAACTCGCGCGGCAAGCCATTCAGAACATGCCGCCACTGCCGCCCACCCCCACTGGCAAGCCCCTGGTGTTTGACAAAACCATCACGTTTTCACCCTTTGCAAACGATGGCCCACCCCTGTACAAGGACGATTGCCTACCCGACCCACCGGTGTTTCGCAACCCGTTCGCCTGGAATGGCCTATCTCCTCAAGAGGTGGCTGCCCCCACCCCGACAGCCAAACTTGACCCGCAAGCGCTGGCTGACTGCCTGCGCCAATTACCCAAAGACAGCATCGATGCCGAAAGGGCCAGCGATCAGCGCCTGATGGACCAATGGGGTTCCAGCAAAACTGGGCGCTGATGAACTCGTTCGACCTTCTCGAGGGTTTGCCCACCCAAGCTGTGGATGATCAGCCCAACAACTTCCCGATGGCCTGCACGTCTTCAGCAAACATTTGGCCTTTTTCGGCCAACAGCAAACGGCCATCGCGCCCCACCAGCAGCGTGATGGGCAGGCCTTTGGGCTTGGGAAAAGCCTGGCGCCAGCTCGGACTGGCCCACGCGGCGGGGAAGGTGTAGCCACGCCTGGCCATATAAGCGCTGGCGTCTTCGGGCTTTCGGTCAATCGACAAGGCCACCATGCTCCAGCCCTGGCTTTGGTGCTCGCGCCAAAGGGCTTCCATGCTGGGGCTTTGCAATGCACAAAACGGACAAGTGCTGGACCACCAGTAAATCAGCAAGGGCCGACCCGCTGTCTGCGCCGGATCCAGATTTTTCCCGTTGAGCAACTCAATGCGCGGCATGCGCAGATGGCTGCCCAGCTCGGGCATGGCAGGGGCTTGGCGCTCTAACTGGGCTTCAGAGGGTGTTTGAGCGGCGCTGTTGCCCGACCAAGCTGCCAAGACAGCGGCAGAAGTGGCCAACCAATGACGGCGCGAAAGAGCCAAAGGAAGGCCATCATCACAGGCCTGAGGGGCATCAATGGACGAGGGATAAGGCTTTGAAGTCGACATGTCAGGGACCTTTCAAAACGGATGGCCAGCGTTCAACGCAGCAACAGGTTTTCGTTGGTGATTTCGTAACGCCGACCTTGCTTGTCACAAGGCCTTGCGGCCCGTGGCCAGGCGCTCGTCCAAATAGGGACCATAAAAGTCGGGCAAATAGGCCCCTTCCATGCGCTCGGCCACCTCTTTGCCCCCCACACCAAAAAACAGCAACGTGGGCGCGACCGCAATCTTCCAGGCGCGTGTCAACTGATCATGGGTGGTGAGCTTGCCATTGAAATCCAGAACCGCTTGAGAACTGCGCATGTCAACCTGAACGATCACCGCCCCCGCCTTCTGCAAGGGTGAAAGATGCGATTGACGAGCCTGACGACAAAACACACAACCATCCAGGCTGACCATGACCACCAGGGGCTGCTTGTTTTGAAGGGCACGGGCCAACTCGTCGGGCAAAGATTGGGCCGCGGGCAAGGTCGCCCCTGGGCGCTGGGCCCAAGAATTCCCCAAGTTCAAAGCCAATCCGGCCAACACCAAACAATCACGGCGTCGCCACTTCAGCCTGTCGAACAAAGAGAATACTGGGGACATGGATTTAAGAAAGTGGACAATAGCGGGTTTTGTCTCGGACAGCCGGACTGTCCGAGATAAAGCCGACAAATATAAGAACCCAATGAATTATTGGAGAAATCCGTGAATCTCGCAAGCTTGCTCGAAACCTGGGGTGACACGAATGTACTGGCCTTGGCGGGTGCCTTGGTCGGTTTCATTTTTGGTTTTGCCGCCCAACGCAGCCGCTTTTGTGCTCGAGCTGCCGTTATCGAATGCTGCGAAGGTCAGGCTCGCGAGCGTTTCAGCGTTTGGTGGCTGGCTTTTGGGGCTTGCCTGGTCGGTGTGCAGGCTTTGGTGTTCATGGGTGGACTCAAGCCTGCCGATGCCCGCTACATTGCCTTGCCCGGCAGCATTTCTGGTGCGGTCTTGGGGGGCTTGTTTTTTGGCGCAGGCATGATCTTGACGCGTGGCTGTGCCAGCCGCTTGCTGATTTTGTCGGCCAATGGCAACTTGCGTGCTTTGTTGGCCGGGTTGGTCTTTGCCGTGACCGTCCAGGCCAGCATTGCCGGTTGGCTGGCCCCTGCACGCAAAGCCTTGGCCAGCTGGTGGCCAGTGGACGGTGGTCCATCCAAGGACTTGCTGTACCTGACAGGTTTGGGCGCCACGGGTGGACTGGTGCTGGCCGTGCTGGCTCTGGCCACAGGTTTTTACTTTTTCTTCAAAACGCACCAGCACCGATGGGGCTTGGCGGCTTTTGCGCTCATCACCGGTCTGAGCATCGCTTTGGGTTGGGGTCTGACCCAGGCCATTGCTGCCCAATCTTTCGAAGCGGTACAGATCCAAAGCCTGAGTTTCAGCAGTGCATCTGCAGAAATGTTAATGCGGGTTCTGTCCAGCGCCACATCCCCCAGTTTGGGCTTTGATGCCGGCTTATTGCCTGCCACATTTGTTGGCTCTTTGTTGGGTGCCTTGGTCGGTGGTGATTTCAAATTTGAAGGCTTCAAAACCGAAAACAAACTGGGCCATTACCTGACGGGCGCCGTGCTGATGGGTTTTGGTGCCGTCTTGGCAGGCGGCTGCACCGTGGGCGCTGGCTTGACCGGTGGCTCGATCTTCTCGGTCACCGCCTGGCTCACGCTGATCGCGATTTGGCTGGGTGCTGGCATTTCATGGCGCATCCACCGCAGCATGGGCTGGGCCATGTAAATCAAGCCCAAAAAAACGCCGCAAGTCCAAGACTGCGGCGTTGGGCTCTGAAGCTTAAAACATCAAGCCAGTGTGTCGGCCCAAATGTTTTGCGCCCAAGACATGGCGTAAACACCCTCCAACTCATTGGCGGCACTCGAAAGGCCGCCTGAGCCGGGAACGGTCACCATGGTCTTGCGCTCAGCATCGTAGCGGTGAACGCTGGCCACATGGACCACATCTTTGCTGCTGACGAAGCTGTAGCAGGTGTTGTTGTAAACGGGCATGCTGTTGACTTGCTTGCCCATCAACAAGGCAATGACCGCAGCGGCGCAGGTCTTGCCATGCTGGTTGGCCATGTGGCCTGATTTGGGCATGCCCGGCGCAATCTGGATCGAGTCGCCCAGCACGTGAACGTTCTTGGCCGCTTTGGATTCAAAGGTCAAAAAGTCCACTTCGCACCAGCGCTTGTTGGCGGTAGCCAATCCGGCATTCACGGCCACATCACCGGCACGCATGCTGGGGATCACATTCAAAACGCTGGCCTTGATGTCTTCGTTGAACTCGAACTTCAAGGTCTTATTGGCCACGTCCACATCGGTCACGTTGTGCTTGCCACGGTACTCGATGATGCCCTTGTAGCGATCGGTCCAGGCCTTCTTGAACAGTGCGGGCTTGGAGGTGACGTCGTCGTTGGCATCCAGAATCAAAACCTTGCTCTTCGGTTTGGCCCTGGTGAAATAATCGGCCACCTGACAGGCGCGCTCATAAGGACCTGGAGGGCAACGGTAAGGCGCTAAGGGAATGGACATGGCAAAAACGCCGCCATCGGGCATGGCTTCGAGTTGTTTGCGCAGGGTCAGGGTTTGCTCGCCGGCCTTCCAGGCGTGCATCACTTGCTCTTTGGCGCCGGCACGGTTCATACCGGGCAAGGTTTCCCACATGAAGTCCACACCAGGTGAGACGATCAGGCGGTCATACGTCAGCTCAGTACCACCCGCCAATTTGACGATGCGCTTGTCAGCATCAATCGTGTTGACGCGGTCCTTGATGATCTTGACACCATGGCGCTTGGTCAGGTTGTCATAAGGGGTGGTGATGTCGGCCATCGTTTTGCTGCCGGCAAGCACCAAGTTGGAGATGGGGCAAGAGATGAAGGCACTGTTGGGCTCTACCAGAGTCACCTGGATCTTGTGGTCAGACCACATGCGCAGGTATTTCGCGGCTGTCGCACCCGAATAGCCTCCACCAATGACCACCACCTTGGGGCCGCTGCCACTGCCTAGGGTGGCACAACCCGAAACCATACCCATGGCACCCAAAGCGGAGCCGGTTTGTAAAAAATGACGACGTTGCATGGCTGTTTTCCTTAACGTTTTTGGGCAGCAAAGTAGCCAGCGATGGCCGTTATTTGCTCGTCGGTGTAGCCCTTGGCGAGCTGATGCATGATGGTGGCGGCGGGTACACGATCTGCTTTGAAATCCAGCATCTTTCTGACCATGTCATCTTTGTTAGAGCCTGCCAGGGAAACCATACCCGGCTGGGCACGGCCATCGGTGCCATGGCAAGCAGCGCAGGAAGCTGCCAAGCTGCGGGCTTGCAGTGGATCAATCTGGGCTTGTGCCAGACCTGACAGAGCGAGCCATGAGGCTGCTGTCAAAAGAAGTTTCATCTTCATGGGGTTTCCTTGTAAAAACAATGGATGGCAGGTATCAAACCGCCAGCTCAGGGACGCAAATACACAAAACCTTGCTTGGCTTGCAATGTGGCCACCTCGGCCACACCAGCCGGCACCACTTTGGCTTCCATCAGCAACTTGTCAGCTGAAATCTTGCGGGACACCAGGGTGTTGTTGCAAACCCGAAACTCAACACCCTTGCTCACCAAATCGCTTACGCCCCCAGCAATGGGCTGGTCCATCTGGTTGGTTGCACCGTCCAGCAAAAAGTCGATGCCCAAGCCATGGGCGACAACGACAATTTTGACTTTGGGGTCGGCCGCGATGTGGTTGCGGATATTGCCAATGGCACGCGATGCCTGGGGAATGCCTTCGCTCAAGTGGTAAACCACCTTGATGTCAGCCCAAGTCAAAGTGGTGACCAGCAAACCCGTCAGCAACAGAAGATTTTTCTTCATAAGTTTCTCCTTAAGTATGGATATTAGTCTCAACTGGGCATGATGGATGCTCGTGAAAACCCGGCTTGAAACTGACGCCGATCTTTCAATCGGACTCGCTCGCTATTTGGACGCAGACAGCTCGGCACAAGGTAACCACCTGATCATTGATGATGCGGTAATAAATTTGTACGCCATCGCGACGCTTTCCAACCACCCCAGCTTGATAGAGCGTGTTCAGGTGCTGCGACATGTTAGGTTGGGTCGTGTCGATCTCGGCCAGCAACTCACCCACATTCTTTTCGCCGTTGCACAGGGCGCTGATGATGCGCAGCCGCATAGGGGCTGACATGACGCGAAACAACTCGGCGGCTTTATCAAAAACCTCTTCCGATTCAGTCAAGACGTTGTCTTCTGGTGGTGCTGTTTTGGCCATGTTGTCTTTTCGTCGAATGTCTCAAACGCCGCACAATTGTCCTGCAAAAAGCCACGGGATCAAGCCGATGCCCAAGTGACTGCCAGAGACAAGGCGACCTTAAAAGTGTCAAGCTTGGGCATTGTGGCCAATTTTGCGGCGGTTTCCAACCATCGATTTGTTCTTTGCTCATACATAAATACAGATAAGCGGCCAGCAACCCCTTGGGTGCTTGCATGCTTTGCGTTGGCTCAAGCACCAGGGTGGGGTTTGAGAGCACACTGAATTTTTTTAAACAAAACATCACTCATGCCTCTGCCACTCGGCTTGGCCGAACGCCTTCAAGACCCCAGCCTGCACGCCAAAGTGATGAGCGCCACTGAGGCGGCAGCCTTGATCACGGTCGGTGCCAATGTGGGCATGAGCGGCTTCACGGGTGCGGCTTATCCCAAGGCCGTACCCCAAGCCTTGGCTGCGCGGTTGGCGGCTTTGCATGTGGCGGGGCAAACGCAAGCGCGCATCGGTCTTTGGACGGGCGCCTCGACTGCGCCCGAGCTGGATGGGGCTTTGGCTCGGGCCCAGGGCATCGAGATGCGGCTGCCTTATCAGTCCGATCCCAGTTGCCGCCAAGAGATCAATGCCGGTCACATGCTTTACAACGACATGCATTTGTCGCATGTGGCGCAGGCCGCTTGGTTCGGGCTGCTCGGCCATCTGGATGTGGCCGTGGTCGAGGTCGCGGGCATCTTGCCAGGTGGTCGCTTGATCCCCTCCACCTCAGTGGGCAACAACAAGACTTGGCTGGACCAGGCCGACCAGATCATTTTGGAGGTGAATCTGCATCAGAGCCTGGCGCTGGAGGGCATGCATGATATTTTTCACGGTACTCACCTGCCCCCTCACCGGCAGCCCATCGGCCTGACGCACCCGCAGGATCGCATTGGCGACCCTTATCTGCGTTTTGACCCTGCCAAAGTGATCGCCGTGGTAGTGACAGATCAACCCGACCGCAACTTGCCTTTTGATGCGCCATCAGAGGTGTCGGCCCGGATTTCCGGACACATCCTCGCTTTTTTGCAGCAAGAAGTGCAGCTGGGCCGCTTGCCGGCGCAACTGCTGCCGCTGCAATCGGGGGTGGGCAACATCGCCAACGCGGTGATGTGCGGCCTGAACCAGGGGCCTTTCGAGCAACTCACGGCCTACACCGAGGTGCTGCAAGATGGCATGCTGGCCATGTTGCGCTCAGGGAAACTGGCCTTCGCCTCGGCCACTGCGATTTCACTCAGCCCCAATGCCGACGCCGAGTTTCGGCAAAACATCAACTTTTACCGTCCGCGCATTGTGTTGCGCCCGCAAGAGATCAGCAACCACCCTGAACTGATCCGCCGCCTGGGCGTGATCGCCATGAATGCCATGATCGAGGCGGACATCTACGGCAACGTCAATTCCACCCACATCATGGGCTCGTCCATCATGAACGGCATCGGCGGGTCGGGCGACTTTGCGCGCAATGCCTATTTGTCGATTTTCATGACACCTTCATTGGCCAAGGGGGGCACGATTTCATGCATCGTGCCCATGGTTTCGCACCACGACCACACCGAGCACGATGTGCAGGTCATCGTGACCGAACATGGCCTGGCCGACCTGCGTGGGCTGGCCCCCACACAACGCGCCGAGCGCATCGTGCAGCAATGCGCTCACCCTCGGTTTCGGCCTGCTTTGCACGACTACATGGCCCGCGCCCGCCACAGCGGGTCGGGCTTGCACACCCCGCACCTGTTGGACGAGGCACTGAGCTGGCACAGCCGCTTTATGAGGACCGGCCGGATGTAAGGACCACAGCTGCCCCGTGCAGGACACATGTGCTTGAAGCATCCAAAATCATGTCTTGGTCAAACCTTGCCTTTACCCACCTTCAGGACATCGCTATGCCGATGTTCGTCCACAACTCAAGGCTTGGGCGCTGCCTGAGTTGCCGGGCTGAGCAGGCCGGCGATTCAAGCGACAAAGCGCGAGAACGCCGAAGAATCAGGTTTTGGGCAGTGTCACGCCGACTTGGCCTTGGTACTTGCCGCCCCGGTCCTTGTAACTGGTTTCGCAAACCTCGTCACTCTCCAAAAACAGGACCTGGGCGCAACCCTCGCCTGCATAAATTTTGGCAGGCAAGGGGGTGGTGTTGCTGAATTCGAGGGTCACGTAGCCCTCCCACTCGGGCTCAAATGGCGTCACATTCACAATGATGCCGCAGCGAGCATAAGTGCTTTTTCCAAGGCAGATGGTCAGCACATTGCGCGGAATGCGGAAATACTCCACCGTGCGTGCCAGTGCAAAGCTGTTGGGCGGAATGATGCACACATCACCCTCAATGTCGACAAAACTGCGCTCGTCGAAGTTCTTCGGATCCACCACCGTGCTGTAAATGTTGGTGAACACCTTGAACTCGGGCGCACAGCGGATGTCGTAGCCGTAACTGCTGGTTCCATAGCTCACGATTTTTTGGCCATCTGCGTTGTGCCTGATCTGTCCCGGCTCAAACGGTTCGATCATGCCGTGCTGTTCAGCCATGCGTCGGATCCATTTATCGCTTTTGATGCTCATCGGTGAACCTTTGTGAAGAGCGGCCATTTTAAGGTGGGATCCTTGGCCATGAATTGGGTGCCGGAACCAGGCTTAGCTCCCGATGACATGCGCTGGCATGGTCATGAAGTCGACAAAGCAACACCAGCGAAGGATGAAATATCGTATACGATATGCAAAAAAACGCTTCTTCACTGCCTTATGCTGCCCTGGATCTCTGCCGACAATTCCGATCGCATCAAAAACATGCGGGACACGTCGCTGGCCAAATTGGTCCGAGAAGATTTGCTGGAACACATCCTCAAGGGAGCCATCAAGCCCGGGGACAAAATCAGTGAACCAGATGTGACCAACCGCCTGCAGGTGTCACGCGTGCCCGTGCGAGAGGCTTTGAGAGAACTGGAAAGCTCCGGTTTAGTGGTTTCACGAAAACACGCTGGCGTTTTCGTTCGAGCCATCGAAGCCAAGGAAGTGCAGGACTTGTACGAAATCCGCAGCTTGCTCGACAGTTTTGCGGGGGCGAAAGCCGCTGCTTTGGCCACTGCCCCCAGACAAGCATTGGCGCATGCACTGGAGGCTTCCATTGACCTCATGGTCGTGGCCCAGAAACAAGCCAACTTGGCCGCCTACTACTCAGAAAACCTGCATTTTCATTGGTTGATTGTGCAAGCGGCAAACAACGAACAACTGAGTCATACCTACCAGGAAGTCGTGCAAAAACTCCATTTGGCACGCCTGCAAAGCTTGTCGCATGTGACTGGCATGAAGACATCGATCTCGGAGCACCAAAAAATCACCCACGCGATCGCCCTGGGTGAGCCAGACCACGCCAAAGATTTACTGACCACGCATGTCAGCAGCGCTTATGCACGCTTGAAGCAAAGCATCCCCCCAGAACCCACAGTAACCCCCAAAAACCACCTTAAGGAGAAAACATGAAACGACGCACCCTGATACAAGCGGCCCCTTTGCTGATGGGATTGCCTGGCTTGGCCAGCGCCCAAGCGGCCTATCCTAATCGCCCGATCAAATACATCGTACCCGTGGCCGCTGGCGGCGGCTCTGACATGATTGGACGCCAGGTGTGCGAACGATTGGCGAAAGTGCTGGGGCAATCGATGGTGGTGGAAAACCACGGCGGCGGCGGCGGCGTGATTGCTTCGCTGATGACTGTCAAAGCACCCGCAGATGGCTACACGCTGATGCAAGGTTACGTGGCCACCCACGGCACGGCACCCGCCACCCGAAAACTCAACTATGACCCGATCAAGGACTTCACGCCTCTGGGCATGATTGGCACCACCCCCAATGTGCTGGTGGTCAACGCCAATGCACCAGCTAAAGGCGTCAAAGAGTTCATCGATTTCGTCAAGAAGAATCCAGGAAAAATCTCTTATGGCTCCGCCGGTGCAGGCTCGTTGACGCATTTGACAGCCGAGTTGTTCAAACTCCAGACGGGTGCCTTCATGGTGCATATTCCTTATCGCGGCATTGCCCCAGCCACCACCGATCTGATCGCTGGACAAACCCAGGCCATGTTTCCGGGCCTGGCTGCCGCATTGCCTCACATCCGCGGCGGACGTCTTCGTGCATTGGCAGTGACCGGCAATCAACGCCACCCGGCGCTCAAGGATGTCCCCACCATGGAAGAGGCTGGCCTCAAAGGCTTCGATGCCCAACAATGGTATGGCGTGGTGGGCCCAGCTGGCATGCCTGCGCCCATCGTCAAACAAATCAACGACGCCATCGCCCAGGTGTTGGCGCAACCCGATTTCAGGGACAAGCTCAGCGCAGAAGCGGTCGAACTGACGCCCATGACCCCCAACCAATTCCTCGAGTACATGAAGCGCGATTTGGCCCGATGGACCGACTTGGCCCGCGAACGCAAGATCAACCTCGACGCCTGATTTTTTGAAACCCTGACAGGACTGAACATGACGATCAATACCGCAGTGGCCGCTGACCACAAAGCGCCGCCCATCACCGCCGAACTCGCCAAGTTCGTGGCCGAACACCCCTCCAAAGGCTGGAATGATTCGGTTGAACATGAAGCCCACCGCACCTTCCTGAACTGGCTGGGCTGCGCCATCGGTGCGGCAAAGCATGAGGCCGTCGAATCGGCCTTGGCGGCCGTCAACATGCTGGCCCCCTCGCAACAAGCTACCATTGCTGGCCGCGCCGAACGCGTGGACATGGCGAGTGCGGCCCTGATCAACGGCATCTCGTCGCACACTTTTGACTTTGACGACACCCACCTCAAAACCATCATCCACCCTGCAGGTCCCGTGGTCTCGGCGGTAATGGCTTTGGCCGAAACCCAAAACAGCTCGGGCCGCCAGGTGATGGATGCAGTGGTGTTGGGCATCGATGTGGCTTGCCGCATGGGCAATTTGGTTTACCCCCAGCACTACGACCGCGGTTGGCACATCACCGGCTCCACCGGCACTTTGGGTGCTGCTGCCGCTTGCGCGCGATTGCTGGGCCTCAATGCCCAACAAACGGGCATGGCTTTGGGCATTGCGGCTTCGCAACCCGTGGGCCTGCGTGAACAGTTTGGCACCATGACCAAGCCCTTTCACCCCGGTGGCGCTGCGCGTGCGGGTTTGATGTCGGCCCTCATGGCCAAACACGGCTTTACCTCCAGCGCCCGTGCGCTGGAAGCGCCGCGTGGATGGGCCCAAGTGCTGTCCACCAAATACGACTGGCGCGAGGCGCAAGATGAGTTGGGCCAGCGCTTTGAAATCAGCTTCAACGCCTACAAGCCCTTTGCCTGCGGCATCGTGATTCACCCCAGCATCGACGCTTGTGCTCAGCTGCGCGCGCAAGGTGTCAAACCCGACGAAGTGCAAAGCATCGAGCTGCGCGTGCACCCCTTGGTGCTGGAGCTCACCGGCAAAAAGACACCGCAAGACGGCTTGCAAGGCAAGTTCAGCGTGTACCACGGCTGTGCGGTCGGCCTGATCTTTGGGCGCGCGGGCGAAGAGGAGTTTTCAGACCACATCGTGCGACGGGAAGACGTGGTGCGCTTGCGCGACAAAGTGCAAGCGGTGGTGGACACCTCGGTGCGCGAAGAGAGCGTGTACGTCACGGCCCACCTGACCGATGGTCGCAGCGTGAAGGTGCATGTGGAACACGCCATTGGCTCTTTGCAAAAGCCCATGACCGATGCCGACCTGGAGGGCAAGTTCCATGACCTGTCCGACCCGATTTTGGGTGCGGACCGGGTAAACGCCATTTTGAAAAGCTGCTGGAGCCTGGGGCAAGCCGCCAACTTGCAGGCTTTGCTGACCTTGCTCAAGCCCTGATTCATCAGGCGCTCACCCCAAGTCGAGGCCTTGCGCCTCGGCTTTTTTCATCCAGGCGCCGCCATGCGGCCACCCGAATGGTTTGACGACATCAACGCGTCACGCGCCCCTGAACGCCTTGCACCAGGTAATTCATGTTCAGGATCTGGGCATCGCTCAAGCTTTTACCCGCCGGTACCACCAACTTGCCCTCGTTGTCGGTGATGGGGCCTTTGAATGGCAATAACTTGCCTGAGCCCACGGCCTTTTGTTGGTTCAAAATTTCGTCTTGAACTTTTTTGGGCACCTTGGGGCCGAATTCACCGACGCGGATCATGCCGTCTTTGATGCCCCCCCACACGCTACTGGATGTCCAAGTGCCAGACATGGCCGCCTTGACTCTGGACGTGTAGTAATCGCCCCACTGGTGCGTCACCGCAATGATCTGCGCATCGGGGCCGATCTTGCGCATGTCGGAGTGGTAGGCCACGGCCATCTTGCCGCGCTCTTGCGCTGCCGCCATCACCGCAGTGGATCCGGTGTGGAACGCAATCACATCCACGTCTTGATTGAACAAGGCCATAGCCGCTTCGCGCTCTTTGGGTGGGTCAAACCAGGCATTGAGCCAAACCACTTTGACGGTGGCTTTGGGGTTGACCGAGCGCATGCCCAAAGTGAAAGCGTTGATGCCTTGCAGCACCTCGGGAATCGGGAAACCCGCCACATAACCCGCCACATTCGATTGGGTCATGCGCCCAGCGGCGATGCCCGCCAAATAACGTCCTTCGTAATAACGGGCGTTCGACGCCGCCACGTTGGGCGCGGTTTTGAAGCCGGTGACCGATTCGAACTTCACATTCGGAAACTCCCTGGCCACCTTGAGTGTGGGCTCCATGTAGCCAAAGCTGGGGGTGAAGATGATTTGATTGCCCTGCTGAGCCAGGTCGCGGATCACGCGCTCGGCATCTGCGCCTTCGGGCACATCGGCCACAAACGTGGTCTTGACCTGGTCGCCCAAAGCCCGCTCAACGGCCTTGCGGCCCTCG
This sequence comes from Comamonadaceae bacterium, assembly GCA_027488215.1. Classification (GTDB taxonomy): domain Bacteria; phylum Pseudomonadota; class Gammaproteobacteria; order Burkholderiales; family Burkholderiaceae_C; genus Limnohabitans_A. The sequence goes on from JAIYCB010000004.1 coordinate 45,966, forward strand.
TCGTGCTGGCGGGTCCAGCCTGCCTCGGTGATCGGCGAGACATAGACAAAACCAGCCTTGATGGGCTCGGTGGATGGTTTAGGTGTTTGCGCCTGAACAGCAGGAAGGAAAAAGCAGGCGGCCACGAGCGTGGCAGCGAGGTTTTTATACATGGTATTCCTCTACATGGCCCCGAAATTGAAAAAACGAAGCCCGCCGGGGCAGCGGGCAACGGGTGTAGATTTTAGCAAGTGCTCTGAGTCGTTCAGTCCTTCTCGTGCAGCAGCACGATGGCCCCGGCGTTATACAGGTCCAGAAAATTTTGCTGGTTAGTGAAGGTTTAGGCGCTGCGCAAAGCGGCTACCTCGGCATCAGGCAGTTGCAAGCCGTTACGCTTTGCCAGCGCAAAGATCAGTTCGGGCTCCCAAAAGCCCTCGATGTGGATGTGCAACTCGGCCTTGGGCATGGCGCACAGCAACTCGGGCAAACGATCAGGCGCTTCATCGTGGACTTTGAACATGCCCATTACTCAAAAAATTGGGCTCGAATCAGTGCCTCATCCAGCCGATCAAAGCAGGCGTTGTGCCGATCTGTCAAAGGCCCATGACCCGGCATCACTTCGCCAGAGGGCCCATAGCCGATAGCCTTGAATTTCCATTGGCCATTGACCCATTTGAAATTGCCCACATGCAGCCCAGCAGGGTTGTGCAGGGCATAAGTGCTGTTGTTGAGCGAGGTACGCAAAATTGAAGTCATGCCTCATTTTGCACCCTCTGCATGCTGTCAAACCATGACGCGAAATCGTGAGTAAGCATGACCATGCAAAACCCTTTTGCGGCGGTGCTTGTTGTTTTTTGTCGCCCAAATTACAGCGTATTCCAAGCTTTGTGCAAGTATCAATGTATTGCCGACTGCGCAATTTGCACAACCTCACTGGAGATCCCATGACCCGCGTCACCAAGACCCTGTTTGCTCTGTTGTCTAGCCTGTTCGTGGCCTATGCCTCACCGTTGATGGCCCAGACCTTCCCCAATAAGCCCATTCGCATCATCGTGCCTTTCCCGCCGGGTGGCGGCAACGATGTGATTGCGCGCGTGGTCGCACAAAAACTCAATGAACGTCTTGGGCAACAAGTTGTGGTCGATAACCGGGCAGGTGCCAATGGCATTGTGGGCTTGCAGGCTTTGATGCAGTCGCCTGCAGACGGCTACACCCTGGCCGTGGCGGCGGCAGGGCCCATGGCCGTGAACCCCAGTCTGTACGACAAGTTGCCCTATGACCCTTTAAAGGATTTCGCCCCCATCACCAACATGGTGAACTTCCCTCTGCTTTTGGTCACGCACCCATCCGTTCCAGCCAAAACAACACTGGAGTTGATCAACTTGGCCAAATCCAAGCCCAAACAGTTGTTCTTTGCATCCCCTGGCAGCGGCAATTCAGGGCACTTGGCCGGCGAGTTGTTCAACTCGATGGCCAATGTGCAAACCATGCATGTCCCCTACAAAGGGCAAGGCCCTGCCTTGACCGATTTGCTGGCGGGACAAGTCCAGATGCTCTACAGCAGCATCCCTTCCGTGATCAACCAGGTGAAGTCTGGCCAACTCAAAGCCATTGCTGTTGGCAGCGCCAAACGCGTGCCTTCCCTGGCCGATATTCCGACCATTTCAGAAAGCGGATTGCCGGGTTATGAAGCCTATTCATGGGTCGGCATCGTGGCCCCAGCCAAGACACCCAGGGACATCGTGATGCGGCTGAACCGTGAAATTGTGGACATTTTGAAGTTGCCTGATGTGGCCGAAAAATTAAACCAACAAGGGGCCTTGCCGGTGGGCGACACGCCCGATCAATTTGCCACTTACATCAAAGACGAGATCGCCAAATGGGGGGCCGTTGTGCGCTCGGCCAACATCAAAGCAGATTGAAAGAAACCCCGACATGAAAACCTCCACAAACAAGAAGTCCAGCGATCAACCCAAATCCGAGGGCTACAAAGCAGGCCTGGCGATGCGCAAAAAGGTGCTGGGTGATGACTATGTCGAACGCTCATTTGCCAACGCCGATGACCTGAACATGCCCTTTCAGGAGCTGGCCACCGAGTTCGCCTGGGGCAAGGTCTGGACCCGTCCTGGGTTGACTCTGAAAGAGCGCAGCCTGGCCACTTTGTCGATGTGCATCGCCTTGAACCGACCCGCTGAAGTCAAGATTCACCTGCGCGGCGCTGTTCGCAACGGTGTATCTCGCGAAGAGTTGCGCGAGTTGATTTTGCACTCCTTTCTTTACTGCGGCGGGCCTGCGGCCCTGGACGCCTACAAGGCTGTGCGCGACGAATTGCCCTTGATCGAAGCGGCAGAAAAAGAGGCCAAGAAACTAGCACGCCCCATCAAAACAAAACCCGTCAAAAGTCCAGTCAAGACCACCGTTAAAGCCAAAGCCAAATCTACAGCCAAAGCCAAGATCAAGGCTTGAACGGTTTTTTCACTCGGCCTTTGGCAGGCGCGATGCCGGCCATGGCCGACATGACCTCGGCGGTGGATGCTGTGTCTTCCATCGCCAGCCCTAGAGCCATGGCGCTGGTGTAAACAGCTGCGCAGGTGGAGAACAGCGGGGTCGGACAGTCCACCGACTTGGCCATGTCGCCAATCACCTGCATGTCCTTTTGCCAAACCTCAACCTTCATGGTGGCTGGGCTGTATTGGCGCTCCAGCATCATGGGCATGCGCAGCCGCATGACACCTGTGCCCAGCACGGGGCTGTTGCCAAAGAGGTCGAGAACGTCTTGTGGGTTCAATCCCATTTTTCGGGCCAACGTCACCGATTCCGCATAGGCCACGTTGTAAATTGCGACCAAATGATTGGCTGCAAACTTCATCTTCGTGCCGTTGCCATAAGGCCCCACAAACGACACCTTGTCCGTGAACACCTGCAAGACGGGCAATACCTTGCGGTAGGCGGTTTCCTTGCCACTGACAAAAAATGTCCAGGCCCGCTCCTTGATGCGCACCGCCGTGCCACTGATGGGCGCATCCAAGGTGGTGATGCCCAATTTTCCGAGGGCATCAGCGCAGGCGTCTTTGTCCTCCATGGGCAAGGTGCTGGTTTCGATGACGATCGGCTTGTGTGACCATTGCGCCTTGGGTACAGAAACGATCGATTCGGTCACCTGAGCCAGCGCCTCCGATGTTGACAAGGACACGATCACCACATCCGATCGACCGGCAACCTCAGCGGCACTGCTCAGGCACAAGCCACCCGCACGCTTGAGGCGAGCGAGTGCCTTGAGGTCGATGTCCGAACCACAAACTTCGTAGCCCTGTTGCAACAAGGCCTCGGCCATGGTGCCGCCCATGATGCCCAGGCCCACCAGGCCCACACGCGGCAAAGCCGCCTTGGTTTTTGCAACTGCAGCCATCGACTTATCCCACCACCAGGCCAGCAGCCCGGATACCCGCCATGCAAATCAACTCGTCCTCATCACCCGTTCCTCCGCTGGCCCCAGCAGAGCCCAGAATGCGGCCTTGAGCATCCTTGATGAGCACAGCGCCAGGCTGCGGCAAAAATTTACCCTCAGCTGTAGCAGCCAAGGCGACGAAAAAGTTCGGGTTGTCTTTGGCGCGCTCAGCCAAGGCGCGGCTGGACGAACCCATGCCCACTGCACCCCAAGCCTTGCCCCGTGCAATGTCAAAGCGGAACATGCTGGCGCCGTCTTCACGCGCAAAAGCCACCAGCTGCCCTGATTCATCCAGCACCACAACGCCCATGGGTTTGTAATTTGCTGCACGAGCAGCTTGGATGGCGCCTTGCAAAATTTGATTGGCTTGGTTCAAGGTCAAAGAATTCACGACAGAGGCCTCACTGAAATAAATGGGAATTTTCAGGCTATCAGAATCGAGCCCAAAGCCTGTCTTCTGTTTGACAAAGGCTCTGCGCGAGCGTCATCTCCATGCGTGTTCAGCACAGAGCGCTGCGTTAAACCAACTTGTCCACGGCGCGTGAATAACTGACTTTCTTTTGGCTGAAGGCCTCGTGTTGCGCCTCCACTTTGTCCAGCTCATACAGGTAGTTGACCATCAGGCCACCTGACTGTTGCAGCCCTTTTTTGGACAGGTCAGCGGCCCAATTGATTTGGTGCAAGGTCGCGCCATTGCTGAGGTGGAACTTGCCCACCGCATCGCCACGGGCTTCGGGCGTTTTGTGCATCAGATACAAAGCACTCAGTCGCATGAGCGCGGTCTTTTCAGCCTCATTGCAATGATCGGGGTGCCAGCCCGCCTTCAGGCGTTCGGCCCAACTCAGGCCATCCAGCAACAAGATTTTTTGGGCTTCTTGCCATTTGCGCAGTTGCACGGCGCTGAGCTTTTCTTCGGGCAAGGGCGCGCCCGCGTCCAACCAGACGCTCAAACCCGGGATGGGCGAGAGGGTGCAAAAGGTTTTGAGCGAGGGGATTTCCTCGATGAGTTTTTGCGCCACGCGTTTGATCAAGAAATTGCCCAAGGACACGCCTTTGAGGCCTGGCTGGCAATTGCTGATGGAGTAAAAAATGGCCGCCTTGAAGCTTTTGGGCTCGCCCACCGGCGCCTGTTTGTGGATCAGGCCCCCAATGTCTGTGGCAATGCCAGGCACCAAGGCCACTTCGACAAAAATCAGCGGCTCACCTGGCAACTGCGGATGGAAAAACGCAAAACAGCGGCGGTCCGGCTGCAAGCGACGGCGCAAATCGTCCCAACCATCGATGGCATGCACCGACTCGTGTTCAATGATTTTTTCAAGCAACTGGGCTGGCGAATTCCAGGTGATTTGGTGCAGCTCCAAAAAGCCGGGGTTGAACCAGGAGCTGAGCAAGTGATGCATGTCGGCATCGGTCGCCGCAAAAGCTGGGTGCTCTTTCAGATAGCTCAACAAGGTCTGACGCATCTTCAAGATGGTGGCGGTGCCCGAGGGGGCCCGGTTGACCCTCCGCAGCAGTTCTTGGCGGGGCGGCTCCACGGTCTGGAACAAATGGATCAAGCTGGCCTCGTTGCGCTCAGCGTTGTATCGGTTGGCGGCATCCACCACCATGGCGGGGTCGGGGTTGAATTGGCTGGACAGAAAATGGAAGAACGCCGTCTGGCTGCGCTTGTCCAGGTGCTCGTATTGTTCAATCAACTTGATGGCCATGCTCTGCGCATTGGCCTCGCCCCTTGCGCTGAGTAACTTTTTGGCGCTGAGCTTGGCAGCATCCAGTTGTTTGTTTTGAATGAAACGTTCGAGCATGGCAGCCCTTTCTAATTCGACAGATGATCTCAGCCGGAACATGCGGCCCCGCTTTTGCAGCTTACACGCAGCAATGCGGCTTGTCGGCTCCCTCAAGCACAAAAGCATCCCGATTCAGAGCTGGGGATGAATCCAAGGTGCACAGCACTCAAGCTTTCCGGAAATCCCCCCGCTCCATCCACCACGACACGGCGAACCCAGCAACCAGACCCCAAAAGGCTGCGCCTATGTTGAACAAACCAATGTCGGCCACCGTGACCAACAAGCTGACCAAAGCGCCGAGCGAGAACTTGCCCGCGCCAAACGAAGCCACAAACGCGCCCTGCAGCACGCGCAGCATGGCCAAACCACCCAGCACCATGATGAACTCTTTGGGGGCAGCCAACATAAGCCCGGTGAAGGTGGGCGCCATCAGGCCAAACAGCAAAGCCAGCCCCCCGAACATCAGCGCGCCGCTGTAATGACGGCGCTGTTCACCCGATGAGGTGAGCAGCCCATTGGTAGGACCGGTCAGGCAAGTGCTGACGGCACCGAACACCGCGCTGACTGCAGCACCCAGACCGCAGGCCACTGCGATGGCGTTCACAGGAGGCTCATGTCCCGCGTTTTTAAGTACCGCCACGCCTTGCCCGTTCTGCACCACCAGCACCGTGATGGCCAAAGGCACCACCAACTCCAGCATGGCCGCCCATGACCACACGGGCGCCTGGATCACGGGTTGAGCCAGCGTCAGCTGACCCACTGACGCAGCATCCAGCCTACCTGACACCGCCACGGCCAAAGCCCCAACCAACAAAGCCCCGATCACGGGCGGCAAGCGCTTGCCCCAATCGGCATTGGCCGAGAGCAACAAAAACACGGCCACCATCGGAGCCGCAATGGCCACATCGCTCTGTAGCGCCCGCACGATGTCCAGGCCAAAACGCAAGAACACCCCGGCCACCATGCCCATGACAATCGGCATGGGCAGTGCCGCCATCACCCGCTTAACCCAGCCTGTCAACCCCAACACCAGCACCAACGCGCTGGTCACATAAAAAGCGCCAATCACCTCGGCAAAACTCAGGTGCTGTAAAGCTGGTCCGACAAGGACAGTGCCGGGAATCGTCCAACCAAAGGCCAAGGGCGTGGTGTAGCGCCAGCTCATCACTAAAGTGACCAGCCCGTTGACAAAGAAGACCCCGAACACCCAGGACGCCAACTCTTCGGGTGAGAGCCCTCCCCCGGTGCCCACCGACAAAATGATGGCCACAGGACCTGTGGCGGCAAAGATAAAACCGATCAAGGCATTGGCGGCATAGGTACTGCCAAAGTCAGACAGGATTTGCCGCCAGCTTCTGCTTGCGACGGCTGGATATTCCACGTGTTTGAACAAAGCAAACGCCTCTGTAAGTAAAAGACACCCTCAGGGTATCAAAAAAACCGCCCAGGCCTGGGAATGCGCAGCCCCCAAAGCGCATTCCACCAGCAAGAAAAAAGCCGCCCGTTTTGCAACGGGCGGCTGGTCAGATCAGATCAAAGCGGAAGGGATCAGCTCACTTCTTGCCAGGAATCTTGCCTTCCACGCCCTTGACGTAGAACATCACGCCACCCAGATACTTGTCATCGGCAACGACGTCTTTGGCCAGCATCTCTTTGCCAGACTGGTCAACAATCGGGCCCTTCCAGATGGCAAAGCTGCCGTCTTTCAAACCAGCCTTGATGTCTGCAACTCGCTTCTTGATGTCTTCAGGCACGTCTTCAGCCACGTTGACCATCTCGATTGCACCTTCTTTCACACCCCACCAGCTGGAACCGGTGGTCCACTTGCCCTCCAGGGCTTCACCAACGGCTTTGACATAGTACGGGCCCCAATTGATCACAGCCGAGCCTAGGTGGGCCTTGGGGCCGTAGGCGGTCATGTCGGAATCCCAACCAAAGGCGCGCTTGCCCATTTTTTCTGCAGTTTGCAAAACAGCCGAGGAGTCGGTGTTTTGCATCAGCACGTCAGCGCCCGCATTGATCAAGGATGTGGCCGCTTCGGACTCTTTGGGTGGATTGAACCATTCGTTGACCCAAACCACTTTGGTTTTGATCTTGGGGTTCACCGACTGCGCGCCCATGGTGTAGCTGTTGATGTTGCGAATCACCTCTGGAATTGGGATCGAAGCCACGACACCCAGCGTGTTGGTTTTGGTCATCTTGCCGGCAATCACACCCGCCATGTAGGCGCCTTCGTAGGTGCGGCTGTCATAAGTGCGCATGTTCTCGGCGGTTTTGTAGCCCGTGGCGTGTTCAAACTTGACGCCTTTGTTGTCTGCAGCGACCTTGAGCATGGGCTCCATGTAACCAAAGGTGGTGCCAAAAATCAGTTTGTTGCCTTGGGCTGCCATGTCGCGGATCACGCGCTCAGCGTCGGCACTCTCAGGCACTTTTTCGACAAAGGTAGTGACGACTTTGTCGCCAAAGGCTTTCTCGATTTCCTTGCGGCCATTGTCGTGGGCAAAGGTCCAACCACCATCGCCCACAGGGCCGACATAGGCAAACGCGATCTTCAGGGGCTCGGGCTTGGCAACCTCAGCAGGGGCTGCGGCCTTGGGCGCCTCTTCTTTTTTACCGCAACCGACCAATGTGGCGGCAGCCACAGCGGTCAGGGCTACCATCTTGAAGACGGAGCGCTTGGAGATGTCTGTCATGTCAGTTCCTTTTAACAGGGTTACAGGGGTTGGAGAAAAAAGCAGATTATGAACCGGGGTAAAAGGGCTTACCCAAAGACGCCGGCATGTTGACCCGAATCCAAGTAGGGTTACGAGAGATCAAAGCCAACACCACAATGGTGGCGATATAAGGAAGCGCCGAAAGCAACTGACTGGGCACCTCAACGCCCATGCCTTGCAAATGGAACTGCAGCATGGTCACACCACCAAAAAGGTACGCACCCAGCAAGACGCGTGCCGGGCGCCAAGTTGCAAAGGTGGTCAGGGCCAGGGCAATCCAGCCCTTGCCCGCCACCATACCCTCGACCCACAAAGGGGTGTAGCTCACAGAAATATATGCGCCGGCCAGTCCACAAAAAGCGCCCCCAGTCACCACCGCCGCCAGGCGAATGAGGCGCACCGGATAGCCCAAAGCGTGTGCAGAAACAGGTGACTCGCCCACTGCACGGAGCACCAAACCGGTGCGACTCTTGTAAAGGAACCAGATCAGTGCCAAAACCAACAAGATGGCGCCATACACCAAGGGGTGCTGTTTGAAAAACGCTGGACCCAACAAAGGAATGTCGGCAAGGCCAGGAATCTCGTAACTTGGCCTCTCTGGCAACTTTTCTTGCACATAGTCTATGCCCACAAAGGCAGAAAAGCCCACACCAAAGAGACTCAAAGCCAGCCCGGTGGCGTACTGGTTGGTGTTGAGCCAAATCACCAGCAACCCGAAGATAGCGGCAAGCACTGCACCCGCCCCCATGCCCGCCGCAAAGCCCAGCCAGTCATTGCCGGTGTGCACCACACAGGCAAAACCCGCAATGGCCGCGCACAGCATCATGCCCTCGGCCCCCAGGTTCACCACACCGGCTTTTTCATTGATCAGCAAACCCAAAGCGGCCAGCGCCAGCACAGTGCCCGCGTTCAAGGTCGCGGCGATCAGCAACGCATAAGACTCCATCACACGCCCCTTATCTTTAGCGCTGACCTGTTGGCGCAAACCCAGCGCAGGCGGTAGGCCACCAGCGTGTCACACGCCAGCAAACAAAACAGCAGCAAACCTTGGAACACGCCGGTGATCGACTTGGGCAGCCCGAGGCGCGACTGCGCTAGCTCGCCGCCGATGTAAAACATGCTCATCAGCACGGCCGACAGCACCATGCCCGCCGGGTGCAAGCGCCCGACAAATGCCACGATGATCGCGGCAAACCCGTAGCCCGCAGGCACATAGGGCGTGAGCTGACCAATGGGTCCCGCCACTTCCAAAGCACCCGCCAAACCCGCTGCACCACCCGAAGCGAGCAGTGCTACCCACAGTGCCTTACGCGAAGAAAAACCGGCATAACGCGCCGCCGCTGGCGCCAGCCCGCCCACCTGCTGGGCAAAACCGGCACGAGTGCGAAACAAGAACACCCACAAAAAAGCTGCGCCAACGAGCGCCATCAACAAGCCGATACTGACTCGCGAGCCCTCCATCAAGCGCGGGATCTGCGTGACCGATTCGAAGGTTTTGGATTGCGGAAAATTAAAACCTGCCGGGTCTTTCCAGGGGCCGTACACCAAGTAACTGAGCACCATGTTGGCCACGTACACCAGCATCAGGCTGACCAGAATTTCGTTGGCATTGAACCGATCGCGCAGCAGCGCCGTGATCCCCGCCCAAAACATGCCCCCCAACACCCCCGCCAGCAGCACCGCGATCACGATCCATCGACCTGTGTCTTTGCCCGCCATCAGTGCCACGCCTGCGGCGCACACCGCACCAATGACGAACTGGCCTTCGGCCCCGATGTTCCACACATTGGAGCGAAAGCACACCGACAAACCCAGAGCGATGATGAGCAAAGGCGTGGCCTTGACCATCAACTCGCCCAAGGCATAACCGGTTTTGATGGGCTCCCAAAAGAACATCTGTAAACCGCGTACCGGGTCTTTGCCCAACGCCATGAACAACGCCACACCCAGCAGCACCGTCAGCACCAGCGCCAGCACGGGCGAGGCATAGGTCCACAGGCGCGAAGCCTGAGGCCGCAATTCAAGCTTGAGCATGCTGCGCCTCCTGGCCTTGGGCAACGGTTTCAGGCCACAGTCCACTCATCCACTCGCCAATAAGCGCCACGGTAGCTTCTGCGCGGGTCAAGGGCGGCGACAAACGGCCCTTGGCGATCACATGCATCCGGTCAGACAATTCAAACAATTCTTCCAACTCCTCACTCACCACCATCACCGCGCAACCCGCGTCGCGCAGCGCCAAAATCTCGGCACGAATCTGCGCTGCCGCCCCCACGTCCACGCCCCAGGTCGGTTGCGAGACGATCAGCAGTTTCGGAGTCGCGCTGATCTCGCGCCCCACAATGAACTTTTGCAAATTGCCACCTGACAGCGACTGCGCTGCGGCATCTGGCCCGGAAGCCTTCACCTTAAAGCGTTCAATGATGCTGCGGGCCTGATCGGCTAAGGCCCCCATGCGCACCCAACCGCCTGCACCCACAGCCTCGCTGCGCGTGAGCAACAGGTTTTGCGACAAGCTGAGCGATGGCACAGCACCACGGCCCAGCCGTTCTTCGGGCACAAAGTGCAGGCCCATCTGCCTGCGTGGCACCGGCCCTAGGGCCGCCACCGGTTGGCCCAACAAGCTCACGCTGGCCGCGCCGCACTTCGCGCCAGCACGGGTATCTTCCCCCGACAAAGCCCACATCAATTCTTTTTGGCCATTGCCCGAGACACCCGCCAAGCCCACTACCTCGCCCGCACGAACCTGCAAATCAATGCCATCGAGGTCCACACCAAACGGGTCTTGGCGCGAAAGACTCAGACCTTTAACCGACAAAACCACCGCGCCCGGCTTGCTTGCCACATGTTGCAAAGCGGGCGGCTCGGCCCCAATCATCAATCGGCTGAGCGAGGCGTTGGATTCTTCTCGTGGATCGCACACGCCCGTGAGCTTGCCGCCGCGCAGCACGGTGCAGACACTGCACAGGGCTCGAATCTCGTGCAGCTTGTGCGAGATGTACACAATGCTCACGCCCTGGCTGACCAACTTGTGCAGCACCACAAACAATTTCTCCACAGCTTGTGGCGTCAGCACCGAAGTCGGCTCGTCCAAAATCAAGAGCTTGGGTTCGGTCAGCAAGGCGCGGATGATTTCCACCCGCTGCATCTCGCCCACACTTAAGGTGTGCACCGGGCGCTCGGGCTCCAGGTCCAGGCCGTACTCGCTGGCCTTGGCCACGATGCGCTCGGTCACTTCGGCCAGGCTCAGGGTTTTATCCAGACCCAACCAAACGTTTTCAGCCACCGTGAGCGTGTCAAACAGGCTGAAGTGCTGAAACACCATGCTGATGCCCAGCTTGCGCGCTTCTTGCGGGTTGCGGATTTGCACCGGCTGGCCCTTGAAAAACACCTGGCCTTCGTCGGGCTTGACCGAGCCGTAAATGATTTTCATGAGCGTGGACTTGCCCGCGCCGTTTTCTCCCAGCACGGCATGGGCCTGGCCAGGCATCACGGTGAGCGACACTTCCTGATTGGCCACCACGCCGGGATAGCGTTTGGTGATGCCCTGTAAAGACAAAAGGGGAGTGGTCATGTAGGGTGCGATGAGGGTCTGGTAAGTCTCATGCAAAGTCCGCGTCTAAAGCGATGACCCGAGCCTTGCAAGCCAAGAGAATGCCGCACAATGTACCACTGCCAACACCCGGTTTTTCCGGGTGTTTATCCCCGTATTCAGACCCACCCGCACCATGCGCCACGACGCTCAACTGACCGACCACCAAGCTTGGCGAGCCAGCTTGCTGTGGTTCGCCGACCCGGACCAGCCGAAAGCCAGCCACGAAGCCGATGGCCTGCTGGTCACCGCCCGAGAAGCCGACGGCATCTTGCGCATCCAGGCGATAGGCTCTTACCGCGACCTCGCACCCCACTACCCCGACCTGCCCGTGACCCACTGGCCCGGCCTGTGCATCGCACCGGGCTTTGTCGATCTGCACATCCACTACCCGCAAACCGACGTGATCGGCTCACCCGCCGATGGCCTGCTGCCTTGGCTGGAGGACTACACCTTTCCACATGAGAAGCAGTTTTCAGAGCCCGCCTACGCGCAGGAAGTGACGAACTTCTTTCTGGACGAGTTGATGCGCCACGGCGTGACCACCGCTTTGTGCTTTGCCACAGCGCATCCCGAATCAGTCGATGTGTTCATGGCCGAAGCGCAAAAACGTCACCTGCGCATGGTCGCCGGCAAAGTCCTGCAAGACCGCCACAGCCCCGACGGCCTGCGCGACACGGATACCGGGTTGAGCCTGCGCCAGACCGAGGTCCTGATCCGCCGCTGGCACGGCGTGGACCGCCTGGGCTACGCGATCACACCACGCTTTGCGCCCACCAGCACACAGGCCCAGTTGTATGGCGCTGGCGAGATCGCGCAGCAGTTCCCCGACGTGTGGATTCAGTCACACGTGGCCGAAAACCTCGATGAAATCCGCTGGGTGCATGAACTGTTTCCCGAGGCGCGAAGTTATCTGGACGTGTACGACCGCGCAGGCCTCTTGCGCCAGCGCTCGGTCTATGCGCACTGCATCTACCTGGACGAAACCGACCGCCGCCGCATGGCCGAGGTCGGCGCGACCGCGGCCGTCAGCCCCACCAGCAACCTGTTTTTGGGCAGCGGCTTTTTTGACTACACCGCGTCTGACGCGGCAGGCCTGCGCTATGGTCTCGCCAGCGACGTGGGCGGCGGCACCAGCTTTAGCCCCTTTCACACCATGCACGCGGCTTACACCGTGGCGAGACAAAATGTGGGCCGCCCCGGCATCAGCTTGGCGCCCGAGCACCTGTGGTGGCAACACACCGCGGGCGCCGCCGGTGCGCTCGATCTGACTGGTAAAGTGGGCAACCTGCTGCCAGGCTGCGAAGCCGACTTTGTGGTGCTCAACCCCAAGGCCACGCCCTTGCTGGCCCGCCGCACCGCACAAACCGAAACCCTGGCCGAATGGCTCTTTGCCATGATCGTGCTGGGCGACGAACGGCTGATTGCGCGCACGGTGGTGCAGGGGCAGCCGGTGAACATCGACCAGTAGACCGGTCGACCAAGAAAACCAAGACAAAGCTGACCGACAATTGGGCATGACCTCGCACGAAGAGCACCCCATCATCGACCCTTACCAAGCCCAGCGTGGTTCTGTGCGCCGGGGTATTGCGCAATTTCAGGAACGCCTGCAGGCCGCAGGCCACGACTTCCGGGAGCCTCCACCCGAGCCCACCTCGTGCTGCGGGCGAGGCTGCAACGGTTGCGTGTGGGAAAGCTACGACGCGGCGCTGATGTTTTGGTACGAGGATGCCGGGGCGCTGCTGGCGGATTAAATCTGAAAACGCTGGTGGATTCGGTTTTTTTTGCCAGTCCATCAAACCCCGGTTGACGGAGTTGAAGCGGCCAGAGCCGCCGCCATGTCCGCCCCCGAAGGCCGCACGAGTCGCCCCACTTCACGCCCATCGCGCAACAGCACCAAGGTGGGCCAAAGCTTGACGCGGTAGTGGCGACCCAGCGCACGGCCAGGACCGTCTTCGACTTTCCAGTGCTGCCAATGTGGCTGCGCAGCCAATGCCTGAACGATCAAGGGCTGTGCGGCGCGGCAGTGGCCGCACCATTCGGTACCAAATTCCAGCAGAGTCAGGCCTTGCCAAGCGTGCACATCGGCCAGGCTGGGGGCTTCGATGGCGCTCAAATAAGGTTTGAAAGTGCTCATGGTGTGGGGGTGCTGAACAAATGGGCCACTCTGGCCCGCAGCCACTGCAGGCATGGGTCTTTGTCAAAGCGCTGGCTCCAGTGGATGGACACGGTGAAATCGCACAAGGGCAAATCAGGCTCGATGATGGCCAGCGCCCCCGCCTGCGCAAAGCCTTGCGCAAAGTTGCGCGGCATGAGCACCGCCAAATCGCTGCTGCGCACGATGCCGGGCAGCGACAGGAAATGGCTCACGGTCAGACGCAGGCGGTGCTGCCAGTGCATCAACTCCAGAATGCGCAGCGTGTCGGCATGTGTGCGCACAGCGGCAAATTCCAGCTCGGCCAAAACTTCCAGCTCCACCTCTGGCGAGGGCTTGCGCGCTTGCAACCGGCTCCAGCGCTGGGCCACCGGATGGTCCTGGCGTATCAGCACCACATAGCGATCGCTCAGCAAGGGCTGGTGCAAGGTGTCACGCACCTCGGGCAAAAAACCAATGGCCAAATCCAACTGACCGTTGTCCAGCGCCTGACCAATTTTGTCGTGCGGCAGCGGCATGGCTTCCAGACGCATACCCGGCGCGTGGCACTGAAGGGTTTGCATCAGTTCGGGCAAAAACCGCGCTTCGCCAATGTCGCTCAGGTGCACGCGCAACACCCGTGCTGAGCGCTGTGGGTCAAACACCTGAGAGGTGTTCAGCGCCTCTTCGATCGTAGCCAGCGCCAATTGCACCGCCTGCGCCAGCCGGTCGGCTCGCGGCGTGGGCCGCACGCCCGAGCCGCTGCGCTGAAAAAGGGCATCGCCCAACATGGCCCGTAAACGTGCCAAACCCTGGCTGGCCGCCGGTTGCGACATGCCCAACTGCTGCGCGGCCAGGCTCACGCTGCGCGTGCGCCAGACCGCGTCAAACAAACGCAAGAGGTTCAGGTCCAAGTCTTTGATATTCATTCAATGCATACCGATCATTGTTGATATTTTGCACCGATAAATCACCCGTCTGGAGGTAGCGCTTTGGCGGGGTCGCCAATGCAAACTCTCTTGGACACCTGTCGCACGGGTAACCTTTGCGCATCCCGATGCGGCTCATACTGGAAAAACATTCCCTAGGAGTCTCCTCATGAGCATTTTGAAAACCGCCAAAATGACGGCCCACAAAGACAAACATGTGGGCTGGATCACCTTCAACAACCCGGCCCGGCATAACGCCGTGTCGCTTGAGATGTGGCAGGGACTGGCAGACATTGCGAACGACTTTGCGCGCGATGACGACATCCGGGTGGTGGTGGTGCACGGGGCGGGCGGCAAGGCCTTTGTCTCGGGCGCTGACATTTCGGAATTTGCCGAACAACGCGACTCCGCCGAGGCCACCCAGCGCTACGACGCAGTCGCCCAACAAGGCATGCAGGCCCTGAAAAAACTCAACAAACCCACCTTGGCCATGATTCAGGGCTATTGCATTGGCGGTGGCGTGGCCGTGGCGCTGAACTGCGACATCCGGATTGCGGCAGACCATTCGCGTTTTGCCGTGCCTGCCGCGAAACTCGGGTTGGGCTATGAATTTGACGGTGTGCGCAAACTGGTCGATGTGGTGGGGCCTTCATTTGCGCAGGAAATTTTTTTTACAGCTCGGCAATTCACGGCACCCGAAGCCCTTGCCATGGGACTGATCAACCGCATGGTGCCTCAAGAAGAGTTGCTCGCCTACGTGACGCAATATGCCCACACCATCGCGGCCAACGCTCCCATGACCGTGGCCTCGATCAAAACCATCGTGGGAGAAATTGTCAAAGACGCGTCTTTGCGCAATCTGGCTTTGTGCGACCAATTGGTGGCCCAGTGCTTCAACAGCGCCGACTTCACCGAAGGCCGTACCGCCTTCATGGAAAAGCGCAAACCGGTGTTCACTGGCCGCTGAAACCTTCCTGCCGCTCCACGAAAGCCCCACCATGAAACTCCCACTGTCTGGCCTTCGCGTCCTCGACTTGACCAATGTATTGGCTGGCCCTTATTGCGCCATGGTGTTGGGCGACATGGGGGCCGATGTCATCAAACTCGAAAACGCCGACAAAGGCGATACATCGCGCCAATTTGAGCCTCAGGTCAATGGCGAGTCGTATTGTTTTGCAGTGCTCAACCGCAACAAAAAAAGCATCGCCCTGAACCTGAAAGACCCAGCGGGCCTGAAGATCGCCCAACAGTTGGCCGCAAAGGCAGACATCGTGCTGGAGAACTTCCGGCCTGGTGTGGTCAAACGCATGGGGCTGGACTACGAGCGCATTCGCACGGACAACCCCGGGGTCATTTACGCGTCCATGTCGGGCTTTGGCCAAACTGGCCCGTATGGCCAAAAAGGCGGATTTGACATCATTGCCCAAGGCATGTCCGGCATCATGATGATGACGGGTGAACCCGGCGGTCGGCCAGCCAAAGTGGGCATTGCCATGAACGACATTGCCAGTGGCGTCACGGCCCTGTCGGGGATTTTGGGCGCCCTGATTGGCAAACTGCGCTTTGGCGAAGGTCAATACTTGGAGACCTCGCTGCTGGAGGCAGGTCTGGCTTGGACGCCTTGGGAATTCGGCGCATTTTTTGGCTCTGGCGAAATCCCGACCGCCACAGGCACACGCCACAGACGCTCTGCCCCCTACCAAGCCTATCGCACACAAGACGGCTATGTGACCGTGGGTGCGGGCACCCAAAAAATGTGGGTTGCCTTTTGTGAAAAAGTCATCGCCCAACCCGACTGGCTGCAGCGCCCCGAATACCTCACTCAGGCGTTGCGGGTCAAAAACGTGGATGCCCTTGAACGCGATATTGAATCGGTCACCACGCAACACACAACAGCCCACTGGGTGGAACTTCTCGATGCCGTGGGCATTCCGGGCGGTCCGGTTTTTGGTTACGAGCAAACCATGAAAGACCCGCATGTCTTGGCCCGAAAAATGGTGCACGACATCGATCACCCGATCATTGGGTCCATGAAGACCTTGGGCTTGCCCATCAAATCCAGTGGTGCACTGGGCAGCATCCGCATGCCTGCGCCCTGGCTGGGCCAACACACGGCTTCGGTGCTGGCCCAACTGGGCTATTCAGCCCAAGACACCGAAGCTTTGTTCCAGCAAGGCGCAGTGTTCGATCAGTACCGCGACAAGGCACGACCCAACGCCTGAAGTCCCTGCACCAGCCCAAAACCTCGCTGGCGGCCTCAACTGTCCATGGTGATTTTGGCGCGGCGAATGACATCGCCCCATTTCACATTGTCCAGACGCATTTGCTCACTGATTTGCGACAGCGGCATGCGGCCCACTTCTTCCACGCCTGTCTTGCGCAAAGCCTGAATCACCTCGGGGTCGTCCATCGTGGCGCGAAAAGCTGAGCGCAAGCGGTCCAGGGCTTCAGCAGGCACACCGGCGTTGGTCACAAAACAGTTCCAGGGTTTTTCATCAAAGCCCTCAAACCCTTGCTCGGCGATGGTGGGGACATCGGGCATGGCAGACGAACGTTTGCCAGACGACACGGCCAAAGCACGGAGGCGGCCTGTTTGGATGTGCGGCATGGCCGGCCCCAGAGTTGAAACAGCCAAATCTACCTGACCGCCCAACAAATCGGCGATGTACTGAGCCGCCCCCTTGTAGGGCACATGGTTCATGGAGATGCCAGCTCGCTGCTTGAAGATTTCGGCAATCAAGTGATGCGGCGAACCCACCCCCGCACTGGCGCAATTGAGTTTGTTAGCGTTGGCTTTGGCAAAGGCAATCAACTCTTGCAAATTGCGAACAGGCACAGAAGGGTGGGCCACCAGCACAAATGGCAATTCGCCCAAATGGACCAAGGGCGTGAAGGCTTTGAGCGGGTCATAAGACACTTTGCGCATGTTGGGCACGTAGGCAAAAGCCGTGCTGTCAATCAAATGCACGGTGTACCCATCGGCGGGGGCTTTCGCGGCAGCATCTGCGCCGATCGTGGTGCTGGCACCGGGTTTGTAGTCCATCACGATGGGCTGCCCCAACAATTTCTCAGCCTTGCCCGCCACAATTCTGGCCCATTGATCGGCACCACCCCCTGCGGGATAAGGCACGATCATTTTGATTGGTTTTTCCGGAAATGGCCCGGCCCAAGCGCGGCCCATCACACCCAGCGAAACGGCACCCAGGCCGGCCCATTGAATCCACTGTCGTCTGCTGCTCATGTCTCGACTCCTGTTGGTTGGGGGGATGGCGCATGGTGGCGTCTTGAAGCGGGGTCTGCTGTAACCAAGATGACTGACCAAGACTCATATTTTTAATGCATGAACGTTATTCTTTTCATTGAATAAACTTATAAGTAAGATGGCTGGGCCCCACCCCTAAAGCGGGCGCAACAACGCAAGGAGCGTGCTTTGGAAGTTTCATTTCACGAAGAAATCAAGGCCCTGCGCATGGGCGCGGGCGAGGTCTTTCACGGCGAGGGCATTTTGGCCATCACCAAGGGCCTGCTGCAGTCGGGCGTGAGCTATGTGGGCGGCTACCAGGGCGCCCCGGTCTCGCACCTGCTCGATGTGATGGTGCAAGCCAAACCCTACATGGACGAGCTGGGGGTGCATGTGGAAGCTTGCTCCAACGAAGCTTCAGCGGCGGCCATGTTGGGCGCCTCCATCCATTACCCGATTCGCGGCGCGGTGACCTGGAAGTCGATTGTGGGCACCAATGTGGCGGCCGATGCGTTGTCCAATTTGTCATCGCCCGGCGTGACCGGTGGCGTGCTGATTGTGGTGGGCGAAGACTATGGTGAAGGCGCGAGTGTCATTCAAGAACGCACGCACGCTTACGCGCTCAAGTCGGGCATGTGCCTGCTCGACCCCCGGCCCGAGTTGGGCCAAATGGTCAACATGGTCGAGCACGGTTTCAGGTTGTCCGAAGCGTCCAACATGCCGGTGATGATGGAGCTGCGCATCCGCGCCTGCCATGTGCGCGGCCAGTTTGTGGCCAAGGACAACCAGGCACCCCAACTGTCCAAAAAACACCTGATCAACGAGCCC
>JAIYCB010000031.1 GCA_027488215.1 Comamonadaceae bacterium
AAAAAGCGTGTGTTCCGTCAGTTGTGGATTGCCCGTATCAACGCCGCTGCGCGTGAATGCGGTCTGACCTACAGCCAGTTCGCCAACGGCCTGAAGAAGGCTGCCATCGAAATCGACCGTAAGATGCTGGCGGACATCGCCGTGCACGACAAGGCCGCTTTTGCTGGCATCGTGAACCAAGTCAAGGCCAAACTGGCTGCAGCTTGAGTCCATGAGTGACACGGGCCCTCGGGTCTGTGCCACGCACTCGATCAAAGGGATTGAGGCTCGCAAAAGCTTCAATCCCTTTTTTGTTATATCTCACCCAGATCACTGATCTCCCACACCATGAACGAGCTGGACACCCTGGTCGAATCCGCCCGCCAGAGTTTTGTGCAGGCACTGACACCTGCTGATCTCGAAAACGCGAAGGCCCAATTTTTGGGCAAAGCCGGACGCATCACCGAGCTGATGAAGGGCATGGCAGTTCTGAGCGTGGAAGACAAGAAAACTCGCGGTGCGGCCATCAACATCGCCAAGCAGGCGATCGAGGCCGCCTTGAATGACCGGCGTCAAGCTTTGGCCGATGCCGAACTGCAAGCGCAACTCAAAGCCGAAGCGCTCGATGTGACCTTGCCTGGGCGCAGCATCAACGCAGGTGGTTTGCACCCCGTCTCGCTCACCTTGGAGCGGGTCGAAAACATTTTTGGCTCCATGGGCTTCGAAGTCGCCCAAGGCCCTGAGATTGAGACTGACTGGTTCAACTTCACGGCGCTCAACACGCCCGAAGACCACCCAGCCCGCTCCATGCACGACACCTTTTACGTCGAAGGCGGTCATTTGCTGCGCACACACACCAGCCCGATGCAAATCCGCCATGCGGTGCAACACGTCAAGCGCTACAAAAACCAACTCGACGCAGGTCAGGGCATGCCCGAAATCCGAGTGATTGCCCCAGGCCGTACCTATCGCGTCGACAGCGATGCCACCCATTCGCCTATGTTCCACCAGTGTGAAGGCCTCTGGATTGGCGAGAACGTGAGCTTCAAGGACCTCAAAGTCGTGGTCACCGATTTCTGCCGCACCTTCTTTGAAAGCGATGACTTGGTCTTGCGCTTCCGTCCCAGCTTTTTCCCCTTCACCGAGCCCAGCGCCGAGATCGACATCCAGTTCCAAAGCGGCCCCTTGGCCAGTCGCTGGCTCGAAGTGGGGGGCTCTGGCCAGGTGCACCCGAACGTGGTGCGCAACATGGGCCTGGACCCCGAGCAGTTCATTGGCTTTGCCTTTGGCATGGGCATGGACCGTTTCACCATGCTGCGCTACGGCGTGAATGACCTGCGCCTGTTCTTTGATGGCGATGTGCGCTTTCTGAGCCAGTTCCAGTAAATCCCTCCCAAGTCCGATACACGAGACACGAGCCATGCAATTTCCCGAATCCTGGTTGCGCGAGTTCTGCAACCCGTCATTGACCACTCAGCAACTGGCCGACACCTTGACCATGGCTGGCCTCGAAGTGGAAGAGCTCGAGCCCGTAGCCCCGCCTTTCACGAGGATCGTGGTCGGTGAAATCAAGGAAGTCGTGCAACACCCCAACGCCGATCGGCTGCGGGTGTGCCAGGTCGATGTGGGGCAGGGTGCTTTGCTCAACATCGTGTGTGGTGCGCCCAATGCCCGCGTGGGCATCCGTGTGCCTTGCGCCATGGTGGGGGCCGAGTTGCCCCCGGGAGCAGATGGCAAGCCCTTTGTCATCAAGGTCGGCAAGCTGCGTGGCGTTGAAAGCCAGGGCATGCTGTGCTCGGCCAAGGAACTGCAGATTGCCGATGACCACGCTGGCCTGCTGGAGTTGCCGCTTGATGCGCCCTTGGGTCAAGACATTCGCCAGTACCTGAATCTGGACGACACGCTGATGACGCTCAAGCTCACGCCCAATTTGGCACATTGCTTGAGCGTGTACGGCATCGCCCGCGAAGTGTCGGCCCTGACCGGCGCGCCTTTGAAGGCCCCGACTTTCCCCGCGGTGGCCACACAGGTCAGCGACAAGCTGGCTGTGAAAGTGCACGCAACGGATCTGTGCGGTCGCTTCAGCGGTCGTGTGGTCAAGGGCGTTAACACCCAAGCAAAGACACCGCAGTGGATGGTGGACCGCTTGGCCCGATGCGGCCAGCGCAGCGTGAGCCCCTTGGTGGACATCTCCAACTACGTGATGTTCGAGTTCGGTCGCCCATCGCACATCTTTGACCTCGACAAAATCCACGGCAGCCTGCAGGTGCGTTGGGGGCAGCCCGGCGAAACGCTCAAGCTGCTTAACGGCAACACCGTGACGGTGGATGAGAAGGTGGGCGTAATCGCTGACGACAGCCAGGTCGAATCGCTGGCGGGCATCATGGGTGGCGACGCCACCGCCGTGTCCGACGACACGAAAAACATTTACATCGAAGCCGCTTTCTGGTGGCCCACCTCGATTGCTGGCCGTTCGCGCCGCTACAACTTCTCGACCGATGCAGGTCACCGATTCGAACGTGGTGTAGACCCCCAGTTGACGGTGGAGCACATCGAGCGCATCACCCAACTGGTGCTCGACATTTGCGGCACGACCGAGACGAAGGTCGGGCCCATTGATGACCAGACGCTGAACATCCCAGTCATCAAGCCCGTCACACTGCGCGTGGCCCGTGCGGTCAAGGTCATCGGCATGCAGCTGACGCAGCAGCAGTGTACTGACGCCCTGCGCGGCCTGGGATTGCAAGTCGCTGAAGGGCAGGGCACCGTCACCGTCACGCCCCCCAGCTTCCGATTCGATTTGCAGATCGAGGAAGACCTGATCGAGGAAGTGGCCCGCATGGTGGGCTACAACAACCTGCCCACCACCCCGCCTCTGGCCCCCATCACCGCCAAGGTGCGGCGCGAGACCGAGCGCGGTCCGTCTGCTGTGCGTCGCGCGATTGCTGCGCTGGGTTACCAGGAAACCATCAACTACAGCTTTGTTGAAGAGAGCTGGGAGCGCGATCTGGCGGGCAATGCCAACCCGATCCGCTTGCTCAACCCGATCGCCAGTCAGATGAGCGTGATGCGATCCAGCTTGATTGGCTCGCTGCTGCAAGTCGTCAAGTTCAACGCCGACCGCAGGGCTGACCGCGTGCGTGTGTTCGAGCTGGGCCGTGTGTTCCTGCGCGATGAGAGCGTGGCCGAGAGCGATGCCACGGTCCAGGGTTTCGACCAACCCATGAAGGTCTCAGGCATGGCCTGGGGCCCGCTGGAGCCGCTGAACTGGACCGGCAAGTCGCGTCAGGTGGATTTCTTTGACGTCAAAGCCGATGTCGAGCGCTTGTTGGCCCCGGCCCAAGCTGAATTCGTGGCCGCCGAACACGCCGCTTTGCACCCCGGTCGCTCGGCCCAAGTGCTGCTGAATGGCCTTGTTATCGGTCACTTGGGTGAATTGCACCCGCGCTGGCGTCAGGCCTGGGACCTGCCACACGCGCCTGTCCTGTTCGAGCTCGATTTGGTTGCGGTCACCCAGCGCAGCGTGCCCGTCGCTCAGCCCGTGGCCAAATTGCAAGCGGTAGAGCGCGACATCGCTGTGATCGTGCGTGAGCAAGTCACCCATGCCCAGTTGATGCAGGCCATCCACAGCGCCCCGACCCAAGGTTTGCTGCGCCATGCGGTGCTGTTCGATGTCTATCGCCCCAAGGCTGAAGCCGCTGGCGGCTTGGCTGTGGGCGAGAAAAGCCTGGCGGTGCGTTTGAGCTTGCACAGCGACGAGGCCACCTTGACCGATGCCCAGATCGAAGCTGCCATGGTTGCCGTCATGGCCAGCCTGTCAGAGCGGGTTTCTGCGCGTTTGCGTACATGAGAGCGTGCCATGCAAATCAGTTTTGAATCTCTGGAAACCCCGGCCCTGACCAAGGCGCACCTGGCCGATTTGCTGTTCGAGCAGATCGGCTTGAACAAACGCGAGTCCAAGGACATGGTCGATGCGTTCTTTGACTTGATGGTGGACAGCCTGATTGCGGGTGACGATGTGAAGATTTCCGGATTCGGAAATTTCCAGATCCGCACCAAGTCGGCGCGACCCGGTCGCAACCCGCGCACCGGAGAATTGATCCCTATTGATGCACGTCGTGTCGCGACCTTCCATGCCAGCAATAAACTCAAGGCCTTGATTCAGGGCGATGCCGTTGACGACGAGGGTTTTGAGACGGTGGTCCGCTGAATCCATCCTGATTGGAGTGGCCATGCTGTTCAAGTTCAAATCACAAGTTGCCAGCGATCTCATCATGCTGGAGGCCGATGCCCGAAGGTTGTTACACATCATGTTGGGCCACGACCCTGACAAAGGCATCATTTTGGTGAAAGATCTGCCAGCGGCCATTGCCAAGCTCGAGTCGGCTGTGGCCCAAGATGAGGCGGCCCGTTTGCAGCGCAGCCAGGATGCGCAAAAAGCAACAATGTCTAAAGACAGCCCTCAGGACGGCTCGGTTGAAGTTTTGGATCCAGTGCGTCTTGCGCAGAGGGCCAGCCCCATGATCAAAATGCTCAGGTGCTGCGTGGCAGACCCGTCCGACCTGGTCTGGGGCGTTTAACGCTCACCCAGGCCGTTTGTTGAAAACGGTGCCACCAAGTTTGAAGCCGGGCTTGATTTGTCGCTTGGCAAACCAGCCTTGGTTCATCTCCAGCACAAAGCGCACGGGTTTGCTGGAGCAGTGCGAGTCGTCGCTTTGCGGCTGCATGTCGGCCAAATTGACGATGGTGCCATCGTCCTCAACAAAAGCGGCGGTCAATGGAATCAAGGTATTGCGCATCCAAAAGCACTGAATCGTCGCTTGTTCGAACACGAACAGCATGCCCTCATGCTGTGGCATGTCCTTGCGCCACATCAGTCCGATTTGCCGCTGCTCGGGGGTCTGGGCCAATTGCACATCCAAGCGGTGCATGCCAGCCGTTAGCTGAGCGCGTGCCAGACCTAGTTGTGGAGTCGCCTGTTGAAGGGTCTGGGCAGATACACTTGATGCGCCAATAAGCCAGATACAGGCCATCCAAAATGCAATCAAGCCACCGGACAAACCTTGGGCTATGCGGTAAAAGAATTGAAAAGGTTGAAAAAGGCGGGTGTTCATGGTGGTACGGCAATTCGACAAGAAGGCACAGGCGCTAGGATAACGCCTGCACACCGATATGCCTTACGCCTTGCCATCTGATCAGGCCTGAAGGTCATCTGATGATGGTCAAGATGTCAGTCACCACTGAAGCCATGCCCATAGAACGAGGGCCTGCGTGTATGAATTTCCGACGAAATTCGTCGGGGATTGGGCTTTATAGAGTCTTCTTTACCCACCATCCGACATCAATCCGTTGGGCAATGGCTTGTGGCTGTCAGGGTGTGGCGGCTCGGGTGTTACCCCCCCAAAGCTGGGCTGACTGAGTGCAGCAGCGCGAATATTGCCTGCCATCAGCCCCTTTGCTCCCTGGGTCAGCTCGAAATCGACGCGCTGGCCCTCCTTCAGGGTCTTGAAGCCCTCCATCTGGATGGCCGAAAAATGGGCGAAGGCATCAGCGCCGCCGCCATCGGGTTGAATGAAACCAAAACCTTTGGCATCGTTGAACCATTTGACCGTACCACTGGGCATACGATGTCTCCGAGTTTTTATTACAAGACTCAGTTTGAGTATTTCATGGTGAATTTGTCAATGTGAGGTTTTCCCGAGGTGAAGCATTTGTGCCGCAAGTAGGCAAGACTTTTCAAGCCCCGGGCTCAAAGGACTTGAAACCATCGATAGAATGAAATCATGGCAACGAAAAAACCCTCCAATCCCACGCTGCCGACCGTGACCCCCCGTGTCCCCGATGGTGGCGACGCCGTGGTCCTCGAACACCGTGCTCAGAAAATTGAACCACCCCAGATGTACCAGGTGGCGATGCTCAATGACGACTTCACCCCCATGGAATTCGTGGTGATGGTGATTCAGGAGTTTTTCAGCAAAGATCGTGAAGCGGCCACCCAGATCATGCTCAAGATCCATTTGGATGGCAAAGGCGTTTGCGGGGTTTATTCCCGCGACGTGGCAGCCACCAAGGTCGATCAGGTTCTGGAGGCGGCCAAACAGGCAGGTCACCCGCTGCAATGTGTCAGTGAACCCATTGAATAACTCGGTATGCCCCCCACCTCTCACTTACCTCTTTTACTCAGCAAGGCATAAGGAAATCACATGATTGCCCAAGAATTGGAAGTCAGCTTGCACATGGCCTTTGTTGAGGCCCGGCAACAACGCCATGAATTCATCACGGTGGAGCATCTTCTTTTGGCCCTGCTGGACAACCCCAGCGCGGCCGAGGTGCTGCGCGCCTGTGCGGCCAACATCGATGATTTGCGCAAAGCCTTGAGCAATTTCATCAAGGACAACACCCCGCAGGTCGCTGGCAGTGAAGAGGTGGATACCCAACCAACGCTCGGTTTTCAGCGTGTCATCCAGCGCGCCATCATGCATGTGCAATCCACCGGTAATGGCAAAAAGGAAGTGACCGGTGCCAATGTGCTGGTTGCCATCTTTGGCGAAAAAGACTCGCATGCTGTGTATTACCTGCACCAGCAGGGCATCACCCGTCTCGATGTGGTGAACTTCATTGCCCATGGCATCCGCAAGACCGACCCACCCGAAGCGGCCAAGTCGGATGCGCCTGCAAGTTCTGACACCGAAGAATCCAGTGGTGGCGAACGCAACGAAAAAGCTTCACCGCTCGAGCAATACACCAACAACCTGAACCAGGCGGCCAAAGACGGCAAGATCGATCCGCTGATCGGCCGCGAATACGAGGTCGAGCGCACGATCCAGATCCTGTGCCGCCGTCGCAAAAACAACCCGCTGTTGGTGGGTGAGGCCGGTGTGGGTAAAACCGCGATTGCTGAAGGCCTGGCCTGGCGCATCACTCAAGGCACTGTGCCTGAGATCTTGGCCGAATCAACTGTCTATTCTCTTGACATGGGCGCGCTGCTGGCGGGCACCAAATACCGGGGTGATTTTGAACAACGCCTTAAAGGTGTGCTCAAGTCCCTCAAGGACAAGCCCAACGGCATCCTGTTCATTGACGAAATCCATACCCTCATCGGTGCAGGTGCGGCCTCTGGCGGCACTCTGGATGCCTCTAATTTGCTCAAACCTGCGCTCTCGAGTGGTCAACTCAAATGCATTGGCGCGACGACTTTCACCGAATACCGCGGCATCTTTGAAAAAGACGCTGCCTTGTCGCGTCGTTTCCAGAAAGTGGACGTGGTCGAGCCCACGGTGTCTGAGACAGTGGATATCCTCAAAGGTCTTAAGAGCCGCTTTGAAGACCACCACAGCGTCAAATACACCATCGCCGCGCTACAAGCTGCGGCAGAGTTGTCCGCCAAATTCATCAATGACCGCCAGTTGCCCGACAAGGCCATTGACGTGATCGACGAGGCCGGTGCCGCCCAGCGCATCCAGGTGGCCTCCAAGCGTAAAAAGACGATTGGCAAATCCGAGATCGAAGACATTGTGGCCAAAATTGCCCGCATTCCACCAGCCAATGTGTCCAACGACGACCGCAGCAAACTGCAAACGATCGAGCGTGACCTCAAATCGGTGGTGTTTGGACAGGACAAAGCCCTCGAAGTGCTGGCCTCGGCCGTCAAGATGGCCCGATCAGGTCTGGGCAAGACCGATAAACCGATTGGTTCTTTCCTGTTCTCCGGTCCCACCGGCGTGGGCAAGACGGAGGCGGCCAAGCAGCTGGCCTACATCATGGGCGTTGAGCTGATCCGTTTTGACATGTCCGAGTACATGGAACGTCATGCCGTCAGCCGCCTGATCGGTGCGCCTCCGGGCTATGTGGGATTTGACCAAGGTGGTTTGCTGACCGAAGCCGTGACCAAAAAGCCGCATTGCGTGCTCTTGCTCGACGAGATCGAAAAAGCCCATCCGGACATCTTCAACGTGTTGCTTCAGGTCATGGATCACGGCACGCTCACAGATAACAACGGTCGTAAAGCTGACTTCCGCAATGTGATCATCATCATGACCACCAATGCTGGGGCCGAGACCATGAACAAGGCCACCATCGGTTTCACCAATCCGCGCCAAGCCGGAGACGAAATGGGCGACATCAAGCGCTTGTTCACGCCCGAGTTCCGCAACCGCCTGGACGCCATGGTGAGCTTCAAACCCCTGGATGAGCAAATCATCTTGCGCGTGGTGGATAAATTCTTGTTGCAACTGGAAACCCAGTTGGGCGAGAAAAAGGTCGAAGTCACTTTCACCGATGCCTTGCGCAAGTTCCTGGGCAAGAAGGGCTTCGATCCGCTCATGGGTGCGCGTCCGATGCAGCGCCTCATTCAGGACACGATCCGCAAGGCTTTGGCTGACGAGCTGCTCTTCGGTCGTCTGATCGACGGTGGTCGATTGACAGTGGACATTGACGAGAAAGACGAGGTTCATTTGGACATCACGCCAAGCCCGAAAAAAGAAAGCCGCGCGTCCCGATCGGAGCCCACAGAGCCGGAAGAAGCCACTGCAGATTAAGGCAGCTTTTAAGCGGTCAGCTTCCTTTTGACGGTCGCTAATACAAAAAAGGCCCTTAAGGGCCTTTTTTGTTGGCTCAAGACCGCTTGTTTGTCTTTATCTGCGCCTTCCGCCGCCCAGCAAGCTGCCCATGACGCCGCGTACGATTTCCCTGCCTATGGCCGAGCCCACCGTGCGCACGGCACTTTTGACCACCATCTGGGCGACCCCATCGCGTTGCGCACCACGCGGACCTTTGCTGCCAAAAAGCATGTCAGAAAGCCCCCCCATCAGACCACCACTGGCGGGATCGCCCGCAGTCGCAGCTTGCCCTGCCAAAGGGTTGGAGGTACTGGTTTGGCCGGAGGTGTTGCTTTGACCCTTGATTTTTTCGTATGCCGATTCCCGATCTTGGGCTTGCTCGTAAACCCCGGCCACCAAAGATCCTTGAATGAGCGCCTGGCGTTGGGCTGGCGTGATGGGTCCCAGCTGGCTGCCCGGAGGCAGAACGTAAACGCGTTCGGTTTCGCAGGGGCGGCCCTTGGCATCCAGAAAACTCACCAAGGCCTCACCCACACCCAGCTCGGTGATGGCTGCCTCGATGTCCAAGCCCGCCTTGGGACGCATGGTTTGCGCGGTGGATTTGACGGCTTTTTGATCGCGAGGGGTGAAGGCGCGCAGGGCATGCTGTACCCGGTTGCCCAACTGACCCAGCACGCTGTCGGGGATGTCCAGAGGGTTTTGCGTGACGAAGTAGACCCCCACACCCTTGGAGCGAACCAACCGTACCACCAGCTCGATGCGCTCGACCAGGACCGCTGGGGCGTCCTTGAACAACAAGTGCGCCTCGTCGAAAAAGAAGACCAGCTTGGGTTTTTCAGGGTCGCCGATTTCGGGCAGCACCTCGAACAACTCCGACAGCATCCAAAGCAAGAAGGTGGCATACAGGCGCGGCGAGTTCATGAGCTTGTCGGCCGCCAGGATGTTCACCACCCCCAGACCTTGTGCATCAGTCTGCATGAAGTCTTCGATGTTGAGCATGGGCTCACCAAAGAACTGGTCGCCGCCTTGCGTCTCAATTTGCACCAAGCCGCGCTGGATGGCGCCGATGCTGGCAGCGCTGATGTTGCCGTACTCGGTGGTGAACTGCTTGGCATTGTCCCCCACGTACTGCAGCATGGACCTCAGGTCTTTCATGTCCAGCAGCAGCAAGCCGTTGTCGTCGGCGATCTTGAACACCAGGTTCAACACCCCTGCCTGGGTGTCGTTCAGACCCAGCATGCGTGTGAGCAGCAATGGCCCCATGTCAGAGATGGTGGCGCGCACCGGGTGGCCTTGCTCGCCAAACACGTCCCACAAGGTGGTGGGACAGGCCAGAGATTCGGGCAGTGCAAGCCCTCTGCCTTGCAGCACTGTAGCCAGTTTTTCGCCAATCTTGCCTGCTTGGCTGACTCCAGTCAGGTCGCCTTTGACATCAGCCATAAAGACTGGCACGCCCAAACGAGAAAAGTTTTCAGCCAGCGTTTGCAGGGTCACGGTTTTGCCGGTACCGGTGGCCCCGGTGATCAGGCCGTGGCGGTTGGCCAGACCCGGCAGCAGGTGACACTGCGCCTTGGCATTTTGAGCAATCAACATCGGATCAGCCATCGAAAGTTTCCTTCCCGGAGTGAAAAGTAAAATCCAGCCTATAGGTTAAATCAACATTCAAGGAATTCCCGATGGCTGGCCACAGTAAATGGGCAAATATTCAGCACCGCAAGGGGCGTCAAGACGAAAAGCGCCAACGGATCTGGACCCGGGTGGTGCGCGAAATCATGGTGGCTGCCCGCACTGGCGGCGGCGACCCAGGTGCCAATCCCCGTTTGCGCCTGGCCATCGAAAAAGCCAAAGCCGCCAACATGCCAGCCGACACCATCAAGCGCAATGTGGACAAGGCCACGGGCAACTTGGAAGGCGTGAGCTACGAAGAAATCCGCTATGAAGGCTACGGCATTGGCGGCGCGGCCATCATTGTGGACACCATGACCGACAACCGGGTGCGCACCGTGGCCGAAATGCGCCACGCTCTGAGCAAGCACGGCGGCAACTTGGGGACCGAGGGCTCGGTGGCGTTCCAGTTCAAGCATTGCGGTCAATTGATTTTTGCGCCTGGGACCTCGGAGGACCGTGTCATGGAGGTGGCGCTGGAAGCCGGTGCCGAAGACGTGCTCACTGACGACGAGGGCGCCATCGAAGTTTTGACCCAACCCGCTGATTTTGAAACCGTGAAAAATGCGCTGGAAGCTGCTGGACTCGTGGCCGAGATGGCCGAAGTCACCTGGCGTGCTGAAAATTCCGTGTCTTTGTCCGGTGATGAAGCGGCCAAAATGCAAAAATTATTGGATATATTGGAAGATTTGGACGATGTGCAAAACGTTTTCCACAATGCCGAGTTTGAAGATTAAGGAAGTTGGATGAAAGTATTGGTAGTCGGCAGTGGTGGCCGTGAACATGCCATGGCGTGGAAACTGGCGCAGTCGCCCAAAGTGCAGCAGGTGTATGTGGCACCCGGCAACGGCGGCACGGCCAAAGACAAAAACCTCGTCAATGTGCCGATCACCGACTTGGCTGAACTGCGCCAGTGGGCTTTGGACAATGGCATCAGTCTGACTTTGGTGGGGCCGGAAGCACCATTGGCTGCAGGCATCGTGGATGATTTTCGTGCGCATGGCTTGCGCATTTTTGGCCCTACCCAGGCGGCCGCGCAGCTGGAAAGTTCCAAGGCCTTTTCTAAGGCTTTCATGCAGCGCCACGGCATCCCCACAGCCGCATTTGAGACCTTCACCGATGCGGCCCAGGCCCATGCTTATGTGGACCGCCAAGGCGCACCCATTGTGGTCAAAGCCGATGGCCTCGCCGCTGGCAAAGGCGTGGTGGTGGCCATGACGCTGGCCGAGGCGCACGAGGCGATCGATTTCATGCTGCTGGACAACACTTTAGGCGTGGCGCACAACGCGGGCGGCGCACGCGTGGTGATTGAGGAGTTCTTGCAAGGCGAAGAAGCCAGTTTCATGGTGCTGTGCGATGGCAAGAATGTGGCTGCCTTGGCCACCAGTCAAGACCACAAACGCCTGCAAGACGGCGATGAGGGCCCCAACACCGGCGGCATGGGCGCTTATTCGCCTGCGCCCGTGGTCACGGCCGAGGTGCACGCTCGCGCCATGCGCGAGGTCATCTTGCCCACCATCCGCGGCATGGAGAAAGACGGCATCACCTACACCGGTTTTTTGTATGCGGGCTTGATGATCGACCCCCAAGGCCACATCAAAACCCTGGAATTCAACTGCCGCATGGGGGACCCCGAAACACAGCCCATCTTGATGCGCCTGAAGTCGGACTTGCTGGACGTTTTGTTGGCGGCCACCTCCGAAGGTCTGGGTCAATTGGAGATGGAATGGGACCGCCGTGTGGCGCTTGGTGTGGTCATGGCTGCGGCCGGTTACCCACTCAACCCGCGCAAGGGTGTTGCCATCACCGGCCTGCCCAAGGACCAGAACGATGCCATGGTGTTCCATGCGGGCACCACGGATAAAGACGGTCAAATTCTCACGTCGGGCGGGCGTGTGCTGTGCGTCACGGCGCTGGCCGATTCGGTCAAGCAGGCGCAGCAAAAGGCCTACCAAACCGCCAGTCCAATCGCCTTTGACGGCATGCAGATGCGCAGGGACATTGGTTACCGTGCGATCAAAAACTGAAACAACAGACCCGCATGATCCGATTGACCCGCCATCCTGTGACTTTCAAAGGCTCGCGCTTGGCCCGTTGGATTTTGAAAATGCTGGGTTGGCAATTGGACTTTGAGGGCTTTCCCAGCCGGCAGGGCGTTGCCATTGTGTACCCGCACACCAGCAACTGGGATTTCCCCATCGGCATGTTGGCCAAATGGGCGCTGGGCATTCCGGCGCATTTTTGGGGCAAGGACTCGTTGTTCAAGTTTCCTTTGGTCGGCGCTTGGATGCGCTGGGTGGGCGGCATCCCGATTGACCGCAGCTCCTCTCGCGGTGTGGTCGGTCAGATGGTGCATGTGTTCGAGCAGCACAAGCAAAATGACCAGTTGCTCTGGCTGGGGCTGGCTCCGGAGGGCACACGCAGTCTTACTCCGGGCTGGCGAAGTGGCTTTTACCAATTGACCTTGGGTGCTCAGGTGCCCTTGGCATTGGTCAAGCTCGACTGGGGGCAGCGCCGCTTCAGCGTGGTTGATTTTTACGATCTGACCGGCGATGTCGAGCGCGATTACGCCCACATGGCCCAAGTCTTCCAGGGGGTCAAAGGCTTCCATGAACACCAAATGGGGCCCATACTCCCATGGCGTCCGGGTCAGGCGGTTGAATCGCCTCGCCTCAAACCTTGAAGATTTTCTGAACCTTTTCAATGCCCAAATCCACCATGAGCACCCCCTTTGAACTCGGTACCGTCAAAAATTATCTGGTGGGCTTGCAATCCCGCATCACCGGCGCCTTGACTGACCTGGACGGCACCCCTTTCTTGACCGATGCCTGGCAAAAAGATCCGAGTGAAAAACTCCAGGGCAATGGCATCACCCAGATCCTGGAAGGTGGGCCGATTTTTGAGCGTGCCGGTTGCGGTTTTTCGCACGTCACTGGGCCACAACTGCCGCCCTCGGCCACCCAGCACCGCCCTGAGTTGGCCGGTTCGGCCTTTGAGGCGATGGGCGTTTCCTTGGTGTTTCATCCGCGCAACCCCTATGTGCCCACGGTGCACATGAACGTGCGCATGATCGCGGCCAAGCCCGAAGGCAAGTCACCTGTGGCCTGGTTTGGTGGTGGCATGGATCTGACGCCTTACTACGGCTTTGAAGACGATGTGGTGCATTTTCACCAGACCTGCAAGGACGCATTGGCTCCTTTTGGCGAAGGTTTGCACCCGCGTTTCAAGGCCTGGTGTGATGACTATTTTTGCAACAAGCACCGACACGAGCAGCGCGGTGTGGGCGGCATTTTCTTTGACGATTTTTCCGAACTGGGCATGGACCGAAGCTTTGCCATGCTGCAAAGCGTGGCCGATTCACTGCTGAAGGCCTACATGCCCATCGTGATGCGCCGCAAGGACATGCCCTATGGCGAACGCGAGCGAGACTTTCAGCTCTACCGCCGCGGTCGCTACGTCGAGTTCAACCTGGTCTGGGACCGGGGCACGCATTTTGGACTTCAGTCGGGTGGCCGCACCGAGTCGATCCTGCTGTCCATGCCGCCCGAGGTGCGCTGGTCTTACCAGCGCAAAGACGAAGCCGGCTCGCCGGAGGAGCGACTGATCAGCCACTTTCTGGTGCCCAAGGACTGGGTTTGAGTCGGCCTGCTGCCATGTCAAATACCCAAGCCAATGTGCAGCGCTTGGGCATTTTTGGTGGCGCTTTCGACCCACCGCACTTGGCCCATGTGGCCTTGGTCGAAGCGGCCATGTCCCAGTTGCAACTCGATGCCGTGCGCGTGCTGCCCACGGGCCAAGCCTGGCACAAACCACGCCAGCTCAGCGATGCGGCGCACCGCCTGGCCATGACGCGTCTGGCCTTTGCCCATTTGCCGCAAGTGGTGGTGGACGAGCGGGAAATTCTGCGCTCCGGACCCAGTTACACGGTGGACACCCTGCACGAGTTGCAAACCGAATACCCGCATGCGCAGTTGTATTTGCTCATCGGTGACGACCAGCGCCGCGCCTTACCTTCATGGCACCAAATCGGAGAAATTGCCCGCATCGCTATAATTTGCGCCGCATGTCGCGATATGGCCGTGCGTGCCTGGAACGAAGAATCAGGCACGCCAACCACAAGCCCAACCCTTCCCGACACCCTGCAAGCGCGCATTCGCACTCTGGATATGCCGCTGATGCCTCACAGTGCCACGGACATCCGTGTGCTGGCGGTCACAGACCAAGCCCTCACCGGTCTGGTGTCCCCCGCTGTTGAGCGCTATATTCACGAACACCACCTTTACAGGCCTCATTGATGACCGAAAACGCTGCCAAAAAAGACATCCAAAAACTCCAGCGGGCCATCGTGGACGCCCTGGAGGACGTCAAGGCTCAAGAGATCCAGGTGTTTGACACTGAGCACCTGTCTTCCTTGTTTGAGCGGGTCATCATTGCTTCGGGTACCTCCAACCGGCAGACCAAGGCGTTGTCCGCCAGCGTGCGTGACAAGGTGCGCCTGGCCGGGTTTGCCAAGCCGCGCATCGAAGGCGAAGACAACGGTGAGTGGATCATTGTGGATTGCGGCCCAGCCGTGGTGCACATCATGCAGCCGACCATCCGCACGTATTACAACCTCGAAGAAATCTGGGGTGGCACACCCGTGCGTCTGAAGTTCGGTGCACCCAAGCCTGCCGCCGGTGCCGAGGTCAAGGGCCACATCAAGAACTCGGTGGCGAAAAAAGCGGTGACCAAAACCACGGCTGCCAAAACACCCGCGGCCAAAAAGCCGTCCACACCAGCTGCCGCCAAGGCCAAACCTGCCTTGAAAGCGCCATCAAAGTCAACCAAACCTGCGGCCAAGGTCCCTGCAAAATCTGCTGCTAAAACCTCAGCCAAGTCCGCAGTCCCCAAGGCCAGCAGCCCCAGCAGCAAGCCCACGTTGAAAACCGTGGGCAAGCCCGCAGCCAAAGCCACGACAAAGACGGCCGCCAAACCGGTCGCCAAAAAAGCACCCGCCCGCAAGGCCGTGCAAGCGGCGACCCGTCGCAAAGCCGATTGATCCTGCATGAAGCTGCTGATCGTTGCGGTCGGCCTGCGTGTGCCGGATTGGGCGCAGACCGCTTGGGACGACTATGCCAAACGCTTTCCGCCTGAGCTCAAGGTCGAGCTCAGGGCGGTAAAGACCGAGCCCCGGGGCTCCAAAACCCTGCCCAACTTGTATGCCGCCGAACGCCAACGCATCGAGGCGGTCATTCCCAGAGGCACCCGCATCGTGGTGCTGGACGAGCGCGGCACCAACCTCACCACCCAGGCCCTGGCCACACGCTTGACCAATTGGCAATTGGATGGTGATGATGTGGCGTTGGTGATTGGCGGTCCCGACGGGCTGGAGCCTGAGTTCCGGCAAGCCGCGCATGAGCGCATCCGCCTGTCCGACATGACCTTGCCCCACGCCATGGCCCGCGTGCTGCTGATCGAGCAGCTCTACCGCGCCTGGTCCATCAACGCCAACCACCCTTACCACCGCGAATGAGCGACTTCATCTACCTTGCCTCCCAAAGCCCTCGGCGCAGTCAGTTGCTAGACCAAATCGGAGTAGCACACAAGCTGCTGCTGGCCTCGCCTGAAGAGGATGCCGAGTCTCTGGAAGATTTGCGTGGTGCTGAAGCGCCCGCACGCTACGTGGCGCGGGTGACCGGGCTCAAACTCGATGCCGCGGTGCAGCGCTTGAGGCGCCAGGGCCTGCCTGCTGCGCCCGTGCTGTGTGCCGACACCACCGTGTGCCTGGGTCGCGAGATTCTGGGCAAACCAGCGAACGAGGCCGATGCGGTGCGCATGCTCCAGCGTCTGGCGGGCCAAAACCACCGTGTGTTGACGGCCGTCGCGGTGCAGAAGGGCACCCATCGGGTGTCGGCTGTGTCCGAATCCTGGGTGCGCTTTGCCGCCATGTCCCCTGCGCAGATCAAGGCTTACGTGGCCACAGGCGAGCCCATGGGCAAAGCCGGGGCTTACGGGGTGCAGGGCAGGGCGGCTGCCCATATTGAACAGATCCGGGGCAGTTATTCAGGCATCATGGGCTTGCCGCTGTTCGAGACCGCAGCCTTGCTGCGGTCCATGGGTGTGCGTTGTTGAGCGTTCACGCCAACCAGAGCGCCGATGGCGCTGTTGCGTTACCCGAGTTGTTTTTCTTTTTTCATCTGATGCCCTCCATGCAACAAGATATTTTGGTCAATTGGTCGCCCCAGGAAACCCGGGTCGCGGTGGTGGAGTTCGGCGCGGTGCAAGAGTTGCATGTCGAGCGTACGCTTGAGCGTGGTCTGGTGGGCAATGTGTACCTGGGCAAAGTCGCCCGCGTCTTGCCGGGCATGCAATCGGCCTTCATCGACATCGGTCTTGATAAGGCGGCTTTTTTGCACGTGGCCGATGTTTGGCAAAAACATGCCGAAGGTGAGGCGTCTACCGCTCGTACCGGTCAGCCGCTGGTGCCGATTGAGAAGCAGGTGTTCGAGGGCCGCGCCATCATGGTGCAGGTGATCAAGGACCCCATGGGCACCAAGGGCGCGCGCCTGTCCACTCAAATCAGCATCGCAGGTCGGCATCTGGTGTTTTTGCCGCAAGACGATCACATCGGGGTCTCGCAAAAAATTCCGGCCGATCAGCGTGATGTGCTGCGGGAAAGGCTGCAAGCCTTGGTGGGACCTTCCGGGGGCGGTTTCATTTTGCGCACCAACGCTGAAGATTCCAGCGACGAGGAGTTGCAAGACGACATCGCTTATCTGCGCAAGACTTGGGCCCGCATCAAAGAGGCTTCGATGCGCCTGCCGCCTTCCTCCTTGCTGCACCGTGACCTGTCGCTGTTGCAACGCGTGCTGCGCGACCTGGTGGGCGAGGCCACTCAAAGCATCCGTATCGATTCGCAAGAACAATTTGGCAGGCTGCAGGCCTTTGGCCAGGAGTTCATGCCGAAAGCGGCAGAACGCTTGCAGCTCTACAAAGGCGAGCGCCCTATCTTTGACCTTTATTCAATCGACGAGGAAATCGCCAAAGCGCTGGGCCGCCGGGTAGAACTGAAGTCGGGTGGTTATTTGATCATTGACCAGACCGAGGCCCTGACCACGGTGGATGTGAACACGGGCGGTTATGTCGGCGCGCGCAATTTCGAGGACACGATTTTCAAGACCAACCTGGAGGCGGCCCAGACCATTGCACGGCAACTGCGTCTGCGCAACCTGGGCGGCATCATCATTGCGGACTTCATCGACATGGCCCGCCCCGAGCACCAGGAGGCGGTGTTGGCCGAATTCCGCAAACAACTTTCGCGTGACCGCGTCAAAACCATGGCGGGCGGCTTTTCGTCCCTGGGTTTGCTGGAGATGACGCGCAAGCGCACCCGAGAGTCCCTGGCCCACATGCTGTGCGAGCCCTGCCCGAGCTGTCAGGGAAAAGGTGTCGTCAAGACACCGCGCTCGGTGGTGTACGACATCCTGCGGGAGATCTTGCGCGAAGCGCGTCAATTCAACCCGCGCGAGTTCCGCATCGTGGCCACGTCGGCGGTCATTGATTTGCTGCTGGACGAGGAAAGCCAACACTTGGCGGGCTTGTCGGACTTCATCGCCAAGCCGATTTCGCTGCAGGTCGAAGCATCCTTCGGACCGGAGCAGTACGACATCGTGCTGCTCTAAAGTGCTTCAGACCGATTGGCTGGCTTGTGCGCTTGGATCGCCATGCGTGTTGTCCCATTCGCCCCGGTGGTGCAAGCGGGTATAGGCCCCACCACGTGACAAGAGCTCGGTGGGTGTGCCTTGCTCCACGATGCGTCCGCGCTCCATCACGATGACGCGGTCAGCGTGTTCAATGGTAGAAAGGCGGTGTGCCACGATCAAGGTGGTGCGACCCAGCATGAGTTTTTGCAAGGCGTCTTGCACAAGACGTTCGGACTCGTTGTCCAGTGCTGAAGTCGCCTCATCCAGAATCAAGATAGGCGCGTCCTTGTACAAGGCGCGGGCGATCGCCAAGCGCTGGCGCTGACCGCCAGACAGCTGGTTGGCGTTGTGGCCCAAGTCAGTGTCCATGCCATGGGGTAGGGTTTCGACATGGTCCCACAGATTGGCTGCTTGCAGGCATTGCTGGACTTTGTCTCGGTCGGGTGTGTTGCCCAGGCTCACATTCACCAGCAAGCTGTCATTGAGCATGACAACGTCCTGGCTCACCATGGCCAATTGTTGGCGCAGGCTGTCCAATTGCCACTGTTGCAGGGGCACGCCATCCAGAAGCAATTGTCCGCGGTTGGGGCTCAAAAAGCGGGGTAACAATTGGATCAGTGTGGTTTTGCCTGCGCCCGATGTTCCGACCAGAGCCACCGTTTCGCCGGGCTTGACGCTCAGATTGATCTGATCCAGTGCGGGTGCAGCGTCCAGGTTGAACTGCACGCTCACGTCTTGCCACTCAAGGGCGCCACTGACGCGTTGCACCCGGTGTTGTCCCTGGCTCTCTTCGGGGGCGTCGTGCATGAGTGCCAGGCCACGTTCCAAAGCAGCCAGTCCTCGGGTGATGGGGTTGGCCACATCGGCCAGCCGTTTGATCGGGGCAATCAGCATCAGCATGGCGGTGATGAAGGCCACAAAACCGCCCACCGTGGTGCCTGAAGCTGCCTCCCGGCTTTGCATCAGCGCGATCACCAGAACCAAGGAAAGGGCAATCGCCGCCATCATTTGCGTCAGCGGTGTCATGGCGGCCGAGGCCACTGTGGATTTGAGGGCCAATCGTCTGAGCCGCTGCCCCAACGCATTGAAGCGACCCATCTGTTGCGCTTGCGCTCCGTGCAGACGCACTACACGGTGAGCCAGTACGTTTTCTTCCACCACATAGGCCAGGTCGTCGGTTGCTTTTTGACTTTCTTTGGTTAACCCATACAAGCGGCGAGACAGCACTTTCATGACCCAACTCAGGCCGGGGGCCACCGTGAAAACCACCAGCGTGAGTTGCCAGTTCAGCCACATCAAATAGCCCACCAAGGCCAATAAAGTAAAACTGTCACGGGTCAAACCGATCAGAGCCGACACCAGCTGTGATGCGCCAATTTGCACCTCGTAAACCACAGTGTTGGACAATGCGCTGGCCGATTGACGACTGAACAGTGATAAATCTGCCCGCACCAATTTCTCAAACAGGTCGCTGCGCAGTTTTTCCATGCCGTCGTTGGTCACGCGCGCCAGCGCATATTGCGCTACAAAGTGTGCCAAGCCACGCACACTGAACAGGCCAATGACCACCAGCGGAACAGACCACAGGGGTAAACTGTTTTCGGTAAAGCCACTGTCCAGCAAAGGCTGGAACAAGGCGGGGATCAGCGGCTCGGTCAGGGCGGCGACCAAAGTCGCCCCAATGGCCAGCATCCAGATACCTCGTTGGCGCCAAAAATAGGGTTTCAGGCGTAACAACCGCTGGACAATGCCAGGCTGTGGGGCACTGACCGTAGGCGGTTGGGTGTTGGGTTGGGCTGCAGGCATGGGCACTGTGATTGTAAGCAGGCCCAGAACCGAACTGCTTTTGGTGCAGCACTCGCTGACCTCTTTCCATATCAGGCCTTGAAGCAAGCTTGCGTCCATTGGTCATGCTTGCATGGGTTGTCTGATTCATGGTGGAGACTTTGCCCTTTGCATCATGGACTTCGGACAAAACAGGGTGCTCACGGTGTACGATCAGCGTTTATTCAGGCCCACTACATTTTGTTGAAGAACATGAACCTGTTTTCCACATTTGCCCGCAGTCTGGGTTCTCTGTTGATGTTGCTCTGGCTTTCATTGGGGACCAGCAGCGTGTTGGCGCAGTTTCGGGTCGAGGTCACGGGGGTTGGTCTGACCCAGTTGCCCGTTCTGTTGGCACCTTTCAAGGGAGAAGCCCAAGCCGGCCAAAAATTGTCGGAGATCGTGCAAGCAGACCTGACCCGCAGTGGCCAATTCAAGCCTCTTCCTGCGACCAGTTTGACGCTGGACGAAATGAGCCGCCCGGAATGGTCGGCCTTGCGTCCTTTGGCGGCTGAGGCACTGGTGGCTGGATCGGTCACTCGCTTGGCCAATGGCCGTTTCGAAGTGCGGGCTAGGCTGTGGGACGCCGTTAAGGGCCAGGAAAAATCCGACTTCAGGGACAACGTCTCGGCAGCTGATCTGCGCTTGTCTGCACACCGCGTGTCTGACTGGGTTTACCAGCAGCTGACCGGAACACCCGGCGTTTTCACCTCCCGTATCAGTTACGTCACCAAATCCGGAGGTCGCTATAACCTCTGGATCGCCGACTCCGATGGAGAGGGCGCACGATCTGCACTGACCAGTCCTGAACCCATCATCTCACCCTCTTGGTCGCCCAATGGCACCCAACTGGCGTATGTATCGTTTGAGTCACGCAAGCCGGTGGTTTACGTGCATGAACTGGCCAGTGGTCAGCGAAGGGTGGTGGCCAACTTCAAAGGCTCCAACAGTGCTCCGGCCTGGGCCCCCGATGGCCGCTCGATTGTGGCCACGCTCAGCCGCGATGGCGGTTCACAGTTGTACCGGATACCCCTTCAAGGCGGCGAGCCCCAGCGCCTGACCTCGGGCAACATCAACACCGAACCTGCTTTTTCACCCGATGGCAACACTTTGTACTTTGTCAGCGACCGAGGGGGTAACCCTCAAATTTACAAAATGTCTGCTCAAGGTGGACCTGCCGACAGGGTGACTTTTTCAGGCAACTACAACATCTCGCCTGCCATCAGCCCCGATGGCCGCTGGTTGGCCTATGTCTCACGCCTGCCCGGCGGTTTTCGCTTGCACCTGATGGAACTGGCTACAGGACAAGTCACGGCTTTGACGGAAACCCATGCCGATGAGCGCCCCAGTTTTGCCGCCAACAGCCGTTTGCTGGTGTATGCCACACAGCAAGGCGGCGAGGCCTTGATGACCACCACACTGGATGGCCGCATCAAAGCCCGCTTGGCTGGGCAAGGCGGCGACATCCGTGAGCCACATTGGGGGCCGGTGCGGCCCTGAGGTCTGAATTTAAAATCAGTTTTTATCCATGAGGTTGTATATGAAAAAGCATTTTGGGTCTTTGTTGATGGTCTCCCTGGTCCTGGCGGGCTGCGCCTCGGGTGTCAAGCTTGATGAAGTGCCTGTCGAAGACAAATCGGCCACATCCAGGGGGAGCGTTGGCGTTCAAGCTGTTGGTGCTGGACAAGGTGGCGCTCAAACCAGCGCAACGCCTGTAGCGCCTGTGTCTGTTGGCCAAAATTCGGCAGGTCAAGGTCCTGTCGGTATTGCCCATGTGGTGTTTTTTGACTACGACAGTTTTGTCCTTCGCCCCGAAGCGCGTCCTGTGATTGCTTCGCACGCCCAGTTTTTGCAAGCCAACAAACAGCGCAAAGCCAATTTGGAAGGTCACACCGATGACCGTGGTGGCCGTGAATACAACCTTGCCTTGGGCCAAAAGCGTGCCGATGCGGTGCGCCAAGCTCTGAGCCTCTTGGGTGTGCCAGAGTCACAACTCGAAGCCGTGAGCTTTGGCAAGGAAAAGCCCTTGGCCAACGGGAGTTCCGAGGCTGATCAGGCTCAAAACCGCCGCGTTGAAATCCGTTACTGAGGTCTACCATGCAACACCTTCGATCCGGCTGGCGCAGTGCTTCCATGACGCTGACTCTCGTGATAGCGGGTTTGTCCAGTCCGGTCCAGGCCTCCTTGTTTGGCGGGGATGATGAAGCGCGGCGGGCCATCCTCGATTTGCGCCAGCGTCTGGAACAATCCCAAAACGTCACCCGTGCCCTGATCGAGCAAAACGCCCAGACTCAAAACCAGGCCCAAAACCAGGCCATTACGCAGCTGCGCAGTGCCCTGCTGGATTTGCAAGGCCAAATCGACCGACTCAAATCAGAACTGGCGCAAAGCCTGGGCGCACAGGAGCGACTGGCCCGTGACCTGACCGAATTGCAGTTGCGACAAAAAGATGTGCTCAGTGCTGTTGATGACCGACTGCGTCGGTTTGAACCCGTGCCCACGACCATCGATGGCCGCGAGGTCCTGGTCGACCCCGCAGAAAAAGCCGAATTTGATAAAGCCATGGCGCTGTTTCGCCAGGCCGACTTTACAGCCGCGCAAACCGCGCTGGCATCATTTGTTTTGCGGCGTGGGGCCAGTGCTTATGTGCCCTCGGCTCTGTTCTGGTTGGGCAATGCCCAGTACGCCAACAAGGCTTACAAAGACTCTCTGGCAAATTTTCAGAAGCTACTGAGCATGGCGCCGACCCATCCACGTGCGGCCGAGGCCATGCTGGCCATCTCCAATGTGCAGATCGAACTCAAGGACATGAAGGCGGCTCGCCAAACCTTGGAAGATTTGATTGCGGCTTATCCCCAGGCCGAAGCGGCGAGCACCGCCCGCGAGCGCCTGAGCCGCCTGCGCTGACATCGAATGGCTTTTTTTTCTGCGGATGAAGTCCAGCAGTTGGTCTACCAGGTTTGGGGGGCCAGTTTTGTGCTGTCCCTCTTGGCGGGGTTCTTGATTCACAGAGGACACTTTTGCACCATGGGCGCCATCAGCGACTGGGTGGTCATGCGTGACGCTACCCGTCTGCGGCAATGGGCTTTGGCAGTGGCGGTGGCCATGGCTGGTTTTGGACTGATGGCCTGGCTGGGCTGGATCAGCCCTCTGAGCACCATCTACGCATCATCCAAGCTGACTTGGTTGTCAGCGCTTTTGGGAGGGGGCTTGTTCGGCCTGGGCATGGTGCTGGCTTCAGGCTGCAGCAGCAAATCTCTGGTTCGTCTGGCGGCGGGCAACCTCAAATCCTTGGTGGTCTTGCTGGCCATGGCGGTCTCTGCACTCGCTGCCATGCGCGGCCTGACGGCGGTATGGCGTGTGCATGGTCTAGACTCGGTGTCCATCGATTTGCCTCATGGCCCTTTTGTGGGTCAGTGGTTGTCGGCCTTATATGGACTTGATTTGCGTTCTGCCATAGGCATCAGCGCGGGCCTTGTGTCTTTGTTTTTGTGCTTATGGGTGGTGAAAGACAGTCGGTTCCACACGGTTACAAACTGGGTCACAGGGGCAGGTTTGGGACTCCTGGTGGTGGCGCTGTGGTGGGTCAGCGGCGTGCTGGGCTTTGTGCCTGAACACCCGGATACGCTGGAGCCGGTGTTCCTTGCCACCCACAGTGGTCGCATGGAAGCGTTGAGCTTCACAGCCCCTGTAGCCTATTGGCTCGACGCGTTCATGTACTACAGCGATGGCAGCAAACGGCTGACTTTGGGCATGGTGACTGTCGTCGGAATTTTGTGCGGTGCCTGCCTGAGTGCCTTGTTGGAAGGCAGCTTTCGTTGGGAAGGCTTCACCAACCCCGCAGACTTGGTGCGTCATTTGCTGGGGGGCA
This sequence comes from Comamonadaceae bacterium, assembly GCA_027488215.1. Lineage (GTDB taxonomy): Bacteria > Pseudomonadota > Gammaproteobacteria > Burkholderiales > Burkholderiaceae_C > Limnohabitans_A. The sequence continues at coordinate 23,580 of JAIYCB010000031.1, forward strand.
CGCTGATGGGCACAGGCGGAGTACTGGCCATGGGCTGCACTTTTGGTCAAGGACTCAGCGGACTGTCCACATTGGGCTTGGGCAGCATGATTTCGGTGCTGGGCATCTTTGCAGGCACTTGGCTCGCTTTGCATTGGCAAATGCGCCAAGCCTGAGCCTATTCACACTGAAACAAGCCACGCCCATGAATGAGAAGCTTTTGATGGACCTATTGGACGATGAAAGCACACGCCGTTTCGGTGGTTTGCAGCGCCTGTATGGCATCGCGGGTGCCCAACGGATAAGACAAGCGCATGTGGTTGTGGTGGGCATTGGTGGGGTTGGTTCTTGGGCCGCAGAAGCGCTGGCTCGCAGTGGCGTTGCCCGTTTGAGCCTCATTGACATGGACCACATTTCAGAGTCCAACATCAACCGTCAAATCCACTCGCTCAGCAGCACCACAGGCCAATCCAAAGTATTGGCCATGCAAGAGCGCATCGCCTTGATACACCCACAGTGCATGGTCGATGCCCTCGACGAATTCGTGAGCCCCGAAAATTGGCCCTCACTTTTACCGGCGAAGCCAGATGCGTTGATCGATGCCTGTGATCAGGTCAAGGCCAAAGTGAGCTTGGCGCAATGGGCACTGGATGAAGGTTTGGGTTTTATCACCGTTGGGGCTGCCGGAGGTAAACGCCTGGCGCACAAGGTCGATGTGGACGACCTGTCTCGCATCACGCACGACCCTTTGTTGGCGCAGTTGCGGTACCGCTTGCGTAAACACCATGGTGCTGCCAGAGGCGACAAACGCATCGGAATCCAGGGCGTCTTCAGCCGCGAGGCTGTGGCTCCTCCTGACGCTTCGTGTGGCTTGGACAGCGATGGCTCGCTCAATTGTCACGGTTACGGATCGGTGGTCAGTGTGACGGCCACCTTTGGCATGTGTGCGGCCTCTGAAATTTTGAATTTTTTGGCCAAGCCACTGAATAAGCCCTTGAATTAAGGCTATAATCGTAGTCTTGCTGCAGTGCACCTGCTTTGCAGCATAGGGACCATAGCTCAGTTGGTAGAGCAGCGGACTTTTAATCCGTTTGTCGTGGGTTCGACCCCCGCTGGTCCCACCAAATTCAAAAGCACTTTGTACTCCGGTTCAAAGTGCTTTTTTCGTTTTCAGTGCCCTGACTAGCCCAAGTCCTGCATCGGGCAAGGGGTACTGATGGCTGGGACGGTCATTTGGAATTCCCCCTATGAGCCATGCATGAGATGACCCACAGCTGTTCAATTCGAAGTGGCTTCTTCCAGCAATGACGTCAACTCAAGCCAACGCTCTTCCAGGGTACTCACCTCATCGGCCAGGGCTTTGAGGCGGCGGCCAGCCTCGGCAATCTCAGCCGGAGGCAATGGGGTCGTCAGCAGCTGTTCAAGCTGGGATTTTTCGGCCTCGATGCTCGCCATGCGCTGTTCGTTTTGCTCCAGTTCTCGTTTCAGGGGGCGTGTGTGGGCTGCCAGTTGCTGACGCCTTTGCGCTTCGAGTTTGCGCTGTTCGGCACTGCTGATGCTTGATGCGTTTGATGCGTCCGCTGGTGAAGTCAGTGGTTCGATGGCGGGCACTGGAACCTGTTTTACAGCTGTCGAAATCCATACGGCAGTGTCGCGAATGGCATTTTTGGCCTCTTCGCGCAGACGTTTGGATTCATCCAACAGGTATTTTTGATAATCGTCCAAGTCTCCATCAAAAGGCTCAACCTTGCCCCGGCCCACCATCCAGAATTCGTCGCACACGGCGCGCAGCAAGGCGCGGTCGTGGCTGACCAGCATCACGGTGCCTTCGAACTCGTTGAGTGCCATCGACAGCGCCTCACGCGTCGCCAAATCCAGGTGGTTGGTCGGCTCGTCCAGCAGCAAGAGGTTGGGGCGTTGCCACACGATCATGGCCAACACCAGACGGGCTTTTTCTCCACCGCTCATGGAGCCGACGGCTTGTTTGACCATGTCGCCTGAAAAGTTGAAGGTGCCCAGGTAGTTGCGCAGGTCTTGCTCGCGGCTGGGCTCGCCGCTGTTCGGCCCCAGTTCCTTGGCAAGGCGGATCATGTGCTCCAGTGGGGTGTCCTGAGGGTGCAGCACATCCAGTTCTTGCTGGGCGAAGTAGCCGATGTTCAGGCCCTTGCCTTCGGTCAGCGTTCCTGTCAACAGCGGCAGGGTGCGGGCAATCGTCTTGACCAAGGTCGACTTGCCTTGACCGTTGGCACCCAAAATACCGATGCGCTGGCCTGCCAAAACTGATTTGCTGACGCCTTGCAAGATGGCTTTGGGCTCTTCGTCTACGATATAACCAAAACTCGCTTCGCTGATGGCGAGCATCGGGTTGGGCAAGTTGTTGGGCTCTTTGAAGCCAAAGGTGAATTCGGCCTCGGCCAGCAGTGGGGCCACTTTTTCCATGCGCTCGAGCGCTTTGACCCGGCTTTGCGCTTGTTTGGCCTTGCTGGCCTGGGCCTTGAAACGGTTGATGAACTTTTGCAAGTGGGCGATCTTGTCTTGCTGCTTGGCAAACGAGGCCTGTTGCAACTCCATTTGCTGCGCACGCAGGATTTCAAAACCGCTGTAGTTGCTGCCGTAGCGCGTCAGTTTGGCGTGCTCGATGTGCAGGGTGACGTTGGTCACCGCATCCAAAAACTCGCGGTCGTGGCTGATCACAATCATGGTGCCCGTGTAGCGCTGCAGCCAGGCTTCGAGCCACACCAGAGCGTCCAAGTCCAAGTGGTTGGTCGGTTCGTCGAGCAACAAAATGTCCGATGGACACATCAGGGCTCGGGCCAGCTGCAAGCGCATGCGCCAGCCGCCCGAAAAGCTGTTGACTGGCTTGTTCAGTTCATCGACACGAAAGCCCAACCCCAGAATGAGCGCCTCGGCACGGGGCAGGGCGTCGTGATCGCCCGCGTCTGCCAGGTCGGTGTAGACGTGCGCCATCTCCATGCCATCACCGCTTTCCTCGGCTGCTACCAGGCGTTGGCGCAGCTCTGCCAGGCGCGTGTCGCCTTCGAGCACGAATTCAGACGCTGGTTGGTCGGTCTCGGGCATGTTTTGCGCCACCTGCCCCATGCGCCAAGCTTTGGGCATGTCAAAGTCACCACCATCCTCGTGCAGGGTGCCGTTGAACAGGGCAAACAAGGTGGACTTGCCCGCGCCATTGCGCCCGACCAGACCGACCTTTTCTCCCGGGTTGAGTGTGACCGAGGCCTGGTCCAGCAGCACTTTGGTGCCGCGGCGGAGGGTGACGTTTTTAAGATTGATCATGAGAAGCAAATGCCCAGGAACCGATCCGGGGTGTGGGCTGTGACCAGGGTCAGGCCTGGAGAGTCAAAAGGGATTCGCGGGTGATCAGCAGTACCTGATCGTCGCCCGCACTGGTGTCAAGCCAAGCCACTTCCAGCTTGGGAAAAGCCGCGATGAAGTTTGCCACCTCGTTGCCGATTTCCAGCACCAATACCGCGTGTTGGGTCATGCGTGATGGGGCATCTTTGAACAGCTGGCGTACAAAGTCCATCCCATCCGAGCCGCCGGCCAGGGCCAGTTCGGGCTCGGCGCGGTATTCGGCGGGCAGGGCATCCATGCTGGCCTGGCACACATAGGGCGGGTTGCAAAGGATCAGGTCAAACGGCCCTGGTAATTCCGACAGGCCATCGCTGTGAGTGAGTTGGACACGCTCTTGGAGGTCGTGGCGCGCCACGTTGATGGCGGCCACGGCGAGCGCATCGTCCGAAATATCTGCTCCGGTGACTTGAACCTCGGGCCAGGCCAGAGCGGCCAGCACGGCCAGGCTGCCGTTGCCGGTGCACAGGTCCAGCACGCGGATGGTCTGGTCAGACAACCAGGCGTCGATCGTGCCGTCGGCCAGCACCTCGGCAATCAGGCTGCGTGGCACGATGGCCCGTTCGTCGATGTAAAATGACACACCCTGCAACCAGGCTTCTTGCGTGAGGTAAGCGGTGGGCTTGCGGGTGGTGATGCGCTCCTCGATCAAGGCGGCGCAAGACGCTAGCTGCTCGGGCGTCACGGCTTGTTCGGCCACTTCGTTCAAGTCAGTGTCCAGTGGCAGGCCCAAACGCCAGAGCACCAGCCAGACGGCTTCGTCAAAAGCGCTCTGGGTGCCATGGCCGAAAGCCACGCCCGCTCGCGTGAGCCGCGCGTCCGATGCCGCGATCAGCTCAGAAAGGGTCTGCACACTCATGCGGACAGGCCCGCGTTGAGTTGTTCCAGCGTGCGGCGGTAAATGGCTTTGAGCGGGGCGATGTCGACAAGCGCCACATGCTCGTTGACCTTGTGGATGGTCGCGTTGGGCGGGCCAAATTCAATGACCTGCGGGCAAATCTGGGCGATGAAGCGGCCGTCGCTCGTGCCGCCCGTGGTGGACAGCTCGGTGCTCAGACCCGTTTGGTCGGCAATGGCTTTTTGAATCGCGGCCACCAAAGTGCCCGGTGTGGTCAAAAACGGCAAGCCGCCGATCGTCCATGTCAGTTCGTATTTCAGGTCATGCTTGTCGAGCACTGCTTTGAGGCGTTGCTGCAGGCTCTCCGGCGTAGATTCGGTGCAAAAGCGGAAGTTGAAATCCACCACGCAATCGCCGGGGATCACGTTGCTCGCGCCCGTACCCGCGTGGATGTTGCTCACCTGCCAGCTGGTGGGCGGGAAGAAGGCGTTGCCTTCGTCCCAGCGGATGCTGACCAGCTCTGCCAATGCCGGTGCCAGACGGTGGATCGGGTTGTCGGCCAGGTGCTGGTAGGCGATGTGGCCTTGCACGCCTTTCACCGTCAGTTTGCCGCTCATCGTACCGCGTCGGCCGTTTTTGATCATGTCGCCGGTTTGCTGCACCGAGGTGGGCTCTCCGACGATGCAAAACTGTGGTGCTTCGCCACGGGTCTGGAGCGCTTTGCACACCACCACGGTGCCGTCGAGGGCTGGGCCCTCTTCGTCGCTGGTCAGCAAAAAGGCGATGCCTAAAGCCGGGTTGGAGTTGGCAGCCAGAAACTCTTGGACCGCCACGACCATGGCCGCCAGAGAGGTTTTCATGTCACTCGCGCCACGACCGAACAGCTTGCCATCCCGGTGTGTGGGGGTGAAGGGGTCGCTGTCCCATTGCGTGAGCGGACCGGTGGGCACCACGTCGGTGTGGCCTGCAAAGGCCAGGGTCTGGCCGGAGGTGCCTGCCCGTTTGGCCCAGAGGTTACGTACGCGGAAGTTGTCGGGACCAGAATCCATGAATTCGCAAACAAAACCCAAGGGTCTTAAGGCTTCGGCGATCAGGTCCAGGCAGCCCTCATCGTTCGGGGTTACCGAGGGTCTGGAGATCAGCTGCTCGGCCAGGCGCAGGGTATCGTGACAGGTGCTCATACTCAAACCTTGTTGGGGTGGGCATGCACAAAGCGGGCGATGCGTTCGGCCGCTTCCAAGCACTCGGCAGTCTCGGCCACCAGGGCCATGCGGATACGGCCTTGGCCCGGGTTGCTGCCCTTGAAATCGCGTGCCAAGTAGCTGCCAGGCAGTACGGTGACGTGTTCTGCTTGGTAAAGCGCTTGGGCAAACGCGGCGTCATCTCCGTGCCAGCCGGCGGGCACGCCAGCCCAGAGGTAAAAGCTCGCATCGGGCAGTTTTAAATCCAGCACTTCAGCCAGCACGGGCGTGACCTGGGCAAACTTGGTGCGGTATTGGTTGCGGTTGTCCACCACATGGCTTTCGTCGTCCCAGGCGGCCACGCTAGCGGCCTGCACCACAGGGCTCATGGCGCTGCCGTGGTAAGTGCGGTAGAGCAAAAACTGCTTGATGATGGCCGCGTCGCCCGCTACAAAACCGCTGCGCAGGCCCGGAACATTGCTGCGTTTGGACAGGCTGGTGAAGGCGATCAGGTTTTTGAAGTTGGTGCGGCCCAGCTGGTGGGCGGCTTCGAGGCTCCCCAAAGGAGCCTCTTCGCGGAAATAAATCTCGCTGTAGCACTCGTCCGACGCGATCACGAAACCGTACTCGTCAGACATGGCAAAGAGTTTTTCCCACTCGGACAGGGGCATGACCGCGCCTGTGGGGTTGCCGGGCGAGCAGACGAACAGCAACTGTGTGCGGGCCCAAACCTCGGCAGGCACGCTGTCCCAGTCGTTGGCAAAGTTGCGGGCTGGGTCGCTGGGCACGTAATAAGGCTCAGCCCCTGACAGCAAGGCCGCACCTTCGTAGATTTGATAGAACGGGTTGGGGCTGACCACCGTCGCGCCGGGGCGGGTCGGGTCGATCACGGTTTGCGTCAGGGCAAACAAGGCTTCGCGTGAGCCGTTGACAGGCAGCACCTGCGTGATCGGGTCAAGGGTCAAGCGGTAACGGCTTTGCAGCCAGGCCGCGCAGGCCTTGCGCAGCGCGGGCTCGCCCGCTGTGGCCGGATAGGCCGAAAGGCCTGTGGCCACCGAGGCCTTGAGCGCTTCCTGAATGAAGGCGGGCGTGGCGTGTTTGGGTTCGCCAATCCCCAGGCTGATGTGGCGAAGGGCCGGGTTGGGCGTGACGCTGGCAAACAGCTGCTTGAGCCGTTCAAAGGGGTAGGGTTGCAGCTTGGCGAGAAGGGGATTCATCCCCCGATTATCCGGGATCGAGGGTGCCTGTTGTTCCTTGGGCTTGTCAGCAGTTTTTTCACCATGCCTGTCGGGTAACATTGACGTTTTAATTGGGGTTGGCCATTGGGCTCGCCCAATTTGTTGATCCCCCACCGATCCGACCACGAACCAAACCGCCGTGCGCCTCAATTCCATCAAGCTTTCAGGCTTCAAATCGTTCGCCGAACCGACCAACTTCCTGCTACCAGGACAGTTGGTGGGCGTGGTCGGCCCTAACGGTTGTGGCAAATCCAACATCATGGACGCGGTTCGCTGGGTGCTGGGTGAGTCGAAAGCGTCGGAGTTGCGTGGCGAATCCATGCAAGACGTCATCTTCAACGGCACCACCACCCGCAAGCCCGCCAGCCGCGCCAGCGTGGAGCTGGTGTTTGACAACGCCGACCACCGCGCCGGCGGCCAGTGGGGCCAATTTGCCGAGATCGCGGTCAAGCGCGTGCTGACCCGCGACGGCAACAGCAGTTATTACATCAACAACCAGCCGGTGCGCCGACGCGACGTGCAGGACGTGTTTTTGGGCACGGGCCTGGGTCCACGCGCCTACGCCATCATCGGCCAGGGCACCATCAGCCGCATCATCGAGTCGCGCCCGGAGGAGCTGCGCTTGTTCCTGGAAGAAGCTGCCGGTGTCTCCAAATACAAAGAACGTCGCCGCGAGACCGAAAACCGCCTGTCTGACACCCGCGAGAACCTGACCCGGGTGGACGACATCCTGCGTGAGCTGAACGCCAACCTCGAAAAGCTCGAAAAACAGGCCGAAGTGGCCCAGCGCTACAACACGCTGCAAGCCGACAGCACGCTCAAACAGCACCAGCTGTGGTTCTTGAAGCGCCGTGACGCCGAGGCCGACCAGGGTCGTATGAAGTCCGATGTGGACCAAGCCGTCAACGCGCTCGAATCGCGCATGGCCGATCTGAGGCATGTCGAAGCCGATTTGGAAACCATCCGCCAAGCGCATTACGCGGCGGGTGACCAGGTCAACCAAGCGCAAGGCGCTTTGTATGAAGCCAGCGCTGAAGTGGGGCGGCTAGAGGCCGAAATTCGCTTCGTGGTCGAAGGCCGTCAACGCGCCGAACAGCGTTTGCAGCAGTTGATCGAACAGACTGCGCAGTGGGGCACCCGCAGCCAGGACGCGCAGGCCGAGCTCGAAACCCTGTCCGAGCAGGCGGCCATGGCCGAAGACCAAAGCATGACCCTGGCCGCTCAGGTCGAAGACCAGGCCATGGCCTTGCCCGACCTGGAAGAAGCCCTGCGCAAAGCCCAAAACGACGCCACCGTCCAGCGTGCCACGGTGGTGCAGGTGCAGCAGCAAATTGGCGTGCTGGCCGCTGACCAGCGCAACATTGAAGAGCAATCGCGCCAGCTCGACACCCGCCGCGAACGCCTGCTGATCGACCGCAACGCACTGGCCGCACCCGATGAGGCTCGCCTTCAGCAGTTGCAAGAACAACTGGCCGAGGCAGAGGCACTGTCGGCCGAATCCGAAGCCCGCTTGCAAGACCTGCAAGAACAGGTGCCCGCGCTGGACGAAGACCGCCGCAGCCGACAAGCCGCCGTCAACGATGAATCGGCCCGCCTGGCCGATCTGAGCGCCCGGATTGAGGCGCTCAAGGCCTTGCAGGAGAAAGTGCGAACCGATGGCAAGCTCAAGCCCTGGCTGGCCAAGCACGGCATGGACGGGTTGGAAGGCCTGTGGAGCCGCATCCACATTGAACCCGGCTGGGAAAACGCCCTCGAATCGGCTCTGCGTGAGCGCCTGTCGGCCCTGGAAGTCTCTCGCCTGGACATGGTGCGCTCGTTTGCCAATGACGCGCCGCCTGCCAAGCTGAGCTTTTTCAGCCCGCCTTTGGCCGCCAAAGCCGCAGCACGCGGTGGTTTGCCTTCAGGCTGCAAGCCTTTGGCCAACTTGCTTCGTGTGCACGATGCAGGCCTCTCGGCCCTGTTGGTCGACTGGCTGCAAGGCTGCTACACCGCCCCCAATTTGGAAGACGCGCTGGCCTGGCGTAGCCAGCTGCAAGCGGGTGAAACCCTGTTGGTGCAGGCTGGCCATGCGGTTCAAATTAACAGCGTGGTGTTTTACGCGCAAGACTCCGAGCAAGCCGGAATGCTTGGCCGCGCCCAGGAGATCGAGAACCTGGAAAAGCAGCTGCGCGCCCAGACCCTGATTTCAGAAGAAAGCCGCAGCGCTTTGGTGCGGGCTGAAGCGGCCTATGCCGATGCCTCGCAGCGCCTGATCACCGTTCGCCGCGAAGCCAGCGAAAGCCAGTCGCGCACCCACGAGCTTCAGGTGGAAACCCTGCGCCTGTCACAGTTGGTGGCCCAGACCCGCGTCCGCAGCGAGCAGATCAACAACGACTTGGCCGAAGTCGAGGCCTTGTTGGACGAGTTGCAAGAGCGCCGCGTCACCGCCGAAGCCCGCTTTGAAGAGCTGGACATGCAGCTGGCCGACACGCAAGAGCGCCACGCTCAGCTGGATGAACGCGTGATCGAGGCCGAGCGCAAGCTGGCCGAATGCCGCGAACAACAGCGCAGCTTGGAGCGCCGGGCGCAAGAAGCCCAGTTTTCTCAGCGCAGCCTGGACGCCCGCCGCGCCGAGCTGAACCGAACCATAGAGACGGCGCAGCAGCAAGTGGCCAGCATCAACGCCGAAATGCAGCGGGCCCGCGACGAACTCAGCCGCCTGACCGATGCCGCTGCACAAGCCGGTCTGCAAAACGTGCTGGCCATCAAACTGGAGCGCGAGCAAGCCTTGGGTGCTTGCCGCAGCGCCTACGACGACCTGACCGCCAAGCTGCGTGCCAGCGACGAGCGGCGCGTGAGCTTCGAGCGCGAACTCGACCCGCTGCGCCAGCGCATCACCGATTTGCAACTGAAGGAGCAAGCCGCCCGCCTGGGGCTGGAGCAATACACCCAGCTGCTGGCCGACGCGAAAGCGGACCTGGAGGCCGTGGCCGCTTCGATCGAGGCAGGCCAGGTGCGCGTGACGGGGCTGCAGGGCGAGATTGACCGCATCCACCGCGAAATCACCGCTTTGGGCCCGGTCAACCTGGCGGCTTTGGAAGAGCTGACCACCTCGCGCGAGCGCAAGGTCTTCCTCGACTCGCAGTGCGCTGACCTGACCGACGCGATGAATACCCTCGAAGACGCGATACGCAAGATCGACACCGAAACCCGCGAACTGTTGGGCGGCACTTTCAAGATCGTCAACGAGCACTTCAGCCGCATGTTCCCCGAACTGTTTGGCGGGGGCAATGCGCGCCTGGTGATGACCGGCGACGAGATTCTGGACGCTGGCGTGCAAGTGCTGGCGCAGCCGCCCGGCAAGAAGAACCAGACCATCCACTTGCTGTCGGGTGGCGAAAAAGCCCTCACGGCCATCGCCCTGGTGTTTGCGATTTTTCAGCTCAATCCGGCCCCGTTTTGTTTGCTCGATGAGGTGGACGCACCGCTGGACGACGCCAACACCGAGCGTTATGCCAAATTGGTCAAGGGCATGGGCAAAGAGACCCAGTTCCTGTTCATCAGTCACAACAAGATCGCCATGGAAATGGCCGAACAGTTGATCGGTGTGACCATGCAGGAACAGGGCGTTTCACGCATCGTGGCTGTGGACATGGAGTCCGCAGTGTCAATGGCCGACGTGGCCTGAGGAAGTTATCTTGGAATCGATGAGCTCATTGCAGTTGAGTTTGGCCGCTATAGGCGCGCTCACCGTTGCGGCCGTGGTGCTTTACAACTACTGGATCTCGCGCAAAAACGCGCCCCGCCAAGCTGACCCTCATCGCGAGCCCCCGCTCGAACCCACTGTGCATGCCATCGAGCCTGTCCTTGAGGCCGATCCTGCTGCTGTTGTCAGTAGTGCCGATGCCCGTGAGCCTGTTCTCCAAGACAACTTCAGTCACCTGAGCCAACCCGATCGTAAACCCCAGCTGGACGCGCTGATCGATGTGTTGGCTGCGATTGAAATAGACCAACCTGTATCGGGCGATGCGGCCTTGGCGGCCCTGCCGACCACCCGCCGGGTGGGCACGAAGTTGTTTTCTGTTGAGGGATTTGATCAAGGAACAGGTCAGTGGGAAGCTCTGGTCGCTGGGCGGCGCTACAGCGCATTTCAGGCAGGGATTCAGCTGGCCAACCGAGTTGGTGCGCTCAACAACATCGAATTTTCTGAGTTTGTCGTCAAAACTCAGGCTTTTGCAGATGCCATAGGTGGAAGTGCCAGCTTCACTGACATGCTTGAAGAAGTGGCCCGCGCCCGCGAGCTGGACCAATTTGCCAGCGTGCACGACGCACAGTTGAGTTTCACGCTATGTGCCCGCACCGCAGCTTGGAGCCCTGGGTACATTCATCAACATGCGGCCCGCTTGGGCTTCGTCGCAGGTGTCATACCCGGCCGCATGGTTTTGCCCGCTGCGGTGCAAGGTCTGCCGGCTGTGCTTTCCCTGACTTTTGACACCCATGCGGCGATGGCTGAGGATCCCGACCTGTCGGCCATCCGCTCATTTGTTCTGAGCTTGGACGTGCCTCAGATTGCCCGCGAAGAGCAGCCTTATGCTCGTCTGCGTGAAGCCGCCTCGCAGTTGGCCGCGCAAATGGATGGTGTCATGACCGATGGTGAAGGTCAGGTTCTCAGCGATGCCACGCTTGACCAAATTGGGCTTGACTTGCAGCAGCTGTATGACGCGCTCGATTCTCGTGAGCTGACTGCCGGATCGCCCCAAGCGCGTCGCCTGTTCTCTTGAGCGGGGACCAGCCTTGAACCCCAACACGCCAGACCTGTTTGGCGACTTGTTCCCCGAACCCAAGAGGGCATCGACTCTTGCTGACGGCCCGATCTCTCGGGTGCAAGCCCTGCGCAGCCAGCTTCACCATCACGCGCACGCCTACTACACGCTGGACGCGCCCGAAATTCCCGATGCAGAATACGACCGACTGTTTCGCGAGTTGCAAGCGCTGGAGTCGGCTCACCCCGAACTGCTGACGCCCGATTCGCCCACCCAGCGTGTGGGCGGGCAAGTTCTGGATGCATTTGCCACGGTCACGCACCGCGTGCCTATGCTCAGCATCCGCACCGAAACCGACACCGAAGCCAGCGGGGCAGAAGCCTTCGATACCCGAATCCGCAAAGAGCTGGGCCTGACCGAAGCCGACTCAGCCGTGGAGTATGTGGCTGAACTCAAATTCGACGGCTTGGCCATGAGCCTGCGTTATGAAAACGGCGTGCTGGTGCAAGCAGCCACTCGTGGCGACGGTGAAACCGGCGAAGAGGTCACGGCCAACATCCGCACCATCGGTCAAATTCCGTTGCGTTTGCCAATTGATGCGCCTGCGGTGCTGGAAGTCCGAGGCGAGGTCTACATGCGCCGGGGCGACTTTGAAGCGTTGAACGAACGCCAGCGTCAACGCATCGCTGCAGGCAGCAAGGGTGAAAAAACTTTTGTCAATCCGCGCAACGCCGCTGCTGGTGCCGTGCGCCAGCTTGATTCAGGTATCGCGGCAAAGCGTCCCTTGAGTTTTTTCGCCTATGGTCTGGGCGACATCACTCCCCAAAGCGCAGGCGGCCCGCAGTGGCAAACCCACTTTGACATGCTCCAGCAGCTCAAGACCTGGGGCTTTCCGGTGGCCGAGCAAACGTCTCGTATGCAAGGCGCTGCTGGGCTGGTGGCGTTTCACCAGCGCATCGCGGCAGAACGCGACGCCTTGCCGTACGACATCGATGGCGTGGTCTACAAAGTCAACGACCTGGCGCAGCAACAGCGCCTGGGTTTTGTGACTCGCGAGCCGCGTTGGGCCGTGGCCCACAAATACCCGGCGCAAGAAGAAATGACCACCGTTCAGGCTATCGACGTGCAAGTGGGCCGTACCGGCAAGCTCACCCCCGTGGCCAAACTGGCACCGGTGTTTGTGGGTGGCGTGACGGTGACCAATGCCACGCTGCACAACGAATTGGAAGCCCGTCGCAAGGACGTGCGGGTGGGCGACACTGTGATCGTGCGCCGTGCAGGCGACGTGATTCCCGAGGTCGTCTCAGTGGTGCTGGACCAACGTCCGGCTGACGCGCCGCAGTTCACCATGGTGAGCCACTGCCCAGTATGCGGGAGCCTTGCGGAGCGGGAAGAAGGTGAATCCGACCACCGCTGCACGGGTGGGTTGTTTTGCAGCGCCCAGCGCAAGCAGGCCATTTGGCACTTTGCTCACCGCCGCGCCATGGACGTAGACGGACTGGGCGACAAATTGGTGGACCAACTGGTGGATTCGGGCCAGGTCAAAACCTTGGCCGATCTGTACCACTTGAAGCTGGAGACGCTGTCGAACATGGACCGCATGGCCGAGAAATCAGCCGTCAACTTGCTTGAAGCACTGGACAAGTCCAAAAACACCACCCTCGGACGTTTTTTGTTCAGTCTGGGCATTCGCCACGTGGGTGAGGCCACGGCCAAAGAGCTGGCGCGTCATTTCGGCCAGCTCGATGCCGTCATGGCCGCCAGCGAAGACGCGCTCTTGCAAGTGGCCGACGTGGGCCCGGTGGTGGCGCACAGCATTCGCACCTTTTTTGACCAGTCGCACAACCGCGAGGTGGTGCAAGCCTTGCGAGATGCGGGCGTGAGCTGGCCGGAAGGCGATGCACTGGCCCCCACCGAGATGCCGTTGGCAGGCATCACCGTGGTGCTCACGGGCACCTTGCAAAGCATGGGTCGAGACGAGGCCAAAGAAAAACTCGAAGCGCTGGGCGCCAAAGTGGCTGGCTCGGTCAGTAAGAAAACCCACTATGTAGTGGCCGGGGCCGAAGCGGGCAGCAAGCTCGACAAGGCACAAGCGCTGGGGGTTCCTGTGATCGATGACACAGGACTCGCTTTGTTGCTTTCAGGTCAAAAACCTTGAGCGTCGTGCTTTTTGCAGCGGCTTGAAATCCGGTGGTTGGACTTTCAGTTTGTCATGACTTCCAACAAGCGATCCAAGCCACCTTGATTGATGGCCACCATGGCTTGTTCGCGTACCTTGGGTTTGGCCTGATAGGCCACCGACAAGCCAGCGACGCCCATCATGGGCAAGTCGTTCGCGCCGTCGCCCATGGCAATGGCTTCCTCTGGTGAAATGCCCATCATCTGGCAAGTTTCCAAAAGGGTTTTGCGCTTTTCTTCCCCGTCACATATGTCGCCCCAGGCTTGGTCTACCATTCGACCAGTCAGCACACCATCATTGAATTCCAGTACGTTTGAGCGCGTCCAGTCAATGCCTAATACATCGCGCACATGGTCGGTGAAATAGGTGAAGCCCCCAGACACCAAGAGCACCTTCATGCCTGACGCCTTGCAGGCGTTGACCAAATTGGCCGCACCCGGATTCAGGCGCAGTCGCTCGGTCAGCACCTGCTGCATGTGGGCGACCGTCACACCCTTGAGCAAGCCCACCCTTTGGCGCAAGCTTTCTTTGTAATCGGTGATCTCCCCGCGCATGGCCGCTTCAGTGATGGCGGCCACTTCGGCCTTGCGGCCAGCCGCATCGGCAATCTCATCGACGCACTCGATGTTGATCAATGTCGAGTCCATATCAAAAGCGATCAACTTGAATTTGGACAGGCTAAGTGGGGCAGTAAAACCCTGAATGGTCAGTCCTGGGGCGAATTCGGTCGCTTGAATCATGTCGTTAATCAAATCAATCGATAAAAGGTTCAGGACTAACTGCTTTTGCAGTTGCAGGCCAGTCAATGGAGTCCAGGTGAGATTGTCGCTGATCAGAACTTTACCGAAGAAGCTCTTCAAGCCCTGGTCTATCCTACGATCAATTTAGCATAATATATATAGCAGTTAAATTTTTAAAATTATAAAAAATTATTTATTAATATAATTTAATATTTCTGAATTATTTAATTTTTGAGCACTCGGTGGGTACAATTGATCACGATTGGAACGCCAACCAATCCGATGCCACCCTGGACGGACAGGTTGACAAGGCCTTCACACACGAGGGCCTTGGCCTGAGTCTTTTGTCGTCGAGAGTGTTCAGATCAACCTGGTTTGAAGGCTAAGAACACTGGCCAGATTGCGGTGAAATTAAGAAAAGTTTTCTGTTGTAGTTCAATTAGCTTTGCGTGCTTACTCTCATGTTCGCCCGCCATGGCTGATCGATTGCTCGATTTCACGCTTTTTAACCCGCCAGATGTGTCTCTGCGCAAGATTCCAGAGCCATTAGTCAGTTGGTTGGTCAAGCCCAATGCCAGCAGTTTTTGTCAGCAAGCCGGCCCCAAAGATGGGTTTGTCAGCCGTCCCGAGGGCTGTGTCTATTGGCAATTGCAGGCATCGCAGTGCACCATTGTGACCACTGGCCAGACCACGCATTCACAGTTGGGTCATTTGTTGGTGCATTGTTTGGAGGCCCGCTGATGATCAAGGCCAACCCATTTGCCCTTCATCTATTTCCTCGAGTCAGGGTGATTTGGGGGCTTGGGTGCATGCTGTTTTTAGCGGGATGTGAAACCACCACCATGCGGCCTCCGCAGGTTGATACAGTACGATTTACGCCCATGTCCGAATCACAGCGGGTGATTGTCCAACCCAAACTTAAATACCTCGTGCGTCAGGATGGTTACGAGTATTGCGCCCGAATTACGGGTCTCAAGGTGACGCCTACTTCTCGCCCCATGGCTTGTGCCTTTTGGAATGTTAGACGCAAAGAGTGCACGATCGTGACCCCCCAGACAACGGGTTACAACTACCTTGGCCACGAGCTCAGGCATTGTTTTGAGGGGGCCTTTCATGATTGAGCGGCCTGTTTTGTCTACAGGGTGGTGCATGACGCGCAGGAATTTTTTGACCTTGCCTCTGGCCTTTTGCTCGCCAACGATTGCTCTACCTGTTTTGGCCCAAACACCTGAACTTGAGGGGGGTGTGTTGCGGGTTGGTTTTTTGTCAAATTACAAGCCATTCAGCTTCAATGAGGGTCAATTGAAGGGCTTTGATGTCGATGTGCTCAAGCGAGTAGCGTCTATTTTGAAAGTGGAGTTGAAAGTTCAGTCCGACGGGATGGCCAATTTACAGAAAAAACTGAACTCTGGGGAGATTTCAGTCATTGCCAATCAGCTGCTGGCCACACCAGAAAACCGCCGCCAGTTTGATTTTGTTCGCGCGTATGCTGCCAATCAGCTCGTATGTGTTCAACACGAAGAGGATTCGCGTGACTTTTTGTCATTGGACGACTTGGTTGGGAAAAAATTAGGTGTTTTGGCCAATACAGGTGTCGAAGATCAAGTGCGTGGTGCTTTGGGCAAATCAGTCTTTCCTTTTCAGAGCATCGATCTTGCGTTCAGACAATTGGCGGAGAAGAAACTGGATGCGGTGCTCGAAGAGAGTCTCATCGCTGACTACTACATCGAACGTGATGGTTTACCCATCAAGGTTACGTCACCATTCTCGCCACTTTTGTCATCTGGCTGGGCCGTGCGCAAGGGCAACAAAGCATTGGTTCGGACCTTGTCTGAGGCCGTCCAGAAGCTGCTCGGAGATGGTTCCTTCAAGCCGATTTCAGCAAGATGGTTTGGCTACGATGTCAGTAGACCCAGTGTGAGCCATACGTCATTGCCCCGCTAGGTTTTGAGTTGTTGAGCCTCGGGGCGGTTCAAAGATGTTCAAAATTCGTTGCTCACCATCCATGGAACATTTAAAGTCGCGGTGCTACGGCTATGCAACCGATCACAAAACGCTGCGCCGTTCACGACGCTGAGCGTTGCTCCAAAAGCTCTGAGAACAACTTTTTCTCGCAGGCAGGGTCACTGCATTCGTTGCATTGCCAAATGCCTCGCCCTTGATTGATCGCAAACTGGCCCAATTCTCGCGTTTGTTGCGCTGAAAAGTCTTCGCCAGGCAAACCAAGGGCCAGCAAAGCGTTATTCAATCGCCGCTCCCCCTGGCCATACACCACCCGATAGGCCATGCCCGCTTGGTCCAGTGCTTGTCGAACCAGGGTGTCGACGGCAGCGCGCACCTTGGGGTCATCACCTTGCAAGCCGTCAGCCACCCAAGGCAGATCAAGCCCGGTGACCAAGGTGATGTCATACAAGGCATGGTGTGCCATTGCCATGGGGTAGAGGCTGGTGTCATCCAACAAAAGATGACTGTAGACCGCTGTCATCAAGGGCGTTTTGTCGGACAAAAGCCATGATGCAGGCGCTTGCTGGGCTGCTTGTTGTATGGCTTGTGCTTGATCACAAGCAATGGCCAAATGCGCGTCATGCCGTCGCGTTTTGTCTGATTGGGAGCACCCATTGCGAAGCACTTCGTCCAACGCGAGCACAGTTTGACCGCGTGTACGCAAAACACCAGCCAGTTGAAGTGTGAGCCAAGTTTTGCCTGTGCTTTCAGCTCCCACAATGGCTGTGCGAAGGGGGTTCATATTCCCTCATGCATCCACCCGATGAGTGATGACCTCATTTGGTGATTTGCACAAAAATTTCGTTGGTTTTGACCATGCCCAACTCGTGTCGGGCACGCTCTTCGACCATGTTCAGACCTTCTTTCAGATCGTTGACTTCGGCACTCAATTGCTCCATTCGGCGGCGAGCTTCTTCGTTGGCCAGTTTTTGTTGCGCCAGTTCTTGGCGCAACTCACGAACATGTGGCAAGCTGCCTGGCCCAAACCACAGTTGGGCTTGTACGATCGCCAACAGGGCGAACAGCACAATGGGAAGCAGGCGATTGCCCATGTCTCAAGGGTCAGCGCAGGTTATAAAACGCGCTGCGGCCAGGGTAAACCGCCACATCACCCAAGTCTTCTTCGATGCGCAGCAGCTGGTTGTACTTGGCCATGCGGTCGGAACGGCTCATGGAGCCGGTTTTGATCTG
Source organism: Comamonadaceae bacterium (assembly GCA_027488215.1). Taxonomy (GTDB): domain Bacteria; phylum Pseudomonadota; class Gammaproteobacteria; order Burkholderiales; family Burkholderiaceae_C; genus Limnohabitans_A. Next base: position 41,041 of record JAIYCB010000031.1, read on the forward strand.
ACCCGCGTTCAGGCCCACGGCAATGTCAGCGATGGTGCTGTCTTCGGTCTCGCCCGAGCGGTGGCTGATGACGGCGGTGTAACCGGCGCGCTTGGCCATTTCGATGGCGGCAAAAGTTTCGGTCAGTGTGCCGATTTGGTTGATTTTGATCAGGATCGAGTTGGCGATGCCCTTGTCGATGCCTTCTTTGAGGATTTTGGTGTTGGTCACGAACAGGTCGTCACCGACGATCTGCACGTTCTTGGCCAAGCGGTCGGTCAGCACTTTCCAGCCGTCCCAATCGCCTTCGGCCATGCCGTCTTCAATGCTGATGATGGGGTACTTGTCACACCAGGTGGCCAGCATGTCCGTCCACTGCTCGGATGTCAGACTGATGCCGCCCTCACCGGCCAACACGTACTTGCCGTCTTTGTAGAACTCGCTGGCTGCGCAGTCCAGACCAATGGCAATCTGCTCGCCAGCGGTGTAACCAGCAGCGGCAATCGCATCGAGCACCATCTGGATGGCCGCTTCGTGGCTGTCAATGTTGGGGGCAAAGCCGCCTTCGTCGCCCACGGCAATGCTCATACCTTTGTCGTGGATGATTTTCTTGAGCGCGTGGAACACTTCAGCGCCCCAGCGCACGGCTTCGCGGAAGCTGGGTGCGCCCACGGGAATGATCATGAACTCTTGCAAGTCCAGGTTGTTGTTGGCGTGTGCGCCACCGTTGATGACGTTCATCATGGGCACGGGCAATTGGTTGGCATTCATGCCGCCAAAGTAGCGGTAAAGGGGCAGACCGGACTCTTCGGCTGCAGCGCGGGCCACCGCCATGGACACGGCCAGCATGGCATTGGCACCCAGGCGTGACTTGTTGTCGGTGCCGTCCAGGTCGATCAGGGTGCGATCCAAAAAGGCCTGCTCGGAGGCGTCGAGGCCCAGCACGGCTTCGGAGATTTCGGTGTTGATATGCTCCACCGCTTTGAGCACGCCTTTGCCCAAGTATCGGCTCTGGTCGCCGTCACGCAACTCGATGGCTTCGCGGCTGCCGGTGGATGCGCCGGACGGCACAGCGGCGCGGCCCATGACGCCGGATTCCAGCAGCACGTCGCATTCGACGGTGGGATTGCCACGGCTGTCGAGGACTTCACGGCCAACGATATCTACGATTGCACTCATTTTTGAACTCTCTCAATTGAAAAATAAAACCGGTCTTTGAAGCCAGCGGTTCAGACGCCTTCGACGGCCACCATGCGCATGATGGCGGCACCTTCGCGCGCTTCGCGAGCTTTCAGGTATTCGGGCAGTTCGTAAAAAGCCTTGGCGGCCTCGAACGAGGGAAACTTCAGGACGACGATGCGCTCAGGGGCCCAGTCGCCCTCGAGCACTTGCACCTGGCCGCCGCGCACACACACTTCGGCGCCTGCGGTTTTCATGGCCGCTGTGGACCACTTCTTGTACTCTTCATATTGAACAGGGTTGGTGACCTGAACGTGGGCGATGATGTAGCCGCTCATGCGAAGTTGTCCTCTAAAAATGGGTTCTTTTTGGTGATGGAATCGAGTTGCACCAGGGTTTCCAGCAGGGCTTTCATTTGGCCAAGTGGCACGGCGTTCGGGCCGTCCGACCAAGCGTCTGCGGGCTTGGGATGTGTTTCCATGAACAGGCCCGCCACACCCACGGCCACACCGGCGCGTGCCAGGACGGGCACCATCTCGCGGGCGCCTCCGCTGCTGGTGCCTTGGCCGCCCGGCTTTTGCACCGAGTGGGTCACGTCGAACACCACAGGCGCGCCGGTTTTGCGCATTTCGGCCAAACTGGTCATGTCGGCTACCAGGTTGTTGTAGCCAAAGCTCACACCGCGCTCGCAGGCCAAAAAGTTGTCTTCGGGCAGCCCCAGTTCGTGTGCAGCGCTGCGGGCCTTGTCGATGACGTTTTTCATGTCCCAAGGGGCCAAAAACTGGCCCTTCTTGATGTTGACCGGCTTGCCCGACTGCGCAACGGCGCGGATGAAGTCGGTCTGCCGGCACAAAAAAGCCGGGGTCTGCAGCACATCGACCACGCTGGCCACGGTTTTGACCTGTGACTCGTCGTGTACATCGGTCAGGATCGGCACGCCGATTTGGCGGCGAACCTCGTCCAGGATTTTCAAGCCCGCATCGATGCCCACACCACGCTTTGTGCTGCCGGATGAGCGGTTGGCTTTGTCAAATGAACCTTTGTAGATGAGCGGAATGCCCAGGGACGAGCAAGCCTCGTTCAGGCGACCCGCCACCTCGATGGACATCTCCAGTCCTTCGATCGAGCAAGTGCCCGCAATCAAAAAGAAGGGTTGGTGCAGGCCAACGTCAAATCCGCAAAGTTTCATGGGGGCTCCTGTAGGGGAAATCAGGCCTTGGCCTTGTTCGTGATAGCCGCCTTCACAAAGGCGTTGAACAAAGGGTGGCCGTCCCAAGGGGTGGACTTGAACTCGGGGTGGAACTGCACACCCACATACCAGGGGTGAACGGCTTGTGGCAATTCGACGATTTCGGTCAGCTGCTCGCGCTGGGTCAACGCCGAAATCACCAGACCCGCTTTGCGCAAGTCGTCCAGGTAATTCACGTTGGCTTCATAGCGGTGGCGGTGGCGCTCGGTGACCACGTCGCCATAAATCTGATGCGCCAGCGTGCCCTTGGCCACGTCGGAGCTTTGCGCGCCCAGGCGCATGGTGCCGCCCATGTCCGAGTTCGCATCACGCACCTGGATGGAGCCGTCGGCGTCTTTCCATTCATTGATAAGGGCAATCACAGGAAATGGGGTCTCAGGCTCGAACTCGGTGCTGTTGGCATCCTTCATACCAGCCACATGACGGGCGTATTCGATGGTCGCCACTTGCATGCCCAGGCAGATGCCGAGATAGGGTACTTGGTGGGTGCGGGCGTATTGCGCGGTTTCGATCTTGCCTTCCACGCCACGCTTGCCAAAACCGCCGGGCACCAGCACGCCGTCGTATTTAGCCAGGCTGACCACGGTCTCGGGGGTGATGGTTTCGGAATCGATATGCTCGATTTTGACGCGCACATGGTTGCGCATGCCAGCGTGCTTGAGTGCTTCGTTGACCGATTTGTAGCTGTCGGTCAATTCCACGTACTTGCCCACCATGGCAATCGTCACTTCGCCTTGCGGGTGCTCGGTATCGTGCACCAGATCGTCCCAGCGCTTGAGATTGGCCGGTGGCGTGTTCAAGCGCAGCTTGTCGCAGATCAGTCCGTCCAGGCCTTGTTCGTGCAGCACACGGGGGACTTTGTAGATGGTGTCAACGTCCGGCATGGAGATCACGCCCCAGCTTTGCACGTTGGTGAAGAGTGAAATCTTGTCGCGCTCGTCGTCCGGGATGTAGCGGTCAGCACGGCACAACAGTGCATCAGGCTGGATACCGATTTCGCGCAGTTTTTGCACGGTGTGTTGGGTGGGCTTGGTCTTGAGCTCACCGGCCGTGGCAATCCAGGGCAGGTAGGTCAGGTGCACAAAAGCGGTGTTGTTGGGGCCCAAGCGCAGGCTCAGCTGGCGCACGGCTTCCAAAAACGGCAGGGACTCGATGTCACCCACGGTGCCACCAATCTCGACGATGGCCACATCGACTGCTTCGGGTGTGCCGTAGCCCGCGCCGCGCTTGACGAAGTCCTGAATTTCGTTGGTGACGTGGGGAATGACCTGCACGGTCTTGCCCAGGTAATCGCCCCGGCGCTCTTTTTCGAGGACACTTTTGTAAATCTGGCCGGTGGTGAAGTTGTTGGTCTTCTTCATCCGGGTGTTGATGAAGCGCTCGTAGTGGCCCAGATCCAGGTCGGTTTCGGCGCCGTCGTCGGTCACAAACACCTCGCCGTGTTGGATGGGCGACATGGTGCCGGGGTCGACGTTGAGGTAGGGATCGAGCTTGATGAGGGTGACGGAGAGGCCGCGCGATTCGAGGATGGCGGCCAGTGAGGCGGAGGCGATTCCCTTGCCCAGGGAAGACACCACACCGCCGGTGACGAAGACAAATTTGGTCATGTCCAAAACGGGCACTTGGCAGGCCCGGTAGGTGGAAATCGTGATTATAGACAGTCGGGTTCGGGGTTTTCTCGGTCTGCAACCGTTTCTTGTGGGTTTGCTTGCTGTGGCGGTGATCGTTTTCCGCGCCGGGGCCGGGGCTGGCCGGTCGGGCTCATAACTCGCTTCGCTCGCCAAATCGCCCGATCCGACCAGCCCCGGCCCCGGCACTGCGTTGCTGTCAATTTTCTCGGGTCATCGCGTTCAAGCCACTTCGCGCTGAATGTGCAGCGGTCTGCTACATTCCCCTGCCATGAACACATTGGCTGGAAAACACATCGTTCTGGGCTTGTCGGGCGGCATTGCTGCGTTCAAGTCGGCGGAACTCTGCCGCGCCCTGGTCAAGGCGGGTGTCACCGTGCAGGTCGTCATGACCGAGGCGGCTGAGCAATTCATGACGGCCGTGACCATGCAGGCCTTGTCGGGTCGTCCGGTCTACACCTCGCAGTGGGACACGCGCGAAGCCAACAACATGGCGCACATCAACTTGAGCCGCGAAGCCGATGCGATTGTGGTGGCGCCAGCCAGTGCGGACTTCATGGCCAAACTGCTGCATGGCCGTGCCGATGAGCTTTTGAGCCTCGTGTGTTTGGCGCGGCCCATCGAGCAAGTGCCTTTGATCGTGGCCCCTGCCATGAACCGCGAAATGTGGGCCAACCCCGCCACCCAGCGCAATGTGGCCCAGCTCAAGGCCGATGGCATCCACGTACTGGATGTGGGGCAGGGCGATCAGGCTTGTGGTGAAACGGGCGATGGCCGCATGCTCGAAGCGGAAGAAATCCTTGAAGATCTGGTGGCGTTTTTTGCGCCCAAGACCATGGCGAGTCAGCATGTGCTGGTCACAGCAGGCCCCACTTACGAGGCCATTGACCCCGTTCGGGGCATCACCAATTTGTCCAGCGGCAAGATGGGCTTTGCCATTGCCCGTGCGGCCCGCATGGCGGGTGCCCAAGTGACTTTGGTGGCAGGGCCTGTGCATTTGCCCACGCCGCGTGGCGTTCAGCGCATGGATGTGCGATCGGCTCGGCAAATGCTCGATGCGGTCCAGTCGCAGGTGGACAAAGCCTCGGTCTTAGTGGCGACGGCCGCCGTAGCCGACTGGCGGCCGGACACACAGGCCGATCAAAAGATCAAAAAAGATGGCTCGGGCCAAACCCCGTCGCTCAAGTTCGTGGAGAACCCCGACATCTTGGCCACGGTGGCGCAGTCTGCACGTGCGCAATCGGGTGCCTTGTTCTGCGTGGGTTTTGCCGCCGAAAGTCACGATCTGCTGGCCCATGCCACGGCCAAGCGCCTGCGCAAAGGGGTGCCGCTGTTGGTGGGCAACATCGGGCCAGCCACTTTTGGCCAGGACGACAATGCTTTGCTCTTGGTGGACGATGCCGGTGCCCGCGAGTTGCCGCATGCCAGCAAACAAGCTTTGGCCGAGCAACTCATCGCAGACATTGCCCGCCGTTTGAAATGATTCCTCAACGCGACATGGCCTGACCCATGTCGCCTTCAGTTTGGATTGCACATGAACATCGACCTCAAAATCATCGACCCCCGCATGGCCGAGCAACTGCCCGCTTATGCCACCTCCGGCAGCGCAGGCCTGGACTTGCGTGCTTGCCTGGATGCCCCATTGACCTTGCAACCCAATGCTTGGCAATTGGTGCCCACCGGCATTGCGGTGCACCTGAAAGATCCAGCTTACGCGGCCATGCTGTTGCCACGCTCTGGCTTGGGTCACAAGCATGGCATCGTTCTGGGCAATTTGGTGGGTTTGATCGACAGCGATTACCAAGGACAGTTGATGGTCAGCGCCTGGAACCGCAGTGATGTGGCCTTCACCATCGAGCCCATGGAACGCATCGCGCAAATGGTGATTGTCCCGGTGGTGCAAGCCACGTTCAATGTGGTGAATGAATTTGATGCGCCCAGCGAGCGCGGTGAGGGCGGTTACGGCTCGACTGGCAAAAAATGAAATCAGTGCAAGGCTGGCCCGGTGGGCGTGCCTTGTTCGCCCACTTCGATCTTGAAAAACCCAGTACCGCAACTGCCACTGCCCACTTCGGATTCGGTCGGCTCCCGCACCGATTCCACTTTCAGGCTCAAACGCAGCGCAATGCCCGACAGCGGGTGGTTGCCGTCCAGCACCACGTGTTCGGGATAAATCTCGGTCACGGTGTACAGCACGTTCCGTGGCGCATCGGGGTTGCAGCCTTCGGGCAGGGCGGTGCCTTCGATGGTCAGGCCTTCTTCCAAGCCGGCCGGAAACAAGACGAGTGGCTCCAGAAACAGCAATTGGTCATCGAAGTCGCCAAAAGCGTCTTCTGGCTCTAAATGCAGGTCGACCTTGGCGCCGCGTTCGTGGCCTTGCAGGGCTTCTTCGATCTTGGGCAACAGGTCGTTGCCGCCGATGAAAAATTCCACGGGCTCGTCCAGAGTGTCCAGAACTTCGCCCAGCGTGTCTTTGAGTGTCCAGGTCAATGCGACCACAGAAGGTGTCTTGATTTCCATAGGACAATTGTCGCAGCTTAGCGGCCATTTTTTGGCCGCTTTGGTTTTGAGAGTTGAGAACCTGAGATGAACACAGAACACCCCCTGGCTTTACTCGGTGGCCTGACACCCAGCCAATTCATGAAGCGACACTGGCAGAAAAAGCCCTTGCTGGTTCGCAACGCCATACCTGGTTTTGTTCCCTGCGTTGGCCGATCTGAGCTCGTGACCTTGGCTGCTGACGAGAAGGTGGAGTCGCGCCTGATCATCGATTCGGACAAGGGCTGGAAGATGAGGCACGGCCCCTTGCCCAAACGCAGTCTTCCGCCATTCAGCCAAAGAAAATGGACTTTTTTGGTGCAGGGCGTCGATTTGCACCATGACGGCGTGCATGCGCTGATGCAGCAGTTTCGTTTTGTACCGGATGCTCGGCTGGATGATGTGATGATCAGCTACGCCACCGATGGGGGCGGCGTAGGCCCACACTTTGACAGCTACGACGTATTCTTGTTGCAAGCGCACGGCCAGCGCCGCTGGCGCATTGGCCGCAACAAGGACTTGACGCTGCAAGCCGGCGTTCCACTCAAAATTTTGCAAAATTTTGAGGCCGAGGAAGAGTTTGTGCTCAATCCGGGAGACATGCTGTACCTACCGCCGAAATATGCGCACGATGGCGTGGCCGTGGGGGAGTGCATGACTTGGTCGATTGGTTTCAGGTCACCGCAACAAGGCGAATTGGCCCGCGAGCTGTTGTTGGGTTTGGCCGATGAAGCCTTTGAGGGCGTTGGTGACGCCCTCTACCGCGATCCCAAACAACTTGCCGTGTCTTCGCCTGCAAGCATCCCTGCTGCTTTGGGTGACTTTGCGCGTCAAGTGGTCGATAAAGCGCTGAAAGACCCTCAGTTGCTGAGCAGTCTGCTCGGTGAATACCTGACCGAGCCCAAATCGAATGTCTGGTTTGATGGGGATGAAGAAGAACCGGATTTGAGTCAAGGCGCTCAACTTGATCGGCGTACCAAGATGATGTACGAAGATCAGCACATTTTTATCAATGGTGAAAGCTTCCGAGTGGGTGGGCAAGATGCTGTGGTTTTGCGTCAGTTGGCAGACGATCGGACCATCAAGGGAGAGAAGATAAAAATTTTGAGCACAGATGCCAAGGCTGCCCTGTTGGAGTGGATGAGGGCAGGATGGCTGAAGCGTCTTTGATTTCGTGATTTGCACCCGATAAGTGCAAGTCGTCTGTAAGCGTGCAAATACAAGACTAGGGAAAACGCTATAATCTAAGGCTGAGCACAAGAGAGCTCGAGTGCTTTTGGCTCAGTTTCAATGGCTTAACAAGCTTTTGGAACAATTTCCGGAAATTGTTTTCACATCTCACCTAAGGAAAATCAAAATGAACAAGTCCCTCGTTCTGGCCGCCATCATCGCTGCAGCTGCTTTGTCCGCTTGCGGCAAAAAAGAAGCACCAGCACCTGCACCAGCACCTGCCGCGGCACCTGCTGCACCAGCACCTGCTGCTGACGCATCGGCTCCTGCTGCCGGCGCATCTGCTCCGAAGTGATGCTGATTTCCGGTGCAAACCGGAAAAAAAACCCCGCAATGCGGGGTTTTTTTTCGTCCAAATGTCACATTTTCAGCGTAACTCGGCCGCGATCAACTTCAAGATTCGCTCAGCATCCTGTGCGGAGGACTCGGGTTGTCCGTTGGCATTCAGGACACGCAGTGTGCTTTGGTTTTCTGCAGAAGAGGTGAGGCTGATCCGGTATTTGGTCAGTGTCGATGGTGTGTCCTTTTTGCCGCCAAAAACACGCCCCAGAAAGCCCGTTGGCTGATTGTTGACACTTGGGGCCACATACCTGACAAAGTAGACGCCGGCTGTGCGATCCCGATCCTCGACCGTGAAACCGCTGCGGTCCAAAGCCACGCCTGTTCGGCGCCATGCACGGTCAAGGTTGTCAGGCAGCACGATGACGGGCAGGCCGTTAACGCTGCTGATCAGATTGCTTGGTTCAGGTTTCGCTGCTTGCGCAGTCGCGGTTTTCGCCGCTTCTGGCGAGGTCCCCAGTTTGACCATCAGGCGGCGCAGGAACTCGATTTCCAGCTCAGGGTCGCTCGGGCGGGGTTGCCAGATGGTGTTGCTTTTTTGGCTATCGGTGTAGTTTTCAATCATGCCCCGGTGGGTGATGTAGATCTCAACGCCCCCTTGCGCGTTTCGCTCGACACGGGTTCTGAATTTGTCACGCTCACCCGTTGAGTAAAGCGAGTCGAGCACTTTGCCCAGGGTTTTCCGAATAAAGTCCTGCGGCAATTTGGCCCGGTTTTCGGCCCATTCGGTTTCCATGATGCCGATGTCGGGTGCATCCGTAACCAGCACAAAGCCATTGCTGGTCCAGAACTCGCGCAGGGGCTCCCAGACATTTGCTGCTGGCAGGCTGGCCACCAGCCAACGCTGGTTACCTTGGCGTTCCATCCTGACTGGCCCCAATACATTGGCTGCGGTGCCCGCATCGACCACTCGGTTGCTTGCATTTTGAAAGCTGGAGGCTGTGGCCGAAGTGCTTTCAATGGCAAAGCGCGATTCTTTGCGAAGCTGAGTCAGGTCCGGGGGCACTTCGAGTGTGGGCGCTTTGGCCGCGCTTTTGTAGTCAACTTTGTCTTCCTGAAGTACCGAGCAGGCGCTGAGCAAGCTGGCCAGGGCCAGCACAGTGGCGGTGCGCGTGAAAGGAACAGAGGGCATGGCTTTGAATGTCAGAGGGTTCACAAAAATCCTTGGGTAGTCCATCAAATCAGGCCACTGGACTTCATGGCCGCTTCGACCAAGGGTTGATTGGGCTTGGATAACTCGGTCATGGGCAAACGCAGAGTAGGGCCGCAGAGGCCCATCCTCTGCATGGCCCACTTCACTGGGATGGGGTTGGCTTCCACAAAAAGGTTTTTATGCATTGGCATCAGCTGAAACTGGATGCGCATGGCTTCCTTCACATTTCCATGCATGGCGGCCACACACAACTCGTGCATCAGACGCGGGGCTACGTTGGCCGTCACACTGATGTTGCCAGCGCCACCGCACAACATGAGGGCCACAGCGGAGGGGTCATCGCCAGAAAAAACAGCGAAGGTTTTGGGCAGATCCCGAATCAGCCACTGTGCGCGTTCGATGCTGCCGGTGGCTTCCTTGATGCCGATGATGCCAGGTACCTGGGCCAGTCGCACCACCGTGTCATGCTGCAAGTCGGCCACAGTGCGACCCGGCACGTTGTACAAAATCACGGGCAGGTTGGGTACAGCTTCAGCAATGGCCTTGAAGTGCTGGTACAGGCCTTCCTGGGTGGGCCTGTTGTAGTAAGGCACGACCTGAAGTTGCGCATCGGCACCGACTTTTTGAGCAAATTGGGCCAATTCAATGGCTTCGGCTGTCGAATTGGCACCACAACCGGCAATGATGGGAATGCGTTTGGCGGCCTGCTCGACCGACACGCGGATGATTTCGCAATGCTCATCCACCGTCACAGTGGGGGATTCGCCTGAGGTGCCCACGACCACAATGGCATCCGTGCCTTCGGCCACATGCCAGTCGATCAGTTTTCGCAAGTTGGGGTAATCCACTTGGCCATTTGCGAGCATGGGGGTGATCAGGGCAGGGATGCTGCCACGGATGGAGCGAAATTCGGTGGTCATGTCAGGCGTTTCTGAGCAGGAAAAGTACCATTCTAACGAGTGAGAGTCGCTTGAGCCTTGGGTGCTTGTGCCGGGGGGTGAAGCCAGGCAAAAGGGCTTGTCTGAGTTCGATTCAAACAGGGTGCAATGGCCAGCGCTCAACACACTCTGTTGGCCGTGATCGCACGGCAACGATGCGTTGTACAAAACGGTCTGGCGCGGCTTCGAAACCGTCTTCGTAAGCCACGGTGCGTAAGCCTTTTGTGACCTTGAGTAACTCGCCGGTTTGCAGCAAAAAGTCTGGCCGAGATGGTTTGCCCACGGTTTCGTTGCCTGCTGCAAAGGTTTCGTAAATCAGCACGCCACCTGGGGCCAAACTGTCCACGATGGTGGGCAACAGGGGCCGCCAGAGGTAGTGAGTGACGATCACGCATCCGAAAGTTTGTCCGATAAAAGGCCATGGGCCATTTTCTATGTCGGCGCAAGTGACGGATCCATGGGATTTGGCCAAAGCCAAGGCTTCGGGGTTACGGTCGATGCCTGTGACGTGATGCCCCAGTGCAGCCAGAAAACGCATGTGGCGACCTGCGCCACAGGCCACATCGAGCACGCTGGCGCCCGGGGGGATCAGATGGGCCCAGCGTTGCAACCAGGCTGAGGGTTTTTCGGTGCCATGCATTTGGGACTTTCGAATTCAGTCTAAAAGCAAGACCACAGCTGTTCGGACAGCATGATGACCACGTCCGACTGGCTGTAAAGCCAGAAAGTCAGTCCAAGGATCACGGCTGCAAGCAACAGCCAAGTTTGCGGTTTCGTCATGCGTTTTGGGGAGTGTGACGGGCAATTGGGCTTTCCCTCACGGGCAGGTTCACCAACGCAGCCAACACGCCCAGTGCGATGGCCAAGTACCAGACGATGTCATAACTGCCAGATTTGTCATAAAGATAACCACCGAGCCAAACACCCATGAAAGAACCAATCTGGTGGCCGAAAAAGATGAAACCGCTGAGCATGGACAAATGAGCCACCCCAAAAATATGGGCCACAGCGGCGTTGGTGGGCGGCACGGTGGACAGCCACAGCAGACCCATCACGGCCGAGAAAATGTAAACGCTGGTGGGCGACAGCGGCACCAGCAAAAACAGCGTGATCGCCACCGACCGTGAAATGTAAATGGTGGCCAGGATATGTTTCTTGGGGATTTGTGGACCCATGGTGCCCGCAATGTAGGTGCCCACCACATTGAACAGGCCAATCAGTGCCAGCGCATAACTGGCCACCTGCGGGGCCATGCCGTGGTCTTTGAGGTAACTGGGCATGTGTACGCCGATGAACACGACCTGAAAGCCGCACACAAAATAGCCTGCCATCAGCAGTTGAAAACTCGGATATTTGAAAGCTTCTTTGAGCGACTGGAGGATGGTTTGCTCACGTTTGGCCTGGCCAGGGGCGTGCAAAGCAGCCTCACGCAAGCCCCAAGCCAAGGGGATGATGAGTACTGTGGCTGCGGCCAAAATCAGCAGGGCGTTTTGCCACCCTGCCTGGCTGATCAGCAATCCCTCCACCGGCACCATCAAAAACTGCCCAAAACTGCCTGCGGCCGCTGCAATGCCCATGGCCCAGGAGCGGCGTTCGGCAGGTACGTTGCGCCCAATCACACCGTAAATCACGGCGTATGTGGTGCCCGCCTGCGCTGTGCCAATGATGACGCCCGTGAACAGTGCAAACATCCAGGCTGAATTGACCTGTGCCATGCCCACCAGCCCCAGCCCATAGAGCAGCGCACCGACCACGATGACACGGAACGCCCCAAACTTGTCGGCCAGCATGCCGGCAAATATGCCCATGAAGCCCCAAGTCAGGTTCTGGATGGCCATGGCCATGGCAAATTCTTCTCGGCCCCAGCCCTGGGTTTGGGTGATGGGTTGCAGCCAAAGGCCGAAACCGTGGCGAATGCCCATGGACAAGGTGACGATGGCCGCGCCACAGGCCAGCACCTGGGTCATGGAAAGAGGTTGGTGTTGCATCCCTTGACTTTAACCAATCTCGTGTGTGTGCTGTTGCGGGGACCCAAAGAAGCTGTATTTACATCCAGTCATTTTGAAGAAATCCCACTACAATCCGCCACCATGGCTACCCAATCAACTGTCAAAACCTCCAACGAGTACTCCGAAGGCTCGATCCGCGTCCTCAAAGGCCTCGAACCCGTCAAGCAACGCCCGGGCATGTACACCCGGACCGACAACCCCCTGCACATCATCCAAGAAGTGCTGGACAACGCCGCCGACGAGGCGCTGGCGGGTTACGGCAAAAAGATCAAAGTCATCCTGCACTTGGATGGATCGATCAGCATCGAAGACGATGGCCGGGGCATTCCCTTTGGCCTTCACCCCGAAGAAAACGCCCCCGTGATCGAGCTGGTCTTCACCCGATTGCACGCGGGCGGCAAGTTTGACAAGGGCAAGGGCGGGGCTTACAGCTTCTCGGGCGGTTTGCACGGCGTGGGTGTGTCTGTGACCAATGCGCTGTCCAAGCGCCTGGAAGCCACAAGCTACCGCGAGGGCCAAGTGGCTACGCTGGTGTTTTCGGGCGGTGATGTGACCGAACAGCTTGTGACGCGCAAATCGGTCGAAGGCGACCGCAAACAGGGCACCACCGTGCGCGCTTGGCCAGACGCCAAATACTTCGAGTCCAGTGCCCTGCCAATGAACGAGTTGACGCACTTGCTGCGCAGCAAGGCGGTGCTGATGCCGGGCGTGACGGTAACTTTGGTGAATGAAAAAACCAAAGAAAACCAACACTGGCAATACAAAGCCGGTCTGCGTGACTACCTGACGCAAACGCTCACCGCAGACCCCGTCATCCCCTTGTTTGAAGGCGAGGGTTTTGCGGATGGCAACAGCGAAAGCTTTGCCGAAGGCGAGGGCGCTTCTTGGGCCGTGGCCTTCACCGAAGACGGCGGGCCAGTGCGTGAGAGCTATGTCAATTTGATCCCCACCAGCGCAGGCGGCACGCACGACAGTGGTTTGCGAGACGGCCTGTTCACCGCCGTCAAGAGTTTCATCGAGTTGCATGGCTTGCTGCCCAAAGGCGTCAAACTCATGCCCGAAGACGTGTTTGCTCGTGCCAGCTATGTGCTGAGCGCCAAGGTGCTCGACCCGCAGTTTCAGGGCCAGATCAAGGAACGCTTGAACTCGCGCGACGCCGTGCGCTTGGTTTCTAGCTTTGTGCGCCCTGCGCTGGAGTTGTGGCTGAACGAGCATGTGGACTACGGCAAAAAGCTGGCCGAGTTGGCCATCAAGGCTGCGCAGTTTCGCCAGCGTGCAGGCCAGAAGGTCGAAAAGCGCAAGAGCTCGGGCGTGGCCGTGTTGCCCGGCAAGCTGACCGATTGCGAGAGCAAAGACATCTTGCACAACGAGGTGTTTCTGGTCGAGGGCGACTCGGCCGGCGGCAGTGCCAAGATGGGTCGCGACAAAGAGTGCCAGGCCATCTTGCCCCTGCGCGGCAAGGTGCTCAACACCTGGGAAGTGGACCGGGACCGCTTGTTTGCCAACAACGAAATCCACGACATTTCGGTGGCCATCGGTGTGGACCCGCACGGGCCCAACGACAACCCCGACATGAGCAACCTGCGTTACGGCAAGGTGTGCATTTTGTCGGACGCGGACGTGGATGGATCGCACATCCAGGTGCTGCTGCTGACTTTGTTCTTCCGCCACTTCCCCAAGCTGATCGAAGCGGGTCATTTGTATGTGGCGCGGCCTCCCTTGTTCCGCGTCGATGCACCGGCACGCGGCAAAAAGCCCGCCTCCAAAGCCTATGCGCTGGACGAAGGCGAGCTGACAGCCATCATCGACAAGCTTCGTAAAGACGGCGTGAAAGAAGGCGGCTGGAGCATCAGCCGATTCAAGGGCTTGGGCGAAATGAGCGCCGAGCAGCTGTGGGACACCACGCTCAACCCCGACACGCGCCGCTTACTGCCCATCGAGTTGGGCCCCTTGGACAACGCCGGCACCGAAAACCTCATGACCCAGCTCATGGGCAAAGGCGAAGCCGCCGCCCGCCGCGAGCTGATGGAGTTGCACGGCGACTCGATTGAAATTGACGTGTGATTTTTATTTCTGTCATCGCGAGGCACGAAGAGATCCAAGCCTCAGCTCAACCATCATCGCCAGGGACGACACGATTGGTGGATGGCCGCGCTGCGCTCGCCATGACGATTCCCTTCATTGAATTGCCCCATGACCACTGACCTGTTGACCCCCGAAACCGCAGCCCCCCCCGAAGGCGACCACCTGGGCGCTTACGCCCAGCGTGCCTATCTTGAATACGCGCTGTCCGTTGTCAAAGGCCGCGCCTTGCCCGATGTGTGCGACGGCCAAAAGCCGGTGCAGCGGCGCATTTTGTATTCGATGGACCGCATGGGCCTTGGCTACAGCGGCCCCAACAACAACACCGCTGCCAAACCCGTCAAGAGCGCCCGCGTGGTGGGCGATGTGCTGGGCCGCTACCACCCGCACGGCGACACGGCGGCTTACGACGCGCTGGTTCGCATGGCGCAAGACTTTTCGCAGCGCTACCCGCTGATCGACGGTCAGGGCAACTTTGGCTCGCGTGACGGCGACGGCGCGGCCGCCATGCGCTACACCGAAGCACGTCTGGCCCGCATCACCAGCTTGCTGCTGGGTGAGATCGACATGGGTACGGTGGACTTCATCCCCAACTACGACGGCTCGACCGAAGAGCCCAGCCAGCTGCCAGCACGTTTGCCGTTCACGCTGCTCAACGGCGCCAGCGGCATCGCCGTGGGCTTGGCCACCGAGATCCCCAGCCACAATCTGCGCGAAGTGGCCGACGCCTGCGTGGCTTTGATCAAAAACGACAAGCTCAGCGACAGCGAGTTGATGGCCATCCTCCCTGGTCCCGACTACCCCGGTGGCGGCCAGATCATCAGCCCGGCCAGCGACATTGCCGACGCTTACCGCACCGGTCGCGGCAGCCTCAAGGTGCGCGCCCGCTGGAAAATCGAAGAACTCGCCCGCGGTCAGTGGCAACTGGTGGTGACCGAATTGCCGCAAGGCGTGAGCTCGCAGCGCGTGCTGGAAGAGATCGAAGAACTCACCAACCCCAAAGTCAAAGTCGGTAAAAAAGCGCTCAGCACCGACCAGATGCAGCTCAAAGCCAGCATGCTCGCCGTGCTGGACGTGGTCCGCGACGAGTCGAGCAAAGACGCCGCCGTGCGCCTGGTGTTTGAGCCCAAGACCAGCCGCATCGAACAGCAAGAACTCATCACCGCGCTGCTGGCCCACACCAGCCTGGAGACCTCGGCCCCGATCAACATGACCATGGTCGGCATCGACGGCAAGCCGATCCAGAAATCGCTGCGCCAGATCCTGACCGAGTGGATCCGCTTCCGCCAGACCACCATCGTGCGCCGCAGCCAGCACCGCCTCAACAAGGTGCTCGACCGCATCCACATTCTGGAAGGCCGTCAGCTGGTGCTGCTGAACATCGACGAGGTGATCCGCATCATCCGCCACAGCGACGAACCCAAGCCTGCGCTGATCGAAGCCTTCCGCTTGAGCGACCGCCAGGCCGAAGACATCCTCGAAATTCGCCTGCGCCAATTGGCCCGCTTGGAGGCCATCAAGATCGAACAAGAATTGAGCGAACTGCGCGCAGAGCAAGGCAAACTTGAAGAAATTCTGGGCAGCCCCGCCGCGCTGCGACGCCTGATGGTCAAGGAGATCGAAGCCGACGCCAAGACCTTTGCTGACCCTCGCCGCACCCTGATCCAGGAAGAGAAAAAAGCCATCGCCGAAGTCAAGGTGGTGGACGAGCCTGTGACGGTAGTCGTTTCGGAAAAAGGCTGGGTGCGCGCCCGCACTGGCCACGGCCATGACGCCACCAGCTTCGCCTTCAAGGCGGGTGACGGCCTGTACGGCACCTTTGAATGCCGCACGGTGGACACCTTGCTGATGTTCGGCAGCAACGGCCGCATCTACAGCGTGCCCGTGGCCACATTGCCCGGCGCACGCGGCGACGGCCAGCCGGTGACCACGCTGATCGAGCTGGAGCCGTCAACGCAAATTGCCCATTACTTTGCAGGCCCGGCCCACGCCACGCTGCTGCTCAGCGGCTCAGGCGGCTACGGCTTCATGGCTTCGGTCGAGAACATGATTTCGCGTAACAAAGCGGGCAAGGCCTTCATTAGCCTGGGCGACGGCGAAACCGTCTGTGCGCCCAGCCATGTGAGCGGCTCCAGCGCCACCGTGCCCGCCGACAAGCAAGCCATGCTTGCGGCCACCAGCGTGTGCTGCGCCAGCACGGGTGGACGAGTGCTGACGTTTGAGATCAGCGAAATCAAAACCATGGAAAAAGGCGGCCGGGGCCTGATGCTCATCGACCTCGAAGCCAAAGACACCCTTGCCGGTGCAGCGGCCTACACCCGCAGCGTGAAGATCGAGGGCATTGGCCGGGGCGGCAAAGCGCGCGACGAAACACTCGAAATCCGCAGCCTGAACAACGCCAAAGCATCGCGGGCCAAAAAGGGCCGTGTGGCGGATTTGGGGTTCAAGCCTAATCGTGTGACACGGGTGGAGTGACGTTCACTCACCCCTGCGCGCCCAGCAGGTAATCGATCTTGCCCACTTCAACACCGTTGTGGCGCAGGATGGTGTAAGCCGTGGTGATGTGGAAGTACAGATTGGGCAGCATCCAGCCCGTCAGGTAATCCTGTCCTTTGAGGGTGCGGGTTTTGCCTGGGCCTGCTGGGAAGGTGATCTCTTTGCCTTCAGTGCCGTCCAATGAAGAGGCAGGTACCGTGGCGATGAAGGCCAAGGTTTTCTGGATGCGCTCTTGCAGTTGGGCCAAGGTGGTTTCGGTGTCCTCAAACTTCGGCGCTTCGATGCCACTCAAACGGGCCAGGCCATTTTTGGCCGCGTCGCACGCAATCAGCACCTGGCGCGTAAAGGGAAACATGTCAGGGGCCAGCCGGTAGGTCGTCAGCGCGGCGGGGTCGATCTTTTTGGTTTCAACGAACTGCTCTGCCTTGGCCAGTATGTGGCTCAGGTTGGTCAGCATTCGGGTGCACACGGGCAGGCTGGCGCTGGACATGGAAATGGTCATCAAAGTCTCCGTTCGTTGTGAAAAAGTCGAGGGTTGGAAAATCAGGCCTTGGCCACAGGCAAAGCTGGGACCGTTTCGCCAATGGCATAAAAGTGGCCGCCTGCCACATGGTGCAAGCTGCGCAGTTCCGGTGCCGCGTTTTCAAAGTGCCAGCGCCCTTCGCTGAACACACGTTCATCGGCCCAGGCACCGATCACTTCGGCCAGGATCAAATCGTGAGGCCCGGCCACATGGGCGGTGGCAGGCAGCACGCGGCATTCCATTTGCGCAATGCAGCCATCGACCAAGGGCACGCCGGTCTGCGTTGCGGCCTGGGTGGTGATCTTGCAACGACTCAGTTTGTCGGGGCAGTTCTTGCCGCTCAAGCTGCCTGCAGCCATGACCAGATCTTTCATGGCCACTGTGGGCACGCAGAGACTGAGTACGCCTGAGGCGTCAATCAGCTCCCGGGTGAGGGTGCTTTTGTCGACGACGACCGCGATCTTGGGGGTGTCAAAGTCTAGCGGCATGGCCCATGCAGCGGCCATCACATTGCTGCGGCCTGCGTGTACGCTGCCCACCAGCACGGTGGGGCCATGGTTGAGCAGGCGATAGGCGTATTTCAGTTCAACGGTTCGCATGGGGGTTCAACGTGGCTCGGGGGTCAGTTCGGAGCGCTCTTTTTGGTATTGATCGTAAGGGGGTAAGCGCGTTCCTGGCGGCGCACTGGTGCCGACGGCCTTGGCTTTTTCCTGGGCGCGAATTTCTTCGTACAGCGCCTGTGTCGATATCAGGCCACAACCTGCCAAGCTGGTCAGCAGCGACAAGGCCAAAAGGAGTTTGACATTCATGTGCGCTTGTTGAATTTTTGCCAAAATTTAAATTCGTGCTGCCGGATTTAGTATTCCAGATCATCCGCACCTAAGGGAATAGCGCTCGATGCTGGCAATGACCTGAATCCTTTCTTCTGTGCGAAGGTCAGTGGCCATGGCTGTTTTCAGCCGATTTCGGCAATCAATTCAATTTCCACGCAGGCGCCCATGGGGATTTGGGCCACGCCAAAAGCGCTGCGGGCATGTGCGCCGACCTGAGGTCCGAACACTTGGCCCAGCAGTTCGCTGCAGCCGTTGGTCACCAGATGTTGTTCGTTGAAATCGCCTGTGGAGTTCACCAAGCTCATGACTTTGACGATGCGCTTGACCTTGTTCAGATCGCCCACGGCAGCATGAAGGGTGCCCATCAGGTCAATCGCCACGGCGCGCGCGGCTTGTTTGCCTTCGGTGGTGTCGATGTTCTTACCCAATTGTCCGACCCAGGCTTTGCCTTCTTTTTTGGCAATGTGGCCCGACAGGAACACCAGGTTGCCGGTTTGTACAAATGGCACATAAGCCGCTGCGGGCACGGCCACAGGGGGCAATTCGATGTTCAGGGATTTCAGTGTGTCGTAAACGCTCATGGTTGACCTTTAAGGGGGTGATGGGTGGATTTCAATCTGTGCAGGATTGACCACAACAGGTCGGGATTGTCGCCGAATCCGGATTGAGCGTCTCACGGGTTTATTCGGAAACAGGCGCTTGCAGAGGGGACACCGTCACTGCCACTTCGAGCGTGTGCGTGCCACCGCCTTGCAAGACACCTCGCAGGGGCGAGACATCGGCAAAATCGCGGCCCACGGCCAAGCGCACGTAGTCTTCGCCCGGACTGGCCAAGCCGCAGCGGTTGTTGGTCGGATCCAGGTCCAGCCAGCCTTGGCTAGCGTGGCCCGCCAGTTCGGGCAGGTAGACCGACGCCCAGGCGTGCGAAGCATCGCTGCCCACCAGACGTGGCTGACCCGGGGGTGGTTGGGTCAGCAGGTAGCCGCTCACATAACGAGCTGGCAAACCCAAGGAGCGAAAACAAGACACCAAAATGTGCGCGAAATCCTGACAAACCCCCCTTTTTTCTTGCAGTGCCTCGAGCGCCGGGGTGTTGATGTCGGTGCTGGCGGTTTGGTAGCGGAAATCGCGATGCATCCGCGCTGTCAACTCTTGAGCGGCTTGCATCAAGGGGCGTCCCGGCATGAAACTGCTCAGGGCATAAGTCCGAAATGCTTCATGCACGGGCGCATGGTGCGAGCCAAACACCATGCCGCTGTGCACATCGCCGGGCTGACCGCCCCGGTAGCGAAAATGCTCGCGTACGGCTTCCCAGCTTTGACTGGCGCTGACATCCGGTAGCGCGCTCGTCTCCACTTCGCTGTGCGCCCTGACCGTCAGTCCGTCGTGAGGGCTGATCAGAGCCCAATAGGCGCGATGGTTAAAAAATGCATCGATGTTGTGTTTTAAGCAAGCCTCAGGCTCGACCTGTAACCCGTGGCTGATGACTTTTTGGCAGGGCGTGTTGGCGGGTTGCAGGTGCGCTACATGTTGAGCGGTCTGCACCGATGGGCTGTAGCGATAGCGTGTTTCGTGGGTAATGGTCAAGCGCATGATGTGGGATGAAGGGGTACGCTCAGGCGCCAACGCTGTAACGGGCCTCACCGCTGTGCGTGAAAAAAAGCCCGCACAGTTGGTCAGAGACATCGCGCGCTGCGGTTTGGCAATCCGCCAGGGTTTCATGCAGTGGCATGGCAATGCCCGCATCGGTTACCTTGCACTGCAAAGGCCACAGAGACTCCGCAGTCAGCTCAATCAGATGAGGCACCCGTTCGGCCATGGGCACGGTGGCACCATCGGCCAAGTGGCCCATTCGCCGCAGACGCGAGCGCAAGGTGTGCGCCACCCATCCCAGTGATCGCGGGTTGTCCGCGTTGGTGACCAGCAAGTCGACGAGTGCCTGGGGCGTGCGGGTTTGCTGGTACTGATCGTGGAAGCTGATGGTGCTGTCAAACAGGTCGAGCACGGTGTCATATCCGGCTTGCTCGCTGAGCATTCCCAATTGCAAGGCCTCAAGGAGGGCGCTGGACAAAAATTGCAGGCGTTCGATATGGCGGCCAATGGACAGCAAACGCCAACCATCGTCACGGCTCATGCGATCGGTCTGTGCCCCTGTGAGTGCGGCCAGCATCTGGCTGGTGTCCGTCAAAATGCCTTGAACAGCCATCGTATCGGGCAGGCTAACTTGGTGCTCGGTGTTGAAAAAACGCGATTCTGCCTGTTCTAGCAAGCGCCAGTGTTCGGGCGACAAGCGCTCACGCACAGAAGCTGCGGCCAGTCGCACGGCGCGCAAATTGAAGCCAACGCTCGTGGCCAGTTCCTTGTCCCATAGGCCCGCGATGAGCGAACGCTCGAACACGCGGGGTGCTTGATGGGCGGCGGGCACGCCGATTCGCACCAGACCATGGCGTGCAGCCATGCCAGTGATGAAGTGGAGCAGGTAAGGCAAGTTCTGGTTTTCGCTGCTCAAAATTTCCAGGCTCAGGCGTACCAAGCGCAAAGTGTTTTCCGTGCGCTCGGTGTAACGGCCCATCCAGAACAGGTTTTCAGCGGCGCGACTGGTCACCAATCGTTGACGCTGAGACGGCGCCGCGGCCTTGCCCATGTCGGAAGGGTACTCGTCATCGCGAGGAGCAAGTTGCTGAGGCGATCCAAGCGGGGAGTCGCTGAAGGTGTGGTCAGAAAAGGACATGGATTGCCGCGCATCGCGTGCAATGACGGGAGGCGAGTCACTCGCAATGGCAGAGGTGGTTTGTACCCATACATCGGCGCTTCTGCCGCCGCGCTGCATCGAGGCGATGCCGTTGCGCGTGCCCAGCCGTGCCAGCCCGCCAGGCAGCACTTGCCAGCCCCCCTGTGCGTTAGCCACGGCAAACACACGCAGCACCACGGGGCGCGATTCGATAGCTGCCAGGGCATTGGCCGTCACTTGCCAAGTGGGCTGGTGTGAAAGCGGCAACCAGGACTGCAAGGTGTGGGCATCGGGGTCACGCAAGATGCGGCCCGCCCACTCGTCTTGTTCGCGGCGTGAAAGCGTGTGGCCCTGAACCGGTTCAAAACTTTGGCGGTCGTTGTTGTAGGGGTAGGTGGGTTTGATGACGCAGCTGCTGATGCGAGGCAATACGTCTTGCAGGGCAGCGGCTTCGCCGCACCACCAGCTCGGTATGGCGGGCAGTTGCAGCTCTTGTCCGAGCAGATCACGCGCCAGTGCGGGCATGAAACCGAGCAAGGCGTTCGATTCCAGAAAGCCCGAGCCCGGCGTGTTGGCCACCAGCACGTTGCCACTGCGCACCGCCTGAAGCAAGCCTGGTACACCCAGCGTGGAGTCAGCGCGCATTTCGAGGGGATCTAGCCAGTCATCGTCCACCCGCTTGAGCAGGCCGTGCACGGGCTGCAGTCCTTGCAAGGTTTTCAGGTAAAGTTTTTCGTCACGCACAGTCAGGTCGTTGCCTTGCACCAGGCTCAAGCCCAAATGGCGCGCCAGATAGGCGTGCTCGAAATAGGTTTCGTTGTAGGGCCCAGGGGTGAGCAGTGCGATGTGTGCCAATGCCCCGGCAGGGCTACGGGCCTTGATGCTGTCCAGCAATGTGCGGTAGGTTTGGGCCAGGCGCTGCACCGGATAAGCCTCGAAGGCTTGAGGAAACAGACGCGAGACAATTTGTCTGTTTTCGAGCAGATAACCCAGCCCCGAAGGTGCTTGGGTGCGCTGAGACAACAGCCACCAGGAACCGTCAGGGCCACGTGCTAAGTCAAATGCGGCCAAAGACAAATAGCGCCCACCGACAGGCGGCACGCCATGCATCGCGGGCAGGTAAGAAGGATGGCCATGCACCAGTGCAGCAGGTAACTGACCACTGAGCACAAGTTTTTGTGGCCCATAGGCGTCGGCCATGATGCGCTCAAGCAGTTGCATGCGCTGCATCACGCCCGTTTCAATTTGCGCCCAGTCCTTGTGATCCAGCATGAGCGGAAAGAGGTCAAGGGACCAAGGCCGTTGCGGTTGGTCTGTCGCGGCATACACGTTGTAGGTGATGCCGTTATCGCGCACTTGCCTTTGCAAGTTGCCCATGCGCAGCCCCAAGGTTTCCAGCCCATCGTTGCCCAAGTGCTGGATGAAGGTCTGCCAAGCTTTGCTCATCTGCGACTGGTCTTTGGGGGCTTCGGCGACCGGCGGGATGGTCAGTCCACGCAGTTCGTCCCAATGCCCCGCAGGCGCCGCCAGCGCCTGGTGAGCCAGCCAATTCATGGCCTGCATGTCCAGATTGTCAGGGCGGCTGTCACGGGATTCACTCATGCAGTCATTGTCGCTCAGGCTTTGCGCAAATCCAGTGTGTGAGGAAACTCTGGGCTGGCATTCAAGGTGGTGTTGGGGTTGAGGGCGGCAAGTTGCTTCATGGCGCCGGGCGTGTGGCCCATGCGGAAGAAGCGGGCCAGGCGGCGGCTTTCGGCTTCGTAGGCGTTGACCGGGAAGCTGTTGTAACTGCGGCCACCGGGGTGGACGACGTGGTACTGGCAGCCGCCCAGCGAGCGCTTCATCCAGGTGTCCACCAGGTCCACCGTCAGCGGTGCATGCACGCCGATGCTGGGGTGCAGCGACGAGGGCGGGTTCCAGGCTTTGTAGCGCACGCTGGCCACGTACTCGCCCACCACGCCGGTGGGTTGCAGGGGCAGGGACTTACCGTTCACCGTCACAGTATGTCGCGAGGGGTTGATGCCGCTCACATGCACCTCGATGCGCTCGAGCGACGAGTCCACATAGCGGGCGGTGCCGCCCGCGCTGCTTTCTTCGCCCATGACATGCCAGGGCTCGAGTGCATTGCGCAGCGTTAACACCGCGCCATCGACCCGAATCTGCCCGACCAGCGGGAAACGGAATTCGAAATGCGGCGCGAACCAGCTCGGGTCGAAATGAAAACCCGCATCACCCAATTCGGTCAACACATCGTCAAAGTCTTTGTGGATCCAGTGCGGAAGCATGAAGCGGTCGTGCAGCTCGGTGCCCCAGCGGGTCACTGGCGCTGCGTAAGGTGCGTCCCAAAAGCGTGCTACCAGCGCGCGCAGCAGCAACTGCTGCACGATGCTCATGCGCGCATGCGGCGGCATCTCGAACGCCCGCAGCTCCAGCAGGCCCAGCCGCCCGGTACTGCTGTCGGGCGAGTACATCTTGTCGATGCAAAACTCGCTGCGGTGGGTGTTTCCAGTCACGTCCACCAGGATGTTGCGCAGGGTGCGGTCCACCACCCAAGGGGCCATATCGGTGCCAAACTTTTTGCGGCTGCGGGTGATCTCGCGCAGCGCAATTTCCAACTCGTAAACCTGGTCATTGCGCGCCTCGTCCACGCGCGGTGCCTGGCTGGTCGGGCCGATGAACATGCCGCTGAACAAATAACTCAGGCTCGGGTGGTTGTGCCAATAGAGGATGAGGCTGGCCAGCAACTCGGGGCGGCGCAGAAAAGGGCTGTCAGCGGGGGTGGCTCCGCCCATCACCAGGTGGTTGCCGCCGCCCGTGCCGGTGTGGCGGCCGTCGGTCATGAACTTTTCGGCCGACAAGCGCGTCTCGAAAGCGGCCTGGTACAAAAACTCGGTGTGCTCCACCAGCTCGGACCAGTTGTGGGCCGGGTGGATGTTGACCTCGATCACACCGGGGTCGGGCGTGACCTGCAACAGTTTCAGACGAGGATCGCGGGGCGGCGGGTAGCCTTCCAGGACGATCTTGAGGCCCAGTTTGGTGGCTGTGGCTTCGACTGCGCGCACCAACGCCAGATAGTCTTCGAGTCGCGCCAACGGCGGCATGAAGACATACAGCACGCCCGACTTCACGCCTTTGGTCATCGCGTTGGCTTCAGCCTTGGGGCCATTGGCACGGTTGGGGTCACGCACTTCCACACACAAGGCGGTGCGCACCACCGAGGGGTCTGACTTGAATTTGGCGGGCACGGCTTGCGCGGCCGGGGCGTGGTTTGGGTTTGCCATGATGTGCCTTGGCTGCATCACAGCTGGGGTCGTGGGCAAGTTAGGGCGTGGTGAGAGGTGCGGCGAAAAGGGGTCCTCCTCGATCTGGTGCCAGCGGTCGGTGGGCGCGGCCCAGGGCAGCGAGTCCAGGGGCAGACGCCATCCCATGGGGGAGTCACCTGGCATGAGGTACATGCGTTCGTCGCGCAAAAACCATCGGCCAGTTTGCCATTGGGGCCCCGCCAGTTCGGGGGTGACGGTATCGACTGGCTGCAGCGGCAGTACATAGCCCACCACCTGGTCCAATCCCTGACTGAAAACGCGGCGCAGGCGGTTGCGCTCCATCTCGTCGTCCAGCTTGGCGTCAAAGGGGTCCACGTTCAAGGGCAATCTGCGTTCGCGCCAAAGGTAGTACCAGGTGTCTTCGTAGCCGGGCAACACGGTGTCGCCCGCAAGGCCCAGATGTTGCGTCAAGGTTTGGATGAAGCGCTCGGCATCGGTGCTGGTGCAGTGGCTGGGTTCACGCTCGTCGGCAAACACGGCCGGGTTTTGCCAGCAGGGCGTGCCATCTGCCCGCCAGTAAATGGACAGCGCCCAGCGCGGTAGTTGCTCGCCCGGGTACCACTTGCCCTGGCCAAAGTGCAAAAAGCCGCCTTGCCCGTATTGCTGGCGCAGCTTGTGCACCAACTCGGTGGCCAGGCCCCGCTTGGTGGGCCCTAAGGCATCGGTGTTCCATTCGGCCGCGTCGCGGTCTTGCGTGGACACAAAGGTGGGCTCGCCGCCCATGGTCAGGCGTACGTCTTGCGCCACCAGCTGGGCATCGACTTTTTGGCCCAGCTTCAAAATATCTGCCCATTGCGCGTCGCTGTAGGGCTTGGTCACGCGGGGCGACTCGTGGATGCGCGTCACGCTCATCTCATGGTGAAACTCGACCTCGGCCTTGTCCATCAGGCCCTCAATCGGGGCAGCGGCAGACGGCTGCGGTGTGCAGGCCAGTGGAATGTGGCCTTCCCCGGCCAGCAGACCCGAGGTGGGGTCGAGCCCGATCCAGCCCGCGCCGGGTAAATACACCTCGCACCAGGCATGCAGGTCGGTGAAGTCGACTTCGGTGCCGCTTGGGCCATCGAGCGATTTCACGTCGGGGGCCAGCTGGATCAAATAGCCCGACACAAATCGCGCGGCGATGTTCATGTGGCGGAACAACTGCATCAAGAGCCAGGCCGAATCGCGGCAAGAGCCGCTTTGGAGCTTCAGCGTTTCTTCAGGCGTTTGTACGCCGGGTTCCAAGCGGATCGTGTAGCGAATGTCCTTGTGCAGCCGTTGGTTGATTTGCACCAGAAAGTCGATGGTGGGCTGGCGCTTGCGGTCTAGGCTGCCCAGGTAGTTATTGAAAAGCGGGGTTGTGCTTTCTTTGACCAGGTAGGACTGCAACTCCTCTTTGACCAGGTCGGTGTACTGGAAAGGCACTTCTTCGGCCGAGGGTTCCAAAAAGAAATCGAACGGGTTGAGTACCGCCATCTCGGTGACCACATCCACCGTGACCTTGAAGGTCGTGGTCTTTTTGGGAAAGACCAGCCGCGCTTGGTAATTGGCAAAAGCGTCTTGCTGCCAGTTGATGAAATGCTCTTCAGGTTCGACCTTGAGGCTGTAGCTCAAGATGCGGCTGCGGCTGTGCGGTGCGGGACGCAGGCGGATGACTTGGGGGCCGAGCTGCACCGGTCGGTCGTAGGTGTAGTGGGTGACATGGTGCAGTGCAAGGTGTATCGACATTTCTCGTTCAGCGCAACAGGGGCTGCACGCATGACAAATGCAGCTTGGGCGTATACAACTAGCAAGACACGCGCCAGCCATCAAGCCCCGCTAACGCCCATGTCAGTGGGGCAGGACTGTCGCGCGAACAAAAACAGGCGGATCACAAACCGCCGATATCACCCACAGCCAGATTAGGGAGGCTGCCATGAAGCGACACCGCAACGCAGGGTTTGGGCTGGCCAAAAAACAGGTCCGGGAGCGACAGGCATGAGGTCGATGGCCTGGGCGCGAGCTTTGGGTTGGAGCCTGTTGGCCTGGTGCTTGGGCGTGGCGCTCCAGCTGCAACAAGTTGAATTGTGGCCTGTGCTGGCCTATGGCAGTGGCTTGGCGCTGGCCTGTGCCTGGGTTTGGGCGCTGCATCGTGGGTATGGGGGTCAGCGCTGGCGCAGGATGGCCTGGGCCATGCTGTGTGTCTGGACTGCATTTGTCGTGACGGGCCTGCACGCCCATTTCCGCTCGAGCGCCCTGGCGCCAGAGCTGGAGGGGCTGGACATGGATGTGATCGGGGTTGTGCAAGCCATGCCCCAGCGGCAGGCGCAGGGCTGGCGCTTTCGGTTTCGCATCGAACAAGCGTGGCAGGTGGGTCCGGCGGGGGCTTTGCAGCCGGTGAATTTGTCAGCGCAGTTGCCCGCACAGGTGTACCTGGGCTGGTACGGCCAAGAGGGCGTGCACGACAGCGGCTGGAATGCATCGCCCTTGCCTGAGCCGATTCAAGCTGGGGAACGCTGGCGCTTGCGTGTACGCCTGAAGGCGCCGCACGGCCACATGAATCCGCGGGGATTCGATTACGAGTTGTGGTTGTGGGAACAGGGCATCCGGGCCACCGGTTACGTCCGTCAGCGGGCCAAAGACCCGCCGCCGATGCGGCTGGGCAGCACCTGGATGCACCCCATCGAGGGCTGGCGTCAAACGGTACGTGACCGTTTGTTGGCGCATTTGGCGGGGCCGGACACCGATGCTGAAGCGGCCAGACGTGCCGGGGTCCTCGCGGCTCTGGTGGTGGGCGACCAAGCGGCGATAGAGCGCAGCGATTGGGATGTCTTCAGAGCCACGGGCGTGGCGCATTTGATGAGCATTTCCGGTTTGCATGTGACCATGTTTGCCTGGTTGGCTTCGGCTTTTGTCGCTTGGGCTTGGCGGCAGTCGGCGCGTTGGGGTTTTGTGGGGCCTTTGCGTTGGCCTGCTGTGCACGTGGGGGCTATCGCGGGTTTGTTGTTGGCGATGTTTTATGCCGTGTTCAGCGGCTGGGGGCTGCCTGCACAACGCACTTGTTTGATGTTGGCGGTGGTGGTGGTTTTGAAACTGTCGGCACGCGATTGGCCGGGTGTTTTGGTCTGGTTGACGGCGGGAGCGCTCGTGCTGGCTTGGGACCCTTGGGCTTTGCTGCAACCTGGGTTTTGGTTGAGTTTTGTGGCGGTGGGCATATTGATGGCTTCTGACCCTTCCAGTCGCAATCGGCTCGAGGATGCACCAAAAGTGGATGGGGCGAGCGCACCCTCTTGGCGTGAAGAAGTACAGGCCGCGCCCTTGTTGCACCGTTTGGGTGCGGGTTGGCGGCAGGCTTGGGGCATGGGGGTGCTGCGCCCATTGGGAGACTTGCTGCGCGAGCAAGCTACTGTGACGGTGGCCTTGGCACCCCTGACCTTGTTGTTTTTCGGGCAGGTGTCTTTGGTGGGTCTGCTGGCCAATGTGCTGGCGATTCCCTGGGTCACTTTGGTCATCACACCGCTGGCCATGCTGGGGGTGATGTTCTCTGGTTTTTGGGATTTGGCTTCCGGGGCTTTGCGTCCGATGTCGAGTATTTTGGGGTGGCTGTCGGACTGGCCTTGGGCCAGTGTGTCGCGGGCCATGCCGCCTTGGTGGCTGGCTGCGCTGGCCATGCTGGGCGGTTTGGGGCTGGTGCTGCGCATGCCCATGTCCTGGAAACTGTTGCTTTTGCCATTGATGTGGCCCGCTTTGTTTTGGACCGCTGCGCGCCCCTTGCATGGCCAGGTGGAATTGCTCGCGGCCGATGTGGGGCAGGGCAATGCCGTGCTGGTGCGAACAGCGAGACACAGCTTGTTGTTCGATGCGGGACCACGCTATTCTTTGGAAAGCGATGCGGGTCACCGCGTGCTGGTGCCCTTGCTGGCGCAAATGGGGGAGCGGCTGGATGTGCTGATGCTCAGCCACCGCGACAGCGACCACACGGGAGGCGCAGCTGCGGTGTTGGCCATGCAAAAGGGGGCAGCAC
The DNA here is from genome assembly GCA_027488215.1 of Comamonadaceae bacterium. Taxonomy (GTDB): domain Bacteria; phylum Pseudomonadota; class Gammaproteobacteria; order Burkholderiales; family Burkholderiaceae_C; genus Limnohabitans_A. The sequence continues at coordinate 69,253 of JAIYCB010000031.1, forward strand.
TTTGGACCTCGCTGGAGGACGAACACCCTTTGCACGCCCTGCGTCCCGCTAGGACGCGTTGTCAGGCAGGGCAGTCGTGGGAGTGGGATGGGGTCAGGTTTGAGGTGCTGCACCCTTTTGCGGCCGATGGTCAAAGCGGAGAATCGGCACGGCGTCAAAAACCCAAACCCAACGAGCTCAGCTGCGTTTTGCATATCGTGTCCGTCGAGGGGTCGGCCCTGCTGACTGGCGACATTGAGCAGGCCCAGGAGTTGGCATTGGTGCAACAGGGACTGGCACCTGTGGATGTGCTGCTGGCGCCCCACCACGGCAGCAAAACCTCGTCGAGTCTGCCGTTTTTGCAGGCGCTCCAACCCCGGCTTGCGCTGGTACAGGCCGGTTACCGCAACCGCTTTGGTCATCCGGCACCCGTGGTGGTGGAACGTTACCGAGATCAAGGGATTGCGCTGGTGGAAAGCACCCAATGCGGCGCGGCCACCTGGCGCAGCCAGTCACCGGGCACAGTTGAATGTGAGCGGTCCTTGCGCCGACGGTATTGGCACCATGTCATTTCACCATGACGCTCAGTCGCCTGGCTTCCCCGCTTTTTGGGTATACATCTTGCTAATCTACGGTCAGGAGTGAAGATACATGCGCCATTTCGATGAGATGTACAGCCGCTTGCCAGCAGCAGGTGAGGCGGGCGAGGTGAGAAAACACTACGAGGCCTATGCCCGTTGGTTGCAAGCACAAGACCCCCGGACCATGGCCGCACGCCGTGAAGAGGCCGAGGTGATTTTTCGCCGTGTGGGCATCACCTTTGCGGTCTACGGCGACAAGGACGAGGACGGCTCCGGCACCGAACGACTGATCCCTTTTGATTTGATTCCCCGTGTGATCGCTGCCCAAGAGTGGACCAGCATGGAAGCCGGACTGGTGCAGCGCGTCACCGCCCTCAACCGCTTCATCCATGACGTCTACCACGACCAAGAGATCCTCAAGGCCGGCGTGGTCCCGCGTGAGCAGATCGAAAACAACGCCCAATTCCGCCCCGAGATGGTGGGTGTTCATGTCCCCAACAACATCTACTCGCACATCAGCGGCATCGACATCGTGCGAGCGCCCGACAGTGCGGGTCAGGGTGAGTATTACGTGCTCGAAGACAACCTGCGCGTGCCCAGTGGTGTGAGCTACATGCTGGAAGACCGCAAGATGATGATGCGGCTCTTCCCGGACCTGTTCAGCCAGCACCGCGTGGCCCCGGTGGCGCATTACCCCGACTTGTTGCTGGAGACCCTGCGCGCTTCCAGCCCTGCGACCACGGCCGAGCCCACGGTGGTGGTGCTCACGCCCGGCATGTACAACAGCGCCTACTTCGAGCACGCCTTTTTGGCCCAGCAGATGGGCGTGGAACTGGTCGAAGGGCAAGACCTGTTCGTCAAAGACAAGTTCGTCTACATGCGCACCACGCGCGGCCCCCGCCGGGTGGACGTGATTTACCGCCGGGTGGACGATGACTTTTTGGACCCCAAGGTATTCCGCCCCACTTCGACGTTGGGCTGTGCGGGCCTGATGGAGGCCTACAAAGCGGGTCATGTAGCGATTTGCAACGCCGTAGGCACGGGCGTGGCCGACGACAAGTCGATCTACCCCTATGTGCCCGACATGATCCAGTTCTATTTGGGCGAGGAGCCGATCTTGAAAAACGTGCCGACTTTTCAGTGCCGCAAGCCTGATGACTTGCAGTACACCCTGGCCCATCTGAAAGACCTGGTGGTCAAGGAGGTCCATGGCGCGGGAGGCTACGGTATGTTGGTGGGTCCGGCGTCCACGAAGGACGAGATCGAGCAGTTCCGCGCCGCGTTGCTGGCCAATCCCGAAGGCTATATCGCGCAGCCCACACTGAGCCTGTCGAGTTGCCCCACCTTTGTGGACAGCGGTATCGCGCCGCGCCATATCGATCTGCGGCCCTTTGTGCTGAGTGGCCGTACGGTGCAAATGGTGCCCGGAGGCCTGACCCGTGTGGCCTTGAAAAAAGGGTCTCTGGTGGTGAACTCGTCACAGGGCGGCGGCACCAAAGACACCTGGATTTTGCAGGACTGAGAAGGGAGAACACCGATGCTTTCAAGAACCGCCGACCACTTGTTCTGGATGTCCCGCTACATGGAGCGGGCTGAGAACACTGCTCGCATGCTGAACGTGAGCTACGAGACCTCGCTTTTGCCTCAATCAGCAGCGGCCGTCGAAGCCGGGTGGGAGGGTCTTTTGTCCATCAGCGAGTTATTGCCTGCCTACCTCGCGCTTTACAAAAGCATCAGCCCCCGCGATGTGATGGCCTTCATGGTGCGTGAAGAGAGCAACCCATCGTCCATCTTGTCGTGCCTGCGGGCTGCTCGGGAGAATGCCCGTGCTGTGCGCGGGACGCTCACCACCGAGGTGTGGGAGACCCAAAACCAGACTTGGTTGGAGGTCAACCGCATGCTCAAGAACGGGGACTTTGAGCGCGATCCTGGCCAATTTTTTGAATGGGTGAAATTCCGCTCGCATCTGTCACGTGGCGTGACGGTGGGCACCATGCTGATGGACGAGTCGCTCTACTTCATGCGCATGGGCACGTTTTTGGAGCGGGCCGACAACACGGCGCGCTTGGTGGATGTGAAGTTCCACGCCATGCAAAATGATTTCTTTGGAGCCCCGCAGTACGGCGCACCCGAGAACGAAGCCTCGCAGGAATACGACTTCTACCATTGGAGCGCGATCTTGCGCAGCGTGAGTGGTTTTGAGGTGTACCGCAAGGTTTACCGCGACGTGATCCGCCCCGAGCGTGTGGCCGAACTGCTGATCTTACGCCCTGATATGCCCCGCTCATTGCTGGCCAGCCTGAACGAGGTGGTGTCAAATTTGAAGCTGGTCTCGCACGATGCCGACAGCGATACCTTGCGCCATGCGGGCCGCTTGCGCTCAGAATTGGCTTTTGGTCGCATCGATGAGATCTTAGCCACCGGCCTGCACGCTTACCTGACGCAGTTTCTCGAGCGGGTGAATGCGCTGGGCGGGCGCATCAGCCGTGAGTTTTTGATGCCGCAAGCGGCCTGATTCAGTCCAGGGTCAGCACCACCGGCGCATGGTCGCTGGGGCGCTCGTTTTTGCGCGGTGCGCGGTCGATCAAGCAGGCGCTGGCGCGCGCTTTGAGCGCCTCGGAAATCAAAATATGGTCGATTCGCAGCCCCCTGTTGCGGCGGAAAGCGAATTCGCGGTAATCCCACCAGCTGTAGCTTTTCTCGGGCTGCTCAAACAGCCGGAAGCTGTCCGTCAGGCCCAGCGCGATCAGGGCTTGCAACTTTTGGCGTTCGGCATCCGTGCAGTGGATGGTGCCCGCCAGGCCCACAGGGTCCCACATGTCGAGTTCGTCAAAGGTGATGTTGAAGTCGCCTAATAAAACCAGGTTGGGGTGACGCATCATTTCGTCCTGAACCCAAATGCGCAGTGCATCGAGCCAGCGCATTTTGTAGACAAATTTGTCGCTGTCGGGTGCTTGCCCGTTGGGGAAATAAGCGCCAATGACACGCACCGTTCCACCCGCGCCGTCGGGGTAAGTGGCGGCGATCACGCGCGACATGTCGTCTTCAAAACCCGGGATGTTTTTCACCACATCCGCGCCTTCGGCCTTGGAGATCAGTGCCACACCGTTGTAGGTTTTTTGCCCGAACCATTGCGCTTGGTAGCCCGCCTCCTCAAAAGCCGCTGCAGGAAATTTGTCGTCTGTCAGCTTCAGTTCTTGCAGGGCCAGCACCTCGGTCGGGTTGGCGGCCAGCCAATCCAGCACTTGCGGCAGGCGAACTGACAGTGAATTGACGTTCCAGGTGGCGATGTTCATGGGGCGGGAGAATGTTGGTAGGTGACAAACGAAAAATCCAAGCCGTTGGCGCTGGTGTGTGAATCGCGCTGCACTTCTTGCCAGCCTGAGGCCAGGGTGGGTGCGAAGGCATCGCCTTCAAAGTCGGCGTCGATCTCGGTCACGATCGCCGTACTGGCCAAGGGTTCGGCTTGTCGGTAAATTTCGGCACCGCCCATGATCCAGGCGTCGGTTGCCTCACCACACTGATGCATGGCTTCATCGATTGAAGCAGCGCGCAAAGCCCCCTCGGCTTGCCAGTCGCTCTGACGAGTCACGACGATATTCAGACGACCCGGCAAAGGACGAAAGCGAGCAGGCAGCGAGTCCCAAGTCTTGCGGCCCATGATGACAGGCTGGCCCAGCGTCACCCGTTTGAAGTGCGCCAAGTCTTCGGGCAGGTGCCAGGGCATCTGGTTGTCTTTGCCGATCACACCGTTGCGGGCGCGGGCATAAATGAGGTGAATTTTCATGGGTTCTGTCCGGATTGCAGCGCTTCGATCGGAATGACAGGTCAAAAGCGCGTCATGGCGAGCGCAGCGAAGCCATCCGGGTGTTTCACACAGCCACAGGTGCCTTGATGGCTGGATGACACTCGTAACCCAGCACTTCAAAGTCTTCATATTGGTAGTCGAAGATCGAATCGGGGCGGCGCTTGATGTTCAAGGTTGGGTAGGCAAATGGCTGACGCGAGAGCTGCAGTTCGACCTGTTCGTGGTGGTTGGCATAAATGTGGCAATCGCCGCCCGTCCAGATGAAGTCTCCCACATCCATGTCGCACTGCTGGGCGATCATGTGGGTGAGCAGGGCGTAGCTGGCGATGTTGAAGGGCACGCCCAAAAAAATGTCGGCGCTGCGCTGGTACAGCTGGCAGCTGAGCTTAGGCTTGTCGCCCGCCTTTTGGGGTGGCGCTACATAAAACTGGAAGAAAGCATGGCAAGGCATGAGTGCCATTTGGTCCAATTCGGCCACGTTCCAGGCGCTCACGATGATGCGGCGACTGTCTGGGTTGTTTTTGAGCGTGTCCATGACCTGCTGGATTTGATCAATGTGGCCGCCGCCGGGGGTGGGCCAATTGCGCCACTGTACGCCATACACCGGACCCAAATCACCATCTTCGCGCGCCCACTCGTCCCAGATGGTGCAGCCACGTTCTTGCAGCCATTTCACATTGCTGTCGCCACGCAAAAACCACAGCAGCTCAACGATGATGGCTTTGAGGAACACCTTTTTGGTGGTCACCAACGGAAAGCCCTCGTTCAGGTCAAACCTCATTTGGTGACCAAACACGCTCTTGGTGCCGGTACCGGTGCGGTCGCCTTTTTGCACGCCCGTCGTGTAGACATGGCGCATGAAGTTTTCGTATTGGTTGCGGATTGGGCGTGTGGGAGAGTTCATGAGGGCCAAGTTTAAGGCACACGCTAAGCGCGGTGCTCAAGCCCTGTTCAGTAGGCTTTGGTAGGCTCAGTGTGTTACTTTTGTTACCAAGAAGCATGAGCTAGCCGGATTTGCTGGCCAAGATGGCCATGCAGAAACCGGTAACTGAGTGGGGGAAAGGGTGTCAGCCTTGAATCACCCTGACCAGGACCAGCACGATGGCAATGACAAGCAGGATATGGACCAGTCCGCCGAGGGTGTAGGACGACACCAGGCCCACCAACCACAGGACGATCAAAACGATCGCAATGGTTTCGAGCATGGCGGTGAGTCACTTTTTGTCAATTTCGTGACCGATCACACCGCCAACGGCAGCGCCACCGACGGTGCCTGCGGTGCTGCCCCCCGTCAGAATCGAGCCCCCGATGGCGCCCACCCCAGCGCCGATGGCGGTGTTTCTTTCCTGTCGCGTCATGCCGGAGCAGGCGCTCAGGCCCAAGGCCAGAAGTGCCAGTGTGGCTGTGCTCATGAGGCGGGTTGGATATTGGGTCTTTTTCATTGCTGAACTCCTTGTAGGTGAGATGGACACTGGCGTAGTCCCTGGGCCGCTCGGGCCAGGGTTACACAAGTCAGTTCAGCATAGAAGTTCCAGCGGCCCACGTCTGTGGGCCAGATCACACCTTGGCTAAGGTGTCATGCGCTCATCACAGCGTATCCAGCACCCGCCCTGGGTTGAGCAGGTTATGAGGGTCCAGTGCAGTTTTCACGGCCCGCATCATGGCCAGTGCGGTGGGGTCTTTGTAGAGGGGTAGTTTGCCCACTTTGAGTTCGCCCACACCGTGCTCGGCGCTGATCGAGCCCTTGAATTTGAGCACCTGGTCAAACACCAGTGTGTTGACCTTGTCCTCGAAGTCGCGCAAAAAGGCCTGGCCGTCGGCCCCTTCGGGCGCCTGTACGTTGTAATGCAGGTTGCCGTCGCCCAGGTGGCCAAAGTCCACCAAGCGCACACCGGGCACCTCAAGCGCCAGCAGGGCGTCGGTTTCGGCCACAAAGGCCGGGATGAGTGAGACCGGTATGCTGATGTCGTGTTTGATGTTCAGGCCTTCTTGCACCTGGGCCAGGGTGATGCTTTCGCGGATGTGCCACAGGCCGCGGGCTTGTGTCAGGTTTTCGGCGACCACGGCATCGCTCACGCAACCCGCTTCCAGCGCGGCTTCCAGCAGGGCTTCGAACTGGCTGCGCGCATGCGTTTCGTTTTCGCTGTCGGAGTTTTCCAGCAGTACGCACCAGGGCGATGTTTGCCACAGCGGCACGCGCAGATGGGGGTAGTGTTTGTCGACCAGACTCAGCGCGAACTGGCCCATGACCTCAAAGCCAGTCAGGCCTGGTCCCAGGCGTTGGTGCGCCAGGCCCAGCAGCTGCACCGCCGCTTCCATGCTCGGCACGGCGGCCCAAGCGGTCAGTTGCGCGGCAGGCAGGGGGTAAAGCTTCATCGTGGCGGCAGTGATGATGCCCAGCGTGCCTTCGCTGCCGATCATCAGGTTGCGCAAGTCATAACCGGTGTTGTCTTTGCGCAGGCCTGTCAGGCCATGCCAGATCTCGCCTTGTGCGGTGACGACTTCCAGGCCCAAGCAGAGCTCTCGGGTGTTGCCGTAGCGCACGACTTGCGTGCCGCCCGCATTGGTGCCCAGGTTGCCGCCGATGGTGCAGCTGCCTTCGGCGCCCAGGCTCAAGGGAAACAAAAAACCGGCGTTTTCGGCGGCTGTCTGCAGATTTTGGAGCACGCAACCCGCTTCCACCGTGATGGTCAGGTTGGACGGGTCGATGGCACGCACCGCGTTCATCCGGGTCATGCTCAGCACAACTTGTCTGCCCGAGTCGTCGGGCACACCACCCACCACCAGCCCGGTGTTGCCGCCTTGGGGCACGATGGAGGTGTTTGCCTTCGCGCAAGCTTTGACCACGTCGGCCACTTGCGCCGTGTCTCCGGGGCGCACCACGGCCAGGGCGCGGCCCTTGACGCGCTTGCGCCAGTCTTGCTCCCAGGGGCTCAGATCGGCGCCTGGGTCCTCGTGCGTGAGCACGTTGGCTTGGCCACAGATGGCGCGCAGCTGTTTGATCAGTTCATGAGGGGGTGTCGTTGAAGCGTTCATGTTGAATAAGGGTGAATCGATCGACATGCACGGGGCGCTGGTTTCAAATGCTCAGTCCCGGGGCACGGGAATAAAGTTGCCCGTCGCTTTGGCTGCCTTGAAACGGATGCGCACATGCAGCGCGCAGGCCACAAACAAGCTGGTGCACAACAAGGTTTGCAGCATGGCCAGGCCCGAGGAGGGCCATGCATCGCTCCAGGCGCGGACGACGCCTTCCGTGAAATACAGCCAGACCAACAAACTGACCCAGCGGTAGGTGTACATGCGCTTTTTCAGCAAGCCAGCGATGGGGATGCACAGTGGCAACACCTTGATGGCCCACCACGAGCCGCCTTCGCGCAGGGGTGCGAGCCAAAGTTCCCAGGCCAGGCCCAGAACGATCAGTCCCACCAAACTGCTGACGGCCAGCCAACGGGTCCAGTCCAGGCCCTCGGGTTGGGCGTTTTCGGGGGAGGGGTTGGAAGCTAAAGAAGGGGTAGGGTCGTTCGGGTTCATTGCGGTGGCATCATACCGGGCATGCCCAATACCTTGTCCAAGTCCTCTTTAAGCAAGCAGATGGCCCTGTGGTGGCAAGAGGTGTCTGTTTTCCCCTGGCGTCAAATGATCGGATTGCTGGCCGCTCGTTCTCGGGATGCGCGGCTGGGTGTCAGCGCAGGCTCGCTTACCTTCACCACCGTGTTGGCGTTGGTGCCTTTGTTCGCCGTAGGTTTGGCGGTGTTTTCGGCCTTTCCGTTGTTTGGCAAGTTCCAGGACATGATCCAGCGCTGGTTGATCGAGAGCCTGGTGCCCGAGAGTATCGCGCGCCAGGTGCTGAGCTACCTGACGCAGTTTTCCCGCAAAGCAAGCCGACTGGGTTCGGCAGGCTTGGTGGCAGTGCTGTTGTCGGCAGTGTTTTTGATGGTCACCATCGAGCGCACTTTGGGCCAGATCTGGAGGGTGCAGCGCCAGCGGCCATGGCCGCAAAAAGTGTTGTTGTATTGGTCGGCGATCACCCTGGGGCCATTGCTTTTGGGGGCCAGCTTGGCGATCAGTTCGTATGTGCTGACGGCTTCGCGCGATGTGGTCGATGTGCTGCCTGGCTCGTTGCGTTGGCTGCTCGACAGTTTCGAGTTTGTGCTGCTGACCGCCTGCGTCAGTGGCCTGTATTTTTATGTACCCTACACCCGGGTGCGTTGGCGTCATGCGATCACGGCCGGATTTTTGGTGGCCGGGGCGCTGGAACTGGCCAAAAAACTCATGGCGGTGTATTTGCTGCAGGTGCCCACCTATTCGGCGATTTACGGTGCATTTGCTGCCCTGCCGATTTTGTTGGTCTGGATCTATGTGACTTGGTTGCTGGTTTTGTTGGGCGCGGTGGTGGCTTCGAGCCTGCCCGAGCTTGGGCGCCAGCAATGGCGCAAGCCAGAGGGGGCTGGCTGGGGGTTTCGTTTGGCTTTGGAGGTCTTGGTCGAGTTGAATACCGCCAAGATCAGCGGGCAGGGTGGATGGAGCACCGAGGATTTGGCCATGCGATTGCGGGTGGAATCCATTGAAGTACGCCAGGTCCTGGACGTTCTGCAGGAGCTCGATTGGGTGGGTCGTCTGAGCGAGTCCAGCGAGCATGGACAAGCTCGCCAAGTGCTGCTCATCGATCCTGCACAAATGAACGTTTCCCCACTTGTCGATCGCCTACTGGTCAAGAGAGGATCAGGGTCCGATCCGGTCTGGCGGCAAACCGGTTTGGAACACCTGACGGTGGCTGCCTTGCTCCCAGAAAAGGCTTGAGCCTTAAAAACTCACACGGCCTCGCCACATGTCGCGGTACATCACCCAGTCGCCCATGAAGCTGTAAAGTGGGCGTTTGAAGCTGGCGGGCTTGTTTTTTTCGAACACAAAGTGCCCGATCCAGGCGCAGCCATAGCCACACAGCAAGCCGTACAGCAGATACTGAGGCTTGCCCGTGATGACCAGCATGGCCAGGCAGACCAATGACAAGCTGCTGCCCACAAAGTGCATGCGGCGGCAGATGCGGTCGCTGTGCTCGCTCAGGTAAAAAGGGTAGAACTCTGCAAAGCTGGCGTGACGAATGGCTTCGGTCATGGCTGTGTCTCCTTTAACTGGGGCTTGAGTGGGTTACCGGGTGCGAAAGGGCGCGTTCAAAAATCCGCGAAACCGGGCGCGACCGCCGCGCACCGGGGCCTGGCTGAGTTGGTAGTCGGGAAAGCGCTGCAAAAAACGCCCGATGGCGATGCGCCCCTCCAAACGCGCCAGGCTCAGGCCTGCGCATTGGTGCACACCAAAACCAAAAGCCAGGTGTTTGTTGCCGGTACGACGCAGGTCCAGTTGCTCCGGGTTGACGTAAACGGCCGGATCGCGGTTGGCCGCGCCAATGCACAGGGTAAGCAAAGTGCCTGCGGGCAGATCGACACCATTGACCTGCGTGGCTTGCAGGGTGCGTCGGTTGCCCAGTTGATTGGACGATTCAAAACGTAAAAACTCATCCACCGCCAGCTCCATGATCCGATCAAGGTCTTCGTCGTTGGCAGCGGCTTGCAGGTCGGCTTTGAGTTGCTCACGCTGCTCGGGCCATTCCTGCAGGCTGATGAGCGCGTTGCCGATCAGATTGGTGGTGGTCTCGTGTCCGGCGTTGAGCAGAAAGACGCAGTTTTGCAAAAGTTCCACTTCGCTCAGGGCATCGCCATTTTCCTCACCCTGGATCAAGCGGGTCAGCACGTCGTGCTCGGGGTCGCCCGGGTGCTGGCGGCGCTGGGCCACCAAGTCGCGCAGATACGCCAAAAACTCGTTTACGCTGCGGTTTCCCAGGGCTTCTTGCTCGGGCGTGAGCGAAGGCTCCAGTGCCCCCAAAATGGCGAGCGACCAGCCCCGCAAAGGCTCGCGGTCGGCATGCGGCACATCCAGCAGGTTGCCGATGATCTCAACGGGAATGGCCGAGGCAAAGTCTTCGATCAGGTCGCCGCCGCCTTGGGTCTCGATTTTGTCCAGCAGGCTGTCCACCAAGCTAACCAAGCCAGGCTCCATCGCCTCGATGGCGCGGCGGGTGAGGGCGCCCATGATCAGGCGGCGCACCCGGGTGTGCAGCGGCGGGTCGTTGAAGACCAGGCTGTTTGTGTGGTGCTCGAACAGCGGCGCCACACTGCCCGCCGTGGTGTAAGGCGGCGCGTTGTAGGGTGCGTGGTTGTATTTGGGGCCGAACTCCACTTGTTTGTCGGAGCTGAAGACTTTAGCGTCGCGGTACACCGCCACCAAGTCGGCATGGCGCGTGAGGAAGTAAGACCCATCGGGCATGCGCTTGAAGGGCTCGGCTTCGCGCAGCGCGGCATAAACCGGGTAAGGGTTGTCAAGAAAATCGCGGGGCAGGGCACGCAGGTCCAGCGTGTGGGCGATTTCTTGCGCCCGCTCGGCTGACATCGGTGGGGTGATGCTCATGGTTTCAGGAAATCTTTCAGGGCTTGCAGCACACCTTCGGGGGCTTCGGTCATCAGCGAGTGGCCCGCAGGCAATGGCACCACTGTGGCTTGGGTGCACAGCTGGATCAGGCTTTGCGCGGCTTTGGGCGGGGTCATTTGGTCGGCATTGCCCAGCACAAACAAGGTGGGGCAAGTCACTTGGGCCATGGCCGCTTCGGCCCCTGCATAGCTGTCGCAGGCCTTGAAGCCGGTGTGGAACACATTGACCTGCGTGTTGCTGGCCAACACGCGGCGCATGAGCGCTTTGCTGCCGCCATACAGCCAAGTGCCGGGGCCCAGGGCCGATGGCGGCGGGGCCAGGGTGGAGTGCGAAAAGCTGTTGACCATGTCGATGGCCTTGAACGGGGCGCTGACCGACAAGTCGAGCAGGGCGGGAGAGACGCGCATCGGGTAGGCCGTACCGACCATCACCAGACGGCTGACCCGGCCAGGGGCCTTGACGGCATCACGGGCCGTGGCTTCCAGCGCGATCAGCGAGCCAAAGCTGTGGCCGATCAAGGCGGCTTTTTCAATCTTCAAGGCGTCCAGCAAAGCGACGATGGTGTCTGCAGCTTCTTCGACGCTTTGCGGCGGGGTGCCTGCGCTTTTGCAGTGGCCCGGCAGATCGATCGCCAGGACATTCCAGCCGTGGTGCGCCAGGTAGCGGGTTTGCAAAATCCAGACGCTGTGGTCGTTGAGCACACCGTGAATGAACACAGCGGTGGGCTGCGCGGGATTGAAGGGTTTGCCGCCGGTGTAGGCGTAGAGCTCGTGGCCTTGGACTGTGATTTTCATGCGGCTTTCTCCGCGGCCTTTTCAGCCGATTTAAGGGCTTTTTTCAGGTCGTCGATCAAATCGTCGGGGTCTTCCAGGCCAATCGACAGGCGGATGGTGCCGGGGCCGATGCCACTGGCCGCCAGCGCCTCGTCGCTCATGCGGAAGTGCGTGGTGCTGGCCGGGTGGATCACCAGGCTGCGGCAGTCGCCCACATTGGCCAGGTGGCTGAAGACCTTGAGGGTCTCGATGAACTTTTGGCCTTGGGCGCGGCTGCCCTTGATGTCAAAGCTGAACACCGAACCTGCACCGCGTGGCAGCAGTTGCTGGGCCAGTTGGTGCGAGGGGTGCGTCTCCAGCATGGGGTGGCCCACACGGCTGACCAGCGGGTGCGCCGCCAAAAACGCGACCACTTTTTCGGTGTTGCCCATGTGGCGTGCCATGCGCAGGGGCAGGGTCTCGATGCCTTGCAAAATCAGCCAGGCGGTGTGCGGGCTCATGCAGGCGCCAAAGTCGCGCAGGCCTTCGCGGCGGGCCCGCAGCAAGAAGGCGCCCACGGTGCTTTCTTCGCTGAAGACCATGTTGTGAAAGCCTTCGTAGGCTTGGCTCAGCTCGGCGAACTTGCCCGACTTGTCCCAGTCAAAGCTGCCGCCGTCCACCACCACACCGCCCACCACCGTGCCGTGGCCTGACAAGAACTTGGTGGCCGAGTGGTAGACCAAATCGGCCCCGTGGTCGAAAGGCTTGATCAGCCAGGGCGAGGTCAGGGTCGAGTCCACCAACAGCGGCACACCGGCTTCGTGCGCGATGGCGCTGATGGCCGGGATGTCCAGAACGTCCAGGCCCGGGTTGCCCACGGTCTCGCCAAAAAACAGCTTGGTGTTGGGTTGCACGGCGGCTTTCCAGGCGTCCAAATCGCCCGGCTTGACGAAGGTGGTGCTGATGCCAAAGCGGCTCAGGGTGTAGTGCAGCAGGTTGTGTGAGCCGCCGTACAAAGCAGTGGAGGCCACGATGTGCGAGCCCGCGCCCATGAGGGTGGCAATGCTCAGGTGCAATGCGGCCTGGCCGCTGGCGGTGGTGATCGCACCGATGCCGCCCTCCAAAGCCGAGATGCGCTGCTCCAGCACCGCGTTGGTCGGGTTGCTGATTCGGCTGTAAACATGACCTGGGCGCTCGAGGTTGAAGAGCGCGGCCGCCTGGTCGCTGGACTCGAACACGAAAGAAGTGGTCAGGTGGATCGGCACCGCCCGCGCGCCGGTGGTCGTGTCGGGAGCCGCCCCCGCATGCAGGGCCAAAGTGTCAAAACCGGGATCGCTGTAACCAGCCATGGGGTTCTCCGAAAAAAGAATGCTTCGCATAGGCATTTTGCCCGCGACGCTGGCGCCATTGTGGGCTATATTGGTATGCACGATCACCCGTATCGACCCTCAGGAGACACACCATGAAAGTCAGCGATATCCTCCGCGTCAAAGGCGGCACCCTGTTCACGGTTCAGGCCGATGAGCCGCTGTCGCGCGCCATGAATGACATGGCCGACAAAGACATCGGTTCTTTGCTGGTCATGTCCCACGGCACCTTGGTGGGCATGCTTACTTTTCGCGAAGTGATCCGCCAGGTGGTCAAAAACGGCGGCCAAATCGGTCAGACCCGGGTGCAAGAGGCCATGGATGCCCAGCCCCAGACCTGCTCCAGTGACAACGACATCGACGAAGTTCGCCGCATGATGCTGGAGCACCATGCGCGCTACATGCCCATCATGGATGGGGCCATGTTGATGGGGGTCATCAGCTTCTACGATGTGGCCAAGGCCGTGGTAGAGAGTCAGGACTTTGAAAACAAAATGCTCAAGGCCTACATCCGTGATTGGCCCGGTGGCTCACCCCAAGAGGCATCTGGCGCCCAAAATTGAGCTCAGACAAAGCTACAGCGGCGCTCTGGGATAATGCCCAACCATGAGCGGCAATACCTTCGGACAACTTTTTTCGGTCACCAACTTTGGTGAATCCCACGGACCAGCGATCGGCTGCGTGATCGACGGCTGCCCCCCGGGTATGCCTTTGTCTGAAGCGGACATCCAGCCTGATCTGGACCGCCGTCGTCCCGGCACCAGCAAATTCGTCACCCAGCGCAACGAACCCGATGCGGTGCAGATCATCTCGGGTGTCTACCAAGGCAAGACCACCGGCACGCCGATTTGTCTGCTGATCCAGAACACCGATCAGCGCAGCAAGGACTACGGGGACATCTTGCAGACCTTCCGACCGGGTCATGCCGACTACACCTACTGGCGCAAATATGGCCTGCGCGACCCGCGTGGCGGAGGCCGCTCTTCGGCACGTTTGACGGCGCCCATGGTGGCGGCTGGCGCGGTGGCCAAGAAGTGGCTCAAAGAAAAGTTCGGCACCAGCTTTGTGGGTTGCATGACCCAGATCGGCGATGTGCCGATTGGCTTTGAGAGCTGGGACCATGTGTCCAACAACCCGTTTTTTGCCCCGGTGGCCGATGTGTCGGCGCTGGAGGACTACATGAACGCGCTGCGCAAGTCGGGCGATTCGTGTGGTGCGCGCTTGCGCGTGGTGGCGCGTGGCGTGCCCGTGGGCCTGGGCCAGCCGCTGTTTGACAAGATCGACGCCGACATCGCTTACGCCATGATGGGCATCAACGCCGTCAAGGGCGTGGAGATCGGCGCGGGCTTTGGCTGCGTCACGCAAAAAGGCAGCATGGCGGGCGACACGCTCACCCCCAAAGGTTTTGTGGGCAACAACGCGGGCGGTGTGCTCGGCGGCATCAGTACAGGGCAAGCCATTGAAGTGTCGATCGCCATCAAGCCCACCAGTTCGATCTTGATTGCCCGTGACTCGATCGACTCGAATGGCCAGCCTACCGAAGTCATCACCAAAGGCCGACACGACCCTTGCGTGGGCATCCGCGCTACTCCGATTGCCGAGGCCATGCTGGCGTTGGTGGTCATGGAACACGCTTTGCAGCACCGTGCCCAGTGCGGTGATGTGGTGCACGACTTGCCACCCATCTCTGCAGCCAAGCCTTGAGGCATGACGCCACGCCGTCAGCTCATGCCCTTTGCCGCACTGTCGGCCAGTTACTTCGCTCACATCGGTTTTTTCAATCCCTATTTGCCGCTGTGGCTACAAGACATGGGGTTGGGCTTGCTGACCATCAGCGTTCTCACGGCTGTGCAAGCAACCACCCGGTTGTTTGCACCTTATGCCTGGGGGGCCATCAGCGACCGCACGGGTGAGCGGGTCAAACTTTTGCGTATCGGGGCCGGGGTGGCGTTTGCCTCCGCTTGTTTGCTGTTTGCCGATTGGGGACCGCTGGGCTTGGGACTGGTGCTGTTGGTCATGTTCACCCACACCAGTGCCATGATGCCCATGAGCGAAGCGGCGATGGCTCATTTGGTGAGCCAAAACGGCGCCTTTGATACCAAGCGCTACGGCCGTGTGCGGCTGTGGGGTTCCATGGGGTTTTTGGTCACGGTGTTTGTGGCCGGGGCCTGGTTCGAGACCTTTGGCATGCAGCATTTTCCTGGCTGGACCGTGTTCAGCCTGGCCGCGGTGCTGCTGAGTGTGTGGTGGATGCCCGACATCAAAGAAGCGGCGCATCAGGTGCGAGAGCATGTTTCGGTCATGCCTGTGTTGCGACAAAAGCCAGTGCAGTGGTTTTTTGCCTCCACGTTCTTCCACGTTCTGTCGCACATTGGGATTTACGTTTTCTTCTCGTTGTACCTGGATTCGCTGGGCTACAGCAAAACCATGATCGGTGTGCTGTGGGCGCTGTCGGTAGCGGTGGAGGTCCTGTGGTTTTTCAATCAGTCGAGATGGCTGCCGCGCCTGCCATTGACAGGCTGGTTGGTGGCCTGCTCAGCAGTCATGCTGCTGCGCATGGGCATGACCGCGGCTTGGGCCGATGTGCTTTGGATTTTGCTCTTGGCGCAAGCTCTTCACGCCATCACCTTTGCCACGCACCATACGGTGTGCATTGCCTTGATCTCGCAACATTTTCCGAGTCGCTTGCGCGGACGAGGCCAAGCGCTGTACACCGTTGTGGCCTATGGTTTTCCGGGAGTGATCGGGGCTTTGCTGGGTGGATTGCTCAGTGAGCGCTGGGGTTTGCAAAGTGTGTTTGTTGCCAGCATCGTTACCAGCGCTGTGGCCACTGCTGCTTCCTACAAAGTCTGGCGCATGCAGCACCTCAAGCCATTGATTCCTGAATGAGTGTGCACACCCACCTTCCTCTTGCCCAAAATCCAGGTCGGGTGCCTGAATGGGCTTTTCATGACCCGCTTTCCAGTCCGTTCATCCGTTTTTTTATGTCCTTAGCCGTTTTGCCTGATTTTTTGCCTCATGAACTGGCCTCCGCCCTGGCAGGGGGGCAGCGCCACGAGACTTGTTTTCATTCTGCCCGCATGGTCTGGCATGGTTGGGGCGCTCCCCATTCGCCCACGCTGGTTTTGCTGCATGGCGGCAGTGGCAGTTGGACGCATTGGGTGCGCACGATTGCGCCGCTTAGCAATGCGGGTTGGCATGTGCTGGTGCCCGACTTACCAGGTTTTGGTGACTCGGATTTGCCTGCCGGTTGTACCGATGTCGACGACTTGCCCGCGCATTTGCATGCCGGCCTGGATCAACTTCAAAGCGCTGGGCTTTGCGGCCAGACGGTCAGCGTGGCTGGTTTTTCATTTGGGGGCATGGCTGGGGCCTTGTGGTTGGCCGAGCACCCCGAAGATGCTGCGCAATTGGTGCTGGTGGGTGCTCCGGGAATGGGTATGACCGTGGCCGACCGCACACCGTTGAAGGGATGGCGACATTTGGAAAATTCGCTGGCGCAAGAGGCAGTTCACCGCCATAACCTGCTGGCGTTGATGCTGCAGGCTCCAGAAGCTTTGGACGATCTGGCGCTGCGTCTGCACACCGCCAACGTAGAGCGCGACCGCATGCCTCGCCGGCGCTTGTCTTCGACCGACATCGTGGCCAAGGTTTTGCCGCAGGTTCAAGCGAGGGTCAGTGCCATTTTTGGCGAGCACGATGCCTTGTACCGGGGGCGCTTGTCCGAGTTGGCTGCGGCTATGCCCTTGATGGCACGCCAGTGGGGGGGGTGGCATGTGGTGCCAGGTGCAGGCCATTGGGTGCAATATGAGGCTGCTGCGCTTTTCATTGCCGCTTTGCAAGAAATGCTCATCACTGAGCGCTCTGCTTAAAACCGACCCATGAAATTTTCAGGTCGGCTGCAAGGCTTGGAGTAATTCGGTTTCGATCTCGATTTGTTCCCTGTTGTGTTGCAAGGCGGAGCCGCTGATGAGGAAAGTGTCTTCAACCCGCTCGCCCAGCGTGCTGATTTTGGCCAGGTGCAAGTGGATGCCGTGCAGGGCCAATACGCGAGCGATGCTGAAGAGCAATCCGATGCGGTCGCTGGCTGAGACGCTGAGCAACCATTTCTGACCTTGTTCGTCGGGGTTGAGGGTCACCCGAGGCGTGATGGGAAAACTCTTGACCCGCCGCGAAACACGGCCGCGAGAGGGTGAGGGCAGTGGGCCTTGCTGCTGTAGGGTCTGCGTCAGGCCCGATTCAACCATGGTCATCAGTTCACGGTAATGCTCGGGCAGCATGGTCGTGACAATCTGGAATGTATCCAGTGCCCAGCCAGTTCGGGTGGTGTGGATTTTGGCATCCAGAATACTGAAGCCAGTTTGGTCGAAATGACCACAAATACGGGCGAACAAATCCGGCTGATCGGGTGTGAAGACCAATACCTGCAAACCTTCACCGACCGGAGAGGGTCTGGCCCGAACAATGGTCGGCTTTTGATCAGGTGTCGACATGGCCACAAGCCGAGACAATTGTCGAGCATGCCAGGCAATGTCGGAGGCATCATGGCGCATGAAGTAACTGACATCCAGTGTGTCCCAAAGCGCCTTGTGCCCCTCGTGGGGCTGAGCTTGCCGCGCCAGCTCGATCAGGGCTTCGCGTTTGCGTGCTTCCACCTCGGCATTGGCATCGGGGGCACGGCCCCCCAGCACGCGCAAGGTCGATTTGTAAAGGTCTTCCAGCAGCTTACCTTTCCAGGCGTTCCAGACCTTTGGGCTGGTGCCCCGGATGTCGGCCACGGTCAGCAGGTACAGGGCTGTCAAACGGCGTTCGTTGCCAACACGTTGGGCGAAACGGGTGATGACCTCAGGGTTGCCCAGGTCTTCCTTTTGGGCCACCCGACTCATGGTCAGGTGCTCACTGACCAGAAACTCGATCAGCTGACCATCGTCCTTGCCGATTAGGTGCTGTCGGCAGAAGGTGCGCACCTCGGCGCAGCCCAGTTGCGAGTGGTCGCCGCCCCGGCCTTTGGCGATGTCGTGGAACAAGGCGGCAGCGTACAAGATCCAGGGCTTGTCCCAGCCACTGGCCAGTTGCGAGCAAAACGGGTATTCGTGCGTGTGTTCGGCCATGAAAAAGCGCCGTACATTGCGCAGCACCATCATGATGTGCTGATCTACCGTATAGGCATGGAAAAGGTCATGCTGCATCTGCCCAACGATGCGCCGGAACACCCACAGGTAGCGCCCGAGCACCGAGGTTTCGTTCATCAGTCGCATCGCATGCGTGATGCCCTGGGGCTGCTGCAGGATTTGTAAAAAAGTCTGTCGATTGACCGGATCGGCGCGAAAACGGCCGTTCATGATGGCGCGCACGTTGTAAAGCGCGCGCAGCGTTCTGGCCGACAGACCTTTGAGACCCGGTGTGGCCTGGTAGAGCAAAAAGGTTTCAAGGATGGCGTGCGGGTGCTTTTGGTACAAGTCGTCGCTGGCCACTTCGATCAGTCCGGCTTTTTCGAAAAAGCGCTCGTTCAAGGGACGAAATTGGTCAATGCTCTCGCCGCGCTCGGTTTTGAGGCGGTCCTCGATGTTCAGCAACAAGATTTGATTGAGCTGTGTCACCGCCTTGGCGGCCCAATAGTATTGGCGCATCAGTTTTTCACTGGCGCGCAAGGCCAATCGTCCCTCTGACGTGATGTCTGAGGCATAGCCAAAGGTTTCGGCCACACTGGTCTGCAGATCAAACACCAGCCGGTCTTCTCGGCGTCTGGCTTGAAGGTGCAGACGAGCTCGGATCAAACCCAGCAAGGCCTCGTTGCGTTTGATTTGACGCGCCTCCAAGGGGGTGGCCAATCCTTTACGGGCCAGTTCGTCCCAACTGTGCCCAAGACCAGCGGCGCGGGCCACCCACAGAATCATCTGCAGGTCACGCAAGCCTCCGGGTGACTCTTTGCAGTTCGGTTCCAGTGCATAGGGCGTTTTCTCAAACTTGGTGTGACGCTGGTGCATTTCCAGTGTTTTGGCCACCATAAATGCTTGAGGGTCCATGGCCGCCTGAAATTGCCTCTGGAATTCGGTAAAAAGTCGTGTGTTGCCTGTTACCCGGCGCGACTCGAGTAAAGAAGTCTGCACCGTGATGTCTTTAGCTGACTCCGCCAAGCATTCGTCCAAGCTGCGCACACTGGAGCCGATCTCCAGCCCGGTGTCCCAACAACTCCCGATGAAGCGTTCCAGCTGGTCTTGCAGTTCGGGGTTGGTTTCGGGGTTTTGACCCGAGGGCAACAAGACCAGCACGTCAACATCAGAGTGTGGGAACAACTCAGCGCGCCCAAAGCCGCCGACGGCCACCAAGGCCAGCTCGGGGGCAAAGCCTGCGTTTTGCCACAACTGGATCAGCAAGCCATCGGCCAGGATGGCCAGTTGTTTGAGGGTCTGTTTGAGGCCCCGCACGGCCGATCCGCTGCTGGCCAGAGCCTGCAACACGGTTGCCTTGTCGCGTTTGTACGTTTCGCGCAATGCGGCCAAATCTGGCAAGGGGGCCGCGGCGCTCATTTCAGGCGATGGCTGAGGCTGGAGCAGTGACAAAAGCAGGCACGGCGGGAGATCCCGTCGAGACCGTGAGCACTTCATAACCCATTTCGGTGACCAGCACGGTGTGTTCCCATTGGGCCGACAGCGAATGGTCTTTGGTCACAATGGTCCAGCCATCGCCCATTTCTTTGATGTCGCGCTTGCCTGCGTTGATCATGGGCTCGATGGTGAAGACCATGCCGGCGACCAACTCGGTCAGGGTGCCGGGTTTGCCGTAGTGCAACACTTGAGGCTCTTCGTGGAACACGCGGCCAATGCCATGCCCGCAAAACTCTCTGACCACGGAAAAACCGTGGCCTTCGGCAAATTTTTGGATGGCATGGCCGATATCGCCCAAGTGCGCACCGGGCTTGACTTGTTCAATGCCTTTCCACATGGCGTCGTAGGTCAGCGCTGCCAGTCTTTTGGCTGCGATCGAGGCCTCTCCGACATGGAACATGCGGCTGGTGTCGCCATGCCAGCCGTCCTTGATGACGGTGATGTCGATGTTCACCGAATCACCTTTTTTGAGCGGTTTATCGTTGGGAATGCCGTGGCAGACCTGGTGGTTGACCGAAGTGCAGATGGACTTGGGGTAGGGCTTGTAGCCACCGGGTGCGTAGTTCAGCGGGGCCGGAATGGCTTTTTGGACATCGACGATGTAGTCGTGACAGAGCTTGTCGAGTTCGTTCGTGGTGACGCCGGGCTTCACGTAGGGGGTAATGAAGTCCAGCACTTCAGAGGCCAGGCGGCCAGCCACACGCATCGCAGCGATGTCGTCGGCATTTTTGATAGAGATGGTCATGGCGTGCGATTATCCCATTCGGGCAGGGCATACGCCCTGCTGTCGCTTGAAAACCATCGGTGTCACTTGCCCGGTATTCACCGGGTAAACACCAATTCTGGGTAACGAAATCATTTTGTATTCTGTATACAGAAATGACTTCATCGCTCCTTCAACTCACCACGGCCCCTGACCTGGTCGAACAGGTGTACACCCGACTGCTCGACGCCATCAGCGAGGGAGCGTTGTTGCCCGGTGAGCGCCTGACCCAGGAAGACCTGGCCCAACGCCTGGCCGTTTCCCGCCAGCCAGTGCTGCAGGCCCTGCGCTTGCTGAAAAAAGACGGCTTTGTGGAAGATGCGCCGGGTCGCGGCGTGCGTGTCACGCAACTCGATGTGGGCTGGATTGCGCAGGTCTACCAGGTGCGAGGCAGTTTGGATGCCTTGGCCGTGCGGCTGGCGGCCGAACGCGGTGCCCAGATGGATTTAGACGTGATGCGCCAGGGAAGGTATGCCGAAAAGGCTCGCAATGTGCAAGCCATGATCCAGGCCGACCTGGCCTTTCACCGCGCCATTTACCAAGCCTCGGGCAACCCTTTGATCGCCCAAAGCATTGAACTGCATTGGCACCACCTGAAACGCGTGATGGGTGCAGTGCTGCAATCTTCGCAACAGCGCCAAACGGTATGGGATGAACATGAAGCCATTGCGCAGGCGATTGCCGCTGGAGATGCCGATTTGGCCGTTCGACTGGTGCAAGAACACGCCCACGAAGCCAGCGTGCAACTTACGGCCCGACTTTCCGAACAAATTCAACACCTCAAAACAGGAGCAAAAGCATGAGACTGACCCCAGAACAATTGGCGCAATTTGACCGTGATGGTTATTTGTTTTTCCCAGGCCTGTTCACGCCCGAAGAAACCAAAAACCTGACCGATGCCGTGCCTGAGCTTTACAGCCGCCGCGAGGCCTACAACGTGCGTGAAAAAGGCAGCGACGCCGTGCGCACCAACTTTGCCGCCCACATGTACAGCGAGCCCTTTGCCAAACTGGCGCGCCACCCCCGCATGATCGAGCCGGTGCAAGACCTGTTTGGCGAAGAGCTTTACATGCACCAGTTCAAGATCAACGGCAAGATGGCCTTTGAAGGCGATGTGTGGCAGTGGCATCAGGACTACGGCACCTGGCTGAATGACGACCTGATGCCCACCGAGCGCGCCATGAATGTGGCGATTTTTCTGGACGATGTGAATCCCTTCAACGGCCCTCTCATGTTCATCCCCGGCAGCCATAAAAAAGGCGTGGTGGAGGCCAAACACGACCTGTCCACCACCAGCTACCCACTGTGGACGGTGGACAACGACCTGATCCGCCAGCTGGTGCAACGTGCCGGCGACAAGGACGGCGGCATCGTCAGCCCCACCGGCCCAGCCGGCTCGATGATCTTGTTCCACAGCTGCCTGGTGCACGCCTCCACCAGCAACCTCTCGCCCTGGAACAGGGTGAGTGTGTACTTGAGCCTGTGCGCCGTGTCCAACCACATCCGCCGCCACAAGCGCCCCGAATACATCGCCCACCGCGACTTCACCCCCATCAGCTGCCTGCCTGACGATTGCTTGGTGAACAGCTACCCGGTGGACTTGCCCTGGAAAAACGGCATGCCAGCCAGTGCCTTGCAAACCTGCCTTGAAGAACTGAAAGAAGCCGCATGAACCTGCATTCCAAACTCCTGCAACGTGCGGCAGAAAACCGTCCCATCCGTATTGGCCTGATCGGGGCGGGCAAATTCGGCTCCATGTACCTGGCGCAAATCCCGCGCACCCCCGGTGTGCACCTGGTCGGCATTGCCGACCTCTCGCCTGATGGCGCCCGCGCCAACCTGGCCCGCGTGGGCTGGAACTCTGAGCGCCTCACGGCCAAGAGCCTGGATGAAGCGGTGAAAAACGGCACCACCCATGTCGGCGACGACTGGCAAAGCCTGGTGCGTCACCCGGCGGTGGACGTGGTCGTGGAGTGCACCGGCTCGCCCCTGCATGCGGTGGACCACATCCTGGAAGCCTTTGCGAACCGCAAACATGTGGTCAACGTGACAGTGGAAGCGGACGCTTTTTGCGGTCCCTTGCTGGCCACCCGGGCTCAATTGGCTGGCGTCGTGTATTCACTGGCCTTTGGCGACCAGCCCGCACTCATTTGCGATCTGGTCGATTGGGCGCGCACCTGCGGCTTCCCGGTCGTGGCCGCAGGCCGGGGCCACAAATGGTTGCCGCACTTCAGCGAATCTACGCCAGAGACCGTGTGGGGCTATTACGGCCTCACGCCCGAGCAGGCAGAGCGCGGGGGGCTGAACCCCAAAATGTTCAACAGCTTCTTGGACGGCTCCAAGCCATCGATTGAAAGCACGGCCGTGTCCAACGCCACCGGTTTGGGCGTGCCCAGCAACGGCTTACTTTATCCACCGGCCAGTGTGGAAGACATCCCCTACGTCACTCGCCCGATCTCGGAAGGCGGCGTGCTCGAGCGCAAGGGCATGGTGGAGGTCATTTCCAGCTTGGAGACCGATGGCCGCAAAATTCCTTACGACATCCGCATGGGTGTGTGGGTCACGGTGGAGGCCGAGACCGACTACATCAAGAATTGCTTTGAAGAGTACAACGCCCATACCGACCCTTCGGGCCGCTACTTCACCCTCTACAAGCGCTGGCACCTGATTGGCTTGGAAGTGGGCGTGAGTGTGGCCAGTGTCGCCCTGCGCAACGAACCCACCGGCGTGGCCATGTGCTGGAACGCCGACGTGGTGGCCACCGCCAAACGAGACTTGAAGCCCGGCGACATGCTGGACGGCGAGGGCGGTTACACCGTCTGGGGCAAGCTGCTGCCCGCGGCCACCTCCAAGCGCATGGGCGGCGTGCCGCTGGGCCTGGCGCACGGCGTCAAGGTCCTTCGCCCGGTGGCCAAAGGCCAAAGTCTGACGTGGGACGACGTGGCCATGGACACCAGCACCCACGCTTACAAAATCCGGCGCGAGATGGAGGCGACTTCGGTGTTGGGCTGAACGTTCAATCTATCGGGCATCCCAAAAAGCCGTGCATGCGCTGCACGGCTTTTTGCTTCTGACCAAAGACAATCAAGGATCTGTCCATCACGCCTTCAGATCAGGGTTTAGACCGTTAAAATACCGCCTTTGCCGGCAAGCCCCAGTCAGCGGCCCCGGCGCTACGGTTTCCCGTCTCTTCACAAGGCCACCCCGTGTCCCTGCACATCACGACTTTCGAAGGCGCCAGCGCCCTCAGCGACTTTCGCATTGCCCAAGTTTTGCCACGTCTGGCAGAGATTTCGCCGCAAATTGTGGGCATCGCTGCCCGTTTTGTGCACCTGGTGGCCACAGTCGCGCCTTTGGCGGATGCCCAAAAACAAACCCTCTCGGCTTTGTTGACCTACGGCGAGCCTTATGCCGGTCCCATTGATGGCCCCGTGATCGTGGTCAGCCCGCGCATCGGCACTGTGTCGCCCTGGGCCTCCAAGGCCACCGACATTGCCCACAACTGCGGTTTTGAGGTGCGCCGGGTGGAGCGCCTGACAGAATACCGCCTAGTGATGAAGTCGGGTCTGCTGGGCACCGCCAAGCTGAGCGCCGAGCAACTGGGCCAGGTGGCCGCGGTGCTACATGACCGCATGACCGAGTCGGCCATGCCAAGCCGCGATGAAGCCTCTGCCTTGTTCACTGCACTCGACCCCGCGCCCATGGAGCATGTGGATGTGCTGGGCGGGGGCCGCGCGGCGCTTGAAACCGCCAACAAAGCCTGGGGCCTGGCCTTGGCCGAAGACGAGATCGAGTATTTGGTCAATGCCTTCAATGGCCTAAAACGCAACCCCACCGATGTGGAGTTGATGATGTTCGCGCAGGCCAACAGCGAGCACTGCCGCCACAAGATTTTCAACGCCGAGTTCACCATCGACGGCGTGACCCAGCCCAAGAGCCTGTTCGGCATGATCCGCAACACGCACCAGCTGAGCCCCCAGCACACCGTGGTGGCGTATTCGGACAACGCTTCGGTAATGGAAGGCCACACGGTGGAGCGTTTTGTCGCCAGAGCTTCAGTGCAGGGCGCGGCCTATCACAGCGAACAAGCCTTGCACCATGTGCTGATGAAGGTGGAAACCCACAACCACCCAACCGCGATTTCGCCTTTCCCTGGCGCATCCACCGGCGCAGGCGGGGAGATCCGCGACGAGGGTGCCACTGGTCGCGGCTCCAAGCCCAAGGCGGGTTTGTCGGGCTTCACCGTGTCCAAGCTTTGGGGCGGAATGTCCGACCAAGTGGGCGGCAAGCCCGAGCACATCGCCAGCCCCTTGCAAATCATGACCGAAGGCCCCCTGGGTGGCGCGGCGTTCAACAACGAGTTTGGTCGTCCCAATTTACTGGGCTATTTCCGCGAATACGAACAGACCGTGGACGGCGTGGTGCGTGGCTACCACAAGCCCATCATGATCGCGGGCGGTCTGGGTCAGATTGACGCCGAGCAAACCAAAAAGATCGAATTCCCAGCGGGCAGCTTGCTGATCCAGTTGGGTGGCCCCGGCATGCGCATCGGCATGGGCGGCAGCGCGGCCAGCTCCATGGCCACCGGCACCAACGCGGCCGATCTGGACTTTGATTCGGTGCAGCGCGGCAACCCCGAGATCGAGCGCCGTGCGCAAGAGGTCATTAACCATTGCTGGGCGCAGGGCGCGACTAACCCCATCTTGGCCATCCACGATGTGGGCGCGGGCGGTTTGTCCAACGCCTTCCCTGAATTGACCAACGACGCAGGCCGGGGCGCACGATTTGATTTGCGTGCCGTCAAGCTCGAAGAGTCGGGCTTGGCCCCCAAAGAAATCTGGTCCAACGAGAGCCAGGAACGCTACGTGATGGCGATCGCGCCCGAATCACTGGAGCAGTTCACCGCCTTTTGCGAGCGCGAGCGCTGCCCGTTTGCGGTGATTGGCGTGGCGACCGAAGAGCGTCATTTGGTCTTGGCCGATGAGCGGCTGCCCATCGATTCCGCTTTGCGTGGGCCTACGGGGCTAACGGAGACTGGATCGCCACGCTCCGCTCGCGATGACAACCATTCCGTCATTGCGAGCGCCAGTTACGTCATTGCGAGCGAAGCGCGGCAATCCACCCCCGTCATTGCGAGCGAAGCGCGGCAATCCAGTTTGATGCCCGTGGACATGCCCATGGACGTGCTGCTGGGCAAACCGCCCAAGATGCACCGTGACGTGAGGACCGTGGTCCGCCAGTCGCCTGCCATGAACCTGACCGGCGTGTCCTTGCAACAAGCCATCATCGATGTGCTGAGCCACCCCACCGTGGCGTCCAAGCGCTTTTTGATCACCATTGGCGACCGCGCTGTCGGGGGTTTGACGCACCGCGACCAAATGGTGGGCCCGTGGCAAGTGCCCGTGGCCGATGTGGCCGTGACCCTCGCCGACTATGCAGGCTTTGCCGGTGAAGCCATGAGCATGGGCGAGCGCACGCCGCTGGCCTCCCTCAACGCCGCAGCCTCAGGCCGCATGGCCGTGGCCGAGGCCATCACCAATTTGCTGGCCGCACCCATCGAGCTGCCCCGCGTCAAGATGTCCGCCAACTGGATGGCCGCTTGCGGCGAGCCGGGCGAAGACGCCGCTTTGTACGAGACCGTCAAGGCCGTGGGCATGGAGTTGTGCCCGGCGCTCGACATCTCGATTCCTGTGGGCAAAGACAGTTTGTCGATGCGCACGCAGTGGCAAGCTGATGGCCAGACCCATAAAGTCACCTCACCTGTCAGTCTGATCATCACCGCCTTTGCCAGCTTGCCCGACGTGCGCGGCACGCTGACCCCGCAGCTGGACGCGCAAACCGATGACACCAGTTTGCTGCTGATCGACCTGGGCCAAGGCCGCAACCGCATGGGCGGCAGCGTGCTGGGCCAGGTGCAGGGCCAGTTTGGCGACAGCGTGCCCGATCTGGAAGACCCGCAAAGCTTGGTCAGCGTGGTCAATGCCGTGAACGCCTTGCGCGCCAAGGGCCAAATCCTGGCTTACCACGACCGCAGCGACGGCGGCTTGCTGGCCGCGGTGGCCGAGATGGCGTTTGCAGGCCATGTGGGTGTGGCGCTCAATGTGGACATGCTGGTCACCGAAGGCGACGGCATTTCTGACAGCCGCGCCGACCACGGCGACGCCAAGAACTGGGCAGGCCAAGTCAGTGCCCGCCGCGAAGAACTCACCCTCAAAGCCCTGTTTAACGAAGAACTGGGTGTGGTGCTCCAAGTGCGCACCGCTGAGCGCAACGCGGTGCTGCAAAACCTGCGCGAGCACGGCTTGTCCAAACACACCCATGTGATCGGCAAGACCCGGCCTGTGCAATCGACCATCCAAAAAGGCGTGGGCGAACTGAGCATCTGGCGCGACACCAAAGAGGTGTTTACCGCCAAGCTCGAAGACCTGCACCAAGTGTGGGACAGCGTGAGCTGGAAAATTTGCCAGCAGCGCGACAACCCCGCTTGTGCCGACGCCGAACACGCCGCCGCAGGCCAGGCCAGCGACCCCGGCATGCATGTGGCGCTGAGCTTTGACCCGGCCAAAAACGTGGCCGCGCCTTTCCTGAATCTGTCGCGCCCCAAGGTGGCGATCTTGCGCGAGCAGGGCGTCAACTCGCATGTGGAAATGGCCTACGCCTTCCACAAAGCGGGCTTCGAGTCGCACGATGTGCACATGACCGATTTGCAGTCTGGCCGCGCCAATTTGGCCGACTTCCAGGGCTTGGTGGCTTGTGGCGGCTTCAGCTACGGCGACACTTTGGGTGCAGGCATCGGCTGGGCACGCAGCATCACCTTCAACCCGTCGCTGTCGGACCAGTTCAAAGGCTTCTTTGGCCGCACCGACACCTTTGGTCTGGGCGTGTGCAATGGCTGCCAGATGTTTGCCGAACTCGCCGACATCATCCTGGGTGCGCAAGATTGGCCCCGTTTCACCACCAACCAAAGCGAGCGCTTTGAAGCACGCTTGTCGATGGTCGAGGTGTTGGAATCGCCCAGCTTGTTTTTGCAAGGCATGGCGGGCAGCCGCTTGCCGATTGCGGTGGCGCACGGCGAGGGCTTTGCCAATTTCAAACACCGTGGCAATGCAGCTCAGGCCATTGCGGCCATGCGATTTGTTGACAACCACGGCCAGGCGACTGAGCAGTACCCGTTTAACCCCAACGGCAGCGCGGGCGGCCTCACGGCTGTTACGACCGCCGACGGGCGTTTCACGGCCATGATGCCGCACCCCGAGCGCGTGTTCCGCAATGTGCAGATGAGCTGGACGAGTGGCGACATCTCATCCACCAGCCCGTGGTTGCGCGTGTGGCAAAACGCCCGCAAGTGGGTGGGTTGAATTGCCAGATGACATGAAGTCCGACACGCCACGCCAGTGGTTTCCCCCTTCGCAACTGGCTTATTACTTTGACCAGGGCGCGTGGTCACGCGGCACCACGCTGTACCTGCAAAACAAGGTGGTTTCCTCGCAGCTCACCCCCGACGGAGAAGGCTGGCGTTTGCAAGGCCAAGTGGATGGCAGCGAAGCCCGACCCTACACGGTGAACGCCGAGTTGCGGGTGAGCGCTGGAGGCAACCTCAGTGAGTGGCGCAGCGGTTGTACTTGTGCGGTGGGTCGTTATTGCAAACACGGTGCAGCCTTGGGCATCCTGGCGTCCATGCAGGGCTTGGTCTTGCTCGATGAATGGGGCAGCGATGGGCCTTCGCCTGAGGTGCTCGCGCGACGCAGCCAAATGGAAAAAGAACGTGCTCTGAGCCATGCTGAATACCAGGCGCGTGAATGGCTGACACGTTTGGAAAATGCCAATGTCCCGACCGGCTACGCCATGCCCGGCGCCACGCAGGACCAGTTTGTCTACCTGCTGTCGGTGGCTTATTTGGGTCAAAAGCCCTTGTTTCACCTGAGCGTCAAGCGGGCTGCGCAAAAGCGCAACGGCGAGTGGGGCAAGCCCAAAAAAGTCAGCCACGAGCCCTCGTCGCACGACCCCATATGGGCCAGCAGTACACCCTTGGACCGCGATATTTTCGATCTGATGAAAGCTTGTCCCGCTGCCAGCAGTTTCAGCTCGTATGGGTTTCAGGGTGAAGTCAAGCTCCACGGCATGCCAGGGCAATTGCTGCTCAAGTTGTGCAGTCAAACGGGTCGCCTGATGTCATCCGAAGGCTCGGTCAGTCTCCACTGGAGCGATGCCGCCGAAGCTGTGATCGGCGCTTGGCAAGAGGTGCCTGCAAAAGAGAATTTGCCCGGAGGCTGGAAGCTGAACATGAAAGCCCAGCGAGAGGGCGTGGTCTATGGCCTGAACGATCCGCCTTTCTTCATGGACACTTTGCAAGGTCATTGTGGTTTGTTGGACACTCAAGGCCTGAGTGCCAACGAGCTGCAGGTGCTGTCCAACTCGCCAGTGCTGCCGGAAACGGTGGTGTTCAAGTTTCAGAACCAGTTGTTGTCGCGCTTGGGGCCGGTGCCCTTGCCGCCTGTGATTGCCCAAATTCCGGAAATAAGTGGGATTTCACCCCGGCCTGTGCTGCAGATCACCCCCGTGCCCCCCATGGACCGAGACACGATCGGATTGTTTCAGGCTGAACTCAGTTTTGACTACGAAGGCCAGCGTGGTTTTTGGACCGGAACGCAAATCCGCGTCATCGTTGGCCATGGCCCGAAGGCCCGCAGGCTGGCGCGCGATCTGCCAGGCGAGCTCAAAGCCTGGCAGGCGCTTGAGGCGTTGGGTTTGTCTGTGCGTGCGCAAAACATGCTGGGCTTTTTTCCACCCCAGCCCCAGCAGCGCTGGCTACAGTGGTTGGAGAGCGATTTTTCGTCCCTCCGTGAGGCCGGTTTCGAGGTGTTTTTCGACGCTGGTCAGACCCGCTGGGTGAGGCAGGCCGATGATGTGCACATCAACGTGTCGGGCGACCCGGATTCGCCCGATACTTCCCCCTGGTTTGATTTGTCATTGGGCATGGACATCGATGGCCAGCGCGTGAACATCTTGCCCTGGGTGCCCACCATCCTGACCGCATTAGCCCGCATCAGCGTGCTCGGCTCCGAAGGCCAGGTCGCCAGCTTGCCACCTTATCTCTACCTGCCGAAGCTGCACGGTGAAGGTTTTGTCAAGTTGCCCACTGCCAAAATCGAGCCCTGGCTGAACACCTTGATGGAGCTGGTCTCCGAGCGCGGGCGCGATTGGAGTGGGGAAGAGCTGCGTCTTTCGCGACTGGAAGCCTTGCGAACCGCTGCCTCACTGGGCGAGGGCGTGGCCTGGGCGGGGGCCAAAGGATTGATGAATTTGATTCAGCAAATGCGAGGCCTTACCCAGCTGCCTCAGGTGCCTGCCCCCGTCAGTTTGCAAGCCACCCTGCGTCCATACCAGCAACAGGGCCTGGACTGGTTGCAGTTTTTGCGCACACACCAACTCGCCGGCATCCTGGCCGACGACATGGGCTTGGGCAAAACTCTGCAGACCCTGGCGCATATCCTGACCGAAAAGGAGGCAGGTCGACTCACGCAGCCCGCGCTGATCGTGGCCCCCGTGAGTTTGTTGGGCAACTGGCAGCGCGAAGCGGCCCGCTTTTGTCCGGAACTTCGCACCCACATCCACCATGGCCTGTCGCGACATGAGACTGTGCAAGACTTGAGCGGATTTGATGTCGTATTCACGCCGTACTCCTTGTTGCACCGCGATCGGGCGCTGTGGATGGCGATCAAGTGGCATTTGTTGGTGCTGGACGAAGCGCAAAACATCAAGAATGCCAACACCCATGCGGCGCAAACTGTGGGTGAGATCCCAGCATCAAACCGACTGTGTCTGTCGGGCACGCCCATGGAAAACCATTTGGGCGAGCTGTGGAGCTTGTTCCACTTTTTGATGCCCGGTTTTTTGGGCAGTCAAAAGCGCTTTGGCGAGCTGTTTCGCAACCCCATTGAGCGCCTGGGCAACAGCGAAAAAATGGACCAATTGCGCAAGCGCATCACGCCTTTCATGCTGCGTCGCACAAAGGACGTGGTGGCCAGTGAACTGCCGCCTAAGGTCGAGACTCTGATGCCCGTGCCCCTGCAAGGCAAGCAGGCCGACTTGTATGAAACCATCCGGCTGGGCATGGAAAAAACCGTGCGCGAGGCTCTGAATGCGCAAGGTTTGGCCAAATCGCAGATCACCATTTTGGACGCTCTGCTCAAGCTGCGCCAAGTCTGCTGTGATCCGCGCTTGCTCAAATTGGGTACTGCCAGCCAGCTGCATCAATCGGCCAAGCTCGAGCAATTGCTCGAGATGCTCCCCGAGATGGTGGCCGAAGGCCGCAAGATCTTGCTGTTTTCGCAGTTCACACAAATGCTCGGCTTGATCGAACAGGAACTGCCGCGCTTGGGCATCCCTTGGGTCAAACTCACAGGTCAAAGCAAAAACCGCGACAAGATCATCGACCAGTTCACCAGCGGTCAAGTGCCCTTGTTCCTCATCAGCCTTAAAGCCGGGGGGGTCGGCCTGAACTTGCCACAGGCGGATACGGTGATCCATTACGACCCATGGTGGAACCCTGCTGTGGAGAATCAGGCCACCGATCGTGCCCACCGCATTGGTCAAACACAAAGTGTTTGGGTGCTCAAGCTGGTGGCCCAGGGCACGATTGAGGAGCGCATGCTGGCCCTGCAAGAGCGCAAAGCCCAGTTGGCGCAAGACATGTATTCAGGCGCCGTGAAACGCAAAGAATTGTTGTTTGGCGAGTCGGACTTGAATGAACTGTTCAAACCGCTCGGCTGATCAACAGATGGGTTCGTGAAGCAGCATGCGTCATGTCAATGCCCTTGTTTTGCGTCTACCTCATGGCGCTTACGTGCTGCAGTCTTGGGCCTGGTTGGATTGACCCTGCTGAATCAGTGCAGCCCCACCACCGGCCGTGTTTTGTAGAACTGTACGGGGCTCTCGGGCACGGCGTTCAACACCGATTTCTTGATTTTGCCCACCACATGCATCTCGCAGGGCTTGCAGTCAAAGCGCAGGGTGAGTTTTTCTTTGCCGTTGATGAGCTGCATCGGCTCGGCTTTCACCGTGCCTTGCACGCCGGTCACACCTTTGGCTTGTTTGGGGCACAGGCTCAAACTGAAGCGCACGCAGTGCTTGGTGATCATCAGGCTGACTTCGCCCAATTCTTCTTGTGCTTCATAAGCGGCGGCGATCACCTTCACACCATGTTTCGCATAAAAATCGCGAGCCTTTTGGTTGAACACGTTGGCCAGATACGTGAGCGTGTCTTCGGGGTAAGCAACAGGCGGCTCCACCGGGAACGCACGCGGCAGGCGGTGCAGGCCTTGGGTGCGAGCGTCTTCAAGAGCCTGTACGGCGTCTCGGCGCAGGGCGTTGAGTTGTGAGGGTGGCACAAACCAAGGTCGGGGCAGGGCGAGTTGCACATCCAGCGGCTCGTACAAGGTGTCGCCTAATTTTCCCAAGGCAGTTTTGAGTTTGTCCTCGGCTTGGGCCGCGTCTTTGGGGGCTTGCCAGACGATGGCCAGTTCGGAAGAGCCTGTGTGGCCTGCTTCGTCGGTCAGGGTCAGTTGCAAACCGCATTCGCTTTCGGCGAGTTGCATCCACACGCCCATGCGCCGTTCTGCAGACTTTTTGTCCAGTGTGCGCACCCAGCTCATGTTGCGGTTGCGGTTGACCTGGACCCCTTTGCGCAAGTCCTTGAAACCGTCCATCGGGTCTTTGGGAAAGAGCTTCCAAACGCCCTTGGATTTGGCCGCCTCGGCACGGTTGATTTGCAGTCCCACAAGCTCTTTTTGCAGGTCGTAGTAGCACAGGCCATCACCGTTGTGCAGCTCGGTGGCGGGATCGTCGGTGGTGATCTCGACGTGCTCGGGCGTGACCTTGCTGACCCAGCCAATCGGCTGGCCGGGATTTTTGGGCGTGTCAAAAGCGCCAATGTCTTCCTTGCGGCCTTGCACAAAGTAGTCGGTGAACTCGCGGTTGAAGTTCTGGTTCGGATCAGGCTCGAAGCTGAAGGTGGTGCGGCCGTGTGACGCCGGGGCCAACTCGGGTCGCTCGGCCAGCACTTCGTCAAACAGTTTGCGGTAATGGGCCGTGATGTTCTTCACATAGGCCATGTCCTTGTAGCGGCCTTCGATCTTGAAGCTGCGAATGCCCGCGTCCACCAGTGCGCGCAGGTTCTCGCTTTGATTGTTGTCCTTCATGCTCAGCACATGCTTGTCGTGCGCCACGATGCGGCCTTGCGCGTCTTTGACTTCGTAGGGCAGGCGGCAAGCCTGCGAGCAATCACCCCGGTTGGCGCTGCGCCCGGTGTGGGCATGGCTGATGAAGCACTGGCCACTGTAGGCCACGCACAAAGCGCCGTGCACAAAGAATTCGATCACGGTGCGCTCGGTGTCGATCACGTCCCGGATGGCGCTGATCTGCGGCAGCGTGAGTTCGCGGGCCAATACGATCTGGCTCAATCCCGCGTCTTGCAAGAACTTGGCTTTTTCGGGCGTGCGGATGTCGGTCTGCGTGCTGGCATGCAGCTGGATAGGCGGCATGTCGATCTCCAGCAGGCCCATGTCCTGAATGATCAGTGCGTCCACCCCAGCGTCATACAACTGCCAAGCCAGTTTGCGTGCGGGTTCCAGTTCATCGTCACGCAAGATGGTGTTGAGCGTGACAAAGATGCGGCTGTGAAAGCGGTGGGCGTATTGCACGAGCTTGGCAATGTCTTGCACCGAATTGTCGGCCGTTGACCGCGCGCCGAACGAGGGGCCGCCAATGTAGACCGCATCGGCGCCATGGTTGATGGCTTCGATGCCGATGTCGAAAGTGCGGGCGGGGGCGAGGAGTTCGAGGTGGTGAGGCTGCATGGGGTGCGATTATCCCAGCTTGATGGCTTCGTCTTGGGGAGCCCTGAAGCGGCGGGCATTGGCCGGGGCTCAGAGGCGCTTCGCTTTGCCACATCGCCCCGGCCAATGCCCGCCGCTTCAGGGCGTGGGGGTCCCTGGTTCTGGTTGATGCGTGATCTTCAGTGAGCCATTCTGGTTGTGGTTCACCAAGCCTTTTGCCTCACTTCTCCAATCGAACCCTCTAGATCCCCCTCATTCGACCACTCTACAAACAAAAAACGCGACCGAAGTCGCGTTTTTTCAAGAAAGGCAGTTCCAGTTCACTGGATCTTGGCTTTGCTGCGCAGACCTTCTTGGTAGGCGCTCAGCTTTTGCTGTTGCAGCTGTTGGGCAATCTGGGGTTTGACCTCTTCCAGCTTGGGCAACTGCGCATCGCGCACATCGTCCACGCGGATAACGTGAAAACCAAACTGGCTCTTGACAGGTGCATCGGTCATCTGGCCCTTGGCCAGCTTGACCATGGCATTTGAAAACTCAGGCACGTAGCTGCCAGCAGCGGCCCAATCCAAGTCGCCACCGTTGGCACCAGAACCTGGGTCTTTTGAAACCTTTTTAGCCAATTCTTCAAAGTTGCCACCTTTTTTGATATCGGCGATCAGGGCCTTGGCATCGGCTTCGGTTTCCACCAGGATGTGACGGGCACGGTATTCCTTGCCCCCGTTTTCCTTGACGAACTTGTCGTATTCGGCCTTGATGTCAGCATCTGTGACCGGGTTTTTCTTCTGGAAATCTGCAAACAATTGGCGGATCAAGATCGTCTGGCGGGCCAGTTCCAGCTGGTTTTTGTAATCCTCGCTGGCATCGAGACCACGTTTACGGGCTTCTTGCATGAAAACCTCGCGGGCGATCAGCTCTTGCTTGATTTGGTCCATCACTTCTGGCGTCATGGGGCGGCCAGAGGCTTCGACCTGTTGCTGCAGGGCTTTGACTCGCGATAAGGGCACGGGCTTACCGTTGACCACGGCCAGGTTTTGCGCAAGAGCGGGGACCGCCAACAGGGCCACCAGGGCGGCGCTGAGCATTTGCTTTTTCATCGTTGTTTCCTTAATGACCTTCGGTCAGGGGTGATGTAAAGGGTTCAAAAAAAGGGGCTGCCACCAATGGGTGACGGCCCGGGTTCAGATCAGCTCGATGGCCAAGGCATGCAAGCCCTGGTCAATGAAATCTTGCAGTGCATCATACACAAGGCGGTGACGTTGCACGCGGGTCAGCGGCGCAAACAAGGGTGATGCAATGCACACCCGCATGTGGGTGCCTACCCCGCTGTCGTTGGCACCCATGTGACCCGCGTGTTGGGCGCTTTCGTCAATCACCCGCAGCGCGGAGGGCTGCAGGCGCTCTGTCAGTCGGGCGTGGATTTGTTCGCTCAAGGGCGGGGGGGGCGTGTTCACTTTTGATCGCCTTCGTCTTTTGGCAAATAGCGCGAGATGTACAGGCCCTGACCCAGTATGAAGATCACTGGGAAGACATAACCCCAAAGTTTGAAGTTGACCCATGCTTCGGTGCTGAAGAAATGCGCCACATAGGCGTTGATGGCGGCCATGAACAAGCAATACAGCATCCAAGACAGGTTCAGGCGGTTCCAAACGGTCGGCGGCAACTGAAGTTGCGTGCCCAGCAGCATGTGCAAAAAGTTTTTCTTCAAAAACCAGTGTGCAACAGCCAGTGCAATCGCCAGACCGGAGTACAGCAAGGTGGGTTTCCACTTGATGAATCGTTCATCGTGAAGGCTCAAAGTCAAGGCACCAAAGCCCAGCACCAGCACCAGCGTGATTTTGTGCATGGTCTGCAGCTTGCCTTCCATCTTGTAGATGATGGCCGTTTGCAACACGGTCGCGCCCATCAGCACCGCTGTGGCGGTGTAGATGTCGGCCATCTTGTACGCACCAAAAAAAAGCAGGATGGGGAAAAAGTCGAGGATGAATTTCATGAAAAGGGTGCGTTGGCCGCGCCTCAGGCGCGGCCGGGTTCAGTCAGGAAGGCTCGAAGTCTAGCGAAGCGGAGTTCATGCAATAGCGTAAACCCGTGGGGGCGGGGCCATCTTCGAACACATGACCCAAGTGCGCACCACATTGGGCGCACACGGTTTCCACCCGGCGCATGCCGTGGCTCAGGTCCACACGCTCTTCAATGGCCCCATCTGAAGAGGCTTGGTAGAAGCTGGGCCAACCGCAGCCGGCATCAAATTTGGTCTCGGATGAGAACAATTTGGCGTCGCAGCAGATGCAGCGGTAAATCCCACGGGCCCAGTGGCCCTCGTATTTGCCGGTGAACGGTCGCTCGGTAGCGGCTTGGCGTGTGACAGCGTAAGCCACGGGCTCGGCCCCCTTGGCTGCCAGCAGCTCTCGCCACTCTTGGTCAGTTTTTTGTGTTTTGCTCATGATGAACAACTGATTTCCAGTTGACCTGCCCAATCAGGCGGCAGGTCGGCATAGGCATCAAAGCCCGGATGCTCGTCAAAGGGTGACTTTAACAAGTTGTGCAGGGTCTCTATTTCTGAAAAATCCCCTGTCTTGGCTTGGCGGATGGCGATTTCGGCCAGATGGTTGCGCAGCACAAACTTGGGGTTGGTGCGCAGCATCTGTTGGCCCATGGCCGCAAAGTGACTTTGGCCTGCTCGCTCGGTGTAGCGCGCCAGCCAAGCCAGAAGGCGAGGGCGGTCCAGCACCCGATCGGTGACGGCGCTCCAACCCACATCGGTTAAAGCAGACGCTGCCGATTGCTGCACCACAGATTGGCTCAGTTGCCGCCAGAACACCGTGAAGTCCAATTTTTCGGCCGCCATGAGCTGCATCAGGTCCTCCACCAGGGTCCAGTCAGCTTCGCGCTCGGACTCTGGGGCCAGGTCACCAACCAAGCCCAATTTGGCCCGCATGGCATCGCCCAAGTAACGGGGGAACAGGGTTTTGTAACCCTGCAGCACTTGCAGCGTCATTTCCTGATCGTCGATCAAAGGCGCCAGCGCCTGTGCCAGGCAGTACAAATTCCAGTACGCCACATTCGGTTGGCGGCCATAGGCGTAGCGGCCTTGGTGGTCCGAATGGTTACAAATGTGGCCGGGGTCAAATCCGTCCATGAACTGGAAGGGGCCATAGTCGATGGTCAGGCCCAGGAGGCTCATGTTGTCGGTGTTCATGACGCCGTGACAAAAGCCCACGGCCTGCCACTGCGCAAGCAGTTTGGCGGTGCGTTCTTGCACCTCGTCCAGCAAGGCCGCGTAAACATTGCCCTGCCACAGCGCAGCGCGCGTTCGGCATTCGGGCAGGTGGTGCGCCAAGGCATGGTCGGCCAAGGCACGCAAGCTGTCCGTGTCGCCTTGGGCAGCAAAATGTTCGAAGTGTCCGAAGCGCAAAAAGCTGGGGGCCACACGGCTCACCACAGCAGCGCTTTCCACCGTCTCGCGCCGTACCGGTTCGGGCGATGCCACCAAGCTCAGTGCCCGTGTGGTGGGTATGCCCAGACCGTGCATGGCTTCGCTGCACAGATACTCGCGGATGCTTGATCGCAACACAGCGCGCCCATCGCCGCCGCGTGAATAGGGCGTGCGGCCCGCGCCTTTGAGCTGGATTTCTTGTGGGCCTTGGCTGGATTCTGCTTCGCCCAGCCAGATGGCTCGGCCGTCGCCCAGCTGTCCCGCCCATTGCCCGAATTGGTGGCCGCTGTAAACCGTGGCGAGCGGCTGGGAGCCGACCATGAGCGCATTGCCCGCAAAGGCCAGCAGGTGCTCGTCGTCAAAAAGCTCTTTTGGCCAGTCCAGCTCGGCGCGCAAAGTTTGGTTGCAGGCCGCCCAGCTCGGCGCGGCCATGGGCGTGGGCTGCAAGAGCGTGAAAAAACGGGGGCCCAGCTGGGTCAAGCGATGGGTCCAGTTGAGCACGGGCAGGTCGTGGGAGGGTCCGGAAGGCGATTCAGAAGGGGCTGATGACATGGGGTCTGATTGTCACGCCCTTGACAAGCACCCGCTGTTTGGCGGGTTTTACCCCCAGATTGCGCTCGACTCGGGTGCACAATGAAATGATTATGAATCATCCAAACTGACAGGAGCCACCCCATGCTGGGACTGATGCAACAGCAATCATTGCTGATTTCTTCTCTGATTGAGTTTGCCGAAAAGCACCACGGCGACAGCGAGATCGTATCGCGCCGCGTGGAGGGAGACATTCATCGTTACGCCTGGGCCGATGTGGCCCGACGCTCGCGACAAGTGGCCAATGCTTTGGATGCCCAAAAGGTGCCGCAGGGCGCACGCATTGCCACTTTGGCCTGGAATGGTTACCGCCACCTTGAGCTGTACTTTGGCGTGAGCGGCTCAGGCCGGGTGCTGCACACCATCAACCCGCGCCTGCATCCGGAGCAGATGGCCTGGATTGCCAACCACGCCGAAGACCAAGTGTTGTGCTTTGACATGACGTTTTTGCCCCTGGTTAAAGCCTTGCACGCCCATTGCAAAACAGTGACGCACTATGTGGCTTTGTGCGACGCAGACAAGCTGCCGGCTGACACCGGCATCCCTCATTTGGTGAGTTACGAAGCATGGATGGGCCAGCAAAGCGACGCTTATGACTGGCCGCAGCTGGATGAAAACACTGCCTGCAGCTTGTGCTACACCAGCGGCACCACAGGCAACCCCAAGGGCGCTTTGTATAGCCACCGATCTACCGTGCTGCACGCCTATGCCGCCGCCTTGCCTGATTCGATGTGCATCTCGGCACGCGATTCGATCTTGCCGGTGGTGCCCATGTTCCACGTCAACGCCTGGGGCATTCCCTACAGCGCAGCCATTGCGGGGGCCAAGCTGGTGTTCCCTGGTCCGGCGCTGGATGGCAAATCAGTGTACGAGCTGATCGAGTCCGAGGGCGTAACCTTTGCCGCTGGCGTGCCCACTGTGTGGCAAATGCTGCTGGGCCACATGGCCCCCGCAGGCCTGAAGTTCAGCACCCTCAATCGCACCGTGATTGGTGGCTCGGCCTGTCCACCTGCCATGATCGACGCTTTCCGCCAAAGCTACAACGTGGATGTGCTGCACGCTTGGGGCATGACCGAGTTGAGTCCGCTAGGTACCGTTTGCACCCTCAAAAACAAGCATCTGACTTTGCCCGCTGAGCAGCAGATGAGGCTGCGGATGAAACAAGGTCGCTGCATTTTCGGCATCGACATGAAGATCGTGGATGCCGAGGGTAAAACCTTGCCACACGACGGCAAATCCGCCGGTGACTTGCTGGTCAAAGGCCCTTGGGTCATTGCTTCTTACTTCAAGCAAGAAGGGGGTAACCCTTTGGTGGACGGCTGGTTTCCCACTGGTGACGTGGCCACAATCGATGCCGACGGCTTCATGCAGATCACCGACCGCAGCAAAGACGTGATCAAGTCCGGCGGCGAATGGATCAGCTCGATTGATGTGGAAAACATCGCCATGGCGCACCCTGCCGTGGCCATGGCTGCCTGCATCGGCATGCGTCATCCCAAGTGGGACGAGCGACCGATTGTTTGCGTGGTTAAGAAGCCTGGGGCCGACGTCAGTCGCGAGCAGCTGATCGCTTTTTACGACGGCAAAACCGCCAAATGGCAGATTCCGGACGATGTGGTGTTTGTCGAGGCCATCCCTTTGGGGGGTACCGGCAAGATGCTCAAGACCAAATTGCGCGAGCAACTGGCAGACTATGTTTTGCCTGGCCTTTGATGCCTGTCAAGCCCGTGTGCAGATCAAGTCGCTTGGGTGATATGCCTTAGGGGCAAACCCCGAGCCCATTTGCAGCAGCAGCGGTTACGCTGGTCATGTTCTGATTCTCAACGCAGGAGACTTTGTATGAAAACCACCACCCGTTTGATTGCGGCAGCCGCTTTGGCCGCGTGTTCCCTCGGCGCTTTCGCGCAAAAAGGCGAAACTGTCAAAATCGCTTGGATCGACCCCCTCTCCGGCCTGATGGCCCCCGTGGGCAGCAACCAACTTAAAAGCTTCCAGTTTTTTGCCGAGAAATTCAGCAAAACCAATCCGGCCGGCGTCAAGTTTGAAGTGATCGGTATCGACAACAAACTGAGTCCCGCTGAAAGCCTGAACGCGCTCAAGGCCGCCATGGACCAAGGCGTACGTTACATCACCCAAGGCAATGGTTCCTCTGTGGCTGGAGCCTTGATTGAGGCCGTGAACAAGCACAACGAGCGCAACCCTGGCAAGGAAATCATTTTCCTGAACCATTCAGCTGTAGACCCAGACTTCACCAACAGCAAGTGCAGCTACTGGCACTTCCGCTTCGATGCAGACACTTCCATGAAGATGGAGGCCATGACCACGTTCATGAAGGACCAGAAAGACATCAAGAACGTGTATCTGCTTAACCAGAACTACTCGCACGGTCACCAGGTCGTCAAGTTCGCCAAGGAAAATATCGCGCGCAAGATGCCCGGCGTGAAAATTGTGGGTGAAGACCTGCACCCGCTGGCACAGGTGCGCGATTTCGCACCTTACATTGCCAAGATCAAGGCCTCCGGCGCCGACACCGTGATCACCGGCAACTGGGGCTCTGACCTGGCTTTGTTGGTCAAGGCTGCCAATGAAGGGGGCTATAATGGCAAGTTCTACACCTATTACACCGGTGTGACGGGCACTCCAACAGCTTTGGGTCAAGGTGGTGCGGGCCGTGTTTTTCAAATTTCCTACAACCACTACAACATGGGTGGTGACATGGGCAAGTGGATGGCCGAATTCAAGCAAAAGTTCAACGATGACTTTTACACCGGCTCTGTGATTTCGATCTACAGCGCTTTGGGTGAGGCCATGGCCAAGGCCAAATCGACCGATCCGGTCAAAGTGGCGGCAGCTTTGTCCGGTTTGACTTTCAAGAGCTAC
The DNA here is from genome assembly GCA_027488215.1 of Comamonadaceae bacterium. Lineage (GTDB taxonomy): Bacteria > Pseudomonadota > Gammaproteobacteria > Burkholderiales > Burkholderiaceae_C > Limnohabitans_A. The sequence continues at coordinate 109,334 of JAIYCB010000031.1, forward strand.
CACGGTGAAGTTCAAATGCGCAAAACCGACCACCAATTGCAGCAACCACTGTGGATGACTGTCTGGCAAAAGGTCGATAAGAAGTTTCCCTACAGCCCCGAAAACACTGGCATGACTTTGGCGCCCGTGAAAGATTACCCATCGTACGTCTCCAGCACCCCCACCAGCTGCCAGATGAAGCGTCCTGGCTGAGGATTGACGCTCTCCGCCTTCAATCTCTGAACGACTCTTTGGGGCGGCTCAGGGTTTGATGGATGGGCCATGGCCCGATCACCTGAGGGTTCGTCGGGCTTTTTTTTGGGCTTTCGAGCCTCATTGAAGCCGGGTTTGCCCATGCAAGTCCACTTTCGGTAATGCTTTAGACCCCGAGGGTCTGGAAAGTTTGTGATGGAGTTTTTCATCATCTCCATGCTCAACGGCCTCAGTTACGGGCTGTTGTTGTTCATGCTCAGCTCCGGGCTGACCCTGATTTTCAGCATGATGGGCGTGCTCAACTTCGCACACGCTAGCTTTTACATGGTGGGCGCTTATTTCGGCTACACCATTTCACAGTGGTTGGGCTTTTGGCCTGCCCTGATCATTGCCCCATTGCTGGTGGGAGCCTGTGGTGCGGTTTTTGAGCGTCTTACATTGCGCAAAGTCCACCCCTTTGGCCATGTACCCGAATTGCTCGTCACTTTTGGCTTGTCCTACGTGGTGTTGGAGTTGGTGCAGTTGGTCTGGGGCCGCACGGCTGTCGACTTCCCGCCTCCTGAGATTTTGCGCAGTTCTGCCTTCACCCTCATCAACCACTCCGCCAACGGCCTGAGTCTAGTTTGGGGGGCTGCACCTGCTGAGATGTGCAGCGCTGCCGATGCCGCTGTTCGTGTGGTGTGCTCTCCATTTCCGGCCACACGCGGCTTCATGATGACTGTGGCCCTCTTGATGCTGTTGTCCTTGTGGCTGTTGCTCACTCGCACCCGCATTGGTCTGGTTATTCAGGCTGCTTTGACGCACCCCGAGATGGTGGAGTCGCTGGGTCACAATGTGCCTCGTGTCTTCATGCTGGTTTTTGGCGCAGGCACCGGCCTGGCTGGACTGGCCGGTGTGATTGGCGGCAGTACATTTGTGACGGAGCCTGCTATGGCTTCCACCGTGGGCTCGGTCATTTTCGTAGTCGTCGTAGTGGGCGGCATGGGTTCGCTTTCGGGGGCCTTTCTGGCATCCATCCTGATTGGCGTGATTCAAACCTTTGCGGTGGCCATTGACTACTCCTTTCTCACTTTGGCCAAGGACATGGGCTGGGCTTTGTCGGCTGCCACGCAAGAAAACTCTTTTGCCAAACTCACGCTATCGCAAGTGGCGCCCATCTTGCCTTACCTGTTTTTGGTTCTGATTCTGATCTTCAGGCCCAAAGGTTTGTTGGGTACACGCGAGACTTGATGCCATGGCTGCTGTATACAAATTCAAACCTTACAACGTGGGTCGTTGGCTCATCTGGAGCTTGTTTGCTCTTGTGTTGGTGACCTCACCCTTGGTGTTCACCAGCAACTTGTCGACCACCATGCTGGCGCAAATGGGCATCGCCATCATCGCTTGCTTGTCCTACAACATACTTCTTGGCCAAGGCGGTATGCTCAGCTTTGGCCACGCGGTCTATACCGGACTGGGTTCTTACATGGCTATCCACGCGCTCAACTCGGTGAGTGCAGGCAAGCTCCACATCCCTGTCAGCCTATTGCCCATCGTGGGCGGTTTGACTGGCATGGGCTTTGCCATTTTGCTCGGTTGGGTTACTACCCGCAAATCGGGCACCACTTTTGCCATGATCACCTTGGGTGTGGCCGAGTTGGTGTTCGCCATGTCGCTCATGTTTTCGGAGTTCTTCGGGGGCGAGGCTGGGGTATCAGGCAACCGGGTGGCAGGTCAGCCATTCTTTGGCATTACCTATGGTCCGCAAATTCAGGTTTACTATCTGATTGCAGCCTATACCTTTGTGTGCGTGGCCCTGATGTACGCCTTCACGCAGACGCCACTCGGACGTATTCTGAACGCCGTGCGCGACAACCCAGAGCGGGTCGAGTTCATTGGTTACAACACCCAACGCGTACGCTACATGGCCTTCATCATCTCAGGCTTTTTTGCAGGTATCGCCGGGGGGTTGGGGGCTCTGAACTTCGAGATTGTCACCGCCGAAGTGGTCGGTGCGGCCCGCTCGGGTGGCTATTTGCTGTTCACCTTCTTGGGAGGGGCCACGTTTTTCTTTGGCCCCATCATCGGCGCGGTTTTGATGATCATTGCCTTTGTTCTACTGTCCGAGCTGACCAAGGCCTGGCTTTTGTACTTGGGTTTGGTGTTCCTTTTCATGGTCATGTATGCGCCGGGCGGCATTGCCAGCCTGATCATGATGAACCTTCGTGTGGCCAAGTTTGGCAAGTTGCGCCAAATCTGGACCAGTTACTTGGGCCTGGGTCTTACAGCCATTGTCATGCTCGCCGGTGCAGGAGCCATGATCGAGATGGTCTACCACCTGCAACTCAATTCGGCCTTAGGTAATACGGTCAAGTTCATGGGCGCAACGCTCAATGCCAAGAGCGTTGACAGTTGGTTTGGATCGGCCTTTGTCATGCTTACGGGTTTGGGTCTGTTTGAGCTGGCCAGAAGACAGTTTGCCCGCGACTGGGGCGAAATTCAGACCGACATCGAAAAAGAGATCAAGCGAAGGGAAACGGCCTTATGAGTTATGCCTTAGAACTTCGGGACGTGCGAAAGAATTTTGGTAAGACCGAAATCATCCGTGGTGTGGATTTAGCGATCAATGCCGGAGAGCGCGTAGCGGTCATCGGTCCTAACGGGGCTGGAAAATCGACTTTGTTTAATTTGATCAGCGGACGTTTTGGACCGACATCCGGTGATATTTTTCTCAACGGACAACGCATTCAAAATAAGACCCCCTACGAGATCAACCGAATGGGTTTGTCACGCAGTTTTCAAATCACGAACATCTTTCCCAAGTTGAGCGTTTTTGAAAATTTACGATGTGCTGTACTTTGGAGCCTTGGCTACAAGTACACCTTCATCAAATTTCTCTCGGGTCTTAAGGATGCCAACGAACGCACGGACCAGTTATTGGAGATGATTCACCTGGACAAAAAGCGTGATGTCTTGGCGATGAACTTGACTTATGCCGAACAAAGAGCCCTCGAAATTGGCGTCACCATTGCGGGTGGTGCAGATGTCATTTTGTTGGATGAACCGACCGCGGGCATGAGCAAAAGCGAGACCTCTCGCTTTATTCAACTCATCAAGGACGTGACCGTGGGCAAAACCCTGCTCACGGTGGAGCATGACATGGGCGTGGTGTTTGGATTGGCCGACAAGATCGCCGTGGTGGTTTATGGCGAGGTCATCGCCTTTGACACACCAGAGGCCGTTCGGGCCAATGCCAAAGTGCAGGAAGCGTATTTGGGCTCTCCGGTCGCAAACAGCCAAGTAGGAGGCCACTGATGTTGATGATCGACAACCTTCATGCCTACTACGGCAAAAGCCATGTCTTGCATGGTGTCAATTTTGAGGTGGGACAGGGCGAGATTGTGGCCCTGCTCGGACGCAATGGCTCTGGCCGATCCACAACTGCCAAGGCCATTATGGGTTTGGTGGAATGCGAGGGACGCATTGACTGGAAAGGCCAGCCCATCCAAGGCAAAAAAGCCTATGAAATCGCCCACTTGGGAGTGGGTTATGTACCTGAAAATCGCGAAATCTTCCCCAAGCTCACCGTGAGCCAAAACCTGCAATTGGGCCAAAAACGCAGCGGTCAAAATGGTCGCTGGTCATTTGACGACATGTTCGCCATGTTCCCCCGCCTCAAAGAGCGCGAGCACACCGAGGCGGGCGTGTTGTCGGGCGGCGAGCAGCAAATGCTGACCTTGTGTCGTACGCTTATGGGAGACCCTGACCTCATCATCATTGACGAACCTACTGAGGGATTGGCTCCCAAGATTGTGGAGTTGGTGGGGCAATTTCTTCACAGCCTGAAAGCCAAGGGTGTTTCGGTTTTGCTGATTGAACAGAAACTCACCATCGCCATGAACATCTCTGACCGTGCTTTGGTCATGGGCCATGGTTCCATCGTTTTCCAGGGCACCCCTGATGAGCTGAGGGCCAACTCCTACATCCGCAAGGAATGGCTGGAGGTTTGATTCTTCCTTGGGCCCCGTCTCTGTTGCGACAAATTTTTGCTACACCGTGGGATTTTATGTCTAAAATGCATAAAAACGAACGGTCGTTCTTTTTTCATTTTTCACGCAAAGGAAGTCCAGCATGACAGCTGAATACAAAGTCCACGCTGATGTCGCGGTGATCACATTGATGAACCCGCCCGTCAACGGTTTGGGCCTGTCCACCCGCATCGCTATCACCGATGGTCTGGAGAAAGCCAACAACGATGCAGCTGTCAAAGCCATCATCATCACGGGTGGCGGCAAAGCTTTCTCGGGTGGCGCGGACATCCGCGAATTCGGCTCGCCCAAGGCGATCCAGGAACCCAATTTGCTCAGCGTGATCCGTTCTTGCGAAAACTCTGCCAAACCCGTTGTGGCCGCGATCCATTCCGTGGCCATGGGTGGTGGACTGGAACTGGCGCTGGGTTGCCATTACCGCATTGCAGCGCCTGGCACCTCTGTGGCTTTGCCTGAAGTCAAATTGGGCTTGATCCCCGGCGCAGGCGGAACACAGCGTCTGCCACGTGTGATCGGTGTTGAAGCCGCACTCAACATGATCGTCAGTGGCGAAGCCATCAAGAGCGAAATGCTGGCCATGCTGCCTGGGCAAAAATTGTTTGATGCGATGGCCCAATCGGCCGAAACCTTGGCCGAAGAAGCCTTGGCAATGGCCCGTAAAGTGGCCGCGCAACATGCCGATGGCAGCCCCTTGCCGCTGGTGCGCAACCTGCCTTGCAAGCATCCCCAGGGCGATGCCTACTTTCAGTTCGCTCGCAACATGGTCAAAGGCATGGCCAAAAACCTGCCTGCCCCCGGCAAGTGCGTCGACGCCGTGGAAGCCGCCACCAAGAAGAAATTCGAAGACGGCATGGTGTTCGAGCGTGAAATTTTCACTAACCTCATGTTCACCCCTGAATGCCGTTCGTTGCGCCATATCTTCATGGCCGACCGTGCCGCCAGCAAGATCGCCGACGTGCCCAGTGACACCCCGCAGCGCAACATCCAGAGCGTGGCCGTGATTGGTGCTGGCACCATGGGCGGGGGCATCTCGATGAACTTCTTGAACGCAGGCATCCCGGTCAAGATCCTCGAGATGAAGCAAGACGCGCTCGACCGTGGCGTGGCCACCATCCGCAAGAACTACGAAGCCCAAGTCAAAAAGGGCAAACTCAAGCAAGACAAATACGAGCAACGCATGGCTTTGCTGAGCACCACGCTCAGCTACGACGACATCGGCCAAGCCGACTTGGTGATCGAAGCCGTGTTCGAAGAAATGGGCGTGAAAGAAGCCGTTTTCAAGAAGCTCGACGAAGTGATGAAGCCCGGCGCGATCCTGGCATCCAACACCTCGACGCTGGACGTGAATAAGATCGCCTCGTTCACCAAGCGCCCACAAGACGTGGTCGGCATGCACTTTTTCAGCCCCGCCAACGTCATGAAGCTGCTCGAAGTGGTGCGCGGCGCGCAAACCGCGAAGGATGTCATGGCCACTGTGATGGCTGTCGGTAAGAAGATCAAGAAGACCTCGGTGGTCTCCGGTGTGTGCGATGGCTTTATTGGTAACCGCATGATCGAGCAATACAGCCGCCAAGCCGGTTTCCTGATCGAAGAGGGTTGCACCCCCGCGCAAGTTGACAAGGCGGTCGAGAAATTCGGCTTTGCCATGGGCCCTTTCCGCATGGGCGATCTGGCTGGCAATGACATCGGCTGGGCCATCCGCAAGCGCCGCTACCAGGAAAAGCCCAACATGAAATACAGCAAAACCGCTGACTTGCTGTGTGAGATGGGCCGTTATGGTCAAAAAACCGGCGCAGGCTGGTACGACTACCAGGCTGGCAAGCGCGACGCCATCCCCAGCCCTGTGGTGGTCGAGATGATTGAGAAGCACCGCGCGGCTCTTGGCATCACGCCCCGCAAGATTTCCGATGAAGAAATCGTGCAGCGTCTGGTGTTTTCCTTGGTCAATGAGGCTTGCCACATTCTGGAAGAAGGCATTGCCAGCAAGGCCAGCGACATCGACATGGTCTACATCACTGGCTACGGATTCCCGTTCTGGCGCGGTGGACCCATGCTGTACGCCGACACGATTGGCCTCTTCAACGTGGCAGAAGCCATGAAGCGCTTTGCCAAGAACCCGCTCGACGACGCCCAATTCTGGCAACCCGCACCTTTGTTGGCGCGTTTGGTGGCCGAAGGCAAGACATTCAACTGATTCACTAAAGGTTCAACATCATGACGAATGCTGTCATCGTATCTACCGCACGCACCCCTCTGGCCAAGAGCTGGAAGGGCGCCTTCAACATGACCCACGGCGCAACCCTCGGCGGCCACGCGGTACAACACGCCGTGGCCCGCGCAGGCATTGACGCCGCCGAGGTCGAAGACGTGATCATGGGCTGTGCCAGCCCCGAGGGCGCCACAGGTGCCAACATCGCTCGCCAGATCGCCCTCAAAGCGGGTTTGCCAATTTCTGTGTCGGGCATGACGGTCAACCGTTTTTGCTCTTCGGGTCTTCAGACCATCGCTTTGGCGGCGCAGCGCATCATCGCGGGCGAAGGTCAAGTCTACGTGGCCGGTGGCGTCGAAAGCATCTCTTGCGTTCAGCAAGAAATGAACACCCACATGATGCAGGACTTGGCCTTGGCCAAGATGAAGCCCGAGATTTACTGGAACATGCTGCAAACGGCCGAGCAAGTCGCCAAGCGCTACAAAATTGGACGTGACCGGATGGACGAATACGGCGCGGCCAGCCAGCAAAAAGCCTGCGCCGCTCAAGCCGCCGGTTTGTATGACGCTGAAATTGCACCCATCACCGTCACACAAGGCGTGATCGACAAGGTCATGGGCATGACCACCAAACAAGTGACTGTGAGCGTGGATGAAGGATTGCGCGAGGGTACGACCGTCGAAGCCATCAGCGGCCTGCGCTCAGCGCTGCCCGGCGGCCTGGTTTCAGCAGGCAATGCCAGCCAGTTCTCGGACGGCGCAGGCGCTTGTGTGCTGATGGACGAAAAACTGGCCGAGCAACGCGGCATGAAACCCCTGGGCCGTTTCCTGGGGTTTGCCGTGGCTGGCTGTGAGCCTGACGAAATGGGCATAGGCCCTGTGTACGCCGTACCCAAAGCCTTGGCTCGCTTGGGCCTGACGATCAATGACATTGATCTGTGGGAGCTGAATGAAGCCTTTGCCGTGCAGGTGCTTTACTGCCGCGACAAGCTGGGCATTCCGGCAGAGCGCCTGAACGTCAATGGCGGTGCGATTGCGGTAGGTCATCCGTACGGCGTTTCGGGCCAGCGCCTGACAGGCCATGCCCTGATCGAAGGAAAACGCCGTGGTGCCAAACGGGTAGCGGTGACCATGTGCATTGGCGGCGGCATGGGCGCTTGCGGCATTTTTGAAGTGCTGTGATCACGAAGCACATTGGCGGTCACTTGGGTGGCTGATGTATTTCAGGGCAAGTGGCACCATGCTACTTGCCCAATTTTTTGCCTGAACCGCATGGATCGCCGCGCTTCGCTCGCGATGACATAAAGAACACTGTCTCTGCGAGCGTAGCGTGGCAGTCCATGTCTTCACTGTGAGCGATGTGTGGCAGTTCATTAAGCACCCGGAGAGTAACGACCTATGAGTCTTCGCCCTACCATTGATTTCTTGCTCCACAACTGGCTGAAAGTCGAAAGCCTGCAGTCCCGCCAGCGCTTTGCCGACCATTCGCGCGAAACTTTTGACGCGGTGCTCGACACCTGCGAACGCATTGCCCGAGAGAAATACGCCCCGTTCAACCGTCTGGTGGACACACAAGAGCCGCACTTTGACGGCGAAAAGGTTACGCTGCCGCAGGCCACGCACGATGCGTACAAGGCCTATGCCGAGTCGGGCATGTTGAGTGCTGCGCAAGATTACGAGTTTGGGGGCATGCAATTACCCTACACGGTGGAGGCGGCTGCCAACGCTTTTTTTGCCATGGCCTCTGTCAGCATTGGCTCGGGCATGCTCACCAGTGGCAACGCCAATTTGCTCATGGTGCACGGCACAGATTTACAAAAGCAAGTGTTTGCCTTGAATGAATTCAGTGGCCGCTTTTCGGGCACCATGTGTCTGTCTGAGCCACAAGCAGGTTCATCGCTGAGTGATGTGATGACCCGCGCCACGCCCGATGGCGCTGACTTTGAAGCAGATCCTCTGGGGGCGCGTTACCGCCTCAAAGGCAACAAGATGTGGATTTCCTCGGGCGAGCATGAGCTGTCCGAGAACATCATCCATTTGGTGCTGGCCAAGATCCCTGATGCGAATGGCCAACTGGTGCCTGGCGTCAAAGGCATTTCGTTGTTCATCGTGCCCAAAAAGCTGGTGGGCACCGATGGCCAACTGACGGGCGAGCGCAACGATGTGGCGTTGGCAGGTCTGAACCACAAGTGTGGTTGGCGCGGCACGACCAACACGTTGCTGAATTTTGGCGAGGGGAAGTACCCGGTACGCGGAGAAAAAGGCGGAGGCTTGGACGGCGCCGGAAGCGGCGCCGTGGGCTACCTGATCGGCAAGCCCGGCGAAGGCCTGCGCTGCATGTTCCACATGATGAACGAGGCCCGCATCGGCGTGGGCATGGCCGCCACCATGCTGGGCATGGCCGGTTACTACGCCAGCCTCGACTATGCCAAGAACCGCCCCCAAGGCCGACCCAGCGGGGCAGGGGGCAAGGACGCCAGCCGCCCACAGGTGCGCATCATCGAACACGCTGACATCAAGCGCATGTTGCTCGCACAAAAGGCTTACAGCGAAGGCTCATTGGCCCTGGCTTTGTACAGTGCCCGATTGGTGGACGAGCAACATACCGGCACCGCTGAAGATGCTGACGTGGCGCGATTGCTGTTGGAAGTGCTGACGCCCATCGTCAAGAGCTTCCCCAGCGAATGGTGCCTTGAGGCCAACAGCCTGGCGATCCAGATCCACGGGGGTTATGGCTACACGCGCGATTTTCCGGTCGAGCAGTACTGGCGTGACAACCGCCTGAACATGATCCACGAAGGCACCCACGGCATTCAGGCCATGGACCTGCTGGGCCGCAAGGTGCTGATGGAAAGCGGGCGTGGTCTGAAATTGCTGGCCGAACGCATGCTGGCCACTGCCGACAAAGCCGAAGCCAGTTGGGGCACTGAAGCCGCAGCTTTGCGTGACGCGCTCCAGCAAATCGGCCAAGCCACCCAGCAAGCGTGGGATGGTGCCGAACCCGCCCAGGCCTTGGCCAATGCCGTGCCCTATTTGCAGGCCTTTGGACACACGGTGATTGCCTGGATTTGGCTCGATGTGGTGGCCAGCTTGGGAACCGACAATAGCCTCCCTGCTCAGGGCCGTAAAGCGGCTTGCCGCTTTTTTTACCGTTATGAATTGCCCAAGATCGGTGCCTGGCTGAGTGTGGTCAGCAGCCGCGATCCGACTTGCGCTGAACTGCCTGAGGAGGCATTTTGATGATCCGTCACATCGTGATGTGGAGCCTGCACGATCGAGCCGAAGGAGCAGACAAGGCCAGTAATCTGGAAAAAGCCAAAGCCTTGCTTTTGTCGTGCGCCCAAGTGGTACCCGGCATCCGCACCTTTGAAGTCGCCACCGCCACGGCCGGCATGGACTGCACCCATGATTTGGTGCTGCACATGCTGTTGGATGACGCGCAGGTGCTAGCGGCCTACCAGAATCACCCGCAACATGTGGCCATCAAACCCTTCATGAAGGCGGTCGTCAAAGAGCGTCGCTGCATGGATTTCAACATCGAGTAAAAGGAGCCCCTACATGGCACGCACCATCCAACAACTTTTTGACTTGACTGGCCAGGTTGCCCTGGTCACGGGCGGCTCGCGTGGCCTGGGCCTTCAAATGGCCCATGCTTTGGGCGAAGCAGGTGCCAAGATCATGCTCAGCTCGCGTAAAGCCGCTGACCTCGAAGAGGCCGCAGCTGACTTGCAGGCAGCAGGCATTGACGCTCGCTGGATTGCTGCTGACTGTGCCAAAGAAGAAGAGATCCGCCGCTTGGCCTCTGAAACCATGGAGCGCATGGGCTCCATCGATATTTTGGTCAATAACGCAGGTGCTACCTGGGGCGCACCTGCCGAAGAACACCCCGTGGCCGCGTGGGACAAGGTCATGAACCTGAATGTGCGCGGCTATTTTCTCTTGTCTCAGGAAGTGGCCAAGCAAAGCTTCATCCCGCGTGGCAAGGGCCGAATTTTGAATGTGGCGTCCATCGCTGGACTGGCAGGCAATCCCTCCGAGATGAAGACCATCGCTTACAACACCTCCAAGGGTGCGGTCATCAACTTCACCCGCGCATTGGCAGGCGAATGGGGTGAGCACGGCATCACCGTCAATGCGATTTGCCCAGGTTTCTTTCCCAGCAAAATGAGCCAAGGGCTGCTGGACACCATCGGGGCCGACAAGATGGCGCAAGCAGCACCGCTGCGCCGCTTGGGCGATGACGAAGACCTCAAGGGTCTGGCGGTATTGTTCGCTTCTGACGCAGGCAAGCACATCACTGGCCAATGGCTGGCGGTGGATGGTGGCGTCAGCGCCATCATTGGCGGTTGAGTGCGCGCTTGAGCCTTGACATGAGCATCCCCTTTGGCGCCCATATTCCCTTTGTCCACCACTTGGGCTTCACACTGGAGAAGTTCGAAGGTGGTGAATCCGAGTTGCATTTCGCGCCTCGCCCGGAACATCTCAACTCGTTTGACGTCACGCACGGCGGCGCTGTGATGACTTTTCTCGACGTGATCATGGCCACAGCAGCCCGCAGCATGGACCCGCAGATGGGCGTGGTCACGATTGAAATGAAGACCACTTTCATGCGACCAGCCAAAGTTCCTGCGGGTCAAAAACTCGTAGGCAAAGGTCATCTGGAGCATCGCACGCGCAGCATGGCCTTCACCGAGGGCCGCATCTATGACACAGAAGGTCAGCTCTGCGCCACGGCTACGGGTACCTTCAAATACGTGGCACGGCGAGAAACCCAAAGCCCCTCCACCGATTGACCCTTTTCAATTCGTTTTCAACACACATCCGGAGACATTCACATGACCATCAACCACCAAATCGTGCTCGACAACCGCCCCCAAGGCGAAGCCACAGTGGCCAACTTCAAACTGGTTGAATCCACCATTCCAGCTTTGCAAGAAGGGCAGGTGCTGGTGCACCACCACTTCATGAGCCTGGACCCCTACATGCGCGGCCGCATGAACGAGAGCAAAAGCTACGCCGTGCCCCAACCTCTGGGTCAAGTCATGATTGGCGGAACTGTGGGCGAAGTGGTGGACAGCCAGCACCCCAAGTTCAAGGCAGGTGACCAGGTTGTCGGCATGGGCGGCTGGCAAGAGTACAGCGTGGTCGATGCCACCGTCATCGGCGCTCTGCGCAAAGTCGACACCACCCATGTGCCGCTGTCGCACTATCTGGGCGCAGTGGGCATGCCCGGGGTTACCGCTTGGTACGGCCTGGTCAAGATCATCAACCCCAAAGCAGGCGAAACGGTGACTGTGAGCGCGGCCAGCGGCGCCGTGGGCAGCGCGTATGGCGCATTGGCCAAGGCCCGTGGCTGCCGCGTTGTGGGCATTGCCGGTGGCAAAGACAAGTGCGACTACGTGGTCAAGGAGCTGGGCTTTGACGCCTGCATCGACTACAAAGAGCACAAGGACTACCTGAGCCTGTCCAAGGCCCTGCGCGAAGCCTGTCCCAATGGCATCGATGGCCATTTTGAAAACGTGGGCGGCATGGTGCTGGATGCGGTGATGCTGCGCACCAACGCTTTTGCCCGCATTGCAGTGTGCGGCATGATCGCCGGCTACGACGGTGCGCCCCTGCCCATGGCCAACCCGGCGCTCATATTGGTGAACCGCATGAAAGTCGAAGGCTTCATCGTCAGCGAGCACATGGAAGTCTGGCCCGAGGCCCTGCAGGAGCTCGGTATGCTGGTTGGCACCGGCAAGCTGCGGCCCCGCGAAACCGTGGCCCAGGGCCTGGCGGCTGCGCCTGAGGCTTTCCTCGGTCTGCTCAAAGGCAAGAATTTCGGTAAGCAGCTGGTCAAACTGATCTGAGATCCACATGTCTGAGCTGATCCTGCACCACTACCCGAACTCGCCCTTTGCTGAAAAGGTCAGGTTGATCCTGGGCTACAAGCAACTGGCTTGGAAAAGTGTGTTCATTCCGATGATCATGCCCAAACCCGAACTCACTGCGCTCACGGGCGGTTACCGCAAAACGCCGGTGCTGCAGATCGGCGCGGACATTTACTGTGACACCGCACTCATCTGCGATGTGCTGGAGGACCTGGCGCCCACCCCCACGATCTACCCCAATGCCGTCCAAGGCGCAGCCCGTATCGTGGCCCAGTGGGCCGACAGCGCCTTGTTTACCGTCGCCATGGCCTACAACTTCCAGCCTGCGGGAGTTGCGCAAGTTTTTGCGGATGTGCCCGCTGAAGGCGTTCAGGCCTTTGTAGCCGACCGCACCGCCATGCGAGGTGGTGCCGCCCGCATGTCACCGACTGACGCCACCGGCACTTACAAGAGCTACCTGCAGCGCATCAACAACATGTTGCACGGGCAAGACTTTTTGTTCGGTGCCCAGCCCTGCGTGGCCGATTTTGCGGCTTACCACCCATTGTGGTTTACACAAGAACGCACGCCTGCTTTGGCGGGCATTCTGGATGCAACGCCTGAAGTCAAAAGCTGGATGGCCCGCATGAAGTCCATTGGCCACGGCACGCCAGACTCATGCAGCGGTGAAGCAGCCTTGCAAGTAGCCCGTGACGCCACGCCAACTGCACTGCAGGGGACGGTGTTTCAGGACGAGCACGGCATCGCATTGGGTAGCAAGGTGGTGATCGCGGCCGATAACTTTGGTCTTGAACCAACCGAGGGCGAGTTGATCGCTGCCACCCCCACCCGTTACACCTTGCGCCGCACAGGTGACCGTTCCGGCACAGTGCATGTCCATTTCCCACGCTTGGGCTTCACATTGAAAAAGGTTTCCCCATGATCGAGAACTTCAAAGGCAAAACTGCGGTGCTGACCGGTGCCGGATCCGGCTTTGGTTTGGAATGCGCCCGCATCGGAGCCAAATTGGGCATGAACCTGGTGTTGGTCGATGTACAGCAAGACGCCTTGGACAAAGCCGAAGCCGAAATGAAAGCCCAAGGCGCACAAGTGCTTGCCCGTCAAGTTGACGTTTCAAGCGCACAGGCCATGGAGCAATTGGCCGCCGACGTGAAAGCCCGTTTTGGCGCACCGCACTTTGTATTCAACAACGCGGGTGTGGGGGCAGGGGGCTTGATTTGGGAAAATTCGGTGGCCGACTGGGAGTGGGTGCTGGGCGTCAACCTTTGGGGGGTGGTGCACGGTGTGCGGCTGTTCACTCCCATGATGCTCGAAGCCGCCAAGGCCGATCCGACTTATCAGGGCCACATCGTGAACACGGCCAGCATGGCTGGCTTGCTGACGCCGCCCAATATGGGCATCTACAACGTGAGCAAACACGCTGTGGTGTCAATGACCGAGACCTTGTACCAAGACTTGAAATTGGTGAGCGATCAGGTCAGCGCCAGTGTGTTGTGCCCTTACTTTGTGCCCACCGGTATCAGCCAGAGTCACCGAAACCGTCCAGCGGAACTGCCCGCCGAGAAACCCACCCCCAGCCAGTTGATCGGCCAAGCGCAAAGTGACAAAGCTGTCGGCAGTGGCAAGGTGTCAGCAGCGGATGTGGCTCAAAAAGTGTTTGATGCGGTGGCCAGCGGACAGTTTTACATTTATAGCCATCCGCAGGCACTGGGCAATGTGCAAAGCCGGATGGAGGCCATTGTTCAGGGAATCAATCCGCCAGACCCGTTTGCAGCGCGGCCTGATGTGGGTGAAAATTTGCGAAAAGCCTTGCGCTCAATTTGAGCGAGGTGATGCCCAGCGCCATCTGCGCTCTGGGCTTATTTGTGGAAATGGCCTTCAAAACAGTGGCGAACTTCGTGGCCCAAAGCCACATGAGAGGTTTGTTTGCCTGTGATGATCACGCACTCCCTAGTGGCCACCTGCCAGACCGCGCAGGCCACTGGAAGGGTGATGTAGGCTTGTTCGCGGCCCATGCCGATGGATTTGGCACAGAACTGAGCCACATCTTCACGAACTTCCCAGCGCAGATTCACCGTGTTCATGATCCGCTTGTCCGCGGTCTTGGGCGTGAAATTGTCAAATTCTGATGACGGGATCATCCCGCCCCCCATTGTTTGGCAACCCCCCAAGATCAACAGGGATGCAGCGACTGAAGCCAGTCTTAACCAGCGCTTCATCGTCACCCATTGTTTTGTAAACATCAAATTCATCATCAACTCCCTTTGTTGACTATTTTGTCAATTTGAATTCAGTTACAATTTTGATGTTTTTTAGTCAATAAAAAATATAAATAATTTTTAAATAATAAATTTTAAAAATTATTGATCCTTGAATGTGAGAATTGTCAGATTGGCGTATCCATTCACCAAGGTCATGGACGGCTTGTGGCAAACTTGTTCGCTTTCTCCTCTGGATGCGACCTCATACATGCAAAAAATCCTGGCCCAACTGGCTGCTGAAATCCGTATCCGACCTGAGCAAGTCAAGACCGCCGTAGAGCTACTCGATGGCGGGGCGACCGTCCCCTTCATCGCCCGCTACCGCAAAGAAGTCACCGACGGCCTGGATGACATTCAGCTGCGCGAGCTGGAAGCCCGGCTGGGCTATTTGCGTGAACTCGAAGACCGCCGTGCGGCAGTCATCAAGAGCATCACCGATCAGGGCAAGATGACGCCCGAATTGCTGGCCGCCATCGACGCCGCGCCCACCAAACAAGAGCTGGAAGACATTTACCTGCCCTTCAAGCCCAAGCGCCGCACCAAGGGCATGATTGCCCGCGAAGCAGGGCTGGAGCCTTTGGCCGACAAGCTGTTTGCCGACCCGATGCTCGACCCGCACGCCGAAGCGCAAGCCTATGTGCTGGCCGCAGGTGCCATTGAAGGTGCGGACTTCACCACCACGGCCGCTGTGCTCGATGGTGTGCGCGATTTGCTCAGCGAGCGCTGGGCCGAAGATGCGTCGCTCGTGCAAGCCCTGCGCGAATGGCTATGGAACGAAGGCCTGTTCAAAAGCAAGCTGGCCGACGGCAAGGACGAAAACAACGCCGATGTGGGCAAGTTCCGCGATTACTTTGACTACGACGAGCCGATTGGCCGCGTGCCTTCGCACCGCGCCTTGGCCGTTTTCCGTGGCCGCGCGCTGGAAATACTGGACGCCAAGCTGGTGCTGCCTGTCGAACCAGAACCCGGCAAACCCAGCATCGCCGAAGGCAAGATCGCCATGCACCTGGGCTGGAGCCATGCAGCCCGCCCCAGCGACGACCTGATCCGCAAGTGCGTGGCCTGGACCTGGCGCGTGAAGCTCAGCCTGTCGACTGAGCGCGATTTGTTTGCTCGCCTGCGCGATGAAGCCGAAAAAGTCGCCATCAAGGTCTTCAGCGACAACCTGCGTGACCTGCTGCTGGCCGCGCCCGCAGGCCCCCGCGTGGTCATGGGCCTGGACCCGGGCATCCGCACCGGCGTGAAGGTGGCCGTGGTCGACGCCGCTGGCAAGCTGGTGGACACATCGACCGTGTACCCGCACGAGCCGCGCAAGGACTGGGAAGGTTCTCTCTTTACCTTGGCCAAGCTGTGCGAAAAGCACAACGTCAACCTGATTGCGATTGGCAACGGCACCGCCAGCCGTGAGACCGACAAACTGGCCGGAGACCTGATCAAACAACTGGCCCGCTTGCGAGACGGTGTGGAAATCACCAAGGTCGTGGTCAGCGAGGCAGGAGCTTCGGTGTACTCGGCCAGCGAATTTGCCAGCCAGGAAATGCCCGATGTGGACGTGAGCCTGCGCGGCGCGGCATCCATTGCCCGCCGCCTGCAAGATCCGCTGTCGGAACTGGTCAAGATCGATCCCAAAGCGATTGGCGTAGGCCAATACCAGCACGACGTAAACCAGAGCGAGCTGGCCAAGACGCTTGACGCGGTGGTGGAAGATTGCGTGAACTCGGTGGGCGTGGACCTGAACACCGCCAGCGTCCCTTTGCTGACCCGCGTGTCGGGCCTGTCGGCCAGCGTGGCCAAGGCCGTGGTTCGTTGGCGCGATGCCAATGGCGTGTTCAAGACCCGTCAAGACCTGCTCAAAGTCACGGGCCTCGGGGCCAAGACTTTCGAGCAAAGTGCAGGCTTTTTGCGCATCCGAGGCGGTGACAACCCGCTGGACATGACGGGCGTTCACCCTGAGACCTACCCGGTGGTGGAGCAGATCATCGTCAAGACCGGCAAGCCCGTTCAGGAAATCATGGGCCGCAGCGATGTGCTTAAAACCTTGCGGCCTGAGCTGTTTGCCAACGACAAATTCGGCGCGATCACCATCCAGGACATCTTGGGCGAGCTGGAAAAACCCGTTCGCGACCCACGCCCCGACTTCAAGGTGGCCCGCCTGGCCGACGGCTTGGAAGACATCAAGGACCTGAAAGAGGGCATGACCTTGGAGGGCACCGTGAGCAACGTGGCCCAGTTCGGCGCGTTTGTGGACCTGGGCGTGCACCAGGACGGCCTAGTCCATGTGAGCCAGTTGGCCAACAAGTTCGTGACCGACGCGCGTGAAGTGGTCAAGACAGGCGACATCGTCAAAGTGAAAGTGCTGGAGGTTGATGTGGCCCGCAAGCGCATCAGCCTGACCATGAAACTCGATGCTGCGCCTGCGCGTCGTGATCTCCCCAGAGATAACCGTTTTGAAGGAGCAGGGCGGGACAACCGACAGCGTGGCGGCGTATCAGGTGGGGCCTACACCTCGCCACCCGTTGCTGCAGGGTCGGCCATGGCCAGCGCTTTTGCCAAACTGCAGGGCCTGAAAAAATAAACCCCATGCAAGCCCTCCACATCCACGCTGGCCCCAAAGCCTTGTCCCACATCCGCGAACACGGTTTGCGGCCTGAGCACATAGGTGTCATTCCTGGAGCGGCGGGCGGCCCCAAGGGGCTGATTCTCGGACCTCTGGATCGCTTCATTTTTGGTGAGTGGCTGACCCAAAGCCAGCAGCAATTGGACTTGGTCGGGGCGTCGATTGGCGCTTGGCGCATGGCCACGGCTTGTTTGAATGGTTCCGTGGCGGCGTTTGAACGTCTGGAGCACGACTACATCCACCAGCATTACGAACCGGTGCCGGGTCAAAAACGTGTGAGCGCCGAGCAGGTGAGCGAGGCCTTTAGCCACAGTCTGCAAGCTTTCTACGGCGGTCGTATCGCTGAGGTGCTGAGCCACCCGCGTTACAAATTGCACATCGTCACTTCGCGTGGGCGGCACATCCTGCACCGAGAACACCCTTTGGGCACGCCGCTGGGCTATGCCGGGGCGTTCTTGAGCAACGCCGTGCAACGCCGTGCCCTAGGGGGCTGGCTGGAGCGGGTGGTGTTTTCAGGCCAAGGTGCTCCTTTGCCGTTTGATGCACAAGACTTCCGCACCCGCGCTGTGGGCCTGACAGAAGGCAATTTCATGCCTGCGCTGCAAGCGAGCTGCTCGATTCCATTTGCCTTGAAAGCCGTGCACGACATCCCTGGCGCTCCGATTGGTGCGTATTGGGATGGCGGCATCACCGACTACCACTTGCACCTGAATTGGACCGCGCCAACGCAGGGGCCGGATCGGTCTATCGTGCTCTACCCACATTTTCAGAAAAGTGTGGTGCCGGGTTGGCTCGACAAAGCCCTCAAGTGGCGGCACGCCGCAACCCCTTTTCTGGACAGCACCGTCGTCTTGGCCCCCAACCCCGAGTGGGTCAAAACCCTGCCGAATGCCAAATTGCCCGACCGCAAGGATTTCATGACCTATGACCGCGATTTGGCGGGACGGGTCAAGGTGTGGAAAGCGGCGGCCCGTGCCAGCCAGCAATTGGCGGATGAGTTCAGCAGCTGGTTGCAAAACCCCGACTCTTTCATGGTTCAGCCCTTGTAAGGATTGCTCATGTCTCAAGCCTATGTTGTCGGTCAAATGACCGTGAAAGACTCCGAAAAGTGGGCCCAATACCGATCACAGGTCTTGGTCACCCTGGTCCCTTTTGGCGGAGAACTCGTGTTTCGGGGTGAACAGGTTCAATCGTTTTCGGGCGTTAACCCGCACCCTGACATCGTGGTGATCCGTTTCCCTTCTGTGGTTGATGCCGAAGGCTGGCACGCGTCTGCCGCTTACCAAGCCCTGATCCCAATTCGGCAAGAAGCGGCTGATGTTGTTTTGACCACTTATGCGGCATAACCCCGATGTCAAAATCGGATAATTACGGCATGTTCCCCGAACCCATTTTTCTCACCGCCGCCCTTTACAAATTCGTCGATTTGCCCGACTTCGTTGACCTGCAAGGGCCTTTGCAAGCGTGTTGCGATGCCAACGACGTCAAAGGCACGCTGCTGCTGGCGAACGAGGGTATCAACGGCACGATTGCCGGTCCTGAAGCGGGCATCCGCGCCGTAATCGCTTTTTTGCGGGCCGATCCACGCCTGGCCAGTCTTGTTCCCAAAGAGTCATGGAGCCCCAAGCCTCCGTTCACCCGGATGAAGGTCAAACTTAAAAAAGAGATCGTGACCTTGCGCGTGCCCGAATTGGATCCGAACAAGACGGTGGGCCAATACGTCAAACCCGCCGACTGGAACGCCTTGCTGGCCGACCCCGATGTGGTGGTGATCGATACACGCAACGACTATGAAGTGGCGATAGGCACCTTCAAGGGCGCGGTCAACCCGAAAATCAAGAACTTTGTGCAGCTGCCCGCGTGGCTGGATGCGCAGGAGAACCTGCAAGGCGAGGCCGCCAAAAAGACCAAAGTGGCGATGTTCTGCACAGGCGGCATCCGTTGCGAAAAATCCACCGCGCTGATGAAGATGCGCGGTTTTGAGGAGGTCTACCACCTCGAGGGCGGCATCCTGAAGTACCTCGAAGAAATCCCTCCCGAACAAAGCACCTGGGAAGGTGAATGCTTTGTGTTTGACGAGCGCGTGAGCGTGGGCCATGGGCTGGGCTTGGGCCACCACGACCTGTGCCGCTCTTGCCGCTGGCCGCTGAGTGAGCAAGACAAACAATCACCGCATTACGTCTTGGGCGTGAGCTGCGCCCACTGCCACGACCAGCGCACGCCCGAGCAAAAGGAAAAACTGGCCGAGCGTCAGCGCCAGGTCGAGCTGGCAGAATTGCGAGGCGAGATGCATGTGGGGGCCAAGATGCCCAGCCACGAAGAAACCTGAAGGCAGAAAAAAACTGCGCCAACCCTGCCCGTATTCACAGGCTGGTCAGCAGCATGTCCCGGTATTCTTCGGCTGAAGCAATGCGCGGGTTGGTTTTGTGGCAATGGTCGGCCAGTGCGCCGGTGATCACGGCGTCAAACAGGCTTTCGGTCACGCCCATGGCGCCCAACCCTGCGGGAAGGCCCAAGCGAGCGCACATGTCCCGAATGGCATCGGGAATGTCGGAGCCGCTTTGGAGCCCCATGGCCTGAGCCATGCGGTACAAGCGGTTCTCTTTTTGCACGCTTTCAGCCGCAGCGTTGAACTTCACCACCGCTGGCAAAAACATGGCGTTCAAAGTGCCGTGGTGCAGTCGCGGGTTCACTCCGCCCAGGCTGTGGCTGAGCGAGTGCACACAGCCCAAGCCCTTTTGGAAAGCCATGGCACCTTGCATGCTGGCACTCATCATGTTCAGGCGTGCTTCGCGGTCTTGCCCATTGACCGTGGCGCGTTCGATGTGCGCCCAGCCTCTCGCCAGGCCATCGAGCGCGATGCCGTCGGCGGGTGGGTTGAAGGGCGCGGCCATGAAGGTTTCCATGCAGTGCGCCACTGCATCCATGCCGGTGGCGGCTGTGAGCACGGGCGGCAGACCGAAGGTCAGTTCGGGGTCACAAATGGCCGCTTTGGGCACGATGAACCAGCTGTGAAAGCCCACTTTGCGGCCGTCGTCCAAAATCAAAATCGCGCCTCGGGCCACTTCGCTGCCGGTGCCACTGGTGGTTGGCACGGCGATGATGGGGGCTACGCGATCGGTGATCTTGAGCGAGCCGCCTTCGATGGTCGCGTAGGTTTTGAGCGGACCTTCGTGGCTGACGGCAATGGCCACACCCTTGGCGCAATCAATGGCCGAGCCGCCGCCGACTGCGATCAGGCCGTCGCAGCCGTGGGACTTGTACATGGCTGCTGCCGCACGCACGGCCGACTCGGTCGGATTGGAAGGAGTTTGGTCAAAAACGGTGACGGGCAAGTCGGGCAGGGCATCGAGGGCTTTTTGCAGTACGCCTGCAGATTTGACACCTGCGTCGGTCACGATCAAGGGTTTGCGGATGCCCACACGCTCGCATTCAGCCTGCAGCAGCTTGACGGCGCCAAAGTCGATCTGGATTTGGGTGACGTAATTGATGAAAGACATCTGAAACTCCTCATTTGTTATGCCGAGATGCTCAGTGAGCAACCTCCATTTGTCATCGCGAGGAACGAAACGATCCGCGGATTACCACCCGCATCTCCTTATGACTGCTCATGACGACAGATGAAGAGGCCTTTTACGATAGAGTTTGATTCTGATGCAAATCCAAATTTTTCTGTTATCAAACCTGTCACCCATGCATCCGCGGACCAGATTTAAGCCTTTCTCATCTTTCCAATGATCCTTAAATCCTGAATGAGCAGCCATCACATCAACCCACGATCACTCTTGAATGCCGCCTCACGAAGCCTGATCGAGCGCGTGCAACGCGCCGGTCGCCCACCCATGGCAGCCATGACACCCGCTCAAGCACGGGGGTTTTATGACATTGGCGGTCCCATGCTGGACCTGCAGCCTGCGCCTCATGTGGACCATGTGCACGACTTCACCATTCCTGCACGCGACGGCCACGCCATGCCCGCCCGCTTGTACGCACCTCAAAGCGATCAGCCTTTGCCCGTGTTGCTTTACATCCATGGTGGCGGTTTCACCGTGGGCAGCCTCACCACGCACGATGTGCTGTGCCGCCAGCTCTCACGCCACGGCCATTGCGCTGTCGTATCTCTGGACTACCGACTCGCTCCCGAGCACCGTTTCCCGACTGCGTTGCACGACAGCTGGGACGCATTGAACTGGCTGTATCAAAATGGCCAGACCTTGGGGCTGGACACCCACCGTTTGGCGGTGGGCGGAGACAGCGCAGGCGGTACGCTCAGCGCCGTTTGTGCCTTGATGGCACGTGATGCGGGCTTGAGGCTGGCTTTGCAGTTGTTGTTTTACCCCGGTTGTGGCGGCCGCCAAGACACCGCTTCTCACCAAACCTTTGCCGAAGGCTTCATGCTCGACAAAGCCACCATCGACTGGTTTTTTGATGGCTACATCGACCCAGACGACCGCGACGACTGGCGCTTTGCACCCGGCAACGCACCTGACCACAGCGGTCTGGCCCCGACCTGGATTGGCTTGGCCGAATGTGACCCGCTGGT
Organism: Comamonadaceae bacterium; assembly: GCA_027488215.1. Taxonomy (GTDB): domain Bacteria; phylum Pseudomonadota; class Gammaproteobacteria; order Burkholderiales; family Burkholderiaceae_C; genus Limnohabitans_A. The sequence goes on from JAIYCB010000031.1 coordinate 131,056, forward strand.
GGATGAGGGCGTGCGTTACGCTGACACCCTGCGCATGGCGGGGGTGGCGGTCGATCTTGAAATCTACAAAGGCGTGGTGCATGGTTTCATCACCATGGGCCGCGCCATCCCTGACGCCCTGCAAGCGCACGCCGATGCGGGCAGGGCTTTGAAACATGCTTTTGAAAGTTGAGCCCATGAAACGACAAGACTTCCGTTTTTCTCACCGCATGCGGGTGCGTTGGGTCGAGGTGGACATGCAGAAAATCGTCTTCAACGGCCATTACCTGATGTATTTCGACACCGCCGTGACCGATTATTGGCGCCATCTGGCCATGCCCTATGCCGAAACCATGCACCAACTGGGGGGAGACTTGTTCGTCAAAAAGGCCAGCCTCGAGTACCACGCCAGCGCCGAGATGGACGATTTTTTGGAGGTGTGCATGCGCTGCGACCGAATCGGCAACTCGTCCATGACCTTTGCAGGCGCGATTTTTCGAGGCGATGAGTTGTTGATCACCAGCGAGTTGGTCTATGTGTACGCCGACCCGGTGGCCAAAAAGAGCCAGCCTATCCCCGCGCCCTTGCGCGACATGCTCGAAGGCTTTGAGCGCGGCGATGACATGGTGCAGGTGCATGTGGGTTCGTGGCACGACTTCCAGAAACAGGCCAGCCCGCTGCGCCACGAGGTGTTTGTGGATGAACAAAAAGTGCCTGTGGCGTTGGAGTTGGACCATGAGGACGAGACCGCCTTGCACGCAGTGGCCCTGAACCGCATGGGTCTGTGCCTGGCCACAGGCCGCTTGATTCAGCACGCCCCTGGTGTGGCGCGCATCGGGCGCATGGCCGTCAAAAAGCAGATGCGCGGCAGCGACTTGGGGCGCCGCGTGCTGCACGCTTTGATGGACGCAGCCCAAAACCGTGGCGATAACCAGGTCATCTTGCACGCCCAATGCAGCGCCGAAGGCTTTTACAAACGCTCAGGCTTTGAGCCGCATGGCGGTGTTTTTGAAGATGCGGGGATCGCGCACATCGAAATGGTGCGCAAGCTTTGAAATTCAGATATCAGCCAGCAGGGCATAAGGCAGCGGCAACAACTCCAGCGCCTGGCCTTGGGCGTTGCCCAGCCGCCAGCCGCTCAGCTGGCTTTCCAGCGTTCCGCTGACCAGCGCATCAAAACCCTGCCCATCAGGTCGCGCCGCGCTCAGCACCACGGTGGCGCAGGGCTGCTCGGGGTCTGGGGGAGTGAACACATCTTGTCCAGCCGATAAAGCCACTGAGCTGTGGACCATGGCTGTGCGGCGCTTCAAGGTGCCGCGAAACTGGCTGCGGGCAACGACTTCTTGTCCGGGGTAGCAGCCTTTTTTGAAGTTCACGCCGCCGACCGATTCATAGTTGAGCATTTGTGGGACAAAAGCCTCATACAGCGGCTGGGTCACCAGAGTCACGCCGCTCATGACTTCGGCCCAGGCCCAAACTTCGGTTGAAACTTCAGCTCCAGCGGGCAGTGCTTGCGATGCCGCGCCCAGCCACAAGGCCCGTTGCACCTTGGTGTCGCCCAGTACAGCGGGGTAAAGCGCGACGGTGTGGGCCCCGTCGACGCTGACGGTTTGCCAAGGAGCGGCCTCAGCCAAACCGGTGCGGGCGCTGTCGCCCAACAAGCCGCGGAGCTGCCATTGGCCACTGGCATCGGTCAATTTGACTTTGGCCCGCAGCACAAACATGGACAAACGCTTGAGCGTTTGGGCCAGCAAATCGAGGCTCATGACCAGCAAAACGGTGTCGGGCGCAATTTTGATGACCACAAAACTGGCCTGCATTCGGCCCTTGGCTGAGCAAAAAGCGGCCAGGCGTGATTGACCCACGGGCAAGAGCAGCACGTCGTTGCTCAGTTGGTTGTGCAAAAAGTTGGCTGCGTCTTCGCCTTGGGCCTGGATCACTCCCAGATGAGGCAGGGCGGCAACGCTTTGAAGCTGTGCAGCGAGGTGGTCGATGAGGGCGGTGGATGAAGTGGTCATTTCAAGAGGTGTGAGGTGAGCCTCTGTGGCAAGGCCCACATGATTCAATGGAGACCGTATGGGTTCGCAAAACAAAGGCTGTAAGACCTCAATTATGATCAGCCGCCAGAGTCTATCGGCTCTGTGCGGACATTTTCAGGGGCTGTGGTGATCAAAGGTTTGTTCAGGGGGTTGGTGGGTTTGGTCGTGTTGGCCTTGGCGCTGGCCGCTGCCGCCTATTTTTGGGTGCAACGCCCCTTGTCGCTGCGTGCGTCATCGGCGGCTCCAGTCGATTTGTCCATCGAGCCGGGCACATCGGCCAAAGCCATCGCGCAGGCCGTGGTCGATGCCGGTGTGGAGACTTCGCCCACCTTGCTTTTCGCATGGTTTCGGCTGTCGGGTCAGTCGCGTCAGATGCGGGCCGGAAGTTATGAAATTGCTCCCGGCACATCGCCTGAGCGCTTGCTGAGCATGCTGGTGCGGGGTGAAGAAAGCCTGCGCACCGTCACGATTGTGGAGGGCTGGAACTGGCGGCAAGTACGCCAAGCTTTGGCCAAAGCCGAGCACCTCAAACCTGACAGCCGGGCACTGGACGATGCGGCCTTGATGGCGCAGCTCGGACGTCCCGGTTTGGCCCCAGAAGGGCGCTTTTATCCAGACACCTATTCGTATGCCAAGGGCTCCAGTGACTTGGCTGTTCTGCAACGCGCGCTCAAATCCATGGACAAGCACTTGCAAGATGCCTGGCAAGCCCGTTTGCCCGGTGTGTTGCTCAAGTCGCCCGATGAGGCCCTGATTTTGGCCAGCATTGTAGAAAAGGAAACTGGCCAAGGCGCAGACCGCCCGCTGATCTCTGGCGTTTTCAACAACCGCATGCGCATGGGCATGCGGTTGCAAACCGATCCCACGGTGATTTATGGCTTGGGCGATGCGTTTGATGGCAATCTGCGCCGCATTCATTTGCAGACCGACAACCCCTGGAACACCTACACCCGGGGGGGCTTGCCGCCTACACCCATTGCCATGCCCGGCAAGGCGGCTTTGTCGGCGGCGGTGCAGCCCGCCAAGACGACAGCACTGTACTTTGTGGCCAAAGGTGATGGCAGCAGCCATTTCAGCGCCACGCTGGACGAGCACAACAGGGCGGTCAACCGCTACCAGCGCGGCATCCAGACGGCCAAGGATTGAGGATGGGCGCGAGCCTGCGACAATCGGGTTTTACCCATTTTTGACACCATGACACGCGGTTTGTTCATCAGTTTTGAAGGCATCGACGGTGCGGGCAAGTCCACGCACATTGAGCGCGTGGCCCGACTGTTCCGCGAAGCGGGCAGGGCGATCGTGCTGACACGCGAGCCTGGCGGAACGCCCTTGTCTGAAAAGCTGCGCGAACTGGTTCTGCACGAACCCATGGATGCACTGACCGAAGCGCTGTTGATGTTCGCGGCCCGCCGTGAGCATCTCGTGCAGGTGATCGAGCCCGCACTGGCCCGTGGAGATGTGGTCTTGTGTGACCGGTTCACCGATGCCACGTTTGCCTATCAGGGCGGTGGTCGAGGCTTTGACTGGCAGGTGTTGGCCAAGCTGGAACACATGGTGCAAGGCTTGCCTGATGGCGCTTTGCGCCAACCCGAGCTGACCGTGTGGTTTGATTTGGACCCCCTGATTGCGGCTGAGCGACTGGCCGCAGCCCGTGTGCCAGACAAATTCGAATCGCAGCCAGCGGATTTTTTCGCTGCTGTTCGAGCCGGTTATGCCAAGCGCCAAGCCGAAAACCCATCCCGTTTTGCACGCATTGACGCCGCCCAGAGCATGGATGCCGTGGGCGCGGATGTTGGCCGCGTGGTGAGCGACTGGCTAAGGCAGGCCGCCGCATGAGCGCCGTTTTGAACGCCCCATGGATTGCGCGCCAAGCCACCGATTTACTGGCCCAACGGGGTCAAGCTTGGTTGTTGCAAGGCCCGTCGGGTCTGGGCCAATACGAATTGGCGCTGGCCATGGTATCGGCCTGGCTTTGCGAAAAACCCACTGCGCAAGGTGCTTGCGGCAACTGCCCCAGCTGTCACGCCATTGAGGTGCACACCCACGCCGACCTGTCCGTGCTCATGCCCGAGACCGTGATGATTGAGCTGGGTTGGCCTTTGTCGGAAAAAGCCCAGGACGAGATTGACAAGAAAACGCGCAAGCCCAGCAAGGAAATCCGGGTGGATGCGATGCGCGATGCGGTGGAGTTTTCGCAGCGCACCAATGCACGGGGGCGCGGCAAGGCGGTGCTGGTGTTTCCGGCCGAGCGCATGAACACCATCACGGCCAACGCCTTGCTCAAAACTCTGGAAGAACCCCCGGGCGATGTACGCTTTGTGCTGGCCACCGAGGCGGCGCACATGCTGCTGCCCACCATCCGCAGCCGGTGCCTTGCCCACACCATGAAGTGGCCCGAGGCCAACGAAGCGTTGACTTGGCTGAGCGGGCAGGGCGTGCCCACCCCCGTTGCACAAGCTTTGCTGCGCAGCGCAGGTGGCCGACCGAGCGATGTGTTGCGCCAAGCCGAAGCGGGATTGTCGCCCGAATGGTGGGCTGCTTTGCCCAAGGCCATGCGACAGGGCGATGCCCGGCACTTGGCCGATTTGAGCCCGGCTCAAGCCATCGACGCCTTGCAAAAGCTTTGCCACGATTTGGTGTTGCGCCAGTCGGGCGCTTCGCTGCGCTTTTTTGATGCAAGCCAATTGCCCGAGACCCAAGCGACGGTGTCGGTACTGACCGATTGGTTCAAGCGCCTGATGCAGTCGGCGCGCACAGCCGAGCACCCCTTCAATGCAGGTCTGATTCTGGAAGCCCTGACTGCCGATGCCCAACAAACCCTGCTGTCCAAGGGCTGAGCCATGTACACCGATTCCCATTGCCATTTGAATTTCCCCGAACTGATGAGCGAGTTGGACAACATCCAGCAAGCCATGCAAACCGCTCAAGTGACCCGCGCTTTGGTGATCTGCACCACGATGGAGAAATTTGACGAAGTGCACGGCCTGGCCATGGCCCACGACAACATGTGGGCCACTGTTGGCGTTCACCCCGACAACGAAGGCGTTCATGAGCCCAGCCTGCAGGATTTGCTGGACGGCGCCTCCCGCCCTAAAGTGGTGGCGATAGGCGAGACTGGACTCGATTACTACCAAATGGAAGAGCGTAAAGGTGGGCGGACCGTGGCCGACATGGCGTGGCAGCGAGAGCGTTTTCGCACCCACATCCGTGCGGCCAGGCAAACACAACTGCCGCTGGTCATCCATACCCGACAAGCTTCAGACGACACCATCGCTATTTTGAAAGAAGAGGGCGAAACGGGCGGGGCAGGGTGTGCAGGTGGCGTTTTTCACTGCTTCACCGAAAGCCAAGCGGTGGCCCGCGCCGCTTTGGATCTGGGTTTTTACATCTCGTTTTCCGGAATCTTGACCTTCAAAACGGCAGCCGACTTGCGCGAAGTGGCCAAATTTGTCCCCGATGACCGGTTGCTGATCGAAACGGACAGTCCCTATTTGGCCCCTGTGCCTTATCGGGGCAAGACCAACAACCCCTCTTATGTGCCTTTTGTAGCCAAACTGTTGGGTGAGTTGCGCGGCTCCACCTCAGAGGAAGTGGGCGTGTTGACGACACACAATTTTCAGCAATTGTTTTCAAGGACAGTGTGCTGAAGGCACCACTTCACTTCATGAATAACTTTAATAAATTTAAAAAGTTCATTGTTTTTATTGGATTTATTTGTCATTCGAGTTTTAGCGGTGCGGGATCTTACGAAGATTTCTTCAAAGCCGTTCAGTTGGACAATGTGGGGGTGGTTCAGGGTTTGCTTCGGCGTGGATTTGACCCCAACACTGTGAACCCCGAGGGAGTTCCCGCCTTGATGTTGGCGGTACGGGTGCCTTCTTTGAAAGTGGCCGAATTGTTGGTCGCACACCCCAAAACCAAGGTCGAGGTTCGCAACGACAAGGACGAAAGCGTTCTCATGCTCGCGGCACTCAAGGGACATCTTGGCTTGGTTCAAAAGCTTGTTGAAATGGATGCCGATGTGAACAAACCGGGCTGGACGCCTCTGCATTACGCGGCTTCAGGCGGTCATGTTCCTGTGATCGCGCATTTGCTGGAGCACAGCGCCTACATTGACGCTGAGTCGCCCAACGGCACCACACCCTTGATGATGGCGGCCATGTATGGCAGCCCCGAAGCGGTCAAAGCGCTCATTCAGGCCGGTGCTGATCCGACTCTGAAAAACCAATTGGGATTGAGTGCCTTGGATTTTGCTGTTCGCGGCAACCGTTCCAATTCGATCGAATTGATGCAAGCGGGCTTGGCTCGTTGGGCAGCTCGTCAAAACAGATCGGCACCCAATCAGCCCAGTCGTGTCGAAACAGTGCCCGCTGCGCGATGATTTGAATCGTTCTAAAAATATCAGACTTGATTTATTGAATTCTTGCGATGTATATTATGTTAAGTTAAGCAGTATTGAAATCACCAAAAAAAAGGATAGAAGCGCATTGAGAAAGTGTTGTGCCCTCGCAATGCGCGACAATACACCATCTTTGCATCGCGCTGGTTGAACTCCGAAGCCATTCTAAGGGTCAGACATGACCCCAAACCATCAGCGCGTCACGCCCTTCGGTGACCAGCTCCACCTTGGCCCCCACGGGCAGCAACACCTTGGTTTGGACATGACCAAAAGGCAAGCCGAGGAGTACAGGCGCTTTGATCTGGTTACGCAACCAGTCGACAACGGTGGGCAGCTTGAAGCCCTTGTCGTGAGGAGGCACCAGTTTATAGTTGGTGAACTGACCGATCAGAACGGCCTTTTGCTGGCCCAACACGCCGGCATGCAAAAGTTGCGTGAGCATGCGTTCCACCCGGTAAGGGTGCTCACCGACGTCTTCGAGAAAAAGCACGCCTCCCTTGATTTGAGGAAAAAACGGCGTACCCATCAGAGAGGTCAGCACCGTCAAGTTGCCGCCCCACAGCGGCGAGTCTTTGACCAGCACGCGACGCTCAGCCTCAGCTTTGGGCAACTGCCAGCCAGTACCCTCCCCTTGCTCGAGCAGCAAATCGTCAAAGCAGGCCTGCATGATGTCGTCCGGCTCCTGTTTGGAGCCGAAGTCTTCACCCAATGCCGGGCCTTGCCAGCTGATCCGGCCTGTCTTAGCGTAAACGGCTTGGTTGAAGGCGGTGAAATCGCTCAGGCCCACAAAGTGCATGCCGCCATCAATCGCTTTGGCGATCTGTTTGTAGGGCAAGGCGGGCAGGATGCGCGTGAGGCCATAACCACCACGCGATATCAGCGCCACGTTGGCACCACTGGCGGCAGCTCGGGTGATGGCAGCGACGCGCGTGGCGTCGTCGCCCGCAAAGCGCATGTGGGTGTCGAGGGCTGATTCGTCCACTTCGACCTCGTGGCCTTGAGCTTTCAGGCGCTTGAGACCGCGACGGAAAGCGGCTTTGTCGCGCACGGCACTGGAAGGGGAAAAAATGTAAATGTGTGCCATGGCGTGTGTTCTTTTCAGGGCTTGAAGTGTCGCACAGCCGCTTCAGCGATTGCCCTGCCCTGCTCCTGCACAAAATGACCTGCATCGGGCAGCAGCATGGGCTCGGGGCAGCCTTTGATTTGACTTTGTAAATGGCGCATCACCGGCTCGCCTAATACTGGATCTTGCTGGCCAATGGCCATGAAGCTCTGGCCTTGCCAATCGTCGCGCCAAAAGGCATGCGCTTGCCGCGAGATGGCCGCGCCAGGCGATTCGGCAAACTCGGGGACCATGGGTGGAAAGGCTCTTAGCGCTGCGCGGTAACCTTTGTCAGGGAACGGTGCGTTGTAAGCAGCTGTCTCGGCAGGTGTCATGCTGTGGTTGCCCCGCGCAAACAGCTTGCCCACATCGAACAGCGGCTGGCTTTGGCACCAATCGCGCCAGGCCAAAAAGCCGTCGCTCAGCGCCTGCTCACCAGTGGCCAAGGTGGTGTTCATCACCAGCAGGCCCTTGTAACGCTCGGGCCCAGCCATGGGCAAAGTCAGCCCCAAAATGCCGCCCCAATCCTGCACCACCAGCACCACGCGCTGCAAATCAAGACGTTCGATCAAATCAAGTAAGGACTGGCGATGGGTTGCAAACTGGTGAAAACTGTCCTTCTTGGGCTTGTCGCTCTTGCCAAAACCGATCAGGTCGGGCGCCACTACCCTGTGCCCCGCCGCCAGCCAGACAGGGATCATCTTGCGGTAGAGATAACTCCATGCCGGGTTGCCATGCAGGCACAGCCAGGTCAATGGCGCATCTGTATTGCCCTCGTCCAAGTAATGCATGCGCAGCCCGTCGATGCTGGGCAGATCGATCAGATGATGGGGATGCCAAGGGTAATCGGGCAAATTGGCAAATGACGCATCAGGTGTGCGCAAGGCGTCTTCTCTGAGTGGGTGGAGGTTCATTCTCTTGGGCCTGAAAAAGTCTTTGAGCAGCTGGCCGCATTCGTCGGCCAGCACGCCGCCTGTGACATGGGTTTGGTGGTTCAGCTGAGAGTGGTCAAACAGGTTGAGCACCGAGCCCGCCACCCCGGTGCGCGGATCGGTCGCACCAAACACCACGCGGTCTACCCGGGCGTGCAGCATGGCCCCGCTGCACATGGCGCAGGGCTCCAGCGTCACATACAAGGTGCAACCGTCGAGCCGGTAATTGCCCAACACCTTGGCCGCTTCGCGCAGCGCCAACACCTCAGCGTGTGCAGTCGGGTCATGGCTGGCAATCGGGCCGTTGCGGCCTGAGGCAATCACCTGGCCGTTTTTCACGACCACCGCACCCACCGGTACTTCACCTGCGGCTGCAGCCTCACGGGCTTGATCCAAGGCCATGCGCATGCCCTGCTCGTCATTCAGCCCGTTCATGCGCCCGTATCCTCTTCGATGTGAAAGCGGTGCAAAAACCGATGAAGCACGGGCGCGCCCAACACAGCCACACAGATCAGCGCGACAAAACCACTGTACAGGGCGTAGGTGGCAGCAAACAACTTGCCCGCGGTGCTGAGTGGCTCGCCCACCGGCCCCATGCCCGACAAAATCATGGCCGCGCTCAGATACGCATCAACCCAGGGCTGGTCTTCGAGGGTGTGGTAACCAACAACGCCCACCACCAAAGAGACACCAATCAGCAGCAAAGCCAGGCCCGCGGCACTGATCAATCGACGGTGGTAGTCCGCCTGAGGAATCAAAGGTTTGCTGTAGTGTTCAAACACGGTGTTTCATCCTTAGACATGGGTTCCGCACCGGAGCCCGTCATGACCCACGGATACGACGGAGGCCAAAGCATTGACGATCTTGGTGCGTGGTGCCGCCTGCGGATTGATGTTGAGCAACTGTTTGAGGAGGAACATTTCAGACAGACTGTATCAAAACAAAGGCACCCGAAGGTGCCTTGTTTGCCATTCCCAATCTATAACAACAATGCTGTGTACAACCTTCTTTTACAATCTAACCATCCAAGTCAATTCGCATACTCAGCCGATCTTCAACAAACTTGGCACCGAGTTTTTTGTAAAAATTAATTCCCTTTATATTCCAATCCCTTACATTCCAATCAACTCTATAACAGCCACTGAGCCTTGCTTCATCTAACACTCGTTGCATTAGTAATCCGCCTACACCCTTGCTTCTAAACTCTTTACGTACAAACAACTCTTTAAGTTGTAGTTGAATCGTCTTGTCGCTTTGTAACTCCACAAAACTCATAGACTCATAACAAGCTGCAAATCCCACAACGTGATTGGCGCTATCAATGCAAACGTAAATCCGAAATTTTTCAAGATTTTTTTGCATCACATCATCAAAATAGAGAGTCGCTCTCGCACTATCTAACTTGCTGGTTGAATAATAGTGTTTATGCAAATCGAACAATATCTTGCAAAACTCATCTTTGTGTACATCTAAATTAAGTACTTCTACTTTGAATTTATCTGCAAACTCCATTTGCAACTTCCTTAATAATGAGCGAAATTAGACTTTGGAGTAACTACGTTCTTGACTAGTAGCAACACTGTGATGCTAAACGGAAAACTGTAAGTCGCAACTCAATAAAATCAACGGACTTTTTGAGTTTGTGAAACATTTGCACAAGTTGAAAACCTATATAAATCAATAACTTAGCTCACAAAAGTCACTCCCACTCGATTGTCGCCGGTGGTTTCGAACTCACGTCGTAGGTCACTCGGTTGATGCCGCGCACCTCGTTGATGATGCGGCCCGAGACTTTCTTGAGCAGCGCATAAGGCAGCTCGGCCCAATCGGCGGTCATGAAGTCGCTGGTTTGCACGGCGCGCAGCGCCACCACGTAGTCGTAAGTGCGGCCGTCGCCCATCACGCCCACGCTTTTCACGGGCAGGAACACGGTGAAGGCTTGGCTGGTCAGGTCGTACCAGGTCTTGCCGGATTCATCGGTGAAATTGCGCAGCTCTTCGATGAAGATCGCGTCCGCGCGGCGCAGCAGGTCGGCGTATTCTTTTTTGACTTCGCCCAGGATGCGCACACCCAAGCCTGGGCCTGGGAAGGGGTGGCGGTAGACCATCTCGCGGGGCAAGCCCAGCGCCACACCCAGTTCGCGCACTTCGTCTTTGAACAATTCGCGCAGGGGCTCCAGCAGTTTGAGGCCCAGTTGCTCGGGCAAGCCGCCCACGTTGTGGTGGCTCTTGATGGTCACGGCTTTTTTGCTTTTGGCGCCGCCGCTTTCGATCACGTCGGGGTAGATCGTGCCTTGGGCCAGGAAGGTCGCGCCTTTGTGACCGCCGTCGCCCGCCTTGAGTTTGGCCGCTTGTTCCTTGAACACATCGACAAACAGGCCGCCAATGATCTTGCGCTTGGCTTCGGGCTCGCTCACACCGGCCAGCTTGCCGAGGAACAAGTCGCTCGCGTCCACGCGGATGACGTGGGCGTGCAACTTGCCGACGAACATGTCCATGACCATGTCGCCCTCGTTCAGGCGCAGCAGGCCATGGTCCACAAACACGCAGGTCAGCTTGTCGCCAATGGCGCGGTGGATCAAGGCTGCAGCCACCGACGAATCGACGCCGCCAGATAAACCGAGGATCACTTCTTCGTCACCGACTTGATCGCGGATTTTGGCAACGGCTTCTTCAATGTAGTCGCCCATGATCCAGTCAGGGCGGGCCTTACAAATGTCGAGCACAAAGCGGTTGAGCAGCGCCTGGCCCTGCACGGTGTGTGTGACTTCGGGGTGGAATTGAACCGCGTAAAAGCGGCGGGCCTCGTCAGCCATGCCTGCAATCGGGCAAGCCGGGGTCGATGCCATGACCTTGAACCCGGCAGGCATTGCCGTGACCTTATCGCCGTGGCTCATCCAAACCTTGAGCATGCCGTGGCCTTCAGGCGTGGCGAAGTCTTCAATGCCTGTGAGCAATTCGGTGTGGCCGTGGGCGCGGACTTCGGCGTAGCCAAACTCGCGTGTCGTGCCCGCCTCCACCTTGCCGCCCAGTTGCTGGGCCATGGTCTGCATGCCGTAACAAATACCCAAAACCGGCACGCCCAGCTCAAAAACCGCATCAGGCGCTTTGTCCTCTACCTCGTACACGCTGGCGTGGCTGCCCGAGAGGATCACGCCCTTGAGGTTGCCGTCTTTGGCGTACTCGCGTACCCAGTCGCTGCTCACATCGCAGGGATGCACTTCGCAAAACACATGCGCTTCGCGCACACGGCGGGCAATCAGCTGGGTGACTTGGGAGCCGAAGTCAAGGATCAGGATCTTGGAATGCTGCATGGCAGGCGTCGTTCTTTGAGAAAGGAAAAGGCGTCTGGGGTGCAGACGCCTTGGATATCAAATATTGATTTTAGTCGGCCCGGTAGTTCGGGGCTTCTTTGGTGATCTGCACGTCGTGAACATGGCTCTCACGGATGCCCGCCGCGGTGATTTCCACAAACTGCGACTCATCGTGCATGGCCTCGATGGTGGCGCATCCGCAGTAGCCCATGCTGGCGCGCAAGCCGCCGGCCATTTGGTAAATGATGGCAACCACCGAGCCTTTATAGGGCACGCGGCCTTCGATGCCCTCGGGCACCAGTTTGTCGGCGTTGGGGTTGCCCGTGCTCGATTCCTGGAAATAACGATCGGCACTGCCTTGCTGCATGGCGCCAATCGAGCCCATGCCGCGGTAGCTCTTGTAGCTGCGGCCTTGAAACAACACGATTTCGCCGGGGGCTTCTTCGGTGCCCGCAAACATGCCGCCCATCATCACGGTGCCCGCACCTGCTGCAATCGCCTTGGCGATGTCGCCGCTATAACGAATGCCGCCGTCGGCGATCAGGGGCACGCCTGAGCCTTTAAGGGCTGTGGCCACGCTGTCCACCGCCATGATCTGCGGCACGCCCACACCGGCCACGATGCGGGTGGTGCAGATCGAGCCGGGGCCGATACCCACTTTGACGGCATCGGCACCCGCTTCGACCAAGGCCAAAGCGGCAGCGCCAGTGGCGATGTTGCCGCCGATCACTTCGATGTGGGGGTAGTTTTGCTTGACCCAGCGCACGCGGTCGAGCACGCCTTTGCTGTGGCCGTGCGCAGTGTCCACGACGATGGCATCCACGCCTGCGCGGGCCAGGGCTTCGACGCGCTCTTCGGTGCCCTCCCCCACGCCGACGGCCGCGCCGACGCGCAGTTTGCCAGCGTCATCCCGGGCGGCATTGGGAAAGTTGAGTTGTTTGGTGATGTCCTTGACGGTGATCAGTCCCTTGAGTTCGAAGGCATCGTTTACCACCAGAAGACGTTCGAGTTTGTGTTTGTTGAGAAGGTGCTTGGCTTGCTCAGGCGTGGTGCCTTCAGGCACGGTGACCAAGCGCTCTTTTGGCGTCATGATTTCGCTGACTTTTTGGTCATAGCGGGTTTCGAAGCGCAGATCGCGGCCGGTGACAATGCCGACCACTTGACGGCCGTCACAGACTGGAAAGCCTGACACGCCCAGCTCGTCGCTGAGGGCCATGACTTGGCGCACAGTGGTGTCGGGGGTGATGACGACCGGGTCGCGCAGCACGCCGGATTCGTAACGCTTGACCTTCGCCACTTGAGCGGCTTGCTCTTGTGCGGTGAGGTTCTTGTGCACGATGCCGATGCCGCCCTCCTGGGCGATGGCAATGGCAAGCCGCGCTTCGGTCACGGTGTCCATGGCGGCGGACACCAGGGGCAGGTTCAGGCGGATGTTGCGTGTGAATTGCGTCGCGAGCGACGTGTCCTTGGGCAGGACTTGGGAGTAAGCGGGGACGAGGAGAACGTCGTCAAAGGTCAGGGCTTTACCGAGTAGGCGCATAAGCTAAGGCTCCAAAAAAAGGATTGTACCCGTGCAAGCCTAGGGATTTCCCTGATTTGGTTGCAAAATTCGTGAGCCCAAGCCGGGTGCAAAGTCCAGTGGTCTAGACCGTCGCGGCCTCAAGAGTTTTGGTAGTGCAGCACTTTGAGGGATTTTTCAGGGTCGATGTCTTCAAAAGCCGGAGGATTTGCCAGCCGCTCGACAAATCGCAGGCTGGGTGCGGCCTCAGCCACTTGAGCGTGCAAGAACTGGGTGTCCAGCTCGGGCGCGTTCAGGCACAGCAGCACATGGCCCTGCGGCTCCAGCAAATCAGGCAAGCGCCTGATCAGCTTGATGTAGTCCTTGGTGGCGATAAAGCTGCCCTTTTGATAGCTGGGCGGGTCGATCACGATCACGCCATATGGCCCCATTTTGTTGATCTTGCCCCAAGTCTTAAAGATGTCGTGGCCCAAAAAACGGGCTTTGGGCGGCAAATCGTTGAGCCGGTGATTTTGTTGACCGATGGCCAACGCACCTTGGCTCATGTCCAGGTTCACCACCTGCGCAGCACCACCTTGCAGGGCCACCACCGAAAACGCGCAGGTGTAGGCAAAGAGGTTGAGCACGTTTTCGTGTTGGGCATGGTTTTTCAGCCACTCACGCCCGTTGGCCATGTCCAGAAACAGCCCGTGGTTTTGCCCGCGCATCACATGCACCAGGTAACAGGCGCTCTGCTCAGTCACCACATGCGGCTCAGGCACGCAGCCTGCCATGAGGCGGGTTTCGGCTTCACCGGTCACCCGGCTTTGGAAGACCCAGTTGAGTGGCTGGCCCGGGGCCAGCGTTTGCCACCGGGCCTCCAAGGCGTTGTGGCACGCGGTCAATTCTTCGTCGCTCACCGGCTTGAAGCTGGTCAGCAACCAAACCGGGGCAAACCAGTCGAGCGACCATTGCTCGCAGCCGGGGTACACGCCGCCCCGACCATGAAAAACGCGTTGGGCGTCTTCGACCAGAGGCATCTGGGCGATGGCGTTCAAAAGGGCTTGCATGGTGGCTTTCAGTAACCCGCTGCAGAGCCGCTTTTTCGGTTGGCAAACAAACCAGTGCGGCCCTTGCCTTGGCGCTTGAAGCGCTGGCGGCGGGCAACTTTGGGGTCGACCTTGAGCGGACGGTAAAACTCGATGCGGTCGTCCGCTTTGACAAGCTGCGCCCAGGGCACTTTTTTGCCCCAGATGCCGGGTTGCTGAAACTCCAGCGATGACAGCGCTGTGGCATCGGCTGAAGGCTGGCTTGAAAGCCACTGCGCCATGGCCAAATCCAGGACTGCTTTGACGGTACTGCCCACAGGCACTTGCAAGCTTTGCTCTTCCACATGCCGAGGCCCCAGGCTCCAGCACAGCACAACCTGAATCCTGTGCTCAGCCATAGACCGCTTCAGCGCGTTTGACAAAGGCATCGACCAGACTGGCCGCGATCTTGTCAAACACTGGCCCGACCAGCGTTGCCAGGGTTTTGCTGGAAAAGCCGTACTGCAGATCCAGCTCCACTTTGCAGGCGCGTTGCGTGCCATCACCCACAGGTGTGAAACGCCACATGCCACTCAGGTCGGAGAAAGGCCCTTTGACCAGACTCATGCCCACCGAGCGCCCTTCTTCGTGTGTATTGCGGGTGGTGAAGGTTTGTTGCAAGCCGCCCAGGCTGATACCCACTTCAGCCACCATGCCTTTCGCATCGTTTTCAAGTACTCGTGCTTGGTCGCACCAAGGCAAAAACTCAGGGTAGCGGTCCACGTCGGTGACGAGGCGAAACATTTCCTCTGGCGAGTACCAGATGAGAACGGACTTGTGGATATTCTTCATACAATGTTGTGATTGTAGTTTTCCAATCCGGTGCTTTGCTTTCCAGCCGTTTGGACTTCCTTGAGAACGGCCAGGCCGTCTCCATCTGATCCCCATGGCCACCACCAAAAAAACAACCGCCGCCCCCACCTTCGCCAAGATCGCCGAAAACAAAAAGGCGGCCTTCGACTATTTTTTCGAAGAGCGTTACGAGGCAGGTATGGTGCTGCAAGGCTGGGAGGTTAAAGCCATCCGCGAAGGCAAAGTGCAACTCACGGACGGTTATGTGGTGATTCGCAATGGCGAGCTGTTCATCATTGGCTGCCTGATCAATCCGCTCAAAACCGCATCGACCCACATCAACCCTGAAGCCGCTCGCACGCGCAAGCTGCTGCTGAATAAAGAAGAGATCAAGCGGCTCATCGGCAAGATTGAACAAAAAGGCTACACCCTGGTACCGATCAATTTGCACTGGAAAGCGGGCAAAGTCAAATGCGACATCGCATTGGCCAAAGGCAAGGCCGAGCACGACAAACGCGACACCATCAAGGACCGGGAAGGCAAGCGCGAAGTCGAGCGCGCCATGAAGAGCCGCCACCGCGACCGCTGAACAGCGGTTGATAACACGTTTAGAGGTCGGCGGCTACAAACCTGATCAGAGGCCGCGCCCACTCATTGGCGTTCAAGCCAGCGACAAAATCAGCTCAAATCGCGCAGCGGGTGGTGCTCAGATGGCCAAGGACTCACAAAGAACCGCGATGCTTCAGAGGCATCCACCTCTTCCACACGCGCAGGCTTCCAGTTCGGCTTGTGGTCTTTGTCCACTGCCAAGGCGCGAATACCTTCAACAGTGTCGCTGTCGGCAACAGAACGCAAATGGAAGCAGTGGTGCACCATGTCGCGCTCCATGCGCAAATCGTCCGCCAGGCTGATTTGTCGGGCACGGCGAATTTGCTCCAACACCACATGCAGCATCAAGGGAGAGCGGTGACGCAAGGTGAGCGCAGTTTTTTGGCTCCATTCGTCGGAAGCGGACTCCAGCTTGTCCAGCATGGCCTGCACACTGGGCAGGCCAAAAACTTCGTCAATCTGAGGTTGGGGCGTGAGCTTTTCGGGCGTTAAGGCTCCCGCTTGGGCCAATACCCAGCGTTCGACCGATTCGGCATTTTCAAAGGGACTGCTGATCAAGGTTTGCCAAATCGGCTCCAGCATGCCACTGGGCAGTGCGATGTCGGCCAGTTTGGCGGCCACCGCTTGGGCACCGCTCAACATCTGACCCGTCAGGCCCAAGTACTCGCCCAGACGTCCAGGGCAGCGGCTCAAGAAATAACCGCCACCCACATCCGGAAACAAACCAATGTGGGTTTCAGGCATGGCCATTTTGGTCCGCTCGGTCACCACGCGCACGCTCGCGCCCTGGCTGATGCCCATACCACCGCCCATGACAATACCATCCATAAAGGCAATATAAGGCTTGCTGTAGGTGTGGATCAGGTGGTTCAAGCGGTACTCTTCGGTGAAAAAATCACCCAAAGAGGCGTCGCCTGCATGGGCGGCCTGATGGAAAAAACGAATGTCTCCTCCAGCACAAAAAGCACCGAATGGACCCTCTTTGCCCGTGCCTCGAACCGCCACCGCAAGTACTTGCGGATTGTTTTGCCAATCGAGCAAAGCTTTTGTCAATGCACGAACCATGTCCAAAGACAATGCATTCAACGCCTTGGGACGGTTGAGGGTAATGGTGCCAATGCGACCTTCAATTTGAGCGATGACATCAGACATTATTTTGTTTCCAGCCTAACAATTCATTGAGAATCAGGGCACTTAAAACCAGACAGCCTCCCAAGAGCACGCTCATCTGAGGCGATTCGTTTGCGCCCCACCAAGCCAGTGCAATGCCGAACACAATCTCCAGCAGCGCCAACAATGACACTTCAGGAGCTTTGAGCACACGGGCACATAGAACTGACAAAGCACAGGGTATGGCGAGTTGAAACAAACCCAACGCAGCCAACAAGCCCACATCGTGAGACGAGGCCTGAAATGGCACTGCCAGTGGCAAGGTCAATACACAAGAAAAGACGGCACCCAGCATGACAGAGGGAACCAGATCAAGGTTTTGACCTTCACTCTGACTCTTTTGCACGAGTGTCCACTGGACTGCACCCGCTATGGGAACACACAGCGCGACCAAAGAGCCCAAAAGGAAATTGGGATCGCCCAAGCTCAGTTGGTTGCCATACATCCACCCTATGCCCATGCCCGCCAAAGCGATGGCGACCCAGGTTCGGCCAGGCAAACGATGACCCAAAAATATCCGAGTGATCAACGCTGTGAGTAATGGGCCGACAGCCAATGTGATCAATACATTGGCTACGGCTGTGAGAGTCAATGCCACCATGAAGGCGGTGAACATCACACTCCAGCAAACACCCGACAGCCAGAAATAGCGATTACGCCAGGGCAACGTTGCAAATACGCTCTTGCCCTGCCACAGAGGCAATATGACCAGGAGCGACAGTACCGTGAAGAAACTGCGCCAGAAGGTCACTTCAAAGCTGCGAGCCTCTTCTAAATGGCGCGTGACCACCCCGGCGGTAGACCACAATGCTGCATTGCCAACCATGACCCATACGGCCATGGCATGTGTCATTTTCATGAGGATTCAACCAATCACTTGTTGCGCTTGCGGTCGCTTTCCTTGAGGAAACGCTTGCGCAGACGCACGCTCTTGGGCGTGATTTCGACCAGTTCGTCGTCTTCAATGAATTCGACACCGTATTCGAGTGTCAGATCGATCGGAGGCGTGATCTTGATCGCGTCTTCCTTGCCTGACACACGGAAGTTGGTTAACTGCTTGGTGCGTGTGGCATTGACTACCAGGTCGTTGTCGCGGCTGTGGATGCCCACAATCATGCCCTCGTACACAGGGTCGTTGGCCTTGACGAACATGCGACCACGGTCGTCCAGCTTGCCCAGGGCGTAGGTGAAAATTTCACCGTCGTCCATGGAGATCAGAACGCCGTTCTTGCGGCCACCGATGTCACCTTTGTGCGGCTCATAGCCGTCAAAGATGTTGGAGATCAGTCCAGAGCCACGGGTCAGGTTCAGGAATTCGTTCGAGAAACCGATCAGGCCACGGGCCGGGATTCGGTATTCCAGACGGACGCGACCGCGGCCATCGGGTTCCATGTTGACCAGTTCGCCCTTGCGCTCGCCCAGGGCTTGCATGACGCCGCCTTGGTGGTTTTCTTCGATGTCAGCGGTGACCAACTCGATAGGCTCGTGGCGCTCGCCATCGACATCGCGGAACAGCACGCGTGGCTTGGACACGGCCAGCTCGTAGCCTTCACGGCGCATGTTTTCGAGCAAGATGGTCAGGTGCAATTCACCGCGACCGGCGACTTCAAAGATACCGTCTTCGTCGGTTTCTTTGACACGCAGGGCCACGTTGTGTTGAAGTTCTTTTTGCAGACGGTCCCAGATCTGGCGGCTGGTGACGTACTTGCCTTCACGGCCCGCCAATGGCGAGGTGTTCACGCAGAAGTTCATGGTCAGCGTCGGCTCATCCACTTTGAGCATCGGCAGCGGTGTCGGCTTGAGTGGATCGGTCACGGTCACACCAATGTTCAGATCGGCAATGCCGTTGATCAAAACGATGTCACCGGGCCCTGCCTCGGTCACTTGTACACGGTCCAGACCCTGGAAGGTCAACACTTGGTTGACACGGCCTTTGATAGTGGAGCCGTCCAGACCTTCCATCACCACAACGTCCATGTTGGGCTTGATGGTGCCCTGGCTGATGCGGCCCACGCCGATGCGACCCACGAAGGTCGAAAAGTCGAGGGCGGAAATTTGCAACTGCAACGGCGCTGCCGGGTCACCCGAGTTGGGTTTGACGTGCTTGAGCACGGTGTTGAACAGGGCCGACATGTCGGGGCCCCACTGCTCACCGGGTTCACCCTCTTCCAGCGAAGTCCAGCCGTTGATGCCGGAGGCGTAAACCACCGGGAAATCCAGCTGCTCGTCGGTCGCCCCCAGTTTGTCAAACAGGTCAAAAGCAGCGTTGACCACTTTGTCGCAGTTGGCACCGGGCTTGTCGACCTTGTTCACCACGACGATGGGCTTGAGGCCCAAAGCCAAGGCTTTTTTGGTCACGAAACGGGTCTGCGGCATGGGGCCTTCTTGCGCATCGATCAGCAGCACGACACCATCGACCATGGACAAAGCGCGTTCGACTTCACCGCCGAAGTCTGCGTGACCGGGGGTGTCCACGATGTTGATGTGGGTGCCTTGCCAGCTCACGGCGCAGTTTTTGGCCAAGATGGTAATACCACGCTCACGTTCGATGGCATTGTTGTCCATCACAGTGTCCACGATTTTCTCGTGCTCTGCAAAAGTACCCGACTGACGCAGCAATTGGTCCACCATGGTGGTTTTGCCGTGGTCAACGTGCGCGATTATGGCGATGTTGCGAATTTGCTTGCTCATGCTTTCTCTTTCATTAAACCTGCTCGGCCAGCAAAGGCTCGTTGACAGGTGAACTTTCTAAAATCTGTTGAATTTCTATCGGGCTCAACAATCGACCCGGAATCAATTCGCCGCCATGCACATGTGCTGTTCCAAGCAAGGTACGCGGATGTTCTCCATAAACGGCCACATGATCACAATCTACCCAGGGGCCGCGGCGGCGCACCCCACTCAAAAATCTTCCAGCGTTCTCGTTGTCCAGGCTCACTTCGGCGTAGTCTGGCAATAAAACATCGACGGGCTTCAAAGCGTCCAAGCGTTTGGTTTCATCCATATGCTCCAACTCCTGAAGCGTCACGCACTGTGAGGCTTCAAAAGGACCGGTCTCCAAACGGCGTAAAGCGCTCAAGTGGCCGCCACAACCCAATGCTTCGGCAATGTCTTCGCCCAGTGTGCGGATGTAGGTGCCTTTGCTGCACCGCACACGCAAGCGTAAAAATGGCGCATCGCCTTGAAGCTGCATGTCCATCAGATCCAGGTCATGAATCACCACGTTGCGCGCTTCGCGTTCAACGGTTTCGCCCTTTCTGGCATATTCGTACAAAGCCTTACCGTCCTTTTTCAAGGCACTGTGCATCGGCGGTATTTGGCTGATGGGCCCCATGAAGCGGTCCAGAGTTTCCACCACCATACCAGCCGTGCATGACACTTCTCGGGTTTGAATGACTTCGCCTTCAGCGTCGCCCGTTAGGGTCTTCAAACCCAGTCGAACCGAGGTTTCATACGTTTTATCTGCATCCAGATGTTGCTGACTGAATTTGGTGGCGGCTCCAAAACACAAGGGCAAGACACCGCTGGCCAGAGGGTCCAATGTTCCCGTGTGGCCTGCTTTCTCGGCCCTTAGCAACCACTTGGCTTTTTGCAAAGCCTGGTTACTGGAAAGACCCAACGGTTTGTCGAGCAACAGCACCCCGTGCACAGGGCGCCGCTGCACCCTGGTGCGTGGCGCGTTCATGCTCAGTCCTCTTGGGCGCGTGACGAGACTGCCTTGGCAATCAAGGCATTCATGTCCGATGCACGCTCAGTGGTGCGGTCAAATAAAAAATGCAAGGTCGGAACGGTGTGAATGTGCAAACGCTTGAACAAGCCATTGCGCAGAAAGCCTGCAGCTGCATTCAAGCCTTCAGTCGCTTCTTCTGGGTTGCCAGTCAAAACACTGAAGTACACCTTGGCATGCGCGTAATCGGGCGTCACTTCAATTGCGTTGAGCGTGACCATGCCTACCCGCGGGTCTTTCAACTCGCGGGCAATCAACTCGGCCAGATCGCGTTGGATCTGGTCGGCCACGCGGAAACCGCGATTGGGCACGGATGACAGCTTTTTGCGCACCATTTACAGCGTTCTCGCGATTTCCTTAACGTCGAAGAATTCGAGTTGATCGCCTTCTTGGATATCGTTGTAGTTCTTGAGCTTGATACCGCACTCGAAGCCCTCTTTGACTTCGCGCACATCGTCTTTGAGGCGCTTGAGAGAATCGAGTTCGCCGGTGTAAATGACCACGTTATCGCGCAGCAAACGGAATTTGGCATTGCGAGTGACCTGGCCCGAGGTGACCATACAACCCGCAACGGTTCCGATTTTGGACGCCACGAACACGGTACGGATTTCGGCCATGCCCATGATCTCTTCGCGCTGCTCGGGTGCCAACATGCCCGACATGGCGGCCTTGAGCTCGTCCACAGCGTCATAAATGATGTTGTAGTAATGCAGGTCAACGCCATTGCCTTCGGCCAACTTGCGCGCACCGGCATCGGCACGCACGTTGAAACCGATCACGATGGCTTTGGAGGCGATCGCCAGGTTGATGTCCGATTCGCTGATGCCGCCCACGCCGGAATAAACCAGCTGGACTTTGATTTCCTCGTTGGACAACTTGAGCAAGGAGGCCCCCAGGGCTTCTTGAGAACCCTGAACATCGGCCTTGATGATGATGGGCAACATCTTCAATTCGCCAGCCGACATGTCTGTGAACATGTTTTCCAGCTTGGCAGCTTGTTGTTTAGCCAGTTTGGTGTTGCGGAACTTACCCGCACGGTAAGTGGCGATCTCGCGGGCACGGCGTTCATCGCCCATGACCATGAACTCGTCACCGGCTTGCGGCACTTCGGTCAGACCCTGAATCTCAACTGGGATCGAGGGGCCAGCTGACTTGATGGTCGCGCCATTTTCATCCAGCATGGCTCGCACCCGGCCAAAAGTCTGCCCCGCCAGCACCACATCTCCCGTATTCAAGGTGCCTGACTGCACCAAGATGGTTGCCACAGGACCTCGGCCTTTATCGAGACGCGCTTCAATGACCAAACCCTTGGCCGCTGCTTGAACGGGCGCTTTGAGTTCCAGCACTTCGGCTTGCAGCAGTACTTGCTCGAGCAACTCATCGATACCCAATCCGGTTTTCGCCGATACAGGTACAAAAGGTGATTCGCCGCCGAATTCCTCGGGCACGACTTCTTCTGAAATCAATTCGGCGCGAACACGTTCGATGTTCGAATCGGGTTTGTCCATCTTGTTGATGGCCACAACGATGGGCACACCCGCTGCCTTGGCGTGTTTGATAGCTTCCTTGGTCTGAGGCATCACGCCGTCGTCACCGGCCACCACGAGGATGACGATGTCGGTTGCCTGTGCACCACGGGCTCGCATGGCCGTGAAGGCCTCGTGACCAGGGGTATCGAGGAAAGAAATCATGCCGCGAGGCGTCTCAACATGGTAAGCGCCAATGTGCTGGGTAATGCCACCGGCTTCGCCCGAAGCGACCTTGGCCCGGCGGATGTAGTCGAGCAGCGAAGTCTTACCGTGGTCAACGTGTCCCATGACAGTGACCACTGGTGCACGCGGCAACAACTCGGCGTGCTGATCAGACACTTCGTCGTCGGTGAATGCTTCAGGGTCATCCAGCGCTGCAACCACCGCCTTGTGGCCCATTTCTTCCACCACGATCATGGCGGTGTCTTGGTCCAGCGGTTGGTTCATGGTGGCCATCTGGCCGAGCTTCATCAGGTGTTTGATGACCTCTGAGGCCTTGATGGCCATCTTGTGGGCCAATTCAGCCACGGTGATGGTTTCGGGCACATGGACTTCCAGCACGCGGACTTCGGCTGCTGCTTGTTGACTTTGCCCATCGTCACGATCACGGTCGTTGCCGCGGCGGCCACGTGGACCCGTGCGCCAGTTGTTACGACCCACGCCACCGCTGGTGTCGCCACGCGTAGGAATGGCCTTTTTCTTAGCCGGATCCCCTGCCCAGCTGGAGGACAACTTCGCCGACTTGACCTCCTTGTTGGCGCTCGGTGCTGCAGGCGTTGCGGCTTGCGTGGCTGCTGCACGTGCACCAGGAGCAGGAGTTCCCGCTGGCTTGTGCAATGTGCCTTTCACCCCGGCTTTGGGCTCAGCCTTTGTTTCGTCCTTTTTTGCGACCAATACTTTTTTGGGTGCACTCATCATGGCGCGAATGGCTTCGGCCTCTGCCAATGCCTTGCGGCGGCGTGCATCCAATTCTTGGGCACGCGCCGTGTCCTCGTCTGCATTGGCTTTCGAGTCTGCAGCGACTTTTCGTGCAGTCGCTTCACGGGCAGCCTTGTCCCGCTCTGCTTTTTCTGTGACAGTTACAGCTGCTTTTGCAGCCTTATCGGCAAAACTGTCAGGGCTTGATTCGATGAGTTCGGCAGATTCAGGTGCAGCTGGCTTGGCTTGACTCGCGGCGTTGATACTGGCAGCTTCAGCTCGGGCCAATTGCTCGCGCTCTTCTCGGCTAAGTTGGGACTTGGACGAAGCAGCTGATTGTTTCTGGGATTCTGCCAATGCTTGGGCTTCCAGTGCAGCCAATTCAGCGCGTTGTTCAGCTTCTTTGGCTTCACGGAGTCGGCGCTTTTCAGCCAAGTCTTCTTCCTGTCGGCGAATCAGCTCCGCCTGCCTGCGTGCTTCTTCTTCGCGGCGAGCCAGATCTGCATGGTCCAATTGCGGTTCAAAGGTCAACTCAGAACTCGCCACAGGCTCATCGTCGCGCTTGATCAATGTGCGTTTTTTTCGAACTTCGACCTGAATGGTGCGGGCCCTGCCCGAGGCATCTGCTTGTTTGATCTCGCTGGTTGACTTTTTGACCAGCGTGATCTTTTTGCGATCAGTGGACACGGTGCCATGGCTCGCTTGCAGGTAGCTGAGAAGTTTTTGCTTGTCAGCGTCGGTCAGTGCGTCGCTGCCCGAAACCTTGGAAACACCTGCTGATCGCAGTTGGTCAAGCAAGACATCAGGGGATTTTTTGAGTTCATTGGCGAACTCTGCAACAGTGGTACTGGACATAATTTTGTTCAAGCCTCCATCAGACTTCAGGCCTGGCCAGCGAACCAATGTTCGCGGGCTTTCATGATCAGGGCGGTGGCCTCCTGAGCGTCTTGACCTGTGATGTCAGTCAATTCGTCTGTGGCCAGATCAGCCAAATCGTCACGGGTATGGATGCCCGCTTCAACCAGCTTGGAAATCAACTCAGGGGTCAAACCTGGCAAATCACGCAGGTCCTGAGAAACGTCTTCGACGCTCTCTTCGCGTGCGATCTCAAGGGTCAGCAAAGCGTCTTTGGCACGAGTGCGCAGTTCGTTGATCGTGTCTTCGTCAAAGCTCTCGATTTCCATCATTTCCTGAATGGGCACATAAGCCACTTCTTCCAGGCTGGTGAAACCTTCACCAATGAGGATGTCGGCAATTTCCTGGTCTACGTCAAGCTTTTCCATGAACAACTGGCGGATACCGGTGGTTTCCTCTGCCTGTTTCTGGGCAGACTCGGCAGCATCCATGATGTTGATCTTCCAGCCTGTGAGATCGGAAGCAAGACGCACGTTTTGACCGCCACGACCAATCGCAATCGCCAGGTTTTCTTCGTCCACCACGACATCCATCGCGTGCTTTTCTTCGTCCACCACGATGGATTGCACGTTGGCAGGGGCCAAGGCACCGATCACGAATTGGGCGGGGTCTTCACTCCACAATACGATGTCAACGCGCTCACCAGCCAGTTCGTTGGTCACGGCGTTCACACGGGTACCACGCACACCCACGCACGTTCCGATGGGGTCGACACGCTTGTCGTGCGACAAAACAGCAATCTTGGCGCGTGAGCCAGGGTCACGTGCGCAGGTTTTGATTTCGAGCAGGCCTTGTTCAATCTCGGGCACTTCCTGACGGAACAATTCGATCATGAACTCAGGAGCGGAGCGGGACAACAAGATGGGTGCACCGCGCAACGTGAGGTCCACTTCCATGATCATGGCGCGAACGCGATCACCGCTGCGCAAGTTTTCCTTGGGGATCATCTCGCTGCGTTTCAATCGGCCTTCGATGCGGCCAGACTCGCAGATGATGTCGCCCTTGTCCATGCGCTTGACAGTACCCACAAAGATTTTTTCGCCACGTGACATGAAATCATTCAGCAGCATTTCACGCTCAGCATCACGTATTTTTTGCAAGATGACCTGTTTGGCGGCCATGGCACCAATGCGACCGATCGGCAACGACTCAATCGGCTCTTCGATGTATTCATCGACTTCAATGTCGGGAATTTGTTCTTTGGCCTCAAACAACAGGATTTCCTGCTCGGGCAATTGCAAACCCGCCTCATCGGGCACCACGTGCCAACGGCGAAAGCTCTCGTAGTTGCCATTGTCGCGATCCACCGCCACACGGATGTCCACTTCGCCTTCGTAAAGCTTCTTGGTGGCCTGTGCTAAAGCGGCTTCAACAGCACCGAACACCACGTCACGCTCGACGTTCTTTTCACGTGAGATGGCTTCGACCAGCATCAACATTTCGCGATTCATGACTTGACTCTCCTGTTCCACCGGACCCAAGTGAGGGGTCCGAAAGTTTGCTCAAAAAAAAGGGTGGCCGTCAGGCTTCCTGCTTGGACTTGCGTCCTTTAAAGTCCACCACGGGTGCGAGGCGCGCATCGCGCAACTCTTCAAGCGTGAAACCCAGCGCATGCAAAGGCGCTGGAAGTCGCTTTTTACTGATCTTCTGACCGGGTTTAACTGCTGGCTCGTCGCTCCAGACGATTTGCCAGCCTTGACCGGTGGCGTCACGCTCGAGCGTGCCACGAAATTTTTTGCGGGTCGGGTTGACCATGCCCGCAGCGCTCTCGCCCATGGGCGCTTTGAGCGTGATGTCAATCAATTCGCCCAAGAACCGCTGAAAATCCTGCTCATTGCGCAAGGGCCGATCGATACCAGGTGACGACACTTCGAGCCGGCTGTAGGCAACGCCATCGACTTCAAGGGCGAATTGCAGCTGGCGATTGACCTTTTCGCAATCTTCCACGTTGATGAACAGTTCCGACCCCGGCTGCCAAGGCCGGTCAATGGTGATGCGCAACAAACCGCCCGCTGTGCGGTCAATCTCAACCAGGTCATAGCCCAGGCCGGTTACGGTTTCTTGAACAATTTGCTGCAATGCCACAGAGCTTCGAAATATCAACGTTGAAAAAGAAACAACCAAAAAAAACGGGCGGTGAAAACCCGCCCGTTTGGTCGTGAAGCCGCTATTCTAGCTCAAAAAACGCTCTAAGTGTGTGATTTGCAAGGAAAACGACGCAGCCAGGATCAAGATTCCTGTCAAATTGACACGGCGAACGCATTCACCAAACTGCGTGTGTAAACATGCTGTGGTGCGTTCAACACTTGCTCGGCCGAACCATGCTCAACCACCTGCCCTGACTTCAACACAATCACCTGGTGTGCCATGGCCCGAAGGACATCCACGTCGTGCGTAATTAACAAATACGCCATACCGCGAGTTTTTTGCAACGTCTGAAGCAATTCAAGAATTTGTTTTTGCACCGTTACATCCAAAGCGCTGGTCGGCTCGTCCAACACCAAAAGCGCCGGTTCGACCACCAGGGCTCGGGCCAGGGCAATCCGTTGGCGTTGTCCGCCTGAAAACGCATGGGGGTATCGATCGAGTACATCAGCAAAACCTTCACCCGCCAGACCCACCTCTGCCAAAGCCGAGCGGACGCGTTGTTCCGTTTGCACAGGTGTCCAGTGTGGGTGATGCAAACGCAGACCTTCGGAAACGATCTCCCCAACGGTCATTCGGGGGGACAAGCTGCCATAGGGGTCCTGAAACACGACTTGTACCCTTCGCCGTAATGACTTGTCCTTCGCCGGGCTGTCCAGCCAGGTCTGCCCCGCAAAGGACAAATCGCCCTCAAAAGGGATTAAACCCAGCACGGCCTGCGCCAGACTGGATTTACCAGAGCCTGACTCACCCATGATGCCGAGGGTCGTACCCGATGAAATCAAGAAATCTGCCCCGTGCAGAGCCGTGAAATGGTGCTTTTGAAACCAGCCGCGAAAGCCGGACACAGACATGGGATAACGCACCTGCAGGCCTTTGGCCTCCATCAAAGGGGGCGCAGTGGGCCTGGCCTGAGTCAGTCCATCGCGGGTGGGGCGGCTGTTCAGCAGCTTTTGGGTATAAGGGTGCTGCGGCGTTGAAAAGACTTGTTGCAAGTCCCCCTGCTCCACCAAATGACCTTTTTCCATGACGGCTACACGGTCAGCAAAGTGACGCACCAAGGCCAGATCATGGGTGATCAAAAGCACCGCCATGCCGGTTTTTTGCTGCAAATCAGCCAGTAACTGCAGCATCTGCAATCGCAAACTGGCGTCCAGCGCAGTGGTAGGTTCATCTGCCAGGAGCAACTTGGGCTCGGATGCCAGGGCCATCGCCATCATGGCGCGCTGCCTTTGACCACCCGACAACTGGTGAGGGTATGCGCCAAATCGCCGCTCAGGTTCATCGATCCCGGTTTCGGACAACAAATGCACGGCACGCGCATCGGCGTCGCGCCGAGACAGCAGTTTTTTGAGTTGCAGCACCTCCGAGATTTGATGGCCCACTGTCATCAAAGGGTTCAGCGCCGTCATTGGCTCCTGAAATATCATCGCAATCTCGTCGCCACGGATGCGTTGCATCTCGGCTGGCGTCTGCTGCAACAAGTCCTTGCCCTCCCACAGCACTTGACCTGTCAACTCGGCTGACTCCAGCAAACGCAACACCGACAAGGCAGTGACCGACTTGCCCGAGCCCGACTCCCCCACCAGGGCCACCCGCTCGCCCGCATGAATGCTCAGATTCACGCCATGGACCACAGCTTGAGCACCAAAAGCGACGCGCAGGTCCCGCAGTTCCAGCAGGGTTTGGAGCGTGGTCATGTGTTCGCCTTTCGTGGGTCCAGCGCATCGCGCAAGGCGTCGCCCATGAAGGTCAACAAAAGCAAAGTCACGACCAAGACCACAAAGGTGGAAATCGATATCCACCATGCGTCGATGTTGTTTTTGCCCTGGGCCAACAACTCGCCCAATGAAGGCGTGCCGGGTGGCACGCCCAAGCCCAGAAAATCGAGCGAAGTCAAGGCCAAGATGGCACCGCTCATTCGAAAGGGCAAAAACGTCACCACCGGGGTCATGCTGTTAGGCAGTACATGCCGCCACATGATTTGCCAATGTCCCAAGCCCAGCGCTCGCGCCGACTTGACATAGTCGAGCTGGCGGTTGCGCAAAAACTCGGCCCGCACATAGTCGGACAGGCCCATCCAGCCAAACAAACTGAGTAAAACCAATAAAAGACCCACGCTGGGTTCGAACACGGCTGAAAAAATGATCAGCAAATAGAGCTCGGGCATGGCGCTCCAGATTTCGATGAAACGCTGAAAAACGAGATCTGTTTTACCGACAAAAAAACCTTGTATCGCCCCGGTCAGCACCCCCAGCAGCACCCCAAAGGCCGTCAATGCCAGTGCAAAGAGCACCGAGACCCTGAAGCCGTAAAGCAAACGCGCCAGCACATCCCGCCCTCGATCGTCCGTACCCAGCCAATTGCGGGCAGTAGGTGGGGCCGGGTTGGGCAAGGGCGCAAAATAGTCGAGCGTACTGTGGTGGTAGGGGTTGGGCGCTTGCAAGGCCCAGTTGCCACCCTTGTGCAGTTGCGACTGAATAAAGGGGTCCAGGTAATCCGCTGGTGTCTCAAAATCCCCGCCAAAGACTTTTTCTGGGAGGGTCTGGACAACCGGGAAATACCACTGACCCTCAAAGCGCACGACCAGCGGCTTGTCGTTGGATAAAAACTCGGCACCCAGGCTGAGTACAAACAGTGTCACAAAAATGATCAGGCTGCCAAAACCCAGGCGGTTGCGCCGAAAGCGCTGCCAAGCACGCGCCGAAGGCGAGACCTGCGCTGGAGAAATGGAAGTGGCTGAGGCGCTCATTTGTCGAACTTCACACGCGGGTCCACCCACAGGTAACACAGGTCACTGATCAGCTTGGTGACCAACCCGATCAGGGTGAATAAATACAAGGTGCCCAGCACCACCGGGTAGTCGCGACGGATCACGGCTTCGTAACTCAACAAGCCCAAGCCATCAAGTGAGAACAGGGTTTCGATCAACAAAGATCCAGTGAAAAACGCACCGATGAAAGCCGCTGGGAAACCCGTGACCAGCGGGATCAAGGCATTGCGCATGACATGGCGGTACAGAACCCGGTTTTCGCTGAGACCCTTGGCACGGGCAGTCAAAACATACTGCTTACGAATTTCTTCCAAAAATGCGTTCTTGGTCAGCATGGTGATGACCGCAAAAGAACCCAATACGCTGGCCGTGACGGGCAAGGCGATGTGCCACAAATAATCGACCACCTTGGCCCCCCAGCTCAGCTGCTCCCAGTTGGACGATGTGAGGCCGCGCAGCGGAAACCATTGCAATTGCCCCCCAAAGATCACCAGAAGGGCCACGCCCAGCACAAATCCTGGAATGGCATAACCCACCAGAACCAGCAAGCTGGTGAGTGTGTCAAAACGCGTGCCCGCCCGCACTGCCTTGGCAATGCCCAAGGGAACCGAGACCATGTAACTGAGGAAAAATGTCCACAAGCCCAGACTGATGGACACCGGCAGTTTTTCTTTGATGAGGCTCCAAACGTCTTTGGGGTAAAAAAAGCTCTTGCCCAAATCAAACTGAGCAAACTGCTTGAGCATCATCCAAAAACGTTCGGTGGGCGGTTTGTCGAAGCCGTAAAGTGTTTTGATTTCTTCAATGCGCGCGGCGTCCACGCCCTGTCGCCCCCGATAGCCGCTGCCTGCTGCCGCGGCACCCTCCCCGCCCGTATCACGCCCCTGCAGTTGAGCCACCATCTGCTCCACCGGCCCGCCAGGCACAAACTGGATCACCACGAAGGTCATCAGCAAGACCCCGAACAAGGTCGGGATCATCAAGAGCAGGCGTTTGAAAATGTAGGCCAGCATGATTCAAGGGGCCTTGGATGAAACTGGTGTGGCTTGCGAGGGTGCCGCATCAGGAGACCACCACACGGTGGTCACGAGTTTCTCGGGTTGATAAAAACGGGGCAAGTCAGCCGGGCGCGCAAAAGCCTTGGCCCGCCAGGACACCCTGTGCACCGCGCCATACCAGTGCGGCACCACATAATGACCATGGCGCAGCACCCGGTCCAGCGCACGCAGGCTGGTGACCAATTCAGATCGGGAAGAGGCGCTTACCACCTTGTCCAGCAAGGCGTCCACGGACGGATTTTTCAGGCCCAGCACATTGCCTGAGCCCTCCACATCGGCCGATCGGCTGCCAAATCGCTCCAACAATTCTGTGCCCGGGGATTCACTGCCTACCGTGCGGCTGCTGATGATGTCGAAATCGAACACGTCCATGCGCTTTTGCAGCAAGGCAAAGTCAATGACTTTGTACTTCACCTGGATGCCCAGCTTTTCCAGGTTTTTGGCAAAGGGCGTGACCACCCGCCCCATCGAGCCCGAACTGTCCAGAAATTCAATGGTGAAAGCTTGCCCACTGGCATTGCGCAAAGCGCCATCGCGGTAAGCCCATCCCGCGTCCTTGAGTAAATCACGCGCTTGGCGCAAATGGTCGCGCAAGGTGTGACCCGAGTCGATGGCCAGATCTGTCGTGGGCGGCTGAGGCACGTCTTGCTCGAACACGGCAGCAGGCAGTTTGTCCCGCAATGGCATCAGCAAAGCCAGTTCTTCGGGACCAGGGTGGCCTTTGGCCTCGAAGTCGCTGGCCACGAAATAGCCGCGCACCCTGCTGTAGGCGTTGTAAAAAAGCTGTCGGTTCAGCCATTCAAAGTCCATGGCCAAAGCAATGGCTTGGCGCACACGCACGTCCTGAAACTTGTCGCGGCGCGTGTTGAACAAAAAGCCCTGAAAGTCCCCCGCATTGCCATGCTGCAATTCGGCCTTGATCAAATCACCCCGATCGAAGGCTCGGCCGGTGAAGGCCCTGGCCCACTCCCGCGCAATGAAAGACTGCATGTAATCGAACTCACCCGCCTTGAAGGCTTCAAGTTGCGCGGTGCTGTCCTTGTAGATTTTGTAGGTGATGCGGTCGAAATTGAACTGACCCTTGCGCACGTTCAAGTCTTTGGCCCAATACTGGTGGTCACGCACATAAGTGATGTCTTTGCCAAACTGCACGGGTCCGATGCGGTAGGGCCCGGATGCGATCGGAATGTCGGTGACCATCTGATCCAGAGGTTTGTGGACGGCTTTGGGGCCCTCGCCTTGCAGGCCCCACTTGGCACTGAACACGGGCAAACTGCCCACGATCAAGGGCAACTCCCTGTTGGGGCGGACAAAATCAAAACGGATGCTGCGTTCGGCCAAGACGGTTGCGCCCTTGACCTCGCCAAAGTAGGTTCGGTACTGGGGCGCCGCTTGTTTGCTGGTCAGCCGCTCGAATGAATGCCGCACATCAGCGGCAAGAACCGGGTCACCGTTGTGAAACCGTGCCTGTGGGTGGATCTGAAAAGTCACCGACAGGCGGTCAGCCGCCACCTGAATGTCTGAGGCCAGCAAACCATAAGCGGTGGTCGGCTCATCCATGTTGCCAATCAACAGGGTGTCGAACATCATGCCGAGCATGGATGGCGGCGCACTGCCTTTTAAGGTGAAGGGGTTGTACTTGTCGAAATTGGACTGTCGGGTTGGTGGCACCAGCACAATCGCGCCCCCCTTGGGAGCATTCGGGTTCACATACGAAAAATGGGTGAAGCCAGCTGGGTAACGAATATCGCCAAATTGGGCATAAGCGTGGGCGGCGACAGCGTGACCCGACAGGCAAAGCCCCAGGGCCAGCAAGCAGTTTGTCCAAAATCGGGCCGCTGTTCTACGCATGCGACAATTCTGCCCACATTTTTCAGGAGTTGAAGACATGACGAAAAAAACAGGTTTTCTGTCGGGTAAAAGGTTGCTGATCACTGGCGTGTTGTCCAACCGATCGATCGCCTACGGCATCGCAAAGGCCTGCCACGCGCAAGGCGCAGAACTGGCTTTCAGCTATGTGGGTGAGCGATTCAAGGACCGGATCACCGAGTTCGCGGCCGACTTCGACTCAAAGTTGATTTTTGATTGCGACGTGGGCAGCGATGAGCAGATTGAAAAACTGTTTACGGACCTGTCGGCCACCTGGCCAAAGTTCGACGGTTTTGTGCACGCCATTGGCTACGCCCCGCGCGAAGCCATCGCAGGAGACTTTCTGGATGGATTGTCCCGTGAAGGCTTCAAGATCGCGCACGACATCAGCGCCTACAGCTTCCCGGCCATGGCCAAAGCGGCCCTGCCCTACCTGAACGACAAGGCGTCTGTGCTGACCCTGACTTATTTGGGTGCGATCCGCACGGTGCCCAACTACAACACCATGGGCTTGGCCAAAGCCAGCCTGGAAGCGTCGGTGCGTTACCTGGCCGAGTCGCTGGGCAGCCAAAACCGGGGCCTGAGGGCCAACGGCATATCGGCAGGTCCCATCAAGACGCTGGCAGCCAGTGGCATCAAGGGTTTTGGCAAGATTTTGTCGGTGGTGGCCGAGGCCTCACCCATTCGCCGCAACGTGACCATTGAAGACGTAGGCAATGTGGCGGCCTTCATGCTGAGCGACTTGGCAGCAGGCGTGACGGCCGAGATCACTTATGTGGACGGTGGTTTCAGCCAGGTGGTCGGAGGTATTGCGGAGCCAGCGGCTGCGGCTTGATGCATTGTCATTGGCAGGGACTTGTGAAGCGTGGGTACTGCTTTTGCCACGACCGCCCGAGAGCAGGCGGGCGCTGCCCGGGCTCATAACTCGCTTCGCTCGCCAAATCGCCCGGTTCAGCGCCCACCTACTCTCGGGCTGAATGGGTGATTGGAAATTCGCTAGCATGGTCAAACCCCATGTTCCGGAATTGAAAAAAGCGGCGAAAGCCGCTTTTTCCAATTCTCCCCCGCAGGTGAGTTGGGGCCCTGTGCGGGGGCGATGTGGCAAAGCAAAGCGCCTCTGAGCCCCCGTACAGGGCCCCAACTCACCTGCCACACACGGTTATCAAGCCTTCACACAATCCGCAAAGTACCGCTTCTTGCCATCGTCGTCCTTGATCTCCACCAAGCCGTGGATGTCAGTCTCAAAGCCAGGACACTTCTCGTTGAACTCGCGCGCGAACTTGAGGTAATCCACGATCTTCTTGTTGAAGACTTCGCCGGGAATCAGCAAAGGAATACCCGGAGGGTAAGGTGTGACCAGGCCGACAGTGACACGACCTTCCAAATGGTCGATTTCTACACGTTCGGTTTTGCGCTGGGCAATGTGGGCATAAGCGTCTGAAGGACGCATGGCGGGTGCCAAATCGGACAAATACATGTCGGTGGTCAAGCGCGCGATGTCGTATCTGGCGTACATCTCGTGCACATGCTGGCACAGATCCCGCAGGCCCATGCGCTCGTAGCGTGGGTACTTCTGACAGAACTCCGGCATGATTTTCCACATGGGCTGGTTCTTGGCGTACTCGTCCTTGAACTGCTGCAAGGCCGTGAGCAAGGTGTTCCAGCGACCCTTGGTGATGCCGATGGTGAACATGATGAAGAAGCTGTACAAGCCCGTCTTTTCGACCACCACGCCGTGTTCGGTCAAGAACTTGCTGACAATGGAAGCAGGAATGCCAGTTTTGTCGAACTTGCCGTCGAGATTCAAGCCGGGCGTGACAATGGTGGATTTGATGGGGTCCAACATGTTGAAGCCATCGGCCAATTGCTGACCAAAACCGTGCCACTTGCTGGCTTTTTTCCGTGGGTCATTGCGCAAAATCCAGTCGTCTGCACGGCCGATGCCTTCTTCAGCAAACTTCTCCGGCCCCCAGACCTTGAACCACCAATCTTTACCATAATCCTCGTCCACTTTGCGCATGGCGCGCCGGAAATCAAGTGCCTCGGCAATGCTTTCTTCCACGAGCGCGGTGCCGCCGGGCGGCTCCATCATGGCGGCGGCCACGTCACAGCTGGCGATGATGCTGTACTGCGGAGAGGTCGAGGTGTGCATCAGGTAAGCCTCGTTGAACAGCGGGCGGTCGAGCTTGGTGTTTTGCGCATCTTGCACCAGGACATGGCTGGCCTGACTGATGCCCGCCAGCAGCTTGTGGATGGATTGCGTGGCATACACCATCGACTCTTTCGGGCGTGCGCGCTTTTTGCCCATGGCGTGGTACGGTCCATAGAACGGGTGGAAGGCCGCATGCGGTAACCATGCCTCATCAAAGTGCAGGTTTTCCGCATAACCGTCCAGCATGGTTTTGATGGTTTCGGTGTTGTAGAGCACGCCGTCATAAGTGGATTGCGTGAGCGTCATCACGCGAGGTTTGACCTTTTTGGGATCTACGCCTTTGAGCAAAGGGTTGGCCTTGATCTTGGCCATGATGGCCGCAGGTTCAAACTCGCTTTTGGGAATCGGACCGATGATGCCGAAATGGTTTCGCGTGGGTTTCATGAAGACCGGAATCGCGCCGGTCATGATGATCGCATGCAGTATGGATTTATGGCAGTTGCGGTCCACCACAACCACATCACCCGGAGCGACGGCATGGTGCCACACAATCTTGTTGGCGGTACTGGTGCCGTTGGTTACAAAAAAGCAATGGTCGGCATTGAAGATGCGTGCGGCATTGCGCTCGCTCTCGCCAATGGCGCCGTTGTGGTCCAGCAACTGGCCCAACTCTTCCACCGCGTTGCAAACGTCGGCTCGCAACATGTTTTCGCCATAAAACTGATGGTACATCTGTCCCACAGGGCTTTTCAAAAATGCCACGCCGCCAGAATGTCCTGGGCAATGCCACGAATACGAGCCTTCTTCTGCGTAATCCAGCAATGCCTTGAAGAACGGAGGCTGCACCCCTTCCAGATAGCTTTTGGCTTCGCGGATGATGTGACGCGCCACAAATTCCGGCGTGTCCTCGAACATGTGGATGAAGCCGTGCAGCTCACGCAGGATGTCATTCGGTAAATGCCGAGATGTCTTGGTCTCGCCGTAAATATAAATG
Organism: Comamonadaceae bacterium; assembly: GCA_027488215.1. Classification (GTDB taxonomy): domain Bacteria; phylum Pseudomonadota; class Gammaproteobacteria; order Burkholderiales; family Burkholderiaceae_C; genus Limnohabitans_A. The sequence goes on from JAIYCB010000031.1 coordinate 166,057, forward strand.
GGCACATCGGCGTTCTTGCGCCGCACTTCGTCGATGAAGGTACGCAAATTGATGACGGCTGGGTCCAGGTCGGGACCAGGCGAAAACTCTTCGTCGTCTATGGACAAAATAAATGCACTTGCTCGGCTTTGCTGCTGTGCAAACTGCGACAGGTCACCATAGCTGGTGACCCCAAGAACTTCGAAACCTTCGGCAACGATGGCGTCGGCCAAAGCACGGATACCCAAGCCCGATGTGTTTTCGGAGCGGTAATCTTCGTCAATGATGACGATGGGGAAACGAAATTTCATGGGCTTTTGGGGCTGTATGCCAAAGAAAGGTCAAAGGAATTCAAACAGTGGCGAAGTTTAAGGACAAAAAGGGACTGCGGAGCGACGCAGATCACAAATTGCAAAAAAACCCGCTGTGGATGGATGATTCAGCCAATGCATAAGAATTGTTGCGAGTCTCAGAAAACAAGTTTTCCACTGATACAATTGCGGGCTTCGGAGCGGTGGATGAGTGGTTTAAGTCGCACGCCTGGAAAGCGTGTGTGGGTTAATAGCCCACCGCGGGTTCGAATCCCGCCTGCTCCGCCAAAACATAAAAGCCTGCACACGTGCAGGCTTTTTTTCGTCAGTGTGGTGGACAAATCGGCATGACCAAACTGCCCGCACAGCCCCCGAATCGCTCGGGGGCCGATCGATCAGCGAATCACAGCGATTTGTGAACGCTCGCCACCCTTGTAGGTGAACAATGTCAAAGCGCCATTTTTGATGTCGCCTTTGTCGTCAAAGGCGATGTTACCGGTCACACCTTTGTAATTGATGCTTTTCAAAGCAGGCAGATACTTGGCAGGTTCAGTAGAACCTGCGTTGACCATGGCAGTGGCCATGACCTTGACTGCGTCATAAACGTATGGGGCATAGACCTGCACTTCAGCGTTGTACTTGGCCTTGAAGTCTGCACGGAACTTGTCCATACCGACTTTCTGCTCGCCTTCGACACCACCGGCTTCTGCGCAAATCACAGCTTCATCTTTCATGGCATCGCCTGCGAGCTTGGCCAATTCGGCTGTACAGATGCCGTCACCGCCCATGAACTTGGCATTGATGCCCAGAGACTTCATCTGACGCAGCATAGGACCCGCCACAGCGTCCATACCGCCAAAGAACACGACATCTGGCTTCTTGGCCTTCAGGGTGGTCAGGATGGCGTTGAAGTCAGAGGCTTTGTCGGTTGTGAACTCGTGGCCCACAATGTTGCCACCGGCAGCTGCCACTGCTTTTTTGAACTCTTCAGCCACACCCTGGCCGTAGGCGGTGCGGTCATCGATCACGGCGATGCTCTTGCCTTTGACGGTCTCCACAGCGTATTTGCCGAGAGTGCCGCCGAGGTGAACGTCATCTGCCACCACGCGGAATGCGCCAGCGTAGCCTTGACGTGTGTACTTGGGGTTGGTGGCTGATGGTGAAATCTGGGGAATGCCAGCCGTGTTGTACAACTGTGAGGCTGGAATGGTGGTGCCTGAGTTCAGGTGACCGATCACACCATTGACTTTGGCATCGACGAGTTTTTGTGCAGCAGCAGTGCCCTGTTTGGGATCGGCGGCATCGTCTTCAGCCAACAACTCGAACTTGAGTGTTTTGTCACCGATCTTCAGACCAGCGGCATTCAGCTCTTCGATGGCCATGCGGGCACCGTTTTCATTGTCCTTGCCCAGGTGGGCAATCGCACCGCTGACAGGACCCACGTGACCGATTTTGACGACCAGTTCGGTCGAAGCGACTTCTTTTTTGCCGCATGCGGCCAACACCATGGCTGCAACAGCAACAGACACCACGGTCAAAGAACGTGAACCAGAAAATTTCATACAAACTCCGAAGAATAGATTTGCTTCAATCAAGCAAGCCGTAAAGATACTGCAAAAAGTGGCGATTGTGACTCAGGGAAAACCAAAACCTGTGTATTCGAACCATCAAAACTCAAACATCTTGGTAGGAGCGTGCGCGTTTATCCCAAATACTCTGCAAAGTTCTTTCTACCAAATCGGCCGTTAAGCGCTCAATTTCGGGACGAAGGTTTTGCAGAAGATCCTCCGATAAGGCCATCAGTGCCTGTTTTTCTGCGACCCGCGCATCGAACGCCAAATGAACAGCTTTCGGAACATGAGGCAGCGCCAAGTCCTGAGTCAGCGTTGGAATTTGATCCGGTGAGACAGTTTGGCCCAGAGTGTGTGTTTCGGCTTGTGTCATGTTGTGGCCACCTTGGACAAATCGTGTTGTAAAAGTTCGTAACCCAGGCTTTTGTAATGCTTCCAGCGCATTCGAGCTTGATCGCGACCATGCTCGTCTTTGGAAACAATTTCGATCAATCGTGCAAATCTTTCGAAGCCCACAGGGACCTCGTCACCCAAGTTCAACAGCACATCCTCGATGCCCCAAGCATGGGGATCAGATCCCAGCGCCACGGGAGAGGCATGCTGCACCTCTGGGGGGTCTTGATCAGTGCAATGCGCCAGAAAAGACACATCCTGAAAGCGCCAAAGCTCGGCGTCGAGTTGTTTGAGTGTTGCGGGCGCACCCACCACAGCAATACGTAAATTTTGAGCACGCGCCTTGCGCAGCAAGCGGCACGTATGCAGCAAACGCTCGTCTGTGTTGAAGTGGAACTCAATGCGGGTCTTGAGCACAAAGCACCTTGGACTGCAAGCTCAAGCCTTGCCGGCCGTGCGAGCCTTGGATTTGGCCTTTGCGTTTGACCTGACCGCAGCTTTGGTTTTGCCATGGGATTGAACGGTTGCAGTCGCTTGGGCCGAGGTCAGCAAGTACTGCAACAGCAAGCCAACAGGGCGTCCTGTAGCCCCCTTGGCTGCACCGCTGCGCCAGGCCGTGCCCGCAATATCCAAGTGCGCCCAAGCAAAACTCTTGGCAAAGCGTTGCAAAAACTTGGCTGCCGTGACCGATCCCGCCGCACGCCCCGCCACGTTGGCCACATCGGCAAAGCGCGACTTCAGACCCTCTGCGTAGTCGTCATCCAGAGGCATTCTCCAGCATGTGTCTCCGGAGACCTCGCCTGCTTCCTGAAGCTGGGCGGCCAGCGCATCGTCGCTCGAAAACAAGCCCGTTCGAACAGCGCCCAGAGCGATGACGCATGCGCCTGTCAATGTGGCGATGTCGATCACAGCTCGTGGCTTGAAGCGCTCGGCATAGGTCAACGCATCGCACAACACCAAACGGCCTTCGGCATCGGTGTTCAAAATTTCAATGGTTTGTCCACTCATGCTGGTCACCACATCGCCAGGCTTGACGGCCAAACCATCGGGCATGTTTTCGGTGGCGGGAATCAGTCCCACCACATTGATGGCTGGTTTGAGCTCTGCCAGTGCCTTGAACACGCCCAACACGCTGGCGGCGCCACTCATGTCGTATTTCATTTCGTCCATCTCGGCCGCTGGCTTGATGGAAATACCGCCCGTATCGAAAGTAATGCCCTTGCCCACCAGCACCACCGGTGCTTGCGAAGTCAAAGCGCCGTTGTAGCGCATCACGATGAAGCGCAAGGGCTCGGCCGCACCCTGGGCCACGGCCATGAAAGAGCCCATGCCCAACTTGGCCACTTCTTTGGGCCCCAACACTTCGCACTTGAAAGCGCGGCCCGAAGCGATGCTTTTGGCCGTCTCGGCCAAGTGTGTTGGCGTGGCATGGTTGGCTGGTCGGTTGGCCCATTCCTTGGCCAATTCGACACCAGCCACCAAGGCCTGCGCCTGAGTCACCGCTAGGCGCAAGTCAGCTCTCTCATGTGTGGAGCTGACCAGAACTTGTTTGAGGGTGCGGGCCTTGGGTTTGCTCAAGGTTGTGGTGTAGCTGTAGCTGGCATCAGCGAGACTGCTGAGTGCCATTTGCAGGCCTTGGGAGGAAACCTCTCCCACGACATGCACGCCCAAGCGCTTGATCTTGCCAGCCTTGAGAGCGCCCCATGCCGCCTGCATGGCGCTGCGAATTTGTCCTGGGTGATTGTCTGCTGTGCAAGCCACGACCACATGCCGAGCAGCCATACCCGGCTGACCGTACAAAGACAGCACAGCACCCGCCTTGAGTTCAAAGTCACCATGGCCGATGGCCTGGGCCAACAGGCGTGACACCGGTTCAACGGCCTTGATTTCTGGTTGCACCAGGCTGGGCCAAAGTACCACCAAGGCGTCCACCGGGGCACTCATGGCATGGGAGAGCGAGAGTTTTTGGATTTCGAAGTTCATAATTCGGGTTTTCCTGTTTTGCCAATGTTATTCCATTCCTCATTACGCAAAGACCTCGCACGCAATTTTGGTGCCACACTGGTCATCTTGGTGACCATCGTGATGACCATTATTTTGATCCGTACATTAGGTCAGGCAAGCCGGGGAAGCGTTAATCCGTCGGAAGTGCTGTTGGTCATGGGTTTCAGTGTGCTGGCACAGATGACAACCATCATCACTTTGAGTCTTTTTATCTCATGTGTAGCCACTTTGTCGCGCATGTACGGTGAGAGTGAAATGGTCATCTGGTTTTCCAGCGGCCAAGGCTTAGGTCAGTTCATCCAGCCCCTTTTTCGCTTTGCATGGCCGATTTTGCTGGTCATCGGCTTATTGGCTCTTTTTGTGTTGCCATGGAGCCAACAACAAATCCAGGAGCTGCGGCAACGCTTTGAAAAGCGCAACGACGTCGAACGCATTGCACCGGGTCAGTTTCAAGAGTCCGCAGCAGGCAACCGTGTCTTTTTCATTGACAAGGACAGCCCCGGTGAACGTACAGGCAACAATGTGTTTGTCTCCAGCCGCGACGGCCAATTCGAAAGCGTGACCACCGCCTCACGCGGGAGAGTTGAGTTTGTAGGGGTCGATCGGTTTTTATTTCTGGAAAACGGCCAGCAATGGCTTACCCATTTGGGTACGGGTGAGACGAGAGTGACCCAATTTGAACGCTACCAATTGCTGATTGACGCCAATTATGTGCCGACCCTATTTGTGAGAAACAGTCGCCAAAGCACAACTTGGCAACTGCTGGAGCAACCCACGCCAGCGAACCAAGCTGAATTGGCTTGGCGCTTCGGCTTGCTGATCACAGCCATGAATTTGATCTTGCTGGCCTTGGCACTTTCGGCCGTGAACCCCCGTGTGGGGCGCAGTTACCACTTGGGCTTGGCACTTTTTGTGTTCGTGGCTTATTACAACCTGCTCACCGTGGGGCAAAACTGGATCAGCACTGGCCGCATTGGTGCCTTGACCTACATGCTGATGCTGCACGGCGGCGTCCTGGCGCTCGCCTTGTTGTGGCTGAGTCTGCGACACATGAATTGGAGTTGGCGCAACTTGATGCCCTCCGTTCGCCCGACTCAGGAGGCCTCTGCATGAAAACTGTCCGCCATCTGCTGTACGGGGAAGTCATCCGCGCCGTGGTTTTTGTGGCTCTGGGCTTTTTGGCCCTGTTTTTGTTTTTTGACTTGGTCGACGAGCTGCAGGCGATATCGCGGCATGCTGCACAGGGCTACCAATTGCAACACGCCTTGCTGTTCATCGCGCTCAAAACGCCTGACCACATTTATGAATTGCTACCCATATCGGTATTGATTGGCAGCATTTTTGTCATGGCACGGCTGGCCCAAAGTTCCGAATTCACGATTTTGCGTACAGGGGGGCTGGAGCCATGGATGGCGCTGTCCTCGCTGCTCAAGCTGGGGCTGGTATTTGTGGGCATCACCTTCTTTTTTGGCGACTACGCCGCACCCTGGGCAGAGCGTCAGGCACAACAATTCAAGGCCCCGTTTATGGGCCAGCTCACGACAGGCCAAACCGGGGCCTGGTTGCGTGAGAAGCAAGGTGGCCAACAATACGCCGTCAACGTGCGCAGCTTTGACGGTATCCGACAAATGCAAGGCGTGCGCGTTCACACTTTCAATGAACAAGGACAACTTCTCAGCATCACAACAGCTCGCGAGGCGCAAATCCAGCCAGGGCTGTGGCAGCTGAGGGATGTAGAAGAAAAATCCATCCTCTTTCCCAGTGCAGGTCAACCTAAGCCATTCAGCGCTGCCAAGCTTGCCAACAAAAACTGGTCAACGGGCATCAGCGCCGACATGGTGGCTGCCGCTTTGCTCAGTCCAGACCGCATGAGCACCTGGGAGTTGTTCAGTTACATGCGACACCTTTCAGCCAATAACCAGAACGCACAGCGTTACGAAATCGAGTTCTGGCGCAAAGTCTTTTATCCTTTGAGTTGCTTGGTCATGCTGGTGCTGGCCCTGCCCTTTGCTTATTTGCATTTCCGCTCGGGCCAGATCGCAGGACATGTGTTTGCCGGCGTACTTGCCGGGATCAGTTTTTCGCTGCTCAACAACGTGTTCAGCTTTATTGGCAACCTGCAAAACTGGCAACCTCTGTTAACTTCGGCGGCACCTGCTCTCATCTACAGCGCCGTTTCATTGGCAGCCTTCTGGTGGATGGTTTTAAAAAGATGACAAACCTCAAGACCCATCCAAAGGGCGTGATTTTGTTCGCACACGGCTCTCGCGACCCGCTGTGGCGACTTCCCATCGACGCTGTGGCCCAGCGGATGCGCGAGCAACATCCCGATCTTCTCGTTTCGGTGGCCTTTTTGGAACTGACCGAGCCCGACCTGCCCTACACCGTGGAGGCGCTGATGAAACAAGGCGTGGTCCATGTTCGAATCGTCCCCATGTTTTTGGGTGTTGGACGGCACGCCCGCGAAGACCTGCCCGAACTGGTTCACGGCTTGACCCAGGCTTACCCACAAATGTCTTTTGAACTCGTGGCCGCCATAGGCGAACACCCCGCCATGACTGCCCTCATGGCCGACATCGCGGTCGGATCGGTGCGATAAGACATGTAAAGCATAATGCAGGCAATCCATATAACGATACGCATATGAACCTGCACCAATTTCGCTTTGTGCAAGAAGCAGCTCGCCGCAACCTCAATCTGACCGAAACCGCAAAAGCCCTGCACACCTCGCAGCCCGGTGTGTCCAAGGCCATCATCGAGCTGGAAGAAGAACTGGGCATCGAAATTTTTGCCCGTCACGGCAAGAGGCTCAAACGCATCACCGAACCCGGTCAGCACGTGCTGCAAAGCATCGAGCTGATCCTACGCGAAGTGGGCAACCTGAAAAAAATAGGCGAGCAATACAGCGCCCAGGACAGCGGTACCTTATCAATTGCCACCACCCACACCCAAGCACGCTATGTGCTGCCGGTACCGGTTGCCAAGCTGCGTGAGAAATACCCCAAGGTCAATATCAGTCTTCATCAAGGCGCACCCGACCAGGTGGCCAAAATGCTGTTGGACGACACAGCCGAAATCGGCATCGCTACAGAATCCTTGTCGGCGTACGAAGACTTGGTGACCCTGCCCTGCTATGAGTGGCAACACGTCCTGGTGCTGCCGCTGGACCACCCACTGGCCAGCAAAACTCACCTCTCGCTTGATGACATTGCCAACGAACCCCTCATCACTTACCACCCCTCGTTCACGGGGCGAAGCCGCATTGACCACGCCTTTGCCGCCAAAAAGATCACCCCCCGGATCGCCCTGGAAGCCATCGACTCGGACGTCATCAAAACCTATGTTCGCTTGGGGCTGGGCATCGGCATCGTTGCCGAAATGGCCGTCCATGAAGACCCGGTGAAAGACCTGGCCGTGCGCCCCCTGGGCCAACTGTTGGGCATGAACGTGGCCCGCGTGGCTTTCAAACGCGGTGCCTATTTGCGCCAATTTGTTTACCAGTTTGCCGAGCTTCTGAGCGATCGCCTCTCCGCCCCGCTAATCGCCCGCGCCATGACCGGCCACGACAGCGACTACGAACTCTGAAACTTGCCTCTTTTTGCTTTTCACATGAACGCCAGCAGCCCCGCCCTCGTCTCCAAGGCGCCCCACATGGGTACCACCATCTTTACCGTCATGTCGGCACTGGCTGCCGAGAAAAAAGCGGTCAACCTCGGCCAGGGCTTTCCGGATTTTCCGTGCGACCCCAGGTTGACCGAGCTGGTGGGCGACGCCATGCGCGAGGGCCTCAACCAGTACCCGCCCATGCCCGGCGTGGCTCCCCTTCGCGAAGCCGTGGCAGCCAAAATCGAAGCCCTGTACGGCCGCCGCTACAACCCCGCCACTGAAATCACCGTCACTGCAGGGGCCACCCAAGCCATTTTGGCCATCATCCTCGCGATCGTGCACCCCGGCGACGAAGTCATCGTGCTCGAACCCTGCTACGACAGCTACGTGCCCAATATCGAGTTGGCCGGTGGCCGTGTGGTGCGCGTGCCTCTTACCCCGGGAACCTTCCGCCCCGACTTCGACCGGATCCGCTCTGCCATTGGTGCGCGAACTCGCGCCATCCTGATCAACACACCGCACAACCCCAGTGGCATGGTCTGGACACGCGAGGAAATGCTCTCCCTGCAAGACATCTTGGCCCCGACCAACGTGGTGCTGATCAGCGATGAGGTCTATGAACACATGGTCTACGCACCGCTGCAACACTGGAGCGCCGCACAATTTGAAGGCTTGGCTTCTCGCGCCTTCATCGTCTCCAGCTTTGGCAAGACCTACCATGTCACGGGCTGGAAAGTGGGCACTGTGGCCGCCCCGGCTGACTACACCGCAGAACTGCGCAAAGTGCACCAATTCATGGTGTTCACCGTCAACACACCCATGCAACATGCCCTGGCCCGCTACATGGCCGACCCCGCACCCTATCTAGATCTGCCAGCCTTTTACCAGCGCAAACGCGATCTGTTTCGTCAGGGCCTGGCGCAAACCTCGTTCAAGTTGCTGCCCGGAGAAGGCACCTACTTTCAATGCGCCGACATCTCGGCGCTGAAAGTACCCGAAAAACATCTGAGCGAAGCCGACTTTTGCCAATGGCTCACGTCTGAAATTGGTGTGGCGGCCATCCCGCTGTCGGCTTTTTATGGCAACAGCTTCGACCAAAAAGTGATCCGGTTTTGCTTTGCAAAGAACGACGAAACCCTGTTGGCAGCGATCCAGCGGCTTAAAGGGCTGTGAACCATCTTCGACCCATGCCCAAACGGTTCATGCACAGCCAGTGGCTGGCGTGGTGTCTGGCCACCACGTGCATCGCGTTCTTGAACGCCTGCTCTGCCCCTGCACCGCAAACCACTGCAAAGGTGATGCCCGACAAAATCGTACACAACGATCCGGTGCCAGCCCAAACCATTCGGTTTCAATTGCCAGGTGACACTGCCCTTGCCGCGCGCGTTTGGGTCAGCCAGCAGCCTCGGCACATCGTGCTGGGCGTGCACGGCTTCAACGACTACAGCAAAGCCTTTGAACCACTCGCCCAGCAACTGGTGGCCGAACTGCAAGCCACTGTATACGCTTACGACCAACGAGGCTTTGGTGCCAACCCACAACCTGGCATCTGGCCCGGAACCAACAACCTGTTGTCCGACCTGCGGCACATCGCAGCCCAACTGCGCGAGCGCCATCCCGACCTGCCTCTCACGGTGGTGGGTGAAAGCATGGGCGGCGCAGTGGTGTTGGTGGCCGCCAGCGAAGCACCTGGTCTTGCCGCCGACCAACTCATTCTCAAAGCCCCCGCGGTGTGGGGGGCAAAGAGCATGCCCTGGTACCAACGCTTGAGCCTGTACACCATGAACTTGGTGGCGCCCGACATGAGTCTCACCGGCCGAGGCCTGCCCTCGCTGGGCATCCGGCCCACCGATGACATCGAGGTTTCACGTGATTTGAGCCGTGACCCGCTGTTCATCAAAGCCACCCGCGTCGGCAGCCTGGCCGGAGTGACCGAACTCATGGGCCGTGCCCAAAACCAACCTGCCTTACCACCCCAACGCAGCCTGGTGCTGTACGGCTTGCGCGACCGCATCATCCCGCCGCAACCGGTGTGCGATTGGCTCCAGCATCTGAACACAACGATGTCGCAGCCAAGCAAGACCGATGTGGTCGTATATCCCGAAGGCTGGCACCTGCTGACACGCCAAATGCGCACGCGCGAGCCGCTGCAAGACATGACCCACTGGCTGCAAAACAAGCCCATTCAACAACTACAAAGTACGACACAAGCCCAACAAGTGGTCTGTAATGGGCTTTGAACACCCCGGAGCTTGGCAAAGTACACCATCCTGATGGCTGTGCATGCCTGCTCAGTCGTTCAGCTGGCCAAAAACCGGATCAGTTCTTGAGCCACTTTTTCTGGGTCTTCTCGCTGTGGAAAATGCCCACACTCGGGCAGTACCTTACGCTCATAACGGTTCAGGAAAAGCGCTGCTTGTCCCTCTGATGTTGACGCGGGGTTCACGCCATCCACACCCCCGTGCAGCATCAAAGTGGGCACATCCAGCGAAGAGACTTGGCTCAAAGTACTTTCTTCGACGTCATAACGCGGATCGCCAGGGGCATGCCCCCAGCGGTGCTGGTAAGAGTGAAGCGTCACCTCTGGCCAGTCGTCGTTTGCAAACACCTCGGCCGTGGCTTCAAATTCCTGATCGTCGTACCAACCTGAAGGCGACCAGGTGTCCCACATGATTTTGGCAAAGGCAGGCCCCCTTTCACGCACCTCACTTTGGCCTCTGGGCGTCGCCATGAACCAGTGGTACCAATAGTTGCGCACTTGCGTGAGCGACAGACTCTGTGAGGGCAAATTGGTGCCATAGGCCACCGACATCATGACCAAGTGGCTGGCCACGCCCGGCTGCAAAGCGCAAGCGCTGGCGGCCGCACGGGCACCCCAGTCGTGGCCCACCAAAGCCGGTTTTGTCAAGTTCAGTCGCTCAATCAAATCCAGCACATCGCGACTCAAGGCAGAAATCTGACCACTGCGGGGCGTATTGGCGTGCAGAAAACGTGTAGGCAAAAACCCCCGCAAAGCCGGCACCAGCACCCGCCAACCTTGGGCTCCCAGCAAGGGTGCTACCCCCGACCAAGTGCGCACACTGTCAGGCCAACCGTGCAACAAAATCACCGTGCGTAAAGAGTCGGGGTTCCACTCCTGATAACCGATGCGCAATATTTCGGTGTCGACGAACTTCATACCAGACGGCATCCGTTTCTCCTTGAATGAATATGCACTCATAAGCCTGGCGCACCGGCTGACATGAAACCGCCATCGACAGGCAAGGCCACCCCGGTGGTGTAACTCGCCTCATCAGAAACAAGGTACAACACCGCCGCTGCAATCTCTGTAGTCAAGCCATAACGTGCCATGGGAATGGCTTTGGCGTATTCACCACGGAACTGCTCGGTGTGCAACTCACGCGTCATGGGGGTGTCCACCGGTCCAGGGCACACCGCATTGGCCGTGATGCCATGCTCGGCCAACTCCACCGCCATTTGGCGGGTCAATGTCACCACTGCGCCTTTGGAGGTGCCATAGGCCGTGCGTCCCTTGCCAACAGCCCGCAAACCCGCCACCGATGCGATGTTCACGATGCGGCCCCAGCGCCGAGGCACCATCAGCCTGGCGGCGTGTTGCGCGCACAGCAAAGTCCCCGTCACATTCACAGCCATTGTGGCCACGAAGTTGTCCAAGGGGAAATCCAGGAACGGGAAAACCTTGGCGATACCGGCACTGTTGACCAGCACATCACACCGCCCATCTTGCACATCCACGGCCGCAAACACCTGTGCCACCGATGCTGGATCGGCCACATCCAGCAGCACTGCTTGGGCTTGCCCCCCTTGCTGTTGCAGTGCTACCGCCCAAGCCTGTGCACTCTGCACATCTTTGTCGGCCACCCACACCTTGAACCCTTTGGCTGCCAAAGCCTTGCAGACCTGAGCGCCAATGCCCTTGGCCCCACCTGTGACCAGGGCCACGCGCCCATTTGATGCTGACAATGTCATACACACCCTCTATTCATTGGCCAACAGAACAACAAGCGCGACCGCAGTACCCGCGTTCAAGCATCGCGCCCCTTTAAAGCCTGGACAAAAAAATCTGCCGACCCCATTTGGCCGCCTTTTAAAGCGACCTCCAGTTGGCGCAAATGGGGCTTGTCAGACAAGAGCTTGCACAAAGGAGCTCCCGGCGCCAAGCGAGCCAGCACCTGCAATGCCTGAGGGCCCAGCCGCTGTATGATGGCGCTCGATGTGTCGCCACCCGACAACAGCAAACGGGGTACATCGACGGTATGCAGCACCCGCTCGGTCAATTCACCGAGGCACTCGCCCACCAAACGCCCGCCTTGCAGAGCAGCTTGTGCCTGCGACAGCCCCGAGGCCATCAAACGCTCGCGCAATTGACCGATGCGCGCATCCCCTGTGCCCAGCGCCGTGTGTACCACCACGCTGCGCCCGCTTTGCCAAGCCAACACGATCGTTTGGGCCATATCCGCCAAAGCCTGTTCGCGCTGCATGAGCCATGCACACACATCCAAAGCCACCTCTGCAAAGCCCGCTTGCACGGCCAAGTTGACTTGCTGCGCACTCCAGGCTGAAGCACTCGCCGACACCACCAACACCTGGGAAACAGCCGCAAACCCTTCAAACGACGATGTCTGCGAGGGCCATGGCGTGGGTGAGTCCGCTTGCCACCATTGCGTCATGGCGTACTCCAGCCCTGAAGAGCCCACCGCGAACAGCGGCCCCGGGCTCAAATTCGACAAACGCGTCAAATGCCGCCCGGTGGCCGTCAAGTGTTCCGACCTGGTGCCATCGAACATCAAAGCCTCGCAGGACGACGCCAACAAGGCGTCTACTTCAGCATCCTGCAGCGCCTCAGAACACTCAAATACGGGCAGTGTGAAACCCGCCACTGTTTGGCGCGTTTGCATGGACAAATGCCTGGTCAAGTCTGACTCGGTCATGGGCGTCACAGGGTGCACACACATGATGGGATGACGGTCGATTCGATGCACATGGCCATCCGTTGCCGAACGCGCAAACAAGTGCCCAAAAGCGCAATAGCGGCCCAAGGCCGGCGTGGCAGCCACCACTGGAATCACCCCGAGGCCAAAGGCATGGCGTGCCAAATCCATCACATGCCCGATGCTGCCCACATCAGGATGGCTGTCAAAAGTCGAGCAGACCTTGTAATGCACCAGGGGCACAGGCAACTGGGCCAATGCAGCCAAAACAGGCGGCAACTGCTGATCCATTTCTTCCGGGCTCATGGCACGGCTGTGACCGGCAACGCCCACGGCGTCAAATGGCCCCAAGGCCTCAAGCAAGGCCGCGTTGGGCACCTGCAAAAACAAGGCGCAGCGAAGGCTCGCAAAAGTCAGTACCTCCAAAGCATCCGTTGAGCCTGTGAAATCGTCCCCGTAAAAAGCCAGCCGCATGGCGCTCGCGGGTTTTTTTTCAGGCATGAATCAGGTCACCCCAAAATACGACAAGGCCCGACCCAGAGCGCTTTGATGGGCCGCGGCCTGCTGCAAATCTACACCCGCCAAGGCGGCCTCCCAGGCCTGGCGCATGCTTTGCACCCCAGCGGCGGTGCCATCAGGGTGACCAATGACTCCCCCACCAGCCAAATGCATCAGGTCGCAAGAGGCCAACTGCCGATAAATTTCTGGGGCCAAACCGGCCCATTGGCCCGAAGAAAAAACTGGCATCAAGGGCTGCAAGCCCGCAAACTGTCGCAAGCAGTCCTGCGCATTGGCGAACACCGACGCATCAGGCTCCCAAAATTTGCTGTTGGGCCCATTCACATGCAAATGGTCCACGCCCGCCAATCGCCATATTTTTTGGTAGGCCGCAAAAGAAAACCCTAAGCCGGGGTGGCGTGTCAACGCCCCCCAACCATTGCGGTGGGCATGAATGGGCAAAGAAGTGTTCTTGCGCAAATGTTCCACCCCGGCAAAGCCCATCCAATTGACACTGACCATGACACAAGTGCCACCGGCAGCTGCAACGGCGTCGCTTTGGCGCAGCATGTCATCGATCGAGCCCGACACATTGAAGGCATACATCGGCATACGCCCCAAACGATCGGCATGTCGATGCAGCACCGGCATCACCGCCGCCAGCCGCGCATAAAACGGCTCGTAAGGGGCGTTGGCCATCAATTCATCATCCTTGATGAAATCAATACCCGCAGCACACAGCGAATCCACCAACTGCGCCGTTTGCTCGGCACTCAAGCCAATGCTGGGCTTGACAATCGTGCCCACCAAGGGACGTCCGTACACGCCCGCCAACTGGCGTGTGCCCTCAATGCCAAACGCCGGCCCCTGAAATTCGGCGGCATAGGCGGGTGACAAGTCCAGATCGAGCAAGCGCAAAGCCGTGACCTCACCAAGCTCAAACAGGTTGCCAGCCACCGTGGCCATGAGCGAAGGCAAATTGGCCCCCACGTTGTCCACCGGAAATGCGATCTCGATTTCGGCCCGCTCAAATGGCCCTGCCGCCCCCTGGCGATGCACCAAAGCGCTGTGCAGTGTAGGTTGTTCGCTGGCAGGACTGGGCTGCACACGGGTGACCCGGGCACGCGAACGCTCCTTCAATTGCACGGTTTCGCATGGCAAGGTGACAAAGGTGCCACTGGATTGCTCCCCGGCAATGATTTCGGCCACTTTGTCGGAGGGCACCGAGCTTTCAACGAAATAACGTGCTGTGAATTCGGAACGTGAACCAGGCTGGCTCATAGGTCAGGTCGACAAAAAGGATGAGGCGATCATCGTAAGCCGTCTGAATCGGCACCACAAGGCAAAACCGATCAGAAAAACGCCATCGTGCGCACCTCAATGCTTTCGCGTTTAAGGGCATCGGGCGCAGTATCCGGGTGCTCAAAAGCCGAATGCCCCATGAAGCGACATCGTCCATCGGTGGCCGAGTCATAGGTTTTGAGCAACAACGCGTGGTGGGCCTCCATGAATGGAAAGAACATCCAGCGGTGTTTAGGCGAATGCCGCATCACGTAAATTTCACCCGTTCTGTCCAGGTATTTGAGCTCCATGCGCAGCATATCGGCGTCGTCGTGCGTCGAGGCATCGCACATGGCCAAGGGCAACTCTTCAACCCGTTGGTACAGAGGCTTCCACACGTTGTAAAAAGCAACCCGGCCTTGTAACAACTGCGGAGCTTCTTCGGGCAAGATGTCATGGACCCTTTGCGGCCCACTCTTGACCGTGTAATCGCTGTGAACCAACAATACGGCAGGCCTTTGGATCTCTGTTTGCTGCTTCAGATCGGCGGGCAAGCGCTGCCTGATGGTGTGATCAAAAACTTCCACCCGCTTGGCCCCCGTGTGGGCCTTCACAAAATCCACCACCTGCTGATAGAACACCTGCTTGACTTTCGCTTCATCGGCAAAGTCCTTGAAGGAGGGATCAAATTCGTGCAACTCAAAGCCCTCTTTGTCCAGACGAATGTCGTGTCGCAAAGGCCAAGCATCGTGAATGGCCACTTCATGCACGTCCGTCCCCGGCGGATTGAGCTTGACGCTCGGGTCCGGTTCATAAAAATAATAATCCGGCGGTTGGCCATTGTCCTCTGAGTAATTCAGAGTCGCGCGGACGGCGTGCAAATCGTTCATGTTGGATGTCAATTCGTTTTCTGGGTGGTGAAGCCTTCGTACACCATGGTGTTTTGCCAGCAAGGCAGTGACTCGATGTCTTGCTGCATCCAGCGGGTCAGATTTTTATGTGGACCCAAAGGCAACTTTTGCCAACCACGCAAATGCATGGGTGAGGCCAAGGCAATGTCTGCAATGGTGACATGCTCACCACACACCCAGCGGCTGGATGCCAGGCGTTTGTCCAAAATGCCCGCCAACTTGTGGAACTGGGCTTCTTGGGCCGCCAAAACTGCCGGGTCAGGGGCGCCGCCCAGCAATGGCTTCACGCAGTTTTCTACCAAGAAGACATAACAGCTTGGAAACCAGCTTGAAGACTCCCAAAGCAACCAGCGGTTGATGTCGGCACGGGTTTTCAAATCCTGGGGGTACGACGATGCATGTCCAATTTTGTCTGCCGCGTACTGCAAGATGGCATTGGACTCCCAAAGCTCCAAATCGCCGTCCACCATGGCAGGCAAAGACGCATTGGGGTTCAGACTGATAAAAGGTTCCAGTTTTTGTTCCCCCTTGAAGTAGTCAACGTGTACCAACTCGTAGGGGGCACCCATCAGCTGCAATCCAGCCAACACTTTTTTGCAATTGACGGTGATCGGGTCTGCGTGAATTTTCATGTTGTCTCCGTGGTTTGTATGGTTTCATGAACAATCGCGTGGCCAGTTTAAAAATTGACCCGATTCAAAACAACTGCTGTAATGCAAATCGATTGTTTATGAATTGCGAACAATGAACACGTCTGAGCGTCAGCAACGCCCCATTTCCACCGACATGCTAGAAGCCTTCTTGAAGGTGGCGGAATGTCGCAGCGTCAGTCAGGCCGCCGTTTCTTTGGACGTGGCCAAAAGCCTGATCAGCAAGCGCGTTGCACAACTGGAGGAGCGCCTGGAAACCACGCTGTTCAGCAGAAGCACTCGCAAGGTCGCGCTGACGCCTGCTGGTGAAACCTATGTGGACTACGCCAAAAGGGCCCTGGCCGAAGTGTCTGACGGCATGGAACGCGTGCGGTCACTGCGAACAGAGTTGAACGGTAATTTGCGATTGACCGCACCGGTTTCCTGGGGTCAGCGGGTTTTGGCCAAACACCTGCCTGAATTTCTCAAGATGCACCAGAGTCTGGAAATCGACCTCGTGTTGACTGACCGCATGATGGACATGGCCGCCGAACGCATCGACGTCGCCTTGCGTTGGTCTAGCCACTCGCAGCATGAGCGACATGGCACACCCCTGACCGAAATCAAATGGTTTTTGACCGCAGCCCCTTCCTACATTGCCCAGCATGGGCTGCCTTCTGAACCTGTCGAGCTGAACGATCACGCATGCGTGTATTACCGTCGCGACAGTACCGATGATCACTGGACCTTACAGCACAACCTGGCCATACGCCCAAGCGCACCGCGCCGTGTGGAAGTCAAAGTGGGTGGGCGTTACCGCGTTGACAATCCGGAAGCCGTCTTGGAATCCGCAACAGCTGGCATGGGCATCGCTCTGTTGCCCGACTACTTGTGCGTCCAAGCCATCGAACAAGGTAGCTTGGTCAAAGTGCTGCCACCCTGGACCCCGCAAACCAAGTTCGGCACCCATATGGTTGCACTGTGTCCCCCTGAGCGAAAAAAGATCTCTCGGAATCAGGCCCTGATCGCTTACCTGCAACGCACCATGTCCCAAGACAGTTGATGCAAACGTCAAATTGAACCTCAAGACCGCTAAAGACCAATCCGATGTCTTATTGGCGTTTTTTCAGTCCGTGATCCCACCCAGACTCTTGAGAACACCCATCCACAAGGCGTCGCGCATTTGGTAAGGCCGTGGGTCGTGTCGACCGCTGGGCTGGTCATTGACCGAGGTTTGGACCATCACGATGCCGGACTTGGGCTGCACCATGATGTGCTGACCGTGGATGCCTTGCAAAGCAAATGTGCGCTCCTTGAAGGGAGCAATCCAGGTTTGGTAGCCGTAGCCCATGCTTGGGGTTGCGCTGCGTGGCCTGAATGCGGCAGGTTGGCGTGCCGCATCGGTGGCATCCAGCAAGTAATCTCGGGGGATGATTTGCACATCGACCCTGCGGCCATCATTGGCCAGCAACACGCCAAAACGCGCGTAATCTCGAAGCGTGGCATTGAAGCTGCCCCCTGTGCCCTCGCCTTGGTCAGCAGTTGCCAGTAACCAACGTGCCTCTGATTGAGCGCCCATGGGTTTCCACAGCCATTCCTCGGTCATTTGGGTGGTGCTCATGCCAGCCGCCCGACTCAAGACCCTGCCCAGTATTTCTGTCTCAATGGTGGCGTATTTGAAGCGAAGGCCTTGTTCCGCTTCACGGGTGGTCTTGGTGTTGAGGTACTCCACAATTTTTTCGGGCCGCATGCGGTTTTCAGGCGAAAACAAGACCTGGCCCCAAAGCCAGATGTCGTCATCGGGCGTCCAGGTATAGAGTTCGCGGAATGGCACACCAGAGGCCATGCGCAGCAAGTTGCGGATGCTGGTTTGCCCATAAGCAGACGGCGCGATTTCAGGCCAGTAGTCGGCCGCTTTGTCGTCCAGTGAGCGAATCAGGCCTTTTCCATGCGCAATACCCACGAGCATGGCCGTGAAGGTTTTGGCCATGGAAAAGGAGCGAAACCGCATATCGGGCTGACGGCCGTATTGGTAGCGCTCAGCCACCACGCGGCCATCCTTGAGCACCATCAGGCCCGTGGTCTTGGTGTCGGCCATGAAATCGTCCAGATTCTTGCTGAATAAACCCCACCGATAGGTGATCGCTGGCGCGTCTTGCCACCGTGACAAGGGCATGGGATCAACAGCGGGTCGCACAACAGAACTGGCCGCAACTTTCTCATTGGCTGACCAAGTGCCCACGCGACACTCAGGCCGAGTCAAGGCTTGAGGGCAAACCGGGTAACCTTGTTTCATACCCAAACGATCAGCATCTGGACCATCTGGCCGCAGGTGTGCAGCGTCAGCCCCAGCTCCGAGGTGTATGGCAAACAAACTGACGAAGGCCAGGGACATGGCCCTGTACGATTTTGCGCATTTCATCCGGGCTCCTTTGTTTGTTCAGTGGGCAGATCGTAGCCTGCTTGACACACCCCGCATCGATCAATGGCGCGAAAAGTCAGGCTTGCAGGCATCCTGTATGCATTTCAACGTACCCATTTTGAAAAGAACGAACCCTCATTGCAGTCATCTCAGGGTGTTAAACGGGTGGCTTGCAAGCGTGCCAATAGTTTTCTGAAGAAAATCGATCTGCCAAAAACTGCACAAAGGTGCGGATGCGCTCGGGCAAACGCCGGTCTGGCAAGAACACCGCATACAGGGTGCTTTCGGGCAGCTCGTAATCGTCAAGCAGACTCACCAACTGCCCATTGGCCATATAGGGCGCAATGGCAAATGAGGGCAAGGCGGCAATGCCCAATCCAGAAATGGCAGCGTCCAGCAGGCCTTCTGCCACATTGGTGCGCAAATTGCCGGATACCTTGATGCTTTGCTCACCCTCTCGCCCCTTGAAACGCCAGTCACCACCTTTGGGACGGTCGTACACCAAACAATTGAAGTCCAGCAGGTCACGGGGCGTGATGGGCACCCCGTGTTGGCTGATGTAGTCGGGCGATGCCACCACAACCCACCGAGCAGGCGCCAGACGTCTGGCGACCAAATTGCTCAAGCGGGGCTCCTCTGCCAGCCGGACCACCAGGTCGGCATTGCCCGATATCAAGTCGGCAAATCGCTCAGAAAGCGTCACCTCAATTTGAATGGACGGGTTGAGTCGTAAAAATTCATTGACTGCAGGCAAAAGGTGCATGCGCCCGAATGTGATGGCGGTGCTGATGCGAATGAGCCCATGTGAGCCACGCGACAACTCCTCCACATCCCGCACAGCTTGGTCGGCCTCGGCCACGATCCGAACACAGCGGTCGTAAAAACGCTCACCTGCCTGCGTCAGCCCGATTTTTCGGGTGCTGCGGTTGATCAACTTGACCCCCAAGGACACCTCCAGATCCTGGATATGCCGGGTGACCAGCGCCTTTGAAATGCCGCAGTGATCCGCTGCCTGCGTGAAGCTGTTGGCTTTGACCACGGCCACAAAAGTTGCCAGGGCGTTCAGATCGCGCATGGCACCCATCCTGTAAACAATGAATTCACGAAAACCCCTTCCACGGCCAGAGTCGCAAAAGTATAGTCATCCGAAGCAGCGGCCTCAGCCACGCGCCATGGTGCCCGCGCGATTTCTCAACCCACCCCAAAGGCAGTAACACCGTGATCTGGAGCCAAGAGTATTTTGTTAACCGCGAAGATGTTCGCTTGTACGTTTACCGCAAACGCACCACGGCCCCACAAATGGGCGAAGCCATGAGGCCGGTGTTGTTGCTGGTGCATGGCTCTACCGTTTCAGGGCGAAACACCTACGACTTGCAGGTGCCCGGGGGCAAGGACTATTCGGTCATGGACTTTTTTGCCGAGCGCGGCTATGACGTTTGGACTCTCGACCACGAGGGTTATGGACGCTCAAGCTGGTCGGGGCGTGGCAACAGCGATGTTCGCACGGGCGCCAAAGATCTGGCTGCCGTGGTGCCCTTCATTTTGCAAGAAACAGGCGCCCAGCAGATCAACCTGT
The DNA here is from genome assembly GCA_027488215.1 of Comamonadaceae bacterium. Taxonomy (GTDB): domain Bacteria; phylum Pseudomonadota; class Gammaproteobacteria; order Burkholderiales; family Burkholderiaceae_C; genus Limnohabitans_A. Next base: position 186,190 of record JAIYCB010000031.1, read on the forward strand.
TTGGTTCTTCGTCAGGCGCCCTGCGTGCATGCCTTTATACCCAAGCCCACCCGGACACTGTGGCTCGCCTCGGTTTGTCGGCACTGGTCTACACCGGCGCGGGATCTCCCACCTTGGAGCAGCGCCGCAAGAAATTGCCCGAATACAGCGCGAGCCCCAGACGCAAAGTGGATCTGGCTTTTTATGAAGGCATGTTCAACCGCGACAAACCGGGCTCCAGCGAAGACAGCGTGCCCAAAGCGATTGCAGCCGCTGAGTTGCCCTTGGTCAGCGAAGTCCCCACGGGCACTTATGTGGACATGTGTGCCAACTTGCCGCTGGCCGAACCCGAAGCCATTCCATGCCCCACCTTGATCATCCGGGGCGAATACGACGGCATTGCGGCCGAACCTGATTTGCTGGACTTTTTTGCGCGCTTGCCCAGCAAAGACAAACAATTTGTAGCGCTGGCCGGTATCGCCCACAACCCCATGATGGGTGTGGTTCGGCACAAGTTCCATTTCGCTTTGGAGACCTTCCTCAAATCACCCTTGTGAGTCCGATCCCCTGTTGCGGCTCATGCTGAAACAGGATGAACCAAGGCCCGAGCAGAGGCCCTACAAAAAACAGGAGACAAACGACATGACAGCAGTTCAATGGTCAGGCGGCCAAACACACTGGACCCAAAAAGGAGATGTGAAGCTCTTTTTGTGGCAAAAACCGGCGTCCACACAAGTGCCCCATGCGGGCACCGTCTTGTTCGTGCATGGCTCGTCAATGGCGTCTCAGCCCACATTCGACTTGTCTGTACCCGGAAGACCCCACTCCTCCGTGATGGATTGGTTTGCCGAACGGGGCTTTGACACCTGGTGCATGGACAACGAAGGCTATGGACGGTCGGACAAGCATCGCCCCATCAACTTTGACATCAGCAATGGTGCAGATGACCTGGCAGCGGGCAGCGATTACATTTTGAAAACCACCGGCGCCAGGCAATTGCTGGTGTATGGCATCTCTTCTGGTGCACTCAAGGCCGCCTTGTTTGCACAGCGTCACCCGCAACGCATCGCCAAACTGGCCCTGGACGCCTTTGTCTGGACAGGTGAAGGCAGCCCTACCCTGGCCGAACGCAAGAAAAAACTGCCAGAGTTTTTGGCCAAAAACAGTCGCCCGATCGACCGGGCCTTTGTTCACAGCATTTTCAATCGCGACCATCCGGCTTGCGCAGACGAAGCCACCAAGGATGCCTTTGCAGATGCCATATTGACCTTGGACTCCTCGATGCCCACAGGCACCTATGTGGACATGTGCTCAAAACTCCCCTTGATTGATCCCACCCAGGTCAAGGCGCCCACACTCATCATGCGCGGTGAATACGACGGCATCGCCAGCTTGGATGACCTGATCGAGTTCTTCAGGTTATTGCCCAGTACCAACAAGCAGTTCAGCATCATGCAAGGCATCTCCCATGCCAGTTTTCAGCAAAAAAACTACCTGATGGTTTACCAAATTTTGCACAGTTTCTTTTCTCAACCCGAGCCTACTTACAAAGGTTAAATCATGAAAAAGCTATTGAGCACCGTTTGCACTGCAGCCTTCTTGACCTTGATCGCCGGACAGGCCATGGCACAGACCTACCCCACCAGACCCGTCAAAATTGTGGTGCCTTTTGGTCCCGGTGGTTTCACCGACGTGGTTGCTCGTATCCTGGGTGTCAAACTTGGCGAGAGTCTGGGTCAATCCGTGGTCATCGAAAACCGGCCGGGTGCAGGCTCCATGATTGGCTCCGACATGGTGGCCAAAGCGCCGCCCGACGGTCACACCCTGCTCATTGTTTCATCCACCCATGTGATCAGCCCGTGGATTTACAAAAGCGTGCCGTATGACCCCATCAAAAGCTTCACGCCTGTGAGCAAGCTGGTGGACTCGCCCTATGTCTTGTTGACCAACCCCAAAGTGCCTGCCAAAAACGTGCAGGAATTCATTGCGCTGGCCAAGGCACAGCCGGACAAAATCCATTACGCCTCGTCTGGTAACGGCAGCGCGCAACACCTGATCGGCGGTCTGTTTGCATCCATGACCAAGACCCAGCTCAAGCACGTGCCTTACCGAAGCAGCAATTTGGCCGCCACCGACTTGGTGGCTGGCGTGGTGGAAAGCAGCTTTGCCGGTGTGCCCAACGCACTGGCCCAAGTGCCCAATGGTCGCCTGAACGCTCTAGCCGTGACCAGCGCCAAGAGAATTCCCCAACTGCCCAACGTGCCCACCATGCAAGAAGCCGGCGTACCGGGCTATGAAGCCACGATTTGGCTGGCTTTGCTTGCCCCTGCAGGCACACCCAGCAGCATCGTCAACCGCCTGAACAGCGACATCGCGAAAATCATGAACACGCCCGAAACCCAAAAAGCGATGTTTGACGCGGGGGTCGAAGTGAGCTTGTCCACACCAGAAGCCATGTCGCAATTGATGGTGTCGGAGCTGGACAAATGGGGCAAAGTCGTCAAGGAAGCGGGCATCAAGCTCGAGTGAGTCATCGTATTTGACCGATCGCTGGCGGTTTTGAAAAAAATGGTGGGTGTCTACAAAACACCACACGCCAGAATCTTGGGTTTCAGGCTTGTTTCTTTGAGCATGCTGACGCCTTTTGCTTAGTTGAGCATTGTTGGACCGTCGAGCCATGCGCATCCAAGGCCTTGAATTTGCTGGGCAACACAGCTCAACACGCCGTTTCGCTTTCTGACTTGCTTTGAAAAAAAACGAAACAGTTTGGGGGTATCAAGACAACTCCCCATGCGCCGTCCTTTTTACAAACGCTAAACTGTTTCGGACCGTATGGCATGACCTACCCCAGCCGAGGAGCCCATGAGCGAACTTGAACAATTTTTAGCCAGCCGCAATGTTTTGCTGACCCACCGCACCGATTACGAGGCCGCCGTGGCGGCATTCAAGTGGCCTGTTTTGACGCATTTCAATTGGGGGCTGGATTACTTTGACAGCATCGCCCGGGACAACCCGGCTCCGGCTTTGCACATCGTGGAGGCCTCGGGCGAGCAGTTTCGCCTGAGTTATGCCGAGTTGTCGCAGCGCTCCAACCAAGTGGCCAACTGGCTGGTGGCTCTGGGTGCGCGCAAAGGCGACCGGATTTTGCTGATGATGGGCAACGAGGTGCCGCTGTGGGAGACCATGCTGGCCGCGATCAAGCTGGGTGTGGTGCTGATCCCTGCCACCACGCTGCTGTCGGGCGATGATTTGCAAGACCGACTGGAGCGCGGGCGGGTCAAGTGCATCATCACCAATGCGGGGGGCATGGCCAAGGTGATGGATTTACCAAGCCATGCGACGAACGGGCTGACCCTGGTGAGCGTGTCAGGCCGCGAGGACTTGCCTGCAGGATGGCAAGATTACGCGCTGTCTCACCAAGCCAGCACCGCCTTCACCCCGCCCGAGCCAACCCGGGTGACCGATCCTTTGCTGGAGTATTTCACTTCGGGCACCACAGCCAAACCCAAGCTGGTGCAACACACCCAGCAAAGTTACCCGGTAGGGCATTTGTCCACCTTGTATTGGCTGGGCCTGCAAAAAGGCGATGTGCACTGGACCATCAGCTCACCCGGCTGGGCCAAGCACGCCTGGAGTTGCTTTTTTGCACCGCTCAATGCACAGGCTTGCGTGTTCATTTACAACTATGCGCGCTTCAATGGCCCGGATGTTTTGAGCACCCTGGTGCAGCACCGGGTCAACACCTTGTGCGCCCCGCCTACGGTTTGGCGCATGCTGATTCAAGAGGACCTGAAAGCCTGGCCCGTGCAGTTGCGCGAGCTGATTTCAGCGGGCGAGCCGCTCAACCCCGAGGTCATCGATCAAGTTCGAGCAGCGTGGCAAATCACCATCCGCGACGGTTATGGCCAAACCGAAACAACAGCCCAAATTGGCAATCCACCCGGTGCGACGCTCAAGTCGGGCTCGATGGGGCGGCCTTTGCCGGGCTACCGGATGGTGCTGCTGAACCCCGATGGACAACCCGCCGACGAGGGCGAAATTTGCATTGACCTGGCACACCGCCCCACCGCACTGATGAACGGTTATGCCGACGACGCCGACAAAACTGCCGAAGCCATGCGCGGCGGTTATTACCATACGGGCGACGTTGGCCAGCGCGACGAGCAGGGTTACATCACCTATGTGGGTCGGGCCGATGATGTGTTCAAGTCATCGGGCTACCGCATCAGCCCCTTCGAATTGGAAAGCGCACTGATCGAACATCCGGCTGTGGCCGAGGCGGCGGTGGTGCCAGCGCCTGACCCTTTGCGCGGCATGGTGCCCAAGGCCTATGTGATCCTGGCCCCGGGCCATGCGCCGGATGCAGTCACGGCAGGTGCGATTTTCAAGTTCATGCGGGAGCGGGTTTCGGGCTACAAATTGGTGCGCCGTATTGAGTTCAGCGACCTGCCCAAAACCATCTCGGGCAAGATTCGCCGTGTGGATTTACGCGCCCAGGAAAATGCGCGCGCAGCCCAAGGCGGCCGACACTCAGGTGAGTTCCGAGAAGAAAACCCATGAGACCCGCATGAAGATATGGTTGCTTGCATGGCTGATGGCCGCCCTGCTGCTGCCCACAGCTTTTGCCCAGCGCCTTTATGACGGCAGCGGTCGACAGATTGGGCGTGTCGATGCAGAGCGGTTTTACAACGCCTCGGGTCAGCAGATCGGGCGCGTCGATGGCGAGCGCGTTTATGACGCTTCAGGGCGGCAGTTGGGGCGCATCGATGGCACTCGGGTGTACAGCGCTTCGGGCAACCAGATGGGGCGCATTGACGGTGATCGCCTGTACAGCGCCTCGGGCTCGCCCATGGGCCGCATCGATGGCGACAGGCTCTACGACGGCTCTGGCCGCCAAATTGGGCGCGCCGATGGACTTCGGCGAATGCAAATGATCGTGTTTTTTTACTTCTTCATGTGAGGGGGCACCATGGCCGTTCGAGAAATCCTCAAGATGGGCGACGCCCGACTGCTGCGCATGGCCGCGCCGGTACAGACCTTTGACACGCCCGAGTTGCACGCCTTGATCGCCGACATGCACGACACCATGGCGGCCGTGAATGGCGCTGGCCTGGCGGCCCCACAAATTGGCGTGAACCAGCAACTGGTGATTTTCGGCAGCACGGCCGTGAACCCGCGTTACCCAGGCCGCCCGCTGGTGCCACGCACAGTGCTGATCAACCCGGTGATCACGCCAATGGGGGCCGAGGAACAGGACGATTGGGAGGGGTGTTTGTCAGTACCCGGTCTGCGCGGCGTCGTGCCGCGCTGGTCACGCATCCGCTACACAGGCTTTGACGAAAAAGGCACACCCATCGACCGAACTGTGGACGGTTTTCATGCCCGCGTCGTGCAACACGAATGCGACCACCTGATCGGCAAGCTCTACCCCATGCGGGTCAGGGACTTCAGCCGATTTGGTTTCACCGAAGTGCTGTTTCCAGAGATCAGCGCGGCTGAGGACGATTGAGCCAACGATCCGAAACAAGCCTGCAACAAATTCACAGCCTGAGGCCGCCACTCAGCGAGTCTGGCGCAAGGGCTTGAGCAAGTCACTCAAGCCGTTGTGGTCGATTTCCTGCATGAGCTGCAGAAGCTGACCGATTTCACCCTTGGGAAAGCCTTCACGCGCAAACCAGTTGAGGTAGTTGCCGGGCAAGTTTGCGATCAGCGTGCCCTTGTGTTTGCCAAAGGGCATGGGTGTGGAGACCAGTTTCACCAGGTCTTCGGGTTTCATCGGCGAGCCTTCACGCCTTGTCCGTTCAAACTTCACCCCACAACCATTGACGCACTCGCGCATGAAACGCTTCGGGCCGTGAAATCATCACCCAATGCCCGCAGGGCAGGCCCTGCACGGCGCTGCCAGGCGCAGCAGCCACTTTATCCAACCATTTGGCCGAATGGAACATGAAGGGCTTGCGCTCGCCATAGACAAACATAAGCGGCATGGGCAATTTGATTTGCGCCGCATGCTTGAGCCCACCCGCTGTGCCGAACCACCGCATGGCATAAGGGTAGTTCATCGTGTGGGTGATCGTGGCAGGGTCCGATGGACAGCGCAGCCAGCGGGCCATGGCGCGGGTCATGCGGGTGCCCAAGCTGCCACCCAGCTTCCAGGCAAGGGCCAGCCAGAGTTGGTAGCCCATCACCGACAGTTTTGCTTTCGCACCCCAGCTGCGCAGCAAGGCCCCCGAGTTGTGGTCGCCCACGTCCACCGCCACCACACGGGCTACACGGTCGGGGTGGCGCATGGCGAATTCATAGCCAAAGATGCAGCCCCAGTCGTGCAGCATCAGGGTCACGGGCTGGTCGGGGCTGATACGGTCCACGATCTGGAGCAGCCGTTGGCACATGTCGTCCAAGCTGATGGCTGAAGGACCGGTTTCAAAGCCTGGCAGCGTGATGCGCGCGCAGGTGGCACGGTCTTGCAAGGCGGCTACGGTGCCGTCCCACAGGGCGCGGGTGTCTGGCCAGCCGTGCAGCATGAAAATGACCTCGTCGCCCTGCCCTTGGAGCCAAACCTCGGTGCCATTGACGTCGATGCACAGTTCAGTGCTGGAGGCCATGGCTTACAAGGCCTTGGCCAAGCGCGAGATACCTTCCAGGATCTTGTCTTCGCCCACCGTGGCAAAGCTCAGGCGGAAGGTGGCGTGGTCTGGGTTGGCGCAGAAGAAAGGTGTGCCCGGCACAAAGGCCACGCCATTGTCGATGGCGCGTTTGGCAAACACATTGCCGTCGGCCACTTTGCCGCCAGCCCCCGTGAGACGCGCCCAAATGAACAGACCGCCTTGGGGTTGCACAAACTCGACGGCATCTCCCAACTCGCGGCGAAGCGCATCGCCCATGGTTTGGGCGCGCTTTGCATACACAGCGCGCACTTTGTCCAAGGTGGCGGGCATGCGACCAGCCTTGAGGTATTGAGCCGCCGTGGCCTGAGCAAAGGTGCTGGTGTGGGCGTCGCTGAACTGTTTGCACATGGTGGCCTTGCCCAGCAATTCGGCCGGGGCAACCATCCAACCCACGCGCAAACCGGGCGACAGCACTTTGGACAGCGAGCCGCAATGCACCAGCAACTCACGGCTGCCGGGCACGGTGCTGCTCAAGGCCAGCAAACTGGGTGGTGGCGCTTCGCCAAAGTACAGATCGCCATAGGGGTCATCTTCGACAATCAGGGTTTGGTGCTTGACCGCCATCTCCAGCACTTGCTTGCGGCGCTCGGCATTCATCAGGGCGCCGCTTGGGTTGCCAAAAGTGGGAATCAGGTAGACAAACTTCGGTTTGTGCTCGGCGATCAGCTTTTCCAGCTCGTCGGTCTTGACGCCGTGACCATCCACTGGGGCGCTGATGAGTTCGGCTCCGTAGAGGCGGAAGCACTGGATCGTGGCCAAAAAGGTCGGGCCTTCCACGATCACCTTGTCGCCGGGGCTGATCATGGTTTTGCCGATCAGATCCAAACCTTGCTGACTGCCGGTGGTCACGATCAGTTGGTCGGCGGTCACGTCTTGCGCACCCTTTTGGGCCATGAAGTGGGCCAGTTGCTCGCGCAGCGGACCAAAACCTTCGGTCGCGCCGTATTGCAGGGCCGCGCCGGGGTCTTGGTTCAGCGAGGCGTTGCTGGCTTCGCGGATACCGTCCACATCAAACATGGCGCTGTCGGGAAAGCCACCCGCAAAACTGATGATGCCGGGCTTGCCCAGAAGCTTGAAAAGCTCACGGATGGCGGAGGTTTCGACGTTGTTCAGGCGGTCTGCAAATTGCAAAGGCATGGTGTATCTTCCCGTGTTGACTTGGCCGTCATTTTGCCAACTTCTGCCCTCCTACTCCCAACCGCCATGAAACCCGCTCAGATCGAATCCTTCTTTGCCACGTTGCAAGCCGCCAACCCCATGCCTGTGACCGAGCTGGAATACACCAGCGTCTTTGAGCTGCTGGCCGCCGTGCTGCTGTCGGCCCAAGCCACCGATGTGGGCGTGAACAAGGCCACTCGCAAGCTGTTTCCCGTGGCGGGCACGCCGCAAAAGATCCTGGACCTCGGGCTGGCGGGGCTGGAGGGTTACATCAAGACGATTGGCCTGTACCGCAGCAAAGCCAAACACCTGATAAAAACCTGCCGCATTTTGGTGGAGCAGTACGGCGGACATGTTCCCCGCAGCCGTGAAGCCCTCGAAGCCCTGCCCGGTGTGGGCCGCAAAACGGCCAATGTGGTGCTCAACTCCGCTTTTGGAGAGCCCACCATGGCAGTGGACACGCACATTTTTCGCATGGGCAACCGCACAGGCTTGGCCCCGGGAAAAACCCCCTTGGAAGTCGAGCTCAAACTGCTCAAACGCATCCCTGCCAAGTACTTGGTGGATGCTCACCACTGGCTGATCTTGCACGGTCGCTATGTGTGCCAGGCGCGCAAACCGCTCTGCGGTCAGTGCGCGGTGGCGGCATTCTGTGACTTCAAACCCAAGACAGTTTGACCGCTTGGGTCGCGCCCCGGGGCAAGGGCGCACCCTACAATCCTCACCATGACTGAAAACGCTCCCATCGACGCGCCGAAGGCGACAGGCATGCCTGCTGACGTGCCTTTTTTGCGCACCATCAAAAGCTATGTGCTGCGTGCAGGTCGCACCACCATCGGACAGGCCAAAGCCTATGAGCTGTATGGTCCCGCCAATTTGCTGCACTACGCCCCACAAGCCCTGGACGCCAGCGCCGCTTTTGGCCGCAGCGCCCCGCTGATTCTGGAAATCGGCTTTGGCATGGGCGAAGCCACGGCCCACATCGCACGGGTTCGGCCCGATGACAATTTCCTGTGCTGCGAGGTGCACGAAGCCGGCGTAGGCGCACTGCTCAAACGCATTGGCGAGCAAGACATCCAAAACATCCGCATCCTGCGCCACGATGCGGTGGAGGTCATAGACCACATGCTCAGCCCAGGCTCGCTGGACGGCGTACACATCTTCTTCCCGGACCCTTGGCACAAAACCAAGCACCACAAGCGCCGCTTGATTCAGCCGGGGTTGGTGAACAAGTTGGCCCAGCGCCTCAAACCCGGAGGCTACCTGCACTGCGCCACAGACTGGCAACCCTATGCCGAACAGATGATGGAAGTCATCAGCGCTGAACCTTTGTTGAGGAACACGGCTGACGTGGCCCAGGGGGGATTTGCGACCAAACCGGACTACCGGCCTTTGACCAAGTTTGAAAACCGAGGCCTCAAGCTCGGCCACGGCGTGTGGGACCTGGTGTTCCGCCGGGTCTGACATGACCCGATCGGCACGCGTGGCCCAAATGCCCGTGCGCGATGGCGTGAGTGCCAGCGTAGTGGCTGTCCCGGCTGGGCATTGGCCCAACTTGCTCGATTTTTTGGTCCAGCGCATGCCCGGCATCCCCCGTGAGGAATGGGCGCAACGTCTGGCGCAAGGCCTGGTGCTTCAAGAAAACGGGCAAAGCGCTCAAGCAGATCAAGCCTGCCGATCTGGTCAGCGCTTCTTTTATTACCGCAACGTGGCCGACGAACCACGCCTGCCCATGCAAGCGGCCATCTTGTTCGAAGACGATCACCTGCTGGTGGCCGACAAGCCGCATTTCATGCCAGTGACCCCGGCTGGCCCCTTTGTGCAGCAATGCCTGCTGGTCCAACTCAAACGACTGACAGGCCATGCCGATCTGGTACCCCTGCACCGCATTGACCGCGAAACGGCAGGCCTGGTACTTCTTGGCAAACGCCTGCACGAACGCGATGCCTACCACGCTCTGTTTCGTGACCACCGCATTCACAAGACTTACCAAGCCGTGGCCGCGCACCGCCCCGAGCTGGCACTTCCGCGGGTGCACACCAGTCGTCTCGCCGAAGACCCGGCGTATTTTTTCAAAATGCAAGAAATACCGGGCGAGGTCAACAGCGAAACCCGGATTGCCCGGTTGAGCGTTCAGGGTGAGCAAGCGCTCTACCAATTGGAACCCGTAACGGGCAAGCGCCACCAGCTGCGTGTGCACATGATGGCCATGGGAATGCCCATAGCAGGCGATCAGTTCTACCCCACGGTGCGTCGGGGGCCTGCGGAGCAGGAAGATTTCAGCAACCCCTTGCAGCTCCTGGCCCAATCGGTGCGGTTCACCGACCCGCTCACTGGGCAAGCCCGTGAGTTGGAGAGCCAATTGAAGCTGCAGTTTTGACGCAAACTCAGGGCCGCTCAGGCAGCCCCGAGCCATCTGGCGTCAAACTCGCTCGGTCACCCAAGCCTGCACGCTGGCCAGCGCAGCAGGCAAAGCTGCTGGATTGGTGCCCCCGGCCATGGCCATGTCGGGCTTGCCGCCGCCTTTGCCGCCGACTTGCCCCGCCACAAAGCTGGCCAGTTCCCCGGCTTTGACTTTGCCCACGGTGTCGGCGGTCACGCCAGCGGCGATCTGAACCTTCTCGCCATCCACAGCCGTTAGCACGATCACAGCGGTCTTGATCTTGTCCTTGAGCTTGTCCATGGTGTCGCGCAAGGTCTTGGCATCGGCCCCTTCCAGCGTGGCCACCAGCAGCTTGATGCCCTTGATGTCCACCGCTTGCTTGACGAGTTCATCGCCCTGGGCCGAAGCCAACTTGCCTTTGGCGGCGGCCAGTTCTTTCTCCAGGGCCTTGACCTGGTCGAGCACCTGCGCGATGCGGGCATTGAGCTCGGCCGGTTGGGCCTTGAGCGCGCCAGCGGCTTGCGAGACGGTGTCTTCGAGCGACTGCAGATAAGCCAATGCGTTTTCTCCGGTCACGGCTTCAATGCGTCGCACGCCTGCGGCCACGCCACCTTCGCTCACGATCTTGAACAGGCCAATGTCGCCCGTGGCTTTGACGTGGGTGCCGCCGCACAGTTCACGGCTGGTGCCAATGTCCAAAACGCGCACGGTCTCACCGTACTTCTCGCCAAACAGCATCATCGCGCCGGTCTTCTGGGCACTTTCAATGTCCATCACACGCGCATGCGCAGCGGCGTTGGCCAAAATTTCAGCGTTGACTTGGGCTTCGATCTGGCGGATTTCGGCGTCGGTCACGGGCGCGTTGTGCGCAAAGTCAAAGCGGGTGCGCTCGGCGTTGACCAAGCTGCCCTTTTGCTGCACATGGCTGCCCAGCACTTCGCGCAAGGCTTTGTGCATCAGGTGGGTAGCGCTGTGGTTGCGCACGGTGGCGGCACGTAGGCCCAAGTCCACATGGGCCTGCACCGCATCGCCCACCTTCAGGCTGCCGGATTTCACTTCGCCGTGGTGGCCAAACACGTCGGCCTTGATCTTGAGCGTGTCAGCCACATTGAACTGGCCACCCGCGTTGTGGATCATGCCCTGGTCGCCCACTTGGCCACCGGACTCGGCGTAGAACGGGGTCGTGTCCAGCACGACCACACCCGCCTGACCGGCTTGGAGTTCATTCACGGCGTTGCCGTCAGCGTACAAAGCCAGCACTTTGGCGTTGGCCGTCAGGTCTTCGTAGCCCACAAAGTCGTTACCGTCCCCGGTGTACTCCAGCGCTTTGTCCATCTTGAACTTGCCAGCCGCGCGGGCCTGGGCTTTTTGCTTTTCCATGGCTGCAGCAAAACCGGCCTCGTCCACGCTCAGGCCTCGTTCGCGGCACACGTCGGCCGACAGGTCGAGCGGGAAGCCGTAGGTGTCGTGCAGCTTGAAGGCGACTTCGCCAGGCAGCATTTTCACGCCGCCTTCGAGTGCCGCGTCCAGAATCTGCATGCCGCTTTGCAGCGTCTCAAAGAAGCGTTCTTCTTCCACACGCAAAACGTCGGCAATGCGCTCGGCCTGATCAGCCATGTTGGGGTAAGCCGCGCCCATGAGCTTGACCAAATCGGGCACCAGCTTGTGGAAGAACGGGGTCTTTTGGCCCAGCAGATAACCGTGGCGAATCGCGCGGCGGATGATGCGGCGCTGCACATAGCCACGGCCTTCGTTGCTCGGCACCACGCCGTCGCTCACCAGAAACGCGGTGGCGCGGATGTGGTCGGCGATCACGCGCAGTGACTTGTTGTTCAAATCGGTGCAACCGGTTTCGCGGGCAGCGGCCTTGATCAGCGCATCAAAAATGTCGATCTCGTAGTTGCTGTGCACGTGTTGCAAGATGGCGGCCAGGCGCTCCAGGCCCATGCCGGTGTCCACACAAGGCGCGGGCAGCGGCGTGACGGCACCGGTCTCGTCCATGTTGAACTGCATGAACACGTTGTTCCATATTTCGATGAAACGGTCACCGTCTTCATCGGGGCTGCCGGGTGGGCCGCCAGGGATGTGTGGACCATGGTCGTAGAAGATTTCGGAGCAAGGACCGCAAGGGCCGGTGTCGGCCATCATCCAGAAGTTGTCTGACTTGTAGCGACCGCCCTTGTTGTCGCCGATGCGGATGATGCGGGTCTCCTGCACGATGCGCTCTGAGGTCCAGCCCGCTTTGAAAAAAATGTCCTGCCAAATGGCATAGGCCTCGTCGTCTTCCTGATACACCGTGGCGTAGAGCTTCTCGGCGGGCAGCTTGTAGACCTGGGTCAGCAGCTCCCAAGCCCACTCCAGGGATTCGCGCTTGAAATAGTCGCCAAACGACCAGTTGCCCAGCATCTCAAAAAAGGTGTGATGGCGTGCGGTGTAGCCCACGTTTTCAAGGTCGTTGTGCTTGCCACCCGCACGCAGGCAGGCCTGCACGGACGCGGCGCGCACGTAACTGCGCTTGTCCGAGCCCAAAAACACGTCCTTGAATTGGACCATGCCGGAGTTGGTGAACATCAGGGTCGGGTCGTTGCCGGGCACCAGAGGGCTGGATGCCACCACGGTGTGGCCTTTGGACTCAAAAAAGTCTAAAAAGGTCTTGCGGATGTCGGAGACGGAGAAAGTGGCTTGGCTCATGGGGGTGTGTTCGCTCAAAGTGCAACCCCGCATTATAAGTTTGGGGCCTGTGGCTGGCTTTGGGGCCAAGGCGAGATGCGCGGATATAGTGGATCGGGCAAAAATTCACTTGACCGACATGTCCATGTGGCGGGTGACGCCGATTTCGCCAACGCGGACTCACATGGAAATTGCACGAACCTACTTGAAAACAGCGTGTTTCCCGCGATCTGGCGCTTCCTCTCCCTTGACCCACCTGGCATAGGCATCGAACAGCGTTTGTGAACCGTGTGAGGGTGTGGCCTGAGCATCGTAGCGCTGCGCGTCAGCGTCCCAAACCAACATCGACTCAGAGGCGTAATACCGTCCGATGCGTGCCAACTCGGCTTTGTCCGCTGCAGCAGGAATGAGCTTGCCCAAAACGCTCAAAACACCCACGATGACGTCCAACAGGCGGACCGGAACACGTGTAAAACGAGGTTCCATTCCCAATAAAAAAAACAAATGTTCTCCCTGAGCCAGCGGGGTGATGGCAGGCCCCGGCCCACCGATGGGCAAGATGCGGTTGTGGCGTGACACGTCGTTGAGGCAACCAACCAGGAAATCAGCCAAATCATCGTCACTGATGGGTTTGCAGGCGGTCAACTGTCCGTCGCCGAAAAGCAAAAACGGCTTGCCTTTTTTGACCCGTTCCAATTGGCCCGACAGTGATTTGAAAAAAGCGGTTGGGCGAACGATGGAATAGGTGATGCCTGATTCGATCAAGACTTTTTCAAAAGCAAGTTTGGCATGTTGAAAAGCCAGCAAGGGCTTTTGCACGCAAATGGCAGACAGTTGTACAAAATGCTTCACACCCGCGCTCTTTGCTGCTTGGAGTGCCCAAACATGCGCCTGGTGATCGATCCGCCAAGCGTCTTGAGGTGAACCCATTCGCGAGGCCATGCATGAGATCACCACATCAAAGTGAGCTTGCGCCAGACCCGGTAGTTTCCAGACCCCCTCCTCAGCCGCGTTCCCCCAAAGCAGCGTGGCCCCAGCAAGGCAATCCAACAAGGGGGCGTCAGCCTGCGTTGGGCTCATCCCATGGCGTGGACGCACCAGACAAAACACCTCGTGGCCACGCCGAAGCAAAGCCCGTGCAGTGGCCATGCCAATCGTTCCGCTCGCCCCTAGCAAAAGGACCCGCAAGCAAGCTTCTGGTTCTGAACCCGAGATGGGCAACCGGGTCACGGTGTTTGGCAAACAAACAGGGCTCGAAGGCTTGTCACTGGCCACGCTGTGAACTCCCAAAAAACGGAATTCCATGTTACTGTTTTTTCTGCTGTTCGAAGTCTGACTTTGAAAATAGCTGGCAAGCTGCACTGCGCAAGAAAGCCGCATAATTGGTTTTCCAAGCGGTGCATCCATCAGGGGGAAGTTTCGATCGTCCTGGTTTTTTGACCGCCATGCCTCTTTATCCACCGGCAAGCATTCAGCTGCCGGGTATTCACAAACCAACATGAAAACCATGACCACATCGCCCCTCGCCCTGCTCAACGACCCCACTTTGCTCAAAACCAATGCCTTGATCAATGGCCAGTGGGTGGCGGGCACCCAGCGTTTTGATGTCACCGACCCGGCCACAGGTGTGCACTTGGCCAGCGTGGCCAACTTGGGGGCGGCCGAAGCCGAAGCCGCCATTGCCGCTGCGAATGCGGCTTGGGGTGCCTGGAAAACCAAAACCGCCAAAGAGCGAAGCATCATTTTGCGCAAGTGGTTTGATTTGCTGATCGCCAACACTGAAGACCTCGCCCGCCTGATGACTGCAGAAAACGGCAAGCCCATTGCCGAGTCGCGTGGCGAAGTGGCCTATGGCGCAAGTTTTGTCGAGTGGTTCGCCGAAGAGGCCAAGCGCGTCAACGGCGAGACCCTGCCCCAGTTCGACAACAACCGCCGCCTCTTGGTGCTCAAGCAGCCGATTGGCGTGTGCGCGGCCATCACACCCTGGAACTTTCCGCTGGCCATGATCACCCGCAAGGTGGCCCCAGCACTCGCGGCGGGTTGCCCCGTGGTCATCAAGCCCGCTGAACAAACCCCGCTCACCGCGCTGGCCGCCGCTGAACTGGCAATTCGCGCTGGCATCCCGGCCGGGGTGCTCAACATCATCACCGCCGACGGCCCGCAAAGCATCACCATTGGCAAAGTCCTTTGCGCCAGCGACGTGGTGCGCCACATCAGCTTCACCGGCTCCACCGAAGTCGGCCGCATCCTGATGGCCCAGTCAGCCCCCACCGTGAAAAAAATGTCGCTGGAGTTGGGCGGCAACGCACCCTTCATCGTGTTCGAAGACGCCGACATCGACAGCGCCGTGGAAGGCGCTTTTGCCAGCAAATACCGCAACGCAGGCCAGACCTGCGTGTGCTCCAACCGCTTTTATGTGCAGGAGTCGGTGTACGAAGAATTCGCCACCAAGTTCGCGGCCAAAGTCAAAACTGCCAAAGTGGGCAACGGTTTTGCCGACGGCGTGAACCAGGGCCCGTTGATCGAGCCCTCGGCCCTCGACAAGGTCGAGCGGCATGTGAAAGATGCGATCGCCAAGGGCGGACGCGTGCTCACGGGCGGCAAGCGGCTGGATGGCCAGTTTTTTGAACCCACGGTGATCGCCGACGCCAGCGCCGACATGGTCTGTGCCAAGGAAGAAACCTTTGGCCCGTTTGCGCCAATCTTCAAGTTCAAGACAGAACAAGAAGCGATTGATGCAGCCAATAACACCGAATTCGGGCTGGCGAGTTACTTCTACAGCCGCGATGTGGGCCGCATTTTCCGCGTGAGCGAAGCGCTGGAGTACGGCATGGTGGGCATCAACGTGGGCATTTTGGCCACCGAGCATGTGCCTTTCGGTGGGGTCAAGCAGTCAGGTCTGGGCCGCGAAGGCTCGCACCACGGCATGGACGACTATGTAGAGATCAAATTCCTGTGTGTGGGTGACATATTGAAGTGATTCAACCCCACAATGGAGCACAAGGGCACGACCACTGGCCAGGGGTGGCGTGCCATCGAGTGCAGGTCAATGACGAAAAGGCACCGTGAATTCGAAGTCAAGAAGCAAAGCCCGATGAACCCATGCCACCGAATCTGCCCAAGCAGGTTCAGCGCGCACACTCCACTCCACAAAAGGGGCCAAGTAGGGTTTATCAGTCCAAAGGGCTGGACTGGCCACAAGACGATAAGCAGGAGATTCGGTCCACGCATTGCCAGGCCACCAACTCAGAGCCATGCACATGAGCGTCAAAGAAGGAAGCAACCAAAATTTGGAGAGTTGCAGCAAGCGGTCTTGCCCCGAAACATTCAATCCCCATGCAAGCAAACCCGCAAAAAGTTGACACAGGTTAAGCAATCCAAACAACAAGGAGGCGGCCAATACCACCGGGGTCATGACCGTCTTGCGGTAAGCCGCCACCAACTGCGTCTGGGTGATTTGTGGGGCAAAAACGCCGCTCATGAGTTGCGTTGCGCCTGAATCCGAATCCAGATCTTCAGGAAACAAGCCAGCCACAGAAGAAGCCCACAAGGCACTCATCACTGGACGGATGTCTGGAGGGGCCGGACTGGTCAGCAAAGTTTCGCCTCGGAGAAAAATTCGCCCATTGAGCGCCTCCTGAGTACTCATCTGCGACCGCCAACTCATCGAAAGGTCTTGCGCATCAGCTCGCGCAACGATGGTGTCCACCAAAGCCTTTTGCGCATGCCACATGCTGAACAAACCCAACATGCAGCACATCAAGAATAGTAAAACCCTGGACCGCACCCAATTGTCCAGCCAACGCATCAACAACAAGGCCAAGCCCAAACCGGAAACGATACGCCCCCAAATCTCAATGTCGTTCAATTGGTTCGTGGTGGCAGCTGATTGCAAATCACCCGCCAATTCAAGCAGCCGGTGATTGAAGGACAACTCCAGGACCGTATAGCTGGCCAGCAAAATCAAAAACCAAGGCTGGATATTCAGAGAGCGATGATTGAGAGACGACCGTTGCATTCGATGATTTTAACGATGCGTACTTTTAGATCAGCGCTAACGCCCATCCAATCCGATTAGAATTTCAGCACGCGGGTGTCGTTCAATGGCAGGACTCTTGCTTCCCAAGCAAATAACGTGGGTTCGATTCCCATCACCCGCTCCAGTTCCAAATGAAAAGGCCCCTCTCGGGGCCTTTTTGCATGCATTCGGGACGGTTCAGAAAACCAGCTTCACTCCGGTCTTGCTTTGCAGCAACTCAGGTGTCACGCCTGGCGCCAGCTCGACCACTTTGAGGCCTGCGTCGGTCACGTCCATCACGGCCAGGTCGGTGATGATGCGGTCGACCACACCCTTGCCAGTGAGCGGCAGCGTGCATTCGGGCAGGATCTTCATGTCTTCCGTGCCGTCTTTCTTTTTGGCCACATGCTCCATCAGGATGATCACGCGCTTGACGCCCGCCACCAAATCCATCGCACCGCCCATGCCCTTGACCATCTTGCCGGGGATCATCCAGTTGGCCAGATCGCCTTTGTCGGTGACCTGCATCGCGCCCAGAATGGACAAGTTGATCTTTCCGCCCCGGATCATGGCAAAGGACTGCTCGCTGCCAAAAATCGACGAGCCCTTGATGGTCGTCACCGTCTGCTTGCCCGCGTTGATCAGGTCAGCATCGACTTCGTCTTCGTTCGGGAAGGGGCCAATGCCCAGCATGCCGTTTTCGCTTTGCAACCAGACTTCTTTGTCAGCCGGCACAAAGTTGGCCACCAGCGTGGGGATGCCAATGCCCAGGTTCACATAGAAACCGTCTTCCAGTTCGTGGGCCGCACGGGCGGCCATTTGGTCTTGACTCCAGCTCATATCAGACTCCCGCCTTTTCAGTGATGGTGCGTTTCTCGATGCGCTTTTCAGGGGTCTTGTTCAGCACGATGCGGTGCACATAAATGCCAGGCAGGTGGACGCTGTCGGGGTGCATCTCGCCGGTTTCGACGATCTCCTCGACCTCGACCACACAGATCTTGCCCGCCATGGCCACAGCGGGGTTGAAGTTGCGCGAGGTGTAACGGAACTGCAGGTTGCCGGACTTGTCGGCGCGGTGCGCTTTGACCAGCGACACGTCGGGCACCAAAGCGCGCTCCATCACATAGGTCTCGCCGTCGAACTCGCGCAGCTCCTTGCCTTCGGCCACTAGGGTTCCCACGCCGGTCTTGGTGAAGAAGGCCGGGATGCCCGCGCCGCCTGCACGAAGCTTCTCGGCCAACGTGCCTTGGGGGGTGAATTCCAGCGCCAACTCGCCCGCCAGGTACTGGCGCTCGAATTCTTTGTTCTCGCCCACATAAGACGAAATCATCTTTTTGATCTGGCGGGTTTGCAGCAAGAGGCCCAGACCGAAGTCGTCCACGCCCGCGTTGTTTGAAATCGCGGTCAGGTTCTGCACGCCGCTGTCACGCAAGGCGGCAATCAGGGCTTCGGGGATGCCGCACAGGCCAAAACCGCCCACGCCAATCAGTTGACCGTCAGCCACGATGCCTTTCAAGGCCTCGGCTGCGGAGGCATAAATCTTGTTCACACCGGTCTCCAAAAGAAGGTAGAGGGGGTTACGATACTACGTATTGAAATACGTAGTTTTTCGTAATGGTGAGCCCTTGGTTAATGCAGAGTCTTGATCGCCGCGCTTCGCTCGCGATGACGATCAAAAAGGCTCGCATCCGGGTCTTTCGTCAACGCGAAGAGCGCAGCAACGTGGCAATCCCTACTCAAAACCCGTGCTCATGAACTCTGACATCGACTACCGCCTTGCCTTCGACCTGGCGCCCATCGGTCTGGTGCTTTCGCGCAACCGCACCATCGTTGACTGCAACCAGCGCGTGTGCGAGATGTTCGGGGTGAGCAAAGATCAATTGATCGGACAAAGTTTTCAGCTGCTTTACCCCAGTGCCGACGAGTTCGAACGCACTGGCCAGCGCATCGCCCCCATCCTGAACGCCAAAGGCGTGTATGCCGACGACCGGGTGATGAAACGGGTGGACGGCCGCTTTAAGGGCGAAACCTTCTGGTGTCATGTGACAGGCCGTGCGCTCAACCGTGACGCACCGCACGAAGCGGGCATCTGGACTTTTGAAGACCTGTCGGCCCGCAAACCCGTGAAAGCCGAGCTCACCGCCCGCGAACGCGAAGTCGCCGCCCATCTGATGGACGGACTGACCAGCAAGGAGATCGGCCGCTCTTTGGGCATCAGCCACCGCACGGTCGAAATCTACCGCGTCAAGCTCATGCGCAAATACCAAGCCTCAGGGGCCGCGGATTTGATTCAAAAGTTGGTGCGAGGTTAGGGGGATACCCCTTTGACCGCTCAGCTCAAGTCTTGGGCTCGATCACCTCGGCCGCACACCTGAACGCATCAATCGCCGTCGGAAAACCGCAGTACACAGTGGCGTGCAGCATGAGTTCGCGGATTTCTTCGGGTGTGGCGCCATTGGTCAACGCGCCGCGCACATGAGCTTTGAGCTCTTGCTGCTTGCCTTGAGCAGCGAGCATGGCCACAGTGATGAGGCTACGGGTTTTGAGATCCAGCCCAGGGCGTTGCCATACGTTGCCCCAAGCGTTGGCCGTGATGAACTCCTGCATGGGCATGGTGTAGTCCGTGGCGGCACCCAAGGCGCGGTCGACATAAGACGAGCCCATCACCTGAGTGCGGGTTTTCAAGCCAGCCTGAAAAGCATCATCATCAGGGTGGGCTTCGCGGGCTTGTTCAATCGGTGTTTGTGACATGACAGGTTCCTTTCAGAGCCATGAGCATAATCAAAACCTTGCCCAACAGGAGACACCATGAGCACACCCCCTACCCCACGCTATCCCGCCCCCGAAATCAAGGACTTGCCAGACGACATCAAGGTCAAAGTGCTCGAAGTTCAAGAAAAAGCCGGTTTTGTGCCCAATGTGTTTTTGGCATTTGCCCGCCGCCCCGCCGAGTGGCGCGCGTTTTTTGCTTACCACGACGCCCTGATGGTGCCCGAGTCGGTGGGGCGCAGCAGTGGCCTGACCAAAGGTGAGCGGGAGATGATCGTGACCACCACCAGCGCGGCCAACAATTGCCTGTATTGCGTGGTGGCGCACGGCGCGATCTTGCGCATTTACGAGAAAAAACCACTGGTCGCCGACCAAGTCGCCATCAATTACCGCAAGGCCGACATCAGCCCCCGCCAACGCGCCATGCTGGACTTCGCCATGAAGGTCTGCCAACACTCGGACCAAGTGGAAGATGTCGACTTTGCCGCCTTGCACGCGCACGGCTTTGACGACGAAGACATCTGGGACATTGCGGCCATCACGGCGTTTTTTGGCCTGAGCAACCGCATGGCCAGCTTCAGCGGGATGATGCCCAACCCGGAGTTTTACCTGATGGGCCGCGCGCCCAAGCCCAAGCCCGCCGTCTGAGCCTGTCGGGCCAGCAAGGCCCAGGCCATTTGGGTCAATGCCTCTTCAAAGGCCGGACTTCCCAGCAATGGCGACTTTTCAAGGCTAGCGCTGCGCAAAGTGCCAATCACCGAGCGGGTCAGCACAAACATTTGGGCGGTGCTGGGCGTTTGCAGGGCCGGGTGATCGATGCGTTCAAAAAACACGGCGAGTCGGTCGGCCACCTGACGCACCGCATTGGCGGTTTCGTCGGGCTTTTCGAGCGTCCAACCCAATCGGATCAGGGTTTGACTGAGGCCTTTGCCTTTTGCAAAGCCTTGAAGCAAGATTTGAATCGCCTTGCCCAGCAATTCGCGACCATCCATCTGCTGCACATCGTTGCGGGTTTCCAGTTCACGCAAGTAGCCTTCCAACTCTTTGAGCACCAAGTCCTGCCCGCGCGCTGCCATGGCCCGCACCAGCATTTCCTTGCTGGGAAAGTATTGGTAAAGGGTCCCAATCGAAAAACCGGCGGCCGCTGCCACCTTGTTGGTGGTCAAGCCTGTCTCCCCCTCCTTGTCCAAAATCTGAGCAGCGGCCTTGAAAAGGGTTTGAATCGTCTGCTGCGCCCGCACCTGCGTGGGCTGGCGACGCCCTTCTGGCGAGGCTTGCAGCTTGTTGGCAGGTCGAGATGTGGGCATGTGAATGGCCTTGTGTAAATCTGAGCAGTTTGCGAGTTGTGAACTGCTCAAAAAGCTGAATAATGCTCATATTTTGATCGATCTTGGAATTCTCAACATGAAACCGAGCACAACCGCCTTGCAAGCCCCCACCGATTTGACGGTGCGGCGCCTGTCTGTCGACCTGTCCAAAGGCTTCTCGCGCCACTGGAACGGTGGCGATGCGTTTTTGACGGCTTATGCCAACGCCCTGTCGATGAGCTTTCCGGTGGGTGAACAGTCCTTCATTGATGCGGTCAAAAATGGTGCCAAAGCCTTGGCCGACACCCCCGAAAACGCCGATTTGAAAAGCGTGGCCAAAGGCTTCATCGGACAGGAAGCCACCCACCGCCACCTGCACGGCCTGTACAACGCCCATCTGGAAAAGCAAGGCTTGGTCAACCACTGGGGTCCACGCGCCGAGCGACGCCTAAAAAAAGGCCGCGAAGAGTTCTTTACCAAGAGTGCCAAAGGGCACCTGCACGAGTTGGCCATCACTGCCGCGTTTGAGCACTACACCTCGATTTTTGGTGACTTGACACTTGATCGGATTGATCAGCCTGGCGATTGGTTTGCCAATGCCGAAGAACCCCTGAAAACCCTGTGGCGTTGGCATGCCGCCGAAGAGTCCGAGCACAAATGTGTGGCTTTTGACCTTTACCAACGCCTGGGCGGCAACCACGCCTGGCGCATGCGCTGGTTCTGGTACGTGACGATCCAGTTCAGCACCGATGTGTTCCGCCAGACGGTCAACAACCTCTGGCACGACAAAACCCTGTTCAAGCCCAGCACCTGGTGGTCAGCCAGCAAGTTTTTGTTTGGCCGCCACGGCATGGTCTGGCGCGTGGCTAAACCGGTTTGGGAGTACACCCGAAAAGACTTTCACCCCCTACAAGTCGGTCACCCAACCCAAGCCAGCGACTGGCTGACCCAACACGCCAACCAGTGGACGGCAGTGGGAGCGAAGGCCTAAGACGCTCAGCCGGGTATTTCCGGGGCTCGCGCTATGGCGAGACTTTTTCGCGCACCCAATCAGGCAAAGTCACCGCTTTTTGCTGCAGAAAATTCACCCAAATGGTGGTGGCCCCCCCTGCAGCATCCACTCGCCCCGGTTGGTCCACCCGCTCCAGCGTGCACCAGCTTTCAAATGTTGTGCGTCCCGGATCACTCACAAACATCTTGGCGAGGATGTCACCTGGGTACTCCAACTGTTTGTAGAAGTTGCAAAACGCATTGACGATCACCGGGCCCTCACCTTTCGGATTCGGAAGGATGCCGATCTTGTCAAACCAGTCAATGCGGGTGCTTTCCATGTACCTAAAGTACACCGTGTTGTTGACATGGCCCATGGCGTCCATGTCACCCCACCGGATGGGGATAACCAGTTGATGCACCAATTTCTTGTGTTCGGGCAGTTCCAACTTCATGGCTCAAGCCCTCAGACCGCAAAACCATCGTCGGCTGCAATGACCGCGCCATTGATGAAGTGGCTCTGATCGCTGGCGAGCAGCATCAACAGGGCGTCCAGGTCCTGAGGCTGCCCCACCCGCTTGCGTGGCAGCATGCTGATGAGTTTTTGACCTTGCTCGGTTGCCCAGTGATGGTGGTTGATTTCCGTATCAATGTAGCCCGGGCAGATGGCGTTGACGTTGATGCCAAAGCGGCCCCACTCCACCGCAAAAGCCTTGGTCATCTGAATGACGGCGGCTTTGCTCATGCAGTAGACACCGATTTGCGGCAACACTTTCAGCCCCGCCATCGAAGCGATGTTGATGATCCGCCCGCCTGTGAAGCTGCCCGGTGCAGCGCCTTTGGCTCGGGCCAGCATGCGCTTGCCCACCTCTTGCGCCACAAAAAATGCGCCCCGAACATTGGTGTCCATGATGAAGTCATAGTCCTCCTCGGACACATCCTGAATGCGCTGGGTGGTGCTCACGCCCGAGTTGTTCACCAAAATGTCAATGCTGCCCATTTCGGTTTCGGCATGGGCCACCGCTGCGGCGATGCTGTGGCGGTCGGTCACATCCATCGCCACCACATGGGCATCACCGCCCGCAGCTTCGATTTCGGCGCGCAGGTCTTTGAGTTTTTCGATACGGCGGCTCGCCAATACCACGCCCGCACCTGCGGCCGCCAAGGTTTTGGCAAATTGCGCCCCCAAGCCGCTCGACGCCCCAGTGACCAAGGCCACCCGACCGGACAAATCGATTTCATAAGCCATGACAACTCCTTCAGTGTTTTGGGCTCAGTGGATACCCACAATGACGCCATTGTGCGTGGGAAGCGCTTGTTGGCCGCATAAAATGAGTCACACGCCCGACACTCTGTTTTCGGGCCTTTGTTTTGACCACTTTCCCTAGAAGAGACGTTCATGAGCCCCGAAGACATCCTCAGCACCTACGGTCCCCGCGAATCCATGGAATACGACGTCGTCGTGGTCGGCGGTGGCCCTGCTGGCCTGTCCACTGCGATTCGCCTCAAGCAAATGGCCGCTGAAAAAGGTCAGGACGTTTCGGTCGTCGTGCTGGAAAAAGGCGGCGAGCCCGGCGCGCACATCCTGTCGGGCGCCATCATGGACCCCAAGGCCCTGACGGAGCTCTTTCCCAACTGGAAAGAAATGGGTGCCCCGCTCAACCAGCCCGTGACCGACGACGCCTGGAGCTTTCTGTCTGAGACCGGCGCTACGCGTACCCCCGGCATCTTCTTGCCCGAGTGCGCACAAAACCACGGCAACTACATCATCAGCCTCTCCAATTTCACCCGCTGGCTGGGCCAGCAGGCCGAAAACTTGGGCGTGGAAATCTTCCCGGGCTTCACCGCTGCCGAAGTGCTCTACAACGAAGACGGCTCCGTCAAAGGCGTGGCCACCGGGAACATGGGCGTGGGCAAGGACGGCGAGCCGACCGAGAACTTCCAGCTGGGCATGGAACTTCATGCCAAGTACACCGTGTTTGCCGAAGGCGCACGCGGCCACCTGGGCAAACAGCTGATCGCCAAATACAAACTGGACGAAGGCCGTGACCCGCAAACCTACGGCATCGGCATCAAGGAAGTCTGGGAAATCGATCCCTCACGCCACACGCCCGGCTTTGTGATGCACA
The DNA here is from genome assembly GCA_027488215.1 of Comamonadaceae bacterium. GTDB lineage: Bacteria > Pseudomonadota > Gammaproteobacteria > Burkholderiales > Burkholderiaceae_C > Limnohabitans_A. The sequence goes on from JAIYCB010000031.1 coordinate 210,261, forward strand.
CCGCCGGCTGGCCCATGAACAACGACACCTACGGTGGCGCCTTCATGTACCACATGGAAGACAACAAGATCGCCATCGGCTACGTGGTCGGTCTGGACTACGCCAACCCCTGGCTCAGCCCCTTTGAAGAGTTCCAGCGCTGGAAAACCCACAACAACATCAAGTGGTACTTCACCAACGACAAAGGTGAAGTGAATGCCAAACGCATCGGCTACGGTGCCCGCGCCATCACCGCAGGCGGCCTGATGAGCCTGCCCAAGACCGTATTCCCCGGTGGCGCGCTGGTTGGGTGTGATGCTGGTTACCTGAATGTGAGCCGCATCAAGGGCAGCCACGCCGCCATCAAAACCGGCATGCTGGCCGCCGAGGCCGCCTACGATGCGCTGATGGCTGGTCGTCAACATGACGTGCTGAACGCCTACCCTGAGGCCTTTGAAGCCAGCTGGCTCTACACCGAGCTCAACAAGTCTCGCAATTTCAAGACCTGGTTCAAAAAGGGCCTGACCGTGGCGACTTTGATGAACGGCTTTGAGCAGTTCGTGCTGCGCGGCCACATTCCGTGGACGCTGCGCCGCGACAAAGCCGACCACACCTATTTGAAGCCTGCGGCCGATTGCCCCAAGATTGACTACCCCAAGCCCGACGGCAAGCTGACCTTTGATCGACTCTCCAGCGTGTTCATCAGCAACACCAACCACGAAGAAAACCAGCCCGCCCACCTGACGCTCAAGGACGCCTCGGTGCCCGTGGGCATCAACCTGGCCAAATTTGGCGGACCTGAAAGCCGCTACTGCCCCGCCGGTGTCTATGAATACGTCAAGAACGAAGACAACAGCGACCGCCTGCAAATCAATGCGCAGAACTGCGTGCACTGCAAGACCTGCGACATCAAGGACCCCACCCAGAACATCGTCTGGGTCACCCCCGAGGGCGGTGGCGGACCCAATTACACGGGGATGTGAAAGAAAACGGCTCAATCCACCCCAGTGGATTGGATGCCCTGAATCAACTGACCAAAGGCTTGCTGCAGCAAGGCGGTGTCTGTGCCTGCGGCAAGCAGGGTGTAGCCCATACCTTTGGCCCGCTCAATCCAGGTCGCATCGGTAGCCATGAACCCGGCGACCTTGCCATGCTTTCTGGCCACTTTCGCCACATGGGTCATGGCTTCGCTGAACTTTGGATGGTCAAACTGGCCGGGAATGCCCATGAAATTGGACAAATCAAAGTGCCCCACCCATAAAACATCCACCCCATCGACAGCGGCAATTTCTTCGACATTTTGCAGCCCCTTTTCTGTTTCGATCTGTGCAATCAGCAAAGTTCGATCGTGGTATCGGCGCATTTTTTCAACCACATCTCCGCCTTGGTAATCGCATTGCGCAAATCCAAACGCTGCGCCCCTGCGACCCAGCCCGGGATAGCGGCAAGCCTGGGCCAAACGCTCGGCTTGAGCCCGGTCCTCCACCATCGGAACCATCACCCCGCGCGCACCAATGTCCAAGGCACGTGCAATCCAGGTGTACTCACCGGTGGGTACACGCACCATGGGCTCGATGGGCAAACCCCGGCAAGTTGAAAACAACCATTTCAGGGTCTCAAAACCCAAACCGGTGTGCTCCATGTCATAGATGGCAAATCGGGCTCTTGAATTGGCCAATATGCGAGAAATGCCCGGTGTGAAAAATTCAAAAACCATGGCACCGGCGACAGTCTGGCCAGACAAAATGGTTTGCTTCAGTGGCTGCTCTGTGGTCATGTGAATCCTTGTTCAAGTTAAGGGGGCTGCTGATCAGGCGGTCACAACATGCGGCGGCTTTTTCCCATGCATGACATCAACGACGGCCTTGAAAGCACTTTCGGCCAAGCCCTGCATGCATTCATCGGTAAAGCAAATGCCATGGGGCGTCACCACCACGTTGTCCAACTGCAGCAAGGGGTTGTCAGCAGGTGTTGGCTCCACCTCGAAAACGTCCAAACCTGCCCCAGCAATTTTTTTCTCCACCAATGCCTGATAAAGCGCTGACTCATCCACGATGGGACCCCGGGCCGTATTGATGAGGTAAGCCGTTTTTTTCATCAAGGACAACTTGCTCGCATTGACCAAACCACGCGTCGATGCATTCAAAGGGCAATTCACTGTCAAAAAATCCGCGTTGCGAAACAGGGTGTCCAAATCCACCAACTGCACCCCAAGCGCAGCCATTTGCATGGGATCGGCGTAAGGATCGTGAGCGATGAATGTCATGTCAAATGGTTTGGCCAGACGAAACATCTCGGCTCCGATGTTGCCCACCCCCAAAGAACCCAGGGTACGACCGGTCAAGCCTGTGCCAATGTGATCGGATTTCTCTGCCCAGCGGCCCGCACGCGTCAAACGGTCCTTGATGCCCACTTTGTGCGCCAGCATCAGCATGAATGTGATGGCAGAAACGGCAACCGGGCGACGAACGCCATCGGGCGCAATGGTCAGAAGAATGCCTGCCTTCTGACAAGTCGGGACATCGATGGTGTCGTAACCCACACCAAAACGTGCAATCACTTTCAACCGGGGCTTCTCTGGCCCCAAGCTTTCAGGCGTGAAGTGCGTCAGCATGGCGCATATCGCGTCATATCGCGCGGCATGTTCTGGGCGAATGGCTGGCGTCTCTTCCATGTATTCCCAAACCAATCCGGGTTGATTGAGAAACTCAAAAACCGCCTGCCCAAAGATGGGCTGTCCATTGCTTGTCAGCACATCACGCGTGATGCCGACACGAAAAGTACCCGAATCAAAGTCATTCATAGCTGCACCTGTGGAAGGAAAAATGGGGAGTTGCCCATCGAACAATCAGCCCTCATTGAACCCGCACCCTGACGCTTGTCAAGTGATTCGGTGACGTGTTTGTCGTCTTTGAATCGAAACGATGACTTTGACAAATTTGCTGAAAAAACCTCTCGAAAACCCGAATGGCGTCTGAATACATCAACTCCATAATCCCCTTTCAGAAAAAGTTATTTCAGCTTTGTCTACATCCACCCATTGAGGAGTCAACCCATGAAATTGAGCAATTTGATGTTAGGCCTGAGTCTGGCCGTAGGTCTCATGACCACAGCCTCGGCGCAGATTGTGATGCGCAACGCCATTTCCGTGGGGCAGAATTCTCACGCTGGAGAAGCCATCGACACCTTGGCACGTGAAGTTGAAAAACGCACCAACGGCCGAATCGTCATCAAGAACTTTTACTCCGGTTCGCTCGGCGGTGAGCGTGAAGTGATGGAATCCGTGCAACTGGGTACACAAGAGCTTGCCCACAATTCAACAGGTCCTGTCCCCAACTTTGTGCCTGAAGCACGGATTCTGGACGTGCCTTTTCTCTTCCGCGACAAGGCTCACGCACGAGCCGTCCTTGATGGCCCGATTGGCCAAGAGTTGCTTTCCAAATTCGAATCCAAAGGCTTCAAGGCTTTGGCTTGGACTGAAAACGGCGTGCGCCACATGACCAACAACAAGCGCCCGATCAATGAGCCTGCTGACCTGAAGGGCCTGAAAATGCGCACCATGGAAAATCCGGTACACGTTGCGGCCTACAAGGGCTTGGGCATCGTGACCACGCCGATGGCGTTCCCTGAGGTGTTCACTGCGCTGCAGCAAGGCACGGTCGATGGCCAGGAAAACCCCTTGTCCGTGATCATGGCCTCCAACTTTGACCAAGTACAAAAACATATCACGCTCACTGGGCACGTTTACTCACCCTCCGTTTTCCTCATGAACAAGGGTGTTTGGGACAAACTCAGTGCTGGCGACAAACAAATTTTTCTTGATGCGGCCAAAGAAGGCGTTAAAGCCAACCGTGCCCGCGTGGACAGGGACGATGCCAACGGCGTTGCAGAATTGCGTAAAAGAGGCATGACCGTTATCGAAAACGTGGACAAAACCAAATTTGTTGCGACCCTTGCCCCGATCAATGCAGAGTTTGAAAAGCAGTTCGGCAAAGCCAACTTGGACCGCATCCGCAATTTCAAGTAATTGTTGGCGACTTGACAACGCCCGACGGGTCAAACTGTTGGGCGTTTTTGTATTTTGACCACCATGGCGGGCCAATGAAAAACCAATTTTTACGCTTTGAGCGCTGGACATCCTCCTTCGCAATGATGATTGCCTGCCTCATGATGGCATTGGCGTCGATCTTTGCCATTCACCAGATCGTCACCCGCTTCGTGCTGGAAACCCCAGCCGAATGGACCGAGGTGCTGATCCGATTCAGCCTGATCTGGATGGTCTTTCTGGGCATTCCCACCGCTTTTCGCCAAGGGGCCATGGTCAGCGTTGACTTGCTGTACCGACTGAGCGGTCAGCGCATGCGCCGCCTGCTCGACACCGTGGTGGCCATCGCCGCATTGACGCTCAGCGGCGTCATCTTGTGGTGGGGCTGGGACTATGCCAACCGAGGCAGCGTGCAATCGATGATCGGCTTGGAAGGTGTCTCCATGTTCTGGGCTTATCTGGCCATGCCCGTCGGTGCGGTCTTCAGCATGATCGGCATCATCGGCAATTGGCTGGATCCCCAGCGACTGGAATTGGAGAGTGCGCAATGAGTACCGCCATGCTGTTCACCATGCTGCTGTGCTTTGCACTCAGCATTTCTGTGGCCGTGTCCATCGGCTTGTCGGCCGTGGTGGGCATACAAATTACCAATGCCAACATGCTCATTTCCGTCAAGGAAATGTTCAACTCCATCAACAAATTTCCTCTGGCCGCTATCCCCTTCTTCATTTTGGCGGGCAACCTGATGGAGACCGGCGGTATCTCCAGGCGTTTGGTTGAATTTGCCAAGAGCATCGTGGGTGGCATTCAAGGCGGCTTGCCCATAACCTGCGTGTTGACCTGCATGATTTTTGCAGCCGTCTCGGGCTCTTCGGTGGCAACCACTTTCGCCATCGGCGCGATCCTCATTCCCGCATTGATCAAACACGGCTACCCCAGGCCTTGGGCTACTTCCTTGCAAGCTACCGCGGCTGAGTTGGGCGTCATCATTCCGCCCTCAATTCCCATGATCCTGTTTGGCGTGAGTGCCGAAGTGTCCATTGGCGAACTGTTTGTCGCAGGCGTCGGTCCGGGCATCTTGATCGGTGGCGCGCTCATGGTCTTTGTCTGGCTGTATGCCAAATTCAAGGGATGGGGCAAAAACGACGGTGACGGACGCCTCAGCGTTGGTAAAGCCACTTGGCAAGCCGGCTGGGCACTTTTCATGCCGGTGGTCGTGCTGGGCGGTATCTACGGCGGCGTTTTCACACCGACCGAAGCTGCAGCCGTGGCAGTGCTCTACTCCTTCCTGGTCGGCACCTTGATTTACCGCGAAATCGGCCTCAAGGACATTTACGTGATCTTGCGCAAATCGGTCATCTCCAGCGCCGTGATCATGTTCATCATCGCCAACGCAGGCCTGTTTGCATTCTTGATTACCCGTGCTGGCGTACCCGCAATCATTGGTAATTGGCTGCAAGAAGTTCTCCAATCACCGTTCTACTTCCTCTTGGGCGTTAACGCAGCTTTGTTCTTGATCGGCATGTTCATTGAAACCGGTGCTGCGATCATCGTGCTGGCCCCGATCTTGGTGCCCGTCGCCATCCACTTCGGCATTGACCCGGTTCACTTTGGCACGGTCATGGTGGTCAACCTGGCCCTGGGAATGATCACCCCGCCTTTTGGCGTGAACCTGTTTGCGGCCTGTACGGTGGCCAAGATCTCACTTGATCGGATCATCAAAGACCTGATTCCTTTCATCTGCGTGATCTTGGCATGCCTGATGCTGGTCAGCTACGTGCCTGAAATTTCTCTGACCTTGCGAGACTGGGTTTACAACAAATAAAGCTAGAATCCACCAATGTCAGGAGAGCGCCTGGCTTGCTTCATCGTGAATCAAGTCAGGCCGCCGAAGGCGCAGGCGGTGGCAACACCGCTGAACGCTCAGGCAAAAGGACTGACGAAACGCTTTTTTCAAAGGCGTTACCTCACTGGAGAGAGGTGCCGGGACATCGTGCCACGGCATCCACCGAAGGAGCAACCCGCAGAACGTCTGGCTTTTGGGCTGATGTTCCCGGCGAATCTCTCAGGTAAAGCGGACAGCGAGGGCAAGCGCCACAGCATGTGCTGTGGTTTTTCGTTGCCCTTGGAGTTTTTGTGACCGCTTCTGCCGACCTGCTCACCACCCCTTTGAACGCGCTGCACACCGAGCTGGGCGCACGCATGGTGCCTTTTGCCGGTTACAGCATGCCGGTGCAATACCCGGCAGGCCTCGTGGCCGAGCACCACCACACCCGCAACGCCGCTGGCCTCTTCGATGTATCGCACATGGGCCAGTTGTGCCTCAGTGGACACGGTGCCGCAGCCGCCTTTGAGAGCCTGATGCCGGTGGACGTGATCGGTCTGGGTGTGCACAAACAACGCTACGGCCTGTTGCTCAATGACGAGGGCGGCATCATCGACGACCTGATGTTTGTGAACAGAGGCGAGGACATCTTTGTGATCGTCAACGGTGCCTGCAAACACGGTGATCTGGCACACATCCAGCAGCGCATCGGCAGCCGCTGCACCATCGAACCGCAATTTGACCGCGCCTTGCTCGCCCTGCAAGGCCCGCAAGCGGTGACCGCTTTGCAGCGCCTCGTGCCCGGGGTTGAGCACCTGGTGTTCATGACCGGCATGGCGGCTGTCTGGCAAGACGCTGAGTTGTATGTGACGCGCAGCGGCTACACCGGCGAAGACGGTTTTGAGATTTCCTTGCCTGCCCATGCGGCCGATGCCTTTGCCCGCGCCCTGCTGGCCCAGCCCGAAGTCAAGCCGATTGGCTTGGGTGCCCGCAACTCGCTGCGCCTTGAAGCCGGGTTGTGCCTGTACGGCAACGACATCGACACCACCACCACCCCGGTCGAAGCGGGCCTGAATTGGGCCATGCAAAAGGTGCGCCGCACGGGTGGCGCTCGCGCAGGCGGCTTTCCCGGTGCCGCCAAGGTACTGGCACAAATGGACGGCACACCACCTGCGCAGCGTTTGCGCGTAGGCCTGGTGGGCATGGAGCGGGTGCCGGTGCGCGAGCATGTCGAGCTGCACAACGAATCAGGCCAAAAAGTGGGCGAAGTCACCAGCGGCCTGCTTGCCCCTACCGCCGATCAGCCCGTGGCGCTGGCCTATGTGCAGGCAGAATATGCAGCGTCGGGCACACGTCTGAACGCCATGGTGCGCGGCAAAGCCGTGCCCATGCAAGTCAGCCCCCTGCCCTTCGTGCCCAACCGCTATCACCGGGGCTGATGCCTCAATTCAATTCACCAGGAGCCCCCTCATGATCAAGTACACCGAAGACCACGAATGGTTGCAAATTGACGGCGACACCGCTGTTGTGGGCATCACCCACCACGCGCAAGATGCACTGGGCGATCTGGTGTTTGTCGACCTGCCCGAAGTGGGCAAGTCTTTTGCGGCCAAAGAAGTAGCTGGCGTGGTCGAGTCGGTCAAAGCCGCTGCCGATGTCTACATGCCGGTCGACGGCGAGATCACCGAAGTCAACGAAGAACTGCGTGGCGACCCGTCGCTGGCCAACACCGACCCGCTGGGCAAAGGCTGGTTCTTCAAGGTCAAGCTGTCCAACCCCGCGCAAACGGACGCGCTGTTGGACGAGACCGCTTACAAAGCGTTTTCTGCCCAATAAAAGAGCCACGTTTCCCAAACCTGGATTGCCGCGCTGCGCTCGCAATGACTCAGTCAACGCCATCGCCTTGAACGTCATCGCGAGGCACGAAGCGATCCATCCTCAACCCCACTGGTACTGCCATGCTGATGTCCACCCTTAAACCCTTGGCCGAGCTCGAAAACCCGTCCGAATTTATCGCGCGCCACATCGGCATCAGCAGTGCCGACGAACAGCACATGCTCAGCGTGATCGGTGAGGCATCACGCCGGTCCTTGATCGAATCCATCGTGCCAAGCAGCATTGCGCGCGCCCAGGCCATGGATTTGCCCGCTCCGGTCACCGAAGCTGCCGCGCTGGCCGAGCTCAAAAGCATGGCACAGCAAAACCAGTTGCTCAAGAGTTTCATCGGCCAGGGCTATTACGGCACCCACACCCCGGGCGTGATCCTGCGCAACATTCTGGAAAACCCCGCCTGGTACACCGCCTACACCCCTTACCAAGCCGAGATCAGTCAAGGCCGCATGGAAGCTCTGGTGAACTTCCAGACCATGGTGACCGACCTCACGGCCATGGACATTGCCAACGCCTCCATGCTGGACGAAGCCACCGCAGCCGCCGAAGCCATGACCTTGGCGATGCGCACGGTCAAGAGCAAAAGCAAAGTCTTCGTGGTCTCGCGCGCCTGCCACCCGCAAACCATCGAAGTGATCCAGACACGCGCCCAACCGCTGGGCATTGAAGTGCTGGTGCCACAAAGCGCCGACGCCTTCACCGCTGCGCTGAACGCCGAACACTTCGCATCCTTGGTGCAGTACCCCTGCAGCACCGGGCTGGTGGAAGACCTCAGCGGCTATGCCGCGCAAAGCCATGCACAGTCGGCCGCCCTCATCGTGGCCGCTGACCTGCTGGCCCTCACCCTGCTCAAGGCTCCAGGCGAAATGGGCGCCGACATCGTGGTGGGCACCACGCAGCGCTTTGGCATGCCCATGGGCGCGGGTGGCCCGCACGCCGCCTACATGGCCTGTCGCGACGAATACAAGCGCTCCTTGCCAGGCCGCCTGGTGGGTGTGAGCGTGGACGTGCACGGCAAACCCGCCTACCGCCTGTCCCTGCAGACCCGCGAGCAACACATCCGCCGCGAAAAGGCCACCAGCAACATTTGCACCGCGCAGGTGCTCCCCGCCGTGGTGGCCAGCATGTACGCCGTCTACCACGGCCCCGAGGGCTTGAAACGGATTGCGCGCCGCGTTGCAAGCTACACCGCGATCTTCGCGCAAGGCCTGCAAAACCTGGGCTACAAGTTGCGCAAAGAAACCGCTTTTGACACCGTTTGGATCGCCATCGGCGAGTCCTCGGCCTCACTCATCGAACGCGCCCTGCACGCGGGCATGAACCTGCGCAAGGCTTGCGAAAAGAGCGTGTCGATCTCGCTGGACGAAACCACCACGCGCGAGGACATCACTGCTCTGTGGCAAGTGTTCGCCAGCGAGTCAGCCAACCCTGGTCAGGCCTTGCCCAGTTTCGAGTCGTTCGAAAAAGGCATTGAGCCCCTGATCCCCGAATCGCTGCGCCGCACCAGCGCCTTCCTCACGCACCCGGTCTTCAACCGCTACCACAGTGAGACCGGCATGCTGCGCTACATCCGCCAGCTGTCCGACAAGGACCTGGCGCTCGACCGCAGCATGATCCCGCTGGGCAGCTGCACCATGAAGCTCAACGCCACCAGCGAGATGATCCCCATCACCTGGCCAGAATTTGCAGGCGTGCACCCCTTTGCACCAGCTGAGCAACTCAAGGGCTATGCCCAGCTGGACCAGCAGCTGCGCGACTGGCTGTGCCAGGCCACCGGCTACAAAGGCATCAGCCTGCAGCCCAACGCGGGCAGTCAAGGCGAATACGCGGGTCTCTTGGTCATTCAGGCTTACCACCGTGCCCAGGGCCAAGGCCACCGCAACATTTGCCTGATTCCATCCAGCGCGCATGGCACCAACCCCGCCAGCGCCCAGATGGTGGGCATGCAGGTGGTGGTCACCAAATGCGACGAGAACGGCAACGTGGACATGGCCGACCTGCAAGCCAAGTGCGAGCAGCACAGCGCTAACTTGGCTGCCGTGATGATCACCTACCCCAGCACGCATGGCGTCTTCGAAACGCAGGTCAAAGCCCTGTGCGAACTGGTGCACCAGCACGGCGGGCGCGTCTATGTGGACGGCGCCAACATGAATGCCTTGGTGGGCGTGGCCGCTCCGGGTGAGTTTGGTGGCGACGTGAGCCATCTGAACCTGCACAAGACCTTCTGCATTCCGCACGGCGGTGGCGGCCCCGGCGTGGGCCCAGTGTGCGTGGTGGAAGACCTGGTGCCCTACCTGCCAGGCCACGCCACGAGCGGCTTGCCTGTGAACGGAGTGGGCGCTGTCAGTGCTGCACCCCTGGGCAATGCCGCTGTGCTGCCCATCAGCTGGATGTACTGCCGCATGATGGGCGCCGAGGGCCTGAAGCACGCCACCGAGGCGGCGATTTTGGCGGCCAACTACATCAGCAAGCGCTTGGCCGACCACTACCCCACGCTGTACGCCAGTGAAAACGGTCGCGTCGCCCATGAGTGCATTTTGGATTTGCGCGGCCTCAAGGAGACCAGCGGCGTGATGGCCGAAGACGTGGCCAAGCGATTGATGGACTACGGCTTTCACGCTCCCACCTTGAGCTTTCCGGTCGCCAACACCTTGATGGTGGAGCCCACCGAGAGCGAAACGCTGCAAGAGCTGGACCGCTTCATCGACGCGATGATCGCCATCCGCGAAGAAATTAAACAGGTCGAGAATGGCAACTGGCCGCAAGACAACAACCCGCTGAAAAATGCACCGCACACCGCCGACAGCCTGCTGGTCAGCGAATGGAATCGCCCCTACAGCCGCGAAGTCGGCGCGGCCCAAGCGCAGCGTATACCCGGTAGCGTGAAGTATTGGCCGCAAGTGGGTCGGGTCGATAACGTGTACGGTGACCGCAACCTGTTTTGCAGCTGTATTCCTGTGAGCGACTACGCATGAATGAAAGACCCTTCGTTCCAAGCTCTAGATCGCTTCGTGTCTCGCGATGACCAGTCAAATGAAAGGCCTCTCTTCCCAGGCTCCCGATCGCTTCGTGCCTCGCGATGACCGAGCAAACACGGAGCGCCCTTTTCCCGTCATTGCGAGCGGAGCGCGGCAATCCAAAGATCGTCACCCCCCACTCGAATGACACAGACTGAACCTAAAGAAAGTACATAAGATCCAACTCCCGCATCGGGAGAGACTGCCCACAACAACAGGCAGCGCCGAAGGAGCAACCACCCCGGAAACTCTCAGGCAAAAGGACCGATGCAGGCTGACCCCCATCCCTGGATGCGGGGCCACACACTCTGAAGAGCGACTCGGGTTCGTCACCCGGTTCCACCGCAGGAGCAAGCCGAACTGATTTCGGTGAATCTCTCAGGTTTCAAACAGAGGGGGTCATGCCACGCACATCCGGTGCGCAGCGTGTCCACTTGTTTGAGACGTTGAAACGAGAGAAGCATCATGAAAAAGCACATGGTTGTCATCGGCGGCGGCATCACGGGCGTCACCTCCGCTTATGCCCTGGTTCAACAGGGTTTTGAAGTCACCCTGATCGAAAAAAACCGCTACCCCGGAATGGAAACGTCTTATGCCAACGGCGGTCAGCTGTCGGCCTCCAACGCCGAAGTCTGGACCCACCCGTCCACGATCATCAAGGGTCTGAAGTGGATGTTCAAAAATGACGCGCCGCTGTTGATGAACCCCACCCCCACCTGGCACAAGCTCAGCTGGATGGCCGAGTTCATGGCCGCCATGCCCAAGTACAGGGACAACACCGTCGCCACGGCCCAATTGGCCATCGAATCGCGCGAGCACCACTTTGCGTGGGCCAAAGCCGAAGGCATCGAGTTCGACCACAAGCGCGAGGGCATTTTGCATTTTTACCGTGACAAAAAGGGGTTTGACCATGCCGGCCAAGTCTCCAAGCTGCTGGCCCAGGGCGGCTTGCCCCGTCGCGCGGTGACGCCCGAGGAGATCAAGGCCATTGAGCCCACCCTGCACGGGAATTACTACGGTGGCTATTTCACCGAAAGCGACTCGACCGGCGACATCCACAAGTTCACCTACGGCCTGGCCAAGGCGTGCGAGCGCCTGGGCGTCAAGATCCTGAACGAACACGAAGTCCTGAGCGTGGCCGCCAACGGCCAAAGCGCTTTTGTGCAGGTCAGGCATGCCGGTGATACAGACTCGCTGACCTTTGACGGCATCGTGATTTGTGCCGGCGTTCATGGCCGACGCCTGGCCGCACAGTTGGGTGACCGTCTGAACATCTACCCCGTCAAGGGCTACTCGATCACCGTGAACCTGCCAGACGGCGCCAGCCAAGCTGCTGCGCCGCAAGTCAGCCTGCTCGACGACGAGACCAAGCTGGTCACCAGCCGCTTGGGCGATGACCGCTTCCGCGTCGCGGGCACCGCCGAATTCAACGGCATCAACCTGGACATCCGCGCTGACCGCATCCAGCCCCTGATTCAGTGGGTCAACCAGTGCTTCCCTGACATCAACACCCGCAAGGTGGTGCCTTGGGCTGGCCTGCGCCCCATGATGCCCAACATGCTGCCGCGCGTGGGTGCAGGCAAAAAGGCCAATGTGTTTTACAACACCGGCCACGGCCACTTGGGCTGGACGTTGAGCGCCATCACGGCCCACCAACTGGCTGGCCATGTGATGGCCGCGATGCAGGACAATGTGCGGTCCTTCATGACCCCTGCCACCGCCTGACCATGCCACTTCACATCCTGCCTGTTGACTACCAAAACCCCACCCACCGCAACGCACTGATCATGTTGCTGGATGCCTATGCCCAAGACCCGATGGGTGGGGGCGAATCGTTGGCGCAGGATGTGAAAGCGCGCTTGTGCAATGACCTGGCTGCGCGCACTGACGCGGCCAGCTTCATCGCCTGGCTGGGTGATGAGCCGGTGGGCTTGGTCAATTGCATCGAGGGCTACTCAACCTTCAAGGCTCGCCCTTTGATGAACATCCACGACATCGCCGTGCTGCCGGGCCACCGGGGTGCGGGCGTCGGCCAGGCTTTGCTGGCGGCTGCCGAGCAACACGCCAAAAGTCGCAACTGCTGCAAGCTGACGCTGGAAGTGCTGACGGGCAACACGCGGGCCTTGAAGAGTTACCTCGGCTTCGGCTTTGAGCCCTATGCGTTGGACCCGGCAGCGGGCCAAGCCAGCTTCATGCAGAAGTGGCTTTAGCCAACTGCCACTGCTCTTTGAGCCAACGCTTGAGTTCAGCGTCGCTTTGAATCCGGCGCAAGTCGGCGGCAAGGCTGTCGGCGCTGTGCCGCTGGTCGGCCTGGATGCGCTGCAGTGACTGACTCAAGGCGGCTTCATCGGCATCGGCGCGCACCGGCACACACAGCTCGCTGCTCAATCGGTTTTCCAGCTGATCCAAATCGTCTTCGAGCGCGGCCACCTGCTCTTTAAGCAACAAAGACATGGCGGTGAGCTTGTCGTCGGTCATGCGAGCCGAGCCTGCCTTGTTTGGCGGGTTGACCTGCGTCACTTGAATTTGCAGGCGCAACAAAGTGGTCAGGTCGTTTTTTTCATAAGCCGTGTTGACCTCGCTCATCAAGCCGGTTTTGCGCAGTCTCTCTTGCTCATCAGGCTCACGGTCAGGGTGCAGGCTACTTGCCAGTTGCCGAAAGATGGTGCGGATGGCGCTTTTGGCGTCCAGCTCGCGCATCAGCGCCGCGGGCACTTCGCCTTTTTCGGCCGCAGCAATTTTCTTTTGGGCCTGTTTTTGGACTTTGCGGGCCGCGCGCTTGGCGATTTTGCGGTCTTCGTCGGTTTGCTGCTGGCGTTGCCACTGGCGCATGCCCGCGGCCATCATCTCTTCGGGCGTCTGGTATTGGCCAGGTTTTTCAATCGGCTGGCCCAGCGCTTCTTCGATGCGCTCACGCAAGCGCTGCGCCGCATCGGCCTGTTCCTCGGCGGCCTCTTGCGCGTCTTCTTCGTTCACATACAGGTCAACCAGGGCCTGAACCTGTGGGTCGTGGGTGGCGGCCAAATGCCCGATCAATCCACGCACCAGCCCCCGGGCCATGCGCTGCTGCCGATCGGTGAAGTCTGCGTTTTGCAGACGCTCATGCACAATGAGCAGCAAACTTTTGCGGTGCGCCTGCGACAGCTGCACCGACTCGCGCAGGGCCTGAATGTGCGCATAACGGTGCTTGTCAGACCACGCTTCCAGGCGCTGTATTTGCCCCGATAGCCGCTCGATCTGGGCCAACAAGTCGTTGAAGCGCTGCTGTGCGGGGCTGAGTTTCTTTTGCGCCGAGGCTTGCACCATCAAGGTCGACAGGGATGGTGCAGCATGAAGGGGCTTTTCGGACAAGGGCGTTCTCTGAAAGAAATCAATCGGGCGGTTCATGTGGGGGCCTGATGGAAGGCCTGTTGGATGTTAACGCGGCCTTGTGGGTCGTCCCTAGGGCCTACTGCCGGGATGGCTCTGCCCGTTGATAATCACGCTCTGACCCGTAAACACCGCCCATGCCCAGCCCCGCCCCGTTCAAAGTCCTGAGCCTCATCCCGCCGATGACGCAGCTCAACACACCCTACCCGTCCACGGCCTACCTGACGGGTTTTTTGCGTTCGCGGGGCTTTGATGCGGTGCAAGAAGACCTGGCGCTGGCCACCGTGTTGGCGCTGCTGAACAAAAAAGGCCTGACCGATCTGCGCGATGCAGCACTGGCCTTGCCCGTCGAAGAGCGTTCGGGTCCAGTGAATTTCTTCCTCGACCATTTCAACGATTACGCCATCAGCATCGATCCAGTGATCGCTTTTTTGCAAGGCCGCGACAGCACGCTCAGCCACCGCATCGCAGGCCGGGGCTTTTTGCCTGAAGGCCCGCGCTTTGCCGCGCTCGAAGCGTATGACGACGACGGCACCGGCGACCCAATCGGCTGGGCCTTTGGCTCGCTGGGCCAGACCGACCGCGCCCGGCACCTGGCCACGCTCTACCTGAACGACCTGGCCGATGTGCTGCGCGATGCGGTGGACGAGGGCTTTGAATTCGTACGCTACGCCGAGCGTCTGGCCGCCAGCCAGCCCAGCTTTGACGCACTGGCCGAAGCCTTGACCCAGCCCCCCAATCTGATCGACACCACGCTGGAGCGCCTGGCGCTGCAAGCCATTGAGCGGCATCAGCCCACCTTGGTTTTGCTGTCGGTGCCCTTCCCCGGCTCGGTCTATGCGGCTTTTCGCATCGCCCAGTGCATCAAGCGGGCGCACCCGCACATCCGCATTGGCCTGGGCGGCGGCTTTGTCAACACCGAGCTGCGCGAGCTGAAAGACGCCCGAGTGTTCGATCATGTGGATTTCGTCACCCTCGACGGTGGCGAGCGCCCGCTGCTCAGCCTGATCGAACACCTGCAGGGCCAGCGCAGCGCGCAGCGGCTGCAGCGCACCTTCATCCGCAACGCCGCAGGCCATGTGCAGTACATCAATATGCTAGAGCCCGACATCCCGTTTGAAGAGGTGGGCACAGCCACCTGGGACGGGCTGCCGTTGGACAAATACCTGTCGCTGCTGGACATGCTCAACCCGATGAATCGGCTGTGGAGCGATGGGCGCTGGAACAAGCTCACCGTGGCGCACGGCTGCTATTGGAAAAAGTGCAGCTTTTGCGACGTGAGCCTGGACTACATCAGCCGCTACGAAACAGCGCAGGCCAGCACGCTGGTGGACCGCATCGAACAAATCGTGGCCGAAACCGGACAGACGGGCTTCCACTTTGTGGACGAAGCCGCACCACCCAAGGCCCTCAAAGCCCTGGCAGAAGAACTGCTGCGCCGGGGCGTGCAAATCTCATGGTGGGGCAACATCCGTTTTGAGAAAACTTTTACGCCCGAGCTGTGCGAATTGCTGGCGCAAAGCGGCTGCATCGCCATGTCGGGCGGGCTCGAAGTCGCGTCTGACCGTTTGCTTCAACTGATGAAAAAAGGCGTGTCGGTCGAACAAGTGGCGCAAGTCACCAAAGGCTTTGCCGACGCGGGCGTGCTGGTGCACGCCTACCTGATGTATGGCTTTCCGACGCAGACCGTACAGGACACGGTGGACGCCCTCGAATACGTGCGGCAGCTGTTTGAAAACGGCTGCATCCACAGCGGCTTTTTCCACCGCTTTGTCTGCACCGTGCACTCGCCCGTGGGCCTGAATCCTGAAGCCTATGGCGTTAAATTGTTACCCTTGCCCGAAGGCACCTTTGCCAAAAACGATGTGGGCTTTGTCGACCCCACGCCCATGCCGCCGGGCGTGGACCACGACCTCTTGGGCCAGGGCCTGAAAAAAGCCATCTACAACTTCATGCACGGCGTCGGAGTAGAAAACGACGTTCGCCAGTGGTTTGATTTGCCCAAGGGGCAGTGCCCCAAGACCACCGTGCCGCGCCACAAAATTACCAAGGCACTGGGCTGATAAAGCCTCTCAGCCCCGGTGCACTACCAAAGAATGTGCTGCCCCTGATGGTCTACAAACTGCGCCCGCCCGTTGGGCTGCATGCCATCGAGCGTAGCCAGCAAACGCTGGGCTGACTCGTTAGGGTGCAGGGCGTCGTGGCCCACAAACGGCTGACTCAAGGCAGATTGCACCGTACCAGGCTGCAAGGCGGCCACCACCAACAGCGGCCTGCGTCGCGATAACTCGATGGCCGCTGTTTGCAGCAGCATGTTCAGGGCCGCCTTGGCTGCCCGGTAACCGTACCAGCCGCCCTTGCGGTTGTCTTCGATGCTGCCCACCCGGGCTGACAGCTTGCCCCAAATGACTCGCTGCCCAGAAGCCAGCAAAGGCACGAAATGCTTGAGCAAGAGGCCTGGGCCCACGGCGTTCAGGTGCATCGCATGCAGCAAATGCGTGGCATCGAGTTCGTCAAGGCGCTTTTCCGGGCCGCGCCCATTCAGCGTCAATGCCCCCGTGGCGTCCAGCACCAAATGAAACGGCCCCTGCTGCGCCAAGGCCTGGGCACAGGCCTGAATGCTGGGCTCGCTCAACAGATCCAAGCCCGGCGAACTTTGGCGTGAGACCCCCACCACCGCCGCGCAACGCGGATCGGCTTGCAAGTGCTGAAACAAGGCCCCGCCAATCGCCCCGGTCGCGCCCACGACCAAGGCGCGGTAACCCTCAGGCAGGGAAGTCATCATGGCTTGGCTCTGACGGCACCGGACGAATGGGGAGCAAAGTCATAAGCGCAGCGAAAACCAATGTAGACCGCATAAAAGTCTGCAGGCTTGTAGGCTTGCACATCGGCCTTCATGTTGAAAGCGCCGTACCACCAAGAGCTGCCCACCGTGCGACGCTGGTTGCTCTGGGCATCGGTGGTCCACTCCCACACATTGGCCCCCATGTCGTACAAGCCATTCACACCCGCCCGAGTGGCCCCGGCAGGCGCGGCGCGTGGCCACGGGTCAGGGTCGCTGGTGTTGGCGCCTTGCGGGCTGTCGCCCGTGCTCCAGGGGTAAGTGCGGCCCTTCACCCAAGGCGCGGGCGGTGCGTCACGCAGCTCGGTAAAGCCCGCCTTTTGCCATTCGGCCCCGGTGGGCAAACGCCCCCCCGCCCAGCGGCAATAAGCCTGTGCCTCGGCAAAGTCCAGGTGCACGGCGGGCAGATCGGCACTGGCCGGCGCGACGCCATCGGGCTTGCGCCAGGACCAACCAGGCCGCCGCTCCCAGCCTGCACCATACTCAAAACCTCCGCCTTCTTTTTCCGCGCGGGTCACGGTGCCGGTGGCACGGGCATAGCGCTCAAACTGACCGATGGTGACTTCGGTTCGGTCAATCGCCCAGTTGCCCAAAGCCACCCGCTCTCCCACTTGCGCAAACGACAAGCCCGAGAAACCAGCGATCAAAGCGCCCGCACCCCACATGGAGCCCCAACGACAAACACTGCAAATCACGCGATTGAACATGTTCAAACCCTTTCGCCTTGTGACCAGCGCCGCACCCACTTTTGCATTTGGGGGCGCACCTTCAAAAACAAGCGGTAACCGCCTTCGAAACACCATGACAAGGGCGGCCAAGCCGACAACCAGCCCAGCCAGCGCCAGCCGGCAAACAAGCGCCACATCTGCGAAAACGCCGCCGCACCGCTGAACATTCGGCCTTGGCTGTCGCGCACATGAAAACGGGCCATGGCCTCTTGGCAGGTCAAACCGCCCAAGTCTTGTCCTGCACTCACATCCACCCAGTCCATGGCCTGCGATTCGGGCAGACGGCGGTAAATCGCGATTTCGGCGCGGCAAAGGGGGCAGGAGCCGTCGAAATAAACCGTCAGCAAAGGAGCGCTGGTGGCGTTCATGCGGCCAAGTCTCCACGCGCCAACAGGCGGCCCTGTCGGTCCACCAAGAAACCTTCACCCATACCGGGATAAGCCCCGGTCAAGCCGGTCATGTTGACCTGGTGCGTCACCCAGACCTCGGTACGCCCGGCAGGCAGCGCCTGCAAGCGCTCGCGCAAAGCCTGTTGTTGAGCGGCCGAATCGCCCTGCCCGGCAAAGGTGCTGTTCAGCGCAGGCCAATCTTCGTAAGCACCAAACGCCAAACGCGCCGTGTCTTGGCAGCGGCACCACTGGCTGCTGCGCACGGCATCGGGCTTGAAGTTTTGCGCTTGGAACCAAGCCCCCAAGGCCCGCGAGGCTTGACGGCCCGCCTCGCTCAGGTTGCGTTGTGTGCGGCACTGGCCAATCACAAAACCCGGCGGATCGCCCAGCCCCGACTCGGTGGCCGCGTGGCGGATCAGCAGCACACCGCCGCTTTGACGCCAAACGGCCAGCAACTGTGCCCGCGAGGTGTTTTGGGATGGCTGCGCACCAACCAGGGTGTGCGCACTGGCCAGCCAAGGCGCCATGAGGCCAGCACCCAAACGGGCCAAGGCCGAGCGGCGCTGAGCAAAAGAAGCATCGGGCAAGTTGGGTTTCATGACAAACGACTCAGGACACATCACCCGAGGCGATGCGGCGCAACGCCTGCTCGAACACTTCGATCGGCTGGCCACCCGAGATCAAATGCTTGTCATTGATGATGACCGCTGGCACCGAGCGGATGCCCGCCTGGGTATAGAACTGCTGGCGCTCGCGCACTTCCGAAGCGTGTGCATCGCTTTGCAGCACCGCTCGGCCAGCCGCCACATCCAGCCCCGCTGCGGCCACGCCCGCGAGCAAAACCTCGGCGTCTTCCACGCATTCAGCACGCCCTTGGTAGGCCTGCAAAAAGGCTTTTTTGAGTCGGTGCTGCGCCCCAGCGCCCTGCCCTTCGGCCCAATGCAGCAAACGATGCGCATTAAAGGTGTTGTAAACCCGTCCGCGACCGCCCGGATGAAATTGAAACCCCACCTCGGCCCCGCGAGCGGCAATGGTCTGGCGAATTTGCGCCTGCTGCTCGGGCGTGGAGCCGTACTTTTGCGTCAAGTGCTCGCCCAAGTCCTGGCCGCCGGGACCCATGTGCGGGTTCAGTTCAAAGGGCTGAAAGTGCAAATCGGCCTGCACCTCGCCGTCCAGGCGCTCCAGGGCTTTTTCAAGCGCGCCCAAACCCACTGCGCACCATGGGCAAGCAATGTCCGAAACAAAATCAATTTTCAAGGGGGTCATCGGCCGCTTTCATGTCTAACCAAGTCGAACATCTTGCCGCAAATCACCGACAATCGCAGGAAACTGGACCCATCACCCTGATTCTTTTAGCCCAAGGCCCCACCATGAACATCCTTGTCCTGCACGGCATCAACCTGAACATGTTCGGCAAGCGCGACCCAGCCCAATACGGCACCACCACGCTGGATGAAATCAACGCCCAAGTGACGGCTTTGGGCCAGGAGCTGGGCGCCCAGGTCGAGTGCTACCAAACCAACTTTGAAGGCGAAATGGCCGAACGCATCCACCGCGCCCACGGCGATGGCGTGCATGCCGTGGTCATCAACGCCGGGGCCTGGACGCATTACAGCTACGGCATCCGCGACGCCTTGGCCATTCTCAAGTGCCCCATCATCGAGGTGCACATGTCCAACATTCACGCCCGTGAAGCCTTCCGCCACCAGTCGGTGATCGCCGACATTGCCAAAGGCCAGATTACCGGTTTTGGTGTGGACAGCTACCTGCTGGGTCTGCGCGCTGCGGTCTCAGCTGCCCGAAGCTGACTCTGAGCTTCGGGCGTTGCCTCAATCGCCCAAGGTGTACCGCTGACACAGCGCCAAAAAATCGCCCAACCGGGGGTCGAGCCCGGTTTCTTCTTGCAGCAAGGTGGCCACTTGCGGGGCCATGGATGCTGCTTGCCGTGCGTCCAGAAACAAAGCTCGCCAACGTCTGGCGAGCATGTCTTCCACCATGAAGGCCCATTCATGGCGTGCGGCATAGCGCACCATCGCCTCGGTCAAACCCAGCCCCAACGCGTGATCAGCGCCGGGCAATGCCTGAACCCGGTGTGCTTGGCTGCCCCACAGGTGCAAGCCCGGGGCATCGCTCAAAGGGTGCTGCTCTGTTGAGTCTCCGGGTGCGGGTGCGCCCACCAACCGGTGCTGGCGCGTGTCCACCGGCCCATTCGGTGCAGGCGCTACGTCGCCGTGGGCCTGCAGGGTTTTCAAGACCTCCTCGGCCATGCTGCGGTAAGTGGTCCATTTGCCACCGGTCACCGTGACCAGCCCCGGGGCTTCGCGGCGGATCAGGTGTTCGCGAGACATCTGGCTGGTCGACTGAGCCGCATCGCCCTGTCCTGAGGCGCTCACCAAGGGGCGCAGGCCCACCCAGACGCTGCGCACATCGCCCGGTTGCAAGGCCAGGCCAAACGCATTGCGCGTTTCGCGGAACAAAAAGTCCAGTTCCTCGGCCATGGGCTGGGGTTCACGCGGCGCGTCGCTGCGCGGGGTGTCGGTGGTACCAATCAAAGTAGCGCCCAGCCAGGGTACGGCAAACAAGACCCGTCCATCGGCGGTGTGAGGAATCAATACCGCCTCGCGCAGTGGCAAACACGCCCGCGTGACCACCAGGTGCACGCCCTGGCTGGCCGTGACCAGAGCCTGGAGCGGAGGGGCTCCGTCCTCAGACGGCAAGGCCATACGGCGAAGTTCATCGACCCAGACCCCCGCTGCGTTGACCACGCAGCGCGCTTGCACCGTGCGCGATGTGCCAAGGCGCTCATCCAGCAAGCGCACTTGCCAACCGTCGGCAGTTGGGCATAACCCGCTGACACGGGTGTGGTTGTGCACCTGAGCACCTGCGCGCTGCGCGGTCTGGGCCAAAGCCAGCGCCAAACGGGCATCTTCAAACTGGCCATCCCAATAGCGTATGCCCGCCACCGCGCGCCCGACCTGGCCTGCCATGCCCGGCAAACCCCTGGTCAGCGCTTGCCGCGATACAGCCACGGTGCGGCCCAGGCTCAAACGTCCTGACAGCCATTGGTACAGCTTGAGCCCCACGCCCGTGAAGGCCCAGTTCAACCAGTCGCTGGCAGGCACCACAAAAGACAAAGGTTGCGCCAAATGCGGGGCCAAACCCAACACAGTGGCGCGCTCGCGCAAGGCCTCGCGCACCAAGCCCAAGCGACCTTGTGCCAAATAACGCACCCCGCCGTGCAGCAACTTGGTGGACCGCGAAGAGGTGCCGCTGGCAAAGTCCCGCGCCTCGACCAGGATGACGCTGCGCCCCTCCAACGCGGCTTGCAAAGCCACTCCCAAGCCCGTGGCCCCACCACCCACCACCAGCAGATCACACGTTAGCGAATGGTCTTCCATCTTCAATTCACTCAAAATAAACCTAAAAAAATCAATAATGTATGATTAAAATGATTCTTTTTTGATTGTATCGATGAAAAACTAAAAGTCCATAAGATCCACCCGACTTGCTGAAGACCCCACGAACACACAGAAAAAACAAGCCCCCATGGCCCTCAATCCCCGACAACTCGCCATCTTGCAATCCGTGCGCGAACAAGGCAGCGTCAAAACCGAAGAGCTCGCCCAGGAGTTTGGCATCACCCTGCAAACCGCCCGGCGCGATCTCCAACGCCTGACCGAAGCCGCCCAGCTGGAGCGCTTTCATGGCGGTGTGCGTGCGGTGGACTCCTCTACCCGCAACATCACCTACACCGAACGCCAGCGCTTCCAGGCCAGCGCCAAGCAAGACATTGCCCGGCAAGTGGCCGAGGCCATTCCCCACGGCGCCAGCCTGTTCATGAACATTGGCACCACGGTGGAAGCCGTGGCCAGCGAACTGCTCCAGCACCGCGACCTGCGTGTGGTCACCAATAACCTGCATGTGGCCCGCATCCTGGCGGCCAACCCGCATTGCGAGGTGGTGGTGGCTGGCGGTACCGTGCGTTCTGAAGACTTGGGCGTGGTGGGTGAAGCGGCGCTGAACTTCATCCGCCAATTCAAGGTCGACATTGGCCTGATCGGCATCAGCGGCATCGACGCCGATGGCACGCTGCGTGACTACGACATGCGCGAAGTGATGGTCGCCCGCGCCATCGTGGCCCAATCCCGCCAGGTCTGGCTGGTGGCCGACCACAGCAAATTCGAGCGCCCCGCCATGATCGAAGTGGCCCCCCTGAAGGTGGTGCACACCTTGTTCACCGATATTGCTCCGCAAGCGGCGCAGCAACGACTGATGGAGGAATTGGGGGTCCGGTGTGTGGTGGCTCAGTCCCCAGCACAGGGTTGAATCCCGAACAGACAGTTCAGCTTTTCTTGCGTGGCGGCAAACCCGTGTGCTGCGTCAGCAACTGACCCTTTTTCGGCTGCCCCATGCGCTTGGGCTTGGTCGACAAGGCCACCGATGAATTCTCCCCTGCACCGGTGCTGTTTTTGCGACGTGCGCTCTTGTAGCCGTCTTCGGCCAGCGGCTGCCAGTTCGGAATCAAATGGTGTTTGCCGTTGCCGATCAAATCGGCCCTACCCATGGCCTTGAGCGCTTCGCGCAGCAGGGGCCAGTTGTTCGAGTCGTGGTAGCGCAAAAACGCCTTGTGCAGGCGGCGGCGTTTGTCGCCTTTGACGATGTCCACTTTTTCGCTGTCGCGGGTGATTTTGCGCAGCGGGTTGCGGGTGGAGTGGTACATGGCGGTGGCGGTGGCCATGGGGCTCGGGTAGAAGGTTTGCACCTGATCGGCCCTGAAGCCGTTCTTTTTCAGCCAGACAGCCAGGTTCATCATGTCTTCGTCGCTGGTGCCGGGGTGGGCGGCGATGAAGTACGGGATGAGGAACTGCTTTTTGCCCACTTCTTCGCTGTACTTGTCGAACATCGACTTGAAGCGGTCGTAGGTGCCGATGCCCGGCTTCATCATCTTGGACAGCGGGCCGCCCTCGGTGTGCTCGGGCGCAATCTTGAGGTAGCCGCCCACATGGTGCTGCACCAGCTCTTTCACGTACTCGGGCGACTGCACGGCCAAGTCGTAGCGCAGACCGGAGCCAATCAAAATCTTCTTGATGCCCTTGAGGTTACGCGCCCGGCGGTACATGTTGATCAGCGGGCCGTGGTCGGTGGTCAGGTTCTGGCAGATGCCGGGGAACACACAGCTGGGCTTGCGGCAGGCAGACTCAATCTCGGGCGTGCGGCAACCCAGGCGGTACATGTTGGCCGTGGGGCCACCCAGGTCAGAGATGACGCCGGTGAAGCCTTTGACCTTGTCGCGGATGTCTTCCACCTCGCGGATGACGGATTCTTCGGAGCGGCTTTGGATGATGCGGCCTTCGTGCTCGGTGATAGAGCAGAAGGTGCAGCCGCCGAAGCAGCCGCGCATGATGTTCACACTGAACCGGATCATTTCCCAAGCAGGAATCTTGGTCGCGTGGTCGTGGCTGCCGTTCTCGTCGGCATAGCGCGGGTGCGGGCTGCGGGCATACGGCAGATCGAACACATGGTCCATCTCGGCCGTGGTCAGCGGGATGGGTGGCGGCGTGATCCACACATCGCGGGCGGTGGTGCCTTCGCCATGCGCTTGTACCAGGCAGCGGGCATTGCCGGGGTTGGTTTCCAGGTGCAGCACGCGGTTGGCGTGGGCATAGAGCACGGGGTCGGACTTGACCTGTTCGTAGCTGGGCAGGCGGATGACGCTCTTGTCACGGGGTGGAACTTTGTGCGTGCCTTTGCCGCGCAGTTCAGGAGAAGCTGACATGGATTGCCGCGCTTCGCTCGCAATAACGGCACTCGCGTCATCGCGAGGAGCGAAGCGACGTGGCGATCCAGTTGCCGCATTGGGCACAAACTTCAATGTTTGCACCTTCTGGTTTTCCACATCGGCCACTTCCTTGGCCTCTTCCTCGCGAGCGCAAGTCGCACCCTGTTCCCGCGCTTGGTCCGAAATCATCAAATACGGGTTGATGTGCGCTTCCACATGGCCGGGGGTGTCCACGCTGGTGGAGTCGATCTCGAACCAACCCGCTGGGGTCTCGCGGCGCACAAAAGCGGTGCCCCGCACATCGGTGATCTGCTGCACCGGCTCACGAGCGGCCAGACGGTGGGCGATCTCAACAATGGCGCGCTCGGCGTTGCCGTACAGCAGCAGGTCGCATTTGCTATCCACCACCACCGAGCGGCGAACCTTGTCAGACCAGTAATCGTAATGCGCGATGCGGCGCAGGCTGCCTTCGATGCCGCCGAGCACGATGGGGGCGTCCGGAAAGGCTTCGCGGCAGCGCTGGCTGTAGACGATGGCAGCGCGGTCAGGCCGCTTGCCGCCCACGTCGCCCGGGGTGTAGGCGTCGTCGCTGCGGATTTTGCGGTCCGCCGTGTAGCGGTTGATCATGGAGTCCATGTTGCCGCTGGTCACGCCCCAAAACAGGTTGGGTTGGCCCAGTTCTTTGAAGGCGTCTGCGCTGGTCCAGTCGGGCTGGGCGATGATGCCGACCCGAAAACCCTGGTTTTCCAGCATGCGGCCAATCACTGACATGCCAAAGCTGGGGTGGTCCACATAGGCGTCGCCAGTGACGATGATGATGTCGCAGCTGTCCCAGCCCAGTTGGGTCATTTCGGCGCGGCTCATCGGCAAAAACAAGGCCGTGCCAAAGCGCTGCGCCCAGTACTTGCGGTAACTGGTCAGCGGTTTGGCGTCGCGCGGGAAAAAGGAAACGTCGACAAAGGCGTTCATGGGCGGGCACTCGGGGTAACCCGATAGTGTAGAGGCTTGGGGGTGAACGGACAGTCTCGAGGGGCTTTGATCGAATCCACTCGCTTGGGCATCTGCTGCTGCAATGGCATTGAGCTTTGGACAGAACTGCCTGCCAGAGTCCTGAAAGCCGCATCGATGCAACTGAATCTTGGCTAGACCGCTACGCCAAAGTGACACCCTCATTGCTGGGATGCGATTCAAAATGACCGGATTTGGAGTTGCAAAATGCGTTTCAAATGGCTTTCAGTGGGCATTGTGGTTGCAGTTCAGCTCTTGGTTGGCACCGCACAAGCACAAGCCTTCCCCCAAAAATCCATCAAACTGATTGTTCCATTTGCGGCAGGCGGTTCGACCGACATGGTGGCGCGCTTGCTGGCCGAACGCATGGGCCCCATACTGGGTCAAAGCGTGGTGGTTGAAAACCGGGCAGGTGCGGGCGGGGTATTGGGCGCTGATGCGGTGGCCAAAGCTGCGCCTGACGGGTACACACTGTTGATGGGCACGGTCAGCACGCATGGTGCCAGCCCGGCGATTTACAAAAAAATTCCCTACGACGCAGCCAAGGACTTTGAACCTATCACCAACGTGATGTCGGTGCCCAGTGTGCTGACCATCCACCCGAAAGTACCCGCCAAAACCTTGCAAGAATTCGTCGCTTTGGCCAAGGCGGCCCCCGGCAAGTATTCCTATGGCTCACCCGGCAATGGCTCTTTGGGCCATGCCAACGTCGAGAACCTGTTGCAGTTGGCTGGGATTCAGGTTTTGCATGTGCCCTACAAAGGGGGTGGTCCAGCCCTGAACGATGCGGTCGCGGGTCAGATTGACGCACTGACCGACAACTTACCCTCTACGTTGCCGCACATCCAGGCAGGCAGGTTACGCCCCTTGGCACTTTTGTCGCCACAACGCAGCAAACTTTTGCCCGATTTGCCCACCTACAAAGAAGCGGGCTATCCGGACATGGACGAAGGGGGCTGGTTTGGCTTGTTGGCACCGGCCAAAACACCTCGAGCGGTGGTCCTCAAAATCAACGCGGCAGCCCATCAGGCCATGCAAGACCCGGCCTTCAAAGCACGCAGTGAAGCGATCGATGGCATTGCCATGGCCAACACG
Source organism: Comamonadaceae bacterium (assembly GCA_027488215.1). Classification (GTDB taxonomy): domain Bacteria; phylum Pseudomonadota; class Gammaproteobacteria; order Burkholderiales; family Burkholderiaceae_C; genus Limnohabitans_A. The sequence goes on from JAIYCB010000031.1 coordinate 236,227, forward strand.
CCCGAACAATTTGGCGAACAAATCAAAAAAGCCTTGGCACGTTACCAACGCATCGCCAAATCGGCCAACATCCAACTCGACTGAAAGAAAAAGCCATGTCAGATGCCCCTGTGCTGGTGACTCGGCCAGCAGAAGCGTCGCGTTTGCCTTTGGTGTGCGATTCGCCCCACAGCGGCACGCATTACCCCAGCGATTTCGGATCGGCACTCCCTTTGCTGCAACTACGGCAGACGGAGGACACGGACATTGACGCCTTGTGGAGCGCAACGCCCCAGGTGGGCGGCACCTTGCTTGCCGCCTGTTTTCCACGCTGCTACATCGACCCCAACCGCGATTTGAGTGACTTGGACCCGGCCCTCTTGGCCGAGGCTTGGCCAGCGCCTTTGTCGCCCGGCCCCAAATCCCAATTGGGTTACGGCTTGGTGTTCAGCAAAGTCAATGCCAACAGCTTGATCTATGACCGCGCCTTGACCGTGCAAGAGGTACAGCAAAGGATTGCGCGCTGCTGGCAACCTTACAGGACCGCACTGGACCAAGAGATCCAGTGGGCTTGCGAGACTTTTGGGGGCGTTTGGCACTTGAATCTGCATTCCATGCCGCAAAACGCCTATGAGCGATTGGGTCTGAGCACCGACAAGGTGTTGGCGGACTTTGTGTTGGGCGACCGTGATGGCAGCACTTGTGAGCCTGGATTTGTGGACATGATCGAGCAAAGTCTGCGGCGTTGGGGATACAGCGTGGCCCGCAACGACCCCTACAAGGGTGTCGCGTTACTGGCTCAAGTGGGTCAACCGAGCCTGAATCGCCACAGCCTTCAAATTGAGATTCGACGGCCGCTGTACATGAACGAGGCCACCAGAGAACGCAATTCGAATTTCGACACTTTGCAAAAAAACCTGTCACGCACATTGGCGGATGTTGCAGCTTACGTCAAAAGCAAAGTACAGGACCAGCGTCAAAACACGACATGAGCTCTTGGATCCAAGACAAAAACGACTCCTGCAACCCTCAAGTGACATCACAGGATCGCGCTTGATTTGCAACACCCAAAAGTGGTTTCTCTTGCTCAAAGGTCTTTTTGGGCCCGCTCGATCAAGTCGATAAAACTCGGCGCATCACCCAGTGCCTGGGCGGCCAGCAGAGCCAGCTTGACCAGAAAGAGTTCGGATTTTTCGGGGCCCGCTGCATCAATGGCCATGGCCAGTTGGTCATAAGCGGTTTCCAGCCCGGCGATGTCCAGTCCAGTAGCGTTGTTCATGAGTCTTCTCCGGTGGTGGCTCGGTCAAGGGCAGAGTTCAGGCGGTGGGCATCGAGGTGCAACCAGCGGGCGCAAATGTGTTGATCGGGGCGCAACAGGTAAGCAGCGCCGGGCGTGGTCACGCCGTAGCGGCTTTGCACCCGGCCTTGTGGATCGGACAGCACTTGCAGCCAGGGCATCTCGGACGGGCTGGGCGCAGTGCCAGCATCCGCGCCGGCCCCTTGGGTAATGCAAGTGATCTTCAACGGCAAGCCCTTGTCCCGCCATTGGGCTACGCTGGTCTGCACATCGGCAGTCAAAGCATCTGCCGCGCCAAACCACAGCAGGTCAAAACCACCGCCCAAATGGTCCAGCAAAAACTGCTCGTCCGTCAGGCGCACATTGAGCGGCGGCGCGCCATGCGCGGGTCCGGCTTGGAACTGCGCGTTGTCATCCTCGCGGCAGTTGAGGCTGGAGTGGCTGTACTCGTGGGGGCGCGAAGTGCGCCAGTGGTAGAGCGGTCGCACAAAGGCTTCGGTGAGCGAAAGCGACAAGACGGCGTCGCGCAGCAAACGAAAGCCGCATGTGGGCGGGGTCATGAAACGGGTGCTTTTGCCCGCTTCTTCGATGATTTCTCTGGCCGCGCCCACGCGCTCGGCGCTGTAATTGGACAGCAACGCCCTTGAGGCCTGACCTCTGCACACCAATCCCAGCCGCCAAGCCAGGGCCTGCGCGTCTTGAAAACCCGTGTTGGCCCCACGAACACCAAAGATGGGCAGCAAGTGGGCGGCGTCACCCATGAACAAGGTACGACCCACCAGGTAGTCTGGCAAGGTGAGCGTGCGGGCCGAATACACCGAGCACCAGTCCATCTCCCAAGTTTTGTCGGCGTGTCCGATCATGGCCAATTGGGCGTTGATGCGGGTTTTGAGTGATTCGGGCGACAAGGCCTGCTCGGGCGTTTCGCCCTCGGGCAGTTGGTAGTCCACGCGCCAGATGCCTAGAGGCTCTCGGTGCAACAGCACGGTGTTGCCGCGGTTCCATTCGGGGTCAAAAAAGGCCAGGCGCTCGGTGGGCAAAGGCAAGTCGATGCGGATGTCGGCAATGACAAAGCGGCCCTCGTAAGACGCGCCTTCGAGCTTGAGGTCCAGCATGCTGCGGATCCCTGAGCGTGCTCCGTCGGAGGCCACCAGCCATTCGGCCTGCAGGGTGTAAGGGCCTTCGGGGGTGTCGACTTGCAGTTGCGCGTGGTCGGCATGCTGCGCAACCGCCGTGACGCGGTTGCCCCAGCGCAGGTCGATCAGAGGGTTCGCTTGGCAGGCTTCGACCAGGTACTGCTCCAAAAACTGCTGCTGCAAGTTGATCATGGGGCCAAAACGGTCGTTCTCGTCGTGCGGGGCTTCCATGCGGAACACGCGCTCGCCCCGGTAAAACGAGTTGCCAAAGCGCCAGGGCAAGCCGTTTTGTGTGACGCGCTCGGCCACGCCCACTTGTTGCAAGATTTCCATGGAGCGGCGGGTGAACACGATGGCACGGCTGCCCTCACAGACCTGCTGCTCCGACTCCAGCAACACACAGGGCACCCCAAAGCGGGCCAGCTCCAGTGCAGCCGTCAGGCCCACGGGGCCGCCACCTGCAATCACCACAGGGTGCCTGGGCTGCGCCGGGTGCTGCGAGGGCAACCAGGGCTGGTGCACGGCGTAGTCGTAATAAATCGAGCGGCGGGGCTCTGTGGCCGGTTGGTGCATGGTGCCTCCAAGGATGAGAACTTCAACGACTCAATGGGGGCAGAGTTTAGACAGGGTCCGGCAGAAAGAATGTTACCTTTTGGGGACAGATTCAGGGCTATACGGTGCCAGTAACCAGGCCACCAAAGCTTTGTGGCCAGACATGCCCAGCTTGCGGTAAATGCGTTTGGTGAAAGTCTGGGCACTGGCCAGCGTCAGGCCCAGGCGTTCGGCCAATTGTTCGGTGCTCAGCCCTTCCAGCAAGCCACGCACGACATCCAGATCGCGAGGGGTGAGCAGTGGGCCTCGCAGGGCCAAGCGATCCAACAACAAGGCCATCAAATCCGCACTCAGCACATGTCCGGTGTAATGCAAACGCACTGCCTGAACGATCAAAGGCGCCAGAGCCTGCACAGTGGCCAACTCCTGATCCGTCATCAGCCCATGCTCCAGTCCCCTGTAGAGGTTGACCGACAGCCAGCGTCGGCCTTCGTGCAGCGACAAAATCGCCAAGCGCTCGGCCACGCGTGGCCATTCATAGCAAATTTGGCGGTACTCGGGGTGCTCAACTTCGTAAGCGGCCTGCCGATGCAGCACGATATGCGGTTGTTGAGGGGAGGCTGCGAGGGCTGTCTGGTGGTGCATCTGCATGGCTTGCTGCGCACCGTCCAGGCGGTAAAACCGCTGAACATAAGCCTGCGATATATCGGGCAACGCACGGGTTCGGGCCTGATCGCCCACGGCCAGGGTGCGTGGACGCCCTGCCCCCTCGAAGGAGAAAATCGTGCATTGCGCCATGGGCACCCAAGTGGCCAGCAAACGCAAAATCTCTTCCGCCACGGCGTGGCGGTCAGAAGCGCCCAATTTACCCATCAAGGCCGTCACCTTCCCATGAGGCAAATCGGGCCCTGGTGCGCTGGTGACAGGACAAACCCAATGGCCAGCGGACGAAGGCGTATTGGAGCAGTCAGGACAGGTCATGCAGGTATTTTTAATGTTATGAAACTGTGAGGGCATGCGCTGGAGCTCTATTTTGCATTTTGGTTGATAGGCACCGTGGCATATTCAATGGTGACAGCGATGTCTGAGTCAGCACAGGGATAATCCCGAGGATGTCTGAAATCCAGCCCCTGCAGCAACCGCGATCTAAAACCGATCTGTTTGTGTCCTTCACTGTCCTGGCCCTACAAGGCTTTGGCGGCGTGCTGGCGGTGGTCCAGCGTGAGTTGGTGGAGAAGAAACGCTGGATGACACGTGAGCAGTTTGTCGAAGACTGGGCCGTGGCGCAAATACTGCCAGGTCCCAATGTGGTGAATTTTTGCCTGATGATCGGCGGTCGGTATTTTGGATTGGGCGGTGCCCTGGCTTCTTTGGCGGGCTTGCTGATGGCCCCGCTGGCGGTGGTTTTGTTGTTGGCCATTTCTTTTGGCGGCGTATCTGACGCCGCTTGGGCCCAAGGCGCGCTGCGCGGCATGGGCGCTGTGGCGGCAGGTTTGATTGCCGCCACAGGCATCAAACTGATGAGTGCCTTGAAACTCAATCCCATGGGTCTGCCGGTATGCGCAGCTGTCATGCTGGCAACATTTGTCTTTGTAAGTTTTCTCCGCTGGCCACTGATCTGGGTTTTGTTGGGGGTAGGCAGTGCCGCTTGTGGATGGGCATATTTTCAGCTGACGCGACAAATGCTGGACAAAGGGAATGCCGTATGAACCTGGCCGTGCAACTGAGCGTGAGCGACTGGCTGGCGTTCTTCAACCATTTTTTGTCCTTGTCCCTGTTGGCTGTGGGCGGGGCGATCATCACAGCGCCCGACATGCACAGGTTTTTGGTGGACGAGCAAGGGTGGCTGAGCGAACAGCAATTCAACTCCTCCATCGCACTGGCGCAATCTGCACCCGGACCCAATGTATTGTTTGTCGCTGTGATCGGCTGGAACGTGGGATTGAACGCGGGCGCAGGACTGGGAGGCGGCTGGATCAGCTTGGGCTTGTCGGCTTTGGGCGTTGTGCTGAGTTTGCTCGGCATCATGCTGCCCTCGTCCATATTGACCTACAACACCACGCGCTGGGCCCAGCGACACCGCGAAAAGTTGGGCGTGCGAGCGTTTAAATTGGGGATGGCACCTGTGGTCATAGCGCTGCTGGTGTCCACGGGCTGGCTGCTTACTGAGGGCCACAACCAACCCGAGAAAGACTGGCCGCTTTGGCTGCTCACAGCGCTAGCTGTACTATTAGTTTGGCGCACCCGCATCCATTTACTTTGGTTGATTGGTGCTGGCGCAGTGCTCGGCGCGTTGGGTTGGGTCTGAGCGCTTTTTTTAGCGTGGGCTCTCGAAGAAGACCGTATTCGAGTAATCGCTCACCTCAAAATACACTTTTTTCTCGCCTGGATCGACCTCGAAATTGAAGTTCTCATCGAGCACGCCGTAGCCGTAGCGGTAAGCACGGGGTTTGCCATCGTCAGTGCCCATAGCGGTGCTGACTTTGTCCACCTTGATGAAGCGGCGCACCAGTTTTTCACCGGCATACACCTCCATCACGCCATTGGTGCCCGTCCAATTTTGAATGTTCCGGCTGATTTTGTTTTGCTGCTCTTGGGTGCAGGCGACCAAAAAGCTGGAGGCGCCCAAAATGAGGAGCAAAGCGGTACGAGTGCTTTGTTTTGACATGACAAATTCCCTTTTTGATTGATTTTATTGCGCAAAAAAAGCTCAGCTGCGCTGGCGCAGAGCCTCATAAAGGCAAACGCCACTGGCCACCGACACATTCAGGCTCTCGACAGCACCCCGCATGGGGATGCTCACCAGTTCGTCGCAGTTCTTGCGGGTCAACTGGCGCATGCCAGCACCCTCAGCGCCCAGCACCAAGGCGGTGGGCACTTTCAGGTTGGCTTGGTAAATGTTGCGCGGCGCATCATCGCTGGTGCCGACGATCCAGATGTCGCGCTCCTTGAGTTCACCCAAAGTGCGCGCCAGATTCGTGACCATGAAATAAGGCATGGTTTCGGCCGCGCCGCTGGCCACTTTGGCCACGGTGGCGTTGATGCCCGCTGCATGGTCTTTGGGGGCAATGACCGCGTGAGCCCCCGCGCCATCGGCCACGCGCAAACACGCGCCCAGGTTGTGCGGATCGGTCACGCCGTCGAGCACCAAGAGCAAAGGCGGGCCTTCCACGGTGTCGAGCAAGTCATCAAGAGAATGGTTTTGGGGAATGGGCGTGACCATGGCCACAACGCCCTGGTGGCCATGCCCACCGGCCAACTTGGCCAGGCGTTCACCGTTCGATTCGATCATGCGCATGCCCGAATCGCGGGCTTTGTCGATGAACTGGCGCATGCGCGCGTCGCGTCGGGTGACCTCGTAATGAATTTCAACAACAGATTGAGGAGCGATCTTGAGGCGAACGCCCACGGCATGGAAGCCGAACAGCACTTTGTGGGATGACATCCGGGGATTATCGTTGGTCCCAGCCTGCCGACAGGAGCGATTGCTCAAACGAACCTGAGTTCAGGCCTAGTTCGCTCCTGGCTCCGACAAGCGCCCTGCCTGAATCACCAAACTGCGCTCGCAGCGGGCGGCCAATTGGCGGTCGTGTGTGACCAAGACCAAGGTGGTGCCCTGCTCGCGGTTGAGCGCAAACATCAAGTCCATGATGGATTCGCCAGTGGCGTGATCCAGGCTGCCGGTGGGCTCGTCGGCCAACAGCAAATCCGGCTGCACCACAAAGGCGCGAGCCAAAGCAACACGCTGCTGCTCACCACCACTGAGCACTTTGGGCAGGTGCTTCAAGCGCTCGCCCAGCCCCACATGCTGCAACATGGCCGTGGCGGTGCTGCGTGCATCAGGCCGATCAGCCAGCTCCAAGGGCAACATCACGTTTTCCAGCGCCGTCAGATTGGGCATGAGTTGAAAGCTCTGGAACACAAATCCTACATGTTGGGCCCGTACGTCGGCGCGCTCGTCTTCGGACAAATCAAACAGCGACTGCCCTGCCAACACCACCTGTCCGGTGCTGGGTGTGTCCAATCCGGCCAGAATCGCCAGCAGTGTGCTTTTGCCCGATCCGGAAGCGCCGACAATGGCCGCTGTTTCCCCTGCGTTCAATGAGAAATCGATATCGCGCAAAATGCGAAGTTCGCCGCTGGCGTCTTGCACCGTTTTGGAGACGCCCCGCACGGCAATGATGGATTCAGGCATGCACAAACCTTTGTTAAGACGACGCCACTTTAACTGGACCTTGCTGGCCCTTGCCAGCTGGGGCTTTGCTGCGCCGACAAGTGCTGCAACTGGGCAGCGTATTTTGATCGTAGGCGACTCCCTGAGCGCCGAGTACGGCCTGGCCCGCGGCACCGGTTGGGTGGCCTTACTGCAAAAACAATTGGAACTAGAAAAGCCGGGCTTTCAAGTCATCAATGCCAGCATCAGTGGCGATACCACCTCGGGCGGACGCTCTCGCCTGCCCGCTTTGCTACAACGTCACAAACCCAGCCATGTGATCATTGAGCTGGGTGGCAATGATGCGCTGCGCGGCCTGCCCATGTCCATGACTCAAGGCAACTTGTTGGACATGACAAAACAAGCCCAAACTGCTGGTGCACAAGTACTGCTTTTGGGGATGCAAATGCCGCCCAATTACGGTCCCGAGATGGCACGTCAGTTTGAAGCTGCCTACGCTCAAGTGGCCAAAAGTCAAAAGGCGGCGCTGGTGCCTTTCTTTTTGAAAGGCATAGGCGACGATGCCGAGCCACTCAAATGGTTCCAAAGCGATCGCATCCACCCCAATGAAGCCGCGCAGCCGCGCATGCTGGCCAATGTCTGGCCTATTTTGAAGAAGCAGTTGAAATGAGCGTTCAACTGATCTCGGCTGCTGATGCCATGGCGCAACTGAGCCAGTTTGACGCCATCCTGGATGCACGATCCGAAGGCGAACACGCCGAAGACCATCTGCCCGGCGCCTTGAGCTGGCCTTCGCTGAACAACGAAGAACGCATCCAGGTCGGCACGTTGTACAAACAGGTCAACCCCTTTGAGGCGCAAAAAGTGGGCGCCGCCTTGGTGGCCAAAAATATTGCCCGTCACATCGAAACCCAGGTGATGGACAAACCCAAGAACTGGCAGCCTCTGGTTTACTGCTGGCGCGGCGGCAAGCGCAGCAACTCGCTGGCGCTGATCCTGGGACAAATCGGCTTCAAGGTGCACCTGATCGAAGGCGGCTACAAAGCCTTTCGCAAAGAGGTGATGGAAGACATACCGCGCCAAGCGCAACGACTGCAGTTCAAGGTGTTGTGCGGGCCTACCGGCTCGGGCAAGACCCGTTTACTGCAGGCTTTGACACAAGAAGGGGCTCAAGTGCTGGACCTGGAAGCCATTGCCTGCCACCGCAGCTCGGTGCTTGGCTTGATTCCGGGCACGCCACAGCCTACCCAAAAGGCGTTTGACACGCAGGTCTGGGACGCGTTGCGCAGTTTCAGCGCGGACCGTCCGGTGTTTGTCGAAGCCGAAAGCAAAAAGGTGGGGAATCTGGCGGTGCCCGACGAACTGATGGTGGCCATGCGGGCCAGCCTCTGTCTTCGGGTGGACCTTTCGCTGGACAATCGGGTGAATTTGCTGCTGGAAGACTATGCGTTTTTCACGCAAGACCGTGCATTGTTTGCCTCGCGACTCGAACGCCTGACGGCTTTGCGTGGCAAAGCCGTGGTGCAAGGCTGGCAAGCGATGATTGGGCGTGACGAAATGCGCGAAGTGGTGACCGAACTGCTGTCAAGCCACTACGATCCGGGCTATGAAAATTCAACAGGGAACAACTTTGTGCATTACGCCAAAGCGCCACTGATTTCACCCAGAAGCCACAGCATGACCGACATGCGAGTCTTGGCGCGAGAACTGGTGCAAACCACGTGAATGCCATTCGACGCCAGTGTCCAGAAGCTCACCAGACAGGTGATGGATCATGGACTGCGCAGCCTTATTGCGGGGACGCAGCCGGACCTGGCACAGCATTGTCCGCATCGCCAGCCCCACCCTCGAACGTTTCACCCTCTTGAGGTAGCAAGCCCGATTTCCGGTCAGACTTCGCTTTGAGCTTGTCTTCTTTTTTGCGTTTCTTGGCCAATTCTTTCTGGCGTTTTTCGAATCCGTAGTTGGGTGTGGCCAAGATGGCTCCTTTAATTTGAGCTGCCCAATGTAACAGCTTCCTCAAAGCTTTCTTCCCACTCGACGCTGCCCCGGTAGGCATGCCAGCTGGCATGACCAAGCCAAGGCCCCACCATGATGATGCCCAGCGCCCAAGGCCACAGGGCCGCGAGCACCAGCATGCTCAACAAAAGGCCCCACAGCAGCATCACGCCCGGTTGTGAAAAAACCACCCGCACGCTGGTAATCACCGCCGAAATGGCATCGGTGTCGCGGTCGAGAATCATGGGAATCGACACCACCGACAGCCCAAAGACCAGGCCAGCGAAAACGCCGCCCACTGCCAGATAGACCATCAAAAAATCAATCTTTTGCGGGTTAAAAACCGCCTCAATCACGCCTGTGGTGGAGGGCATGCCGGTGTTGAAGAACACCGCAAACACCACCAGCGACGCCCTGCCCCACAGCAACTCCAGCACCATCAGGACCAATACCAGCAGGGCCATGCTGCGCAGGTGTTGATCCCAGCACATCAATGATGTGGCCATGTCCGGCACTTGCCCCTGCTCGCGTTTGCGGCTGACCTCGTACAAGCCCATGGCCAAAAAAGGTCCGACCAGCAAACAACCCGAGACCAGGGTCAAGGTGTACTCGGGCTTGTGCTTGAACACCAGGGCCAGCACCTGGGCCATGCCCCAGAAACACAGGCCGTAAAACAAGCCAATCCCAGGGTGGTGCTGCAAGTCCATAAAACCCCGAGCTAACCAGCGAAAAGGGTCTGCATAGCCCAGGGGGCGCATCAGCGATCGGGGCCCCACGGGCGGCGGCGGGACATAGGGCGTGGCCATCGTAGGCAGGTCTGGCTCACGGGCATCCTCATGGGACTTGGCATCGGCGTTCATGCAAAAAGTCAATCTGAAAAGACTAAGGATTTCAGATTACCCCCACCGGTGCGCATTGAACAGCCAGAGAACCCCCAAGTGCGCGTGTCCTGGACCACAAAATGGCTTGCTCTGTCACTTACGTGATCAGGCCATGGGCAAGTGCGCCTGCACGGCTTGATGCAAGTCAAGAATCAAGTCCTGAGCCGACTCTAAACCGGTCGAAAAACGGACCAGCGTGCCCAGCTTCAAATGGCCGGGCCAAGCCTGGCGCATCGAGGCGATGTCGTAGGGCACCACCAGGCTCACAGGGCCGCCCCAGCTGTAACCGATCTTGAAGAGCTTCAGCCCATCGCAAAACGCGTCCACCTGGGATTGGCTGTAACGCGCATCGATCATGACGCTGAACAAACCTGCCGCCAAACCCTTGCCAGGCACACGGTCGCACAAAGCCTGCCAATGGGCGTGACCTGGAGCTCCTTCAAAGGCAGGGTGCATCAGTTGGGCGCATTGCGGCTGGATTTGCCACCAGGCGGCCAAAGCGCGGGCGCTCTGGTCGTGGGCGGCGTAACGAAGCGCGATGCTTGGCAAGGAGCGCAAAACGGTTTCGGCGTCGTTGCCCGCCACGCCCAGACCCAGGCGCATGTGGCAAAGTTTGATTTGGAGATGGAGAGCTGTATCGCGTGTGATGACGCTGCCCATCAACACGTCGCCACCGCCGCTGGGGTATTTGGTGAGGGCATGGGCGCTGATGTCGACAGCCAAGCTGCCCTCTCCACCGGCGCCATCGGCCAACAAATCAAAAGGTTTGAACGCCAGACCCGCACCCCAGGTGTTGTCCAAGGCGCACAAGACACCGCGCTCGCGGCAGCGGCGCACCAGCTCAGGCAAATCGGGAAACTCCATGCTCACCGAGCCGGGTGCTTCGAGCCACACCATGCGGGTGCGTTCCGTAATCTGCCGGGACAGGTCCTGCGGGTCCATTGGATCGTAAAAACGGTGCGTGATGCCAAAGTGACGCAACTCACCAGCGGCAAGCGCCTTGTTGGGGCCGTAGGCGTTGTCAGGAATCAGGACTTCGTCGCCGCTTTGCAGCACCGACAAGGCCACCAAGGCCAAAGCCGCCAGTCCGCTAGGCACCAACACACATTGGAGGCCACCTTCGAGGCTGCAAAGGCGCTCTTCGAGCAAATAGGTCGTGGGCGTGCCGTGCAAACCATAGGTGTATGCCGATTTGTCTTTCCACTCGCGCTGGCGCATATCGGCCACAGTCGGAAAGTAAACCGTTGAGGCTTTGAACACACCGGGCTGGGGCGCTTCAAACTCGGCAGGCGGTGTGTAGGGATGGTGAATCAGGCCGGTGACGCTGGGCACGAAGATCGGATATTTGGGGTCTTTTTGCATTCGAACATCCTAATGCAAACAGCCTCCAAGTGGAGGCTGTTGAAGGTCAACTCAGGGAAAGTCCGAGGCGACTCAGACGCGCCACTTTTCCATCAACTTCTCGGGTCGCATGTTGTCATACGGCTCAAAAGGCTGGTGAATCCAGGGGTTGGTTGGCAGGTCTTCAATCGAGTAATCGGGCTTGAAAGTCGACACACCCTTTGTCCAAATCACAGCGGTGCGCAATTCAGTCACAGGCTTGTAGTTGTTCTTGAGCTGGTCCACCACCGCACGCAAGGTGTGGCCAGTGTCGGCCAAGTCGTCCACCAACAAAACCTTGCCAGCGATTTCGCCTTTGGGGGTGGTGATGTAACGAGCGATGTCCAGGTGGCCCTGAACGGTGCCAGCTTCAGCGCGGTAAGAGCTGGTGGACATGATCGCTAGGGGCTTGTCAAAAATGCGCGAGAGGATGTCACCCGGGCGCATGCCGCCACGGGCCAAGCACAGGATGTTGTCGAATTCCCAGCCGGACTGGTGGATTTTGATGGCGAGTTTTTCAATGAGGTTGTGGTACTCGTCGTAGCTCACGTACAGGTGCTTACCGTCTTCGGTCAACATGGGTTCACTCCAAAAAATCAGGGGTTGAGATCGATGTGTTAGCCTGAGCCCAGGCTCATGCCGCAAAGGGGTTGTGCAGCAAGATCGTGTGGTCGCGGTCAGGGCTGGTGGACACCACATGCACGGGCACGCCGGTCACTTGGGCAATGCGGTCCAAGTAATGGCGGGCCGTGGCGGGCAATTTGTCCATCTCGGTCACGCCCACGGTGGTCTCGGTCCAGCCGGGAATGACTTCGTAAATCGGTTTACAACGAGCGATCTCGTCCGCGCCCATGGGCAGGATGTCGATAATGTCGCCGTCCAGCTCGTAGCCGGTGCACAGGAGCAATTCTTTCAGGCCATCGAGCACATCCAGCTTGGTGATGCACAAGCCAGACAAACCATTGACCTGCGCGCTGCGTTTGAGCAAGGCTGCATCAAACCAGCCACAGCGACGCGAACGGCCGGTGGTGACGCCTTTTTCAGCGCCCACAGTAGACATGTGGTAGCCAGGGGTGCCGGGTGTTTCCCAATCAAGTTCGGTGGGAAATGGGCCGCCGCCCACGCGGGTGCAATAGGCTTTGGTGATGCCCAAAATGTAGTGCAGCATGCCAGGACCAACACCCGAACCGGCTGCGGCATTGCCAGCCACGCAGTTGCTCGACGTCACAAACGGATAAGTGCCGTGGTCGACGTCCAGCAAGGTGCCTTGAGCGCCTTCAAACAGCAGATTGGCGCCAGCCTTGTGGGCTTCGTTGAGCTCGCGCGAAACGTCGGCCACCATGGGCAGCAGTTCTTTGGCATACGCCATGGCTTCGTTGTAAGTCGTGTCAAAGTCCACAGGCGAAGCGCCCAGGATGTTGACCAGAATCTCGTTGTGCAGCGCCAGGTTCTCGCGCAGCTTGGTGGCAAAGCGCTCCGGGTATTTGAGGTCTTGCACGCGTAAAGCGCGGCGTGCCACTTTGTCTTCGTAAGCGGGGCCAATGCCGCGACCGGTGGTGCCAATCTTGGCAGTACCCGCTTTTTCCTTGGCAACCTCACGTCCAACATCCAAAGCGACGTGATAGGGCAAGATCAGCGGGCAAGCTTCGCTCACGCGCAGGCGTGAACGTACCTCGACACCGGCTTTTTCAAGACCTGCAATTTCTTCGAGCAGTTTGGGCACCGACAAGACCACACCGTTGCCGATGTAGCACTTGACGCCAGCGCGCATGATGCCGCTGGGGATAAGGTGCAAGGCAGTTTTCACGCCGTTGATCACCAGGGTGTGGCCAGCGTTGTGACCGCCCTGGAAACGCACAACGCCTTGGGCGCTTTCGGTCAACCAATCAACCAGTTTGCCCTTGCCCTCGTCGCCCCACTGGGTACCGACAACGACCACGTTACGGCCTTGCAACTTGTTCATGCTTGAAATGTTCTTTCTCAAAGAGCCTTTACCAACCACTGCCCTGCCGCTTCGGTCAACTCGCGGTCGCAATGGAATTCGTCTACTTCGCTTTCATGGCCTGGCAACACGCAAACCACGGTTTCGCCCCGGCTGCGCAATGTAGCGATGGCTGCACGCAAAGAAGCCGATTGGCCCCAGGGCGCGCGTATGGCAGCACGCAAAGCCAAGGGCTGAACGGCGGCCACCAATTCTTTCAAATCGAGACTGAAACCCACAGCCGGACGGTCACGGTCAATACGGTGGCCAAAGACCGCACCCACGCCGTCGTAGCGACCGCCACGGGCCAGGGCATCGGAGGCGCCATTGGCATAAATGGCAAAGCGCATGCCGCTGTAATAAGCGTAACCACGGGAGTCGCCCAGGTCAAAACTGACGGCCACACTCGGGATCTGCTCGGCCAACCAGCGCAGTTGCGTCAAGGCTTGGGTGATTTCGGGGTGGTTGGGCAAGCGCGCTGCCGCTCGGTCCAGGACGCTGATGTCGCCGTACAAATCGACCAGGGCCAGCAAACCTTCTCGCACGGCAGGCGTCAAACCTTTGCTCAAACGGGCCAGCGTAGAACCATCCTTGGTTGCCAAGGCGGTATGGATGGCATGGCGCTGCGCTTCGCTCAAGGCCTGATCTTTCAGCAAGCACTTCACGATGCGGGCATCAGCCAAATCCACTTGTAGCCCTGTCGCGCGGCCAGCGTCCAGACAGTCCAGGGCCAATTGAAGGACTTCAAGGTCGGCCTCAGGGCCGGCATGGCCATAGATTTCTGCGCCCAGTTGAAGCGGCTCGCGTGTGGCGTGGGGGCGTGAGGGGCGAGTGTGCAGAACTGGTCCGCAGTAACACAGGCGGGTCAATGCTGTACGGCCGAGCAAGTGAGCATCGATGCGCGCAACTTGGGGGGTGGTATCAGCGCGCAACCCCAATGTGCGGCCCGAAAGTTGATCGACCAATTTGAATGTTTGCAAATCCAGGGCCTCGCCCGTGCCAGTCAGCAGCGATTCCAAATGTTCCAGTAACGGCGGCATCACCAGCTCGTAGCCATAGCCACGAGCGGTGTCCAGCAATTCGCGACGGAGTTCTTCGATGTGGCGTGCCTCTGAGGGCAAGACATCGGCGATGTGATCCGGGAGGACCCAAGCAGACATGAAGGGATGGGGTGACGGTTAAAAGTGAGATTTTACCGGGTTGGCAGGCGCATTTCCGGCAAAGAGAACGGCAAATAGTCCAAAACCAGCTTCAATACGAAGAACGGGGCTGTACTTAGCAGCCCCGCGAGCTCGACGGTGTCAAGCCAGCAACCAAATCACCACCAAACCAAGCACCACCATGAGCATGCCAAAAAATCTAATTTGACCTTCCTGCAATTGGAGCATCTGCTCGAACAGGGTGCGCCAAAGTCGTGGCGAGATCATGGGAAGCAAACCCTCCAGGATGAGCATGAGGCCCAATGCCATCAGGAGGGTATCGAGCAAGATTTACTTCCGGGCAGGCGCACCGCTGGGCGTGCCAAGCATACCTTTGAAAAATTCAGAGCTGCCGGGGTCGAGCACCATCACATCTGACTTGCTGTTGAAGCTGGATTTGTAGGCCTCCAGACTGCGGTAGAACTGGGCAAACTGTGGGTCGCGGCCAAAGGACTCGGCATACAAACGGGCAGCTTGGGCATCGCCCTCGCCTTTGATCTTCTGCGCATCCCGGTAGGCATTGGCGATCGTTACTTCGCGTTGGCGATCCGCATCGGCACGGATTTTTTCACCCTCGGCACCACCTGTCGAGCGCAACTCGTTGGCTACCCGCTTTCGTTCGGCTTCCATCCGGCGATAAACCGATTCCGTGATGGTGTCCACGTAATCAGCACGCGTGATGCGCACATCGACCACGTCAACACCCCAGGGTTTTGCACCACGCACAACCAACAGCACATCCTCTTTCACATCGTCCATGAGTTCCTCACGTTTGAGCGAGAGCAATTCCTTGACGGTGCGCTTGTTGATCTGCTCCTGGAAGGCATTGCGCACCACGCGGTTGAGCTGGTTTGTGCCGGCTTTCTCGTCCAGCCCCACGTTACGGATGTAGGCTTGGGGGTCGTTGATTCGCCAGCGCACATACCAGTCAATGACCACACGCTGCTTCTCAGCCGTGAGCATGGGCTCGTTGTCAGGGCTGTCGAGGGTGAGCAGTCGCTTGTCAATGTAATTGACGTTTTGCAATGGGGGAGGCAACTTGAAGTGCAAACCGGGTTCGGTGATCACTTCCTTGATTTGACCCAGCGCATAGACCACGCCAAATTGACGCTGATCCACCACAAACAACGTCGAGCTGAGCAGTGCGAACACCACCAGCAAACTGGAAATCCACAATCCGATGCGATTCATTTTCTTGTTCCTTATCGTGGATCGCGGCTACGCGAACGCTCGAGGTCTCTTGAGCGGGTATCCACCGTGCCGTTGCTGGGTGTGCTGACGGGCGACGCGGGGGCATCGACAGCAGGTGGGGGCACTTGGGTAACCTGCTGCATGATTTTGTCCAACGGTAAATACAAGAGGTTGGAGCCTTGCTTGCTGTCCACCAACACCTTGGTCACGTTGCTGTAGATCTGTTGCATGGTGTCGGTGTACATGCGGTCACGCATGACTTGAGGTGCCTTCTGGTACTCGGGCAAGATGGTCCTGAAACGCTGAGCATCACCTTCTGCTTGCGCAACGATGCGTTCACGATAGGCAGCCGCCTCTTCCTTCAGACGCGAAGCCGCACCCACAGCACGAGGAATCACATCGTTGGCGTAGGCTTGAGCCTCGTTCTTGGCGCGTTCGCGCTCCTGACCGGCTTTGAGCACATCATCAAAGGCTGCCTGGACCTGCTCAGGAGGGCGTACCCCGCCTTGCTGCAAGTTGATGCCCACCACCTCAATGCCCACTTTGTAACGGTCCAGAATAACCTGCATTTTTTCGCGTACACGGGGCGCGATTTGGTCGCGTTCTTCAGCAAGAGCCGAATCCATTCTCATTTTTCCCACCACCTCACGAACAGCAGTTTCTGCAGACTGAACCACAGCTTCTGTTGGATTGCGGCTTTCAAACAAATAAGCACGTGCATCGTTCAATCGGTACTGCACCGCAAACTTGATTTCAACGATGTTTTCATCCTCGGTCAGCATCGCAGACTCACGAAGGCCTGTGGCTTTGATGATGTTGTCACGACCAATGTCCACTGAGCGAATCTGGGTCACAAACACGAGTTCATGGCGCTGAACCGGGTAAGGCATGCGCCAGTTGAAACCAGCGCCCACGGTCGAGTGGTATTTGCCAAACTGGGTGATGACAGCCTGCTGACCTTCTTGCACGATGAAAAAGCCTGTGGCCAACCAGACCAGCAAGGCGCCGCCAAGAATGACGCCAATACCCAGGTTCTTGATGAAGGCCGGAATTTCAGGCCCTCCGGACCCACCGCCGGAACCGCTTGGACCCTGAGGACGCTGAGGACCACCCTTACCACCGAAAATTTGGCCAAGTTTGCGGTTGAAGTCACGCCACAATTCGTCCAGATCAGGTGGTCCACTTTGCTGTTGCTGCGACCCGCGACCAGGCGGTTGTTGCCAAGAATCGGGCTTGGGACCGGGTGGGGGCGTATCGCCCGATGGCTTGTTGCCTGAGTCACTGGAAGATTTGTCATCGTCGCGACCCCAGCGTGGGTCGTTCAGATTGAACATGCCTCGTATCTTTGCAGGCAGCAAGGACCATCGCAGGGCGGGCAGTTGAAAATTCATGATTCTTTGTCTTTTTCTGGATGACGAAGCAGCATTGTGCCGAATTTGAAGGCCACTTAAGGCGAGTCACCGAGATATTCCCGGTTCAAGTCACGGGGATCAGCCTCTGGCAATGGGGCTGATGGCAGTGCCGCCTTGACGGTGTCGGACAAAACAGAGCGCAACTGGGCCAAACCCACGCCGGTTTTTGCACTCAGAAATACACGTGGCACTGGCACACCATCCAGTTCGAACTGGTCATGCATCTGCGAGGGGTAACGGTCTGCGGCCAAGACATCGACTTTGTTGAAAACAAGCAGCTGTGGCACTTGATCAGCCCCAATTTCAGTCAGCACTTTTTGCACCTCGGCCATCTGCTCTGGAAAATCCGGGTTGGCCGCGTCGACCACATGCAGCAACAAATCCGCCTCGGTCGCTTCTTGCAGTGTGGCCTGAAAGGCCTCGACCAGACCGTGCGGCAAATCACGGATGAAGCCCACCGTATCGGACAAAGACACCGATCGCCCTGCTTCACCCAGATACAACTGGCGGGTGGTGGTGTCCAACGTGGCAAACAGCTGGTCGGCCGCATAAGCACGGGCCTTCACCAGGGCATTGAAAAGGGTTGATTTGCCCGCATTGGTGTAACCCACCAGCGATATGTTGAAAGTGTCACGTCGGTCGCGTTGGCGTCGTTGGGTGTTGCGCTGTTTTTTGACCTTAACCAAGCGCTCTTTGATGCGCTTGATCGAGTCATTGATCATGCGGCGATCCAACTCGATTTGGGTTTCACCCGGGCCGCCGCGCATGCCAATGCCGCCGCTTTGCCGCTCAAGGTGTGACCAACGGCGCACCAAACGGGTGCTCAAATACTGCTGGCGAGCGAGCTCCACTTGCAGTTTGCCTTCATGGCTACGTGCGCGTTGACCAAAAATTTCCAGAATCAGCAAAGTGCGGTCATTGACAGGCAGGCCAATGTGCCGCTCCAGATTGCGCTGTTGGGCCGGACTGAGCGCCTGGTCAAACAAAACTTCGACAGCTCCATGCATCAGGGCCAGTTCCTTGATTTCGTCGGCTTTGCCGCTACCGACAAAAAGCGCCGGATCGGGGGCTTTTCGTTTGCACGTCAGGCGAACCACGGGCTTGAGGCCACCCGACTCCGCGAGTAAGCCCAGTTCTTGCAACTCGCCATCAAAATGCGGCAGCCCAAAGTCAACGCCGACCAATAAGGTCGGCGCGGGCTGGTTAAAAGATGATTCAGACAATGTCAACAACCTGCTTCAGCGGAATCATTCCGCCGTGCGAGCCAAAACCGCATCAAGCGGTGATTTCACCCGTTTCGGGGGTACTGAAGGTGACGGATCGACCAGGAACGATGGTCGAGATGGCATGTTTGTAGACCATTTGAGTCACTGTGTTTCGCAAAAGAACCACGTATTGATCAAAAGATTCGATCTGACCTTGCAGTTTGATGCCGTTGACAAGGTAAATCGACACCGGAACATGCTCTCGGCGCAACGCGTTCAGGAAGGGGTCTTGCAAAAGTTGACCTTTATTGCTCACGATATTCTCCGTGTTCAGAAGTTTTGAAGCCTTGACCTTACCACAGGGAAAGGCTTGGACTTCCAGAAACAGATGAATTCCACAAATCTCAGTTGAATTCTTTTTCCGCAAAAGGATTTGTGGATGTTTTCATTTCAATTCGCAATGGCGTACCGGACAAGTTGAAGGCCTTGCGAAAGCGCCCTTCCAGAAAGCGCTTGTAGGTGTCGGTAACGTGCTCCAGTGAATTGCCGTGGATCACGATCACTGGAGGGTTCATGCCGCCTTGGTGAGCGTAACGCATCTTGGGGCGAAACATGCCCCCGCGCTGAGGGCTCTGGAATTGCACGGCTTCCAGCAACAAACGGGTCAGGATAGGTGTACTCATCTTGCACATCGCCGATTTATGCGCCTGAATGATAGAAGCCCAAACGGGACCCAGTCCTTGACGTTTTTTGGCCGAGATAAAGTGCATGTTGGCAAAGCCCAAAAAAGGCAGCCGGTTTTCAATGGAACGCTGAACCAACTGGCGCTGGTATTCGTCGACCGCATCCCATTTGTTCACCGCCAACACCATGGCGCGACCGCTTTCCAGCGCATAGCCGGCAATGTGGGCGTCTTGGTCGGTCACGCCCTGCTCAGCATCGAGCAGCAGCAAGACCACGTTGGCAGACTCGATGGCCTGCAGGGTTTTGACCACCGAGAACTTCTCGATGGCTTCAAACACCTTGCCTTTGCGGCGCAAGCCTGCAGTGTCGATCAACTCGAATTTCTGGCCTTGACGCTCAAACGGTACCGAAATCGCATCACGAGTGGTACCCGGCATGTCAAAAGCCACCAGTCGTTCTTCCCCCAGCCATGTGTTGATCAAAGTGGATTTGCCCACATTGGGGCGTCCTGCTACGGCCAACTTGATGACCGTGGGATCATCTTCGGTTTCTTCGGGTTCTTCGGACAAATTCAACTGATCAAAAGCCAGCTCTACCAATCCACGGATGCCCTGGCCATGCGCTGCCGAGATAGCGATCACCTCACCCAAGCCTAGCTCATAAAAATCGGTCAGTTGAATGCCTTCCCGCATTCCTTCGGCTTTGTTGGCCACCAAAAGGCAAGGCTTGCCAATCTTGCGCAGGTATTTGGCGATGTCATGGTCTTGTGCAGACAAGCCGCCCCGGGCATCGACCACAAAAATCACCACATCGGCTTCGGCCACCGCTTGCTGCGTTTGTTTGGCCATCTCTTTGTAAATGCCGCTACTGGCATCGGGCTCAAAGCCGCCCGTATCGATCACGATGAATTCTTGCCGGCCTTGTTTGGCATTGCCGTAATGGCGGTCACGGGTCAAACCCGCAAAATCAGCCACGATGGCGTCCCGGCTTTTGGTGAGGCGGTTGAACAGCGTGGATTTACCCACATTCGGGCGGCCAACAAGGGCCAGTACTGGTTTCACGTAAAAATTTTCCGATCCATCATTCAGGGCGAAATCCGAAGACACCCCCACTGCGGGTCACCACCACCAAAATCTCGCCCACAGCAATGGGTCGTCCGGTGATGGCGCTGCCATCGGTCCCAATACGGTTCAGGACTTGCCCGTCTTTGGGTGAAATCGCATGCACCCAGCCCTCCTGATCCCCGACCACGAGACCTTGTCGCCATGCCAAAGGAAGACTCAGACCCCGAAAGCGTAAAGCGTCTTGCACCCATAGCGGTGCGCCCGAATTGCGTTGCCAGGCCAATAACTTGCCATCGGATTCGACGCCCCAAACGGTTTGCGCGTCACCTTCCAGACCTTGGTGCCCCTGAGCGGTACGACTCCAAACCATGCGACCATTCAAACCGTCCACACAAGCCACTGCAGACTGAAATGCTCGAACACAAACCGAGTTGCCAATGCGACTGGGTCCTGCTACCAAATCAACAAGGCGCTCCACTTCGTTGGTGCCACGGGTACTGCCCACCAGTGTTTCCCAGCGCACGGTGCCAGACAAGGGGTTCAAAGACACCAGACGCCCTCCCCAACCGACCAATAACTGATCGCCCAAAGACATCAGCAAACCGGCTTGACGCAACACCAGTGAGTCACCCGCGCGCTGCTGAGTCCAGAGCTTCTGACCTGTAGCCCCATCAAAGGCGCTTACGGCGCGGTCGCCGGTTAAAACAAACACACGTTCACCGGCCACCAAAGGCGGCGTATTGGACAAAGCTGACAAGGTCTGACGCCAAATGACCCGACCGGACTCGACGGTCACCAGCTCATTGTTGCGTGTGACCACGGCAAATCGTTGACCATCACCACCCACACCCGCTTGAATGGGTGCGCCCAGATTCAATCGCCACACTTCACGACCACTGACTGCATCGATCAAAACCAACTGGCCTGTTGTAGAGGCTATTGCCAATTGCTGACCATGCACCGATGCCATGAGCGGCGTGCTGACCTCACCAATTTGATGGGTCCAGGCCTTTTTGACATTCCAAGAACCACTGACATTGGGTAAAGGCGAGGACTGTGGTTTGTTGGGGGCACTGGAGCAAGCCGACAACAGGCACAAACTGGCCAAAGCCAAGAAGCGGCTGAATGCAGAGTTCAACAATGGTCTCACTTGGCGCTTCCTGTCGCAGTTGGGGGGCCGACAGCCTCTGGATCCACTCCCAATGCGTTGAGCTTGGCTTGCACCAAACGCCTGTAATCCGGACTGTCACTCAATTGTTGCCATGCAATTTGGTAAGCCGTAACAGCTTCACTTTTTTGGCCTTTGACTTGCAAGATATCGCCACGCAAATCAGCGGCCAGACCCGCCATGGCCGGGGTAAATGGAGCGCTCAACTGGGTCAAGGCTTCGTCGTTGGATCCGGCATCCAGTAGAAGTGCTGACAGTCGCAGGCGCGCAATATCGCGGTACGCGGGGTCTGGAGCCGACTCAGCGACCCACTTCAGAGCAGCCCGAGCGGCATCAGCCTTG
Source organism: Comamonadaceae bacterium (assembly GCA_027488215.1). Lineage (GTDB taxonomy): Bacteria > Pseudomonadota > Gammaproteobacteria > Burkholderiales > Burkholderiaceae_C > Limnohabitans_A. Next base: position 257,870 of record JAIYCB010000031.1, read on the forward strand.
TCTTTGGCCTGCAAAGATTTGGCTGACAGCATGGCCGCTTGGTGGGCGTAATGCGTGCCACCAAACTTTTCTTTCATGTCGGCAAAACTGCGCTCTACACGGGCCACATCCCCGGCCATGACTGCGCGCTCCACTTCGTCGAACAACACAGCCGCTTTGGTTGCTTGATCGCGTTGCCAATATTGGTAACCATTCCAGGCCGCGTAACCGCCTAAAACGACAATCAGCAGCCATGAAATCAGGTTGCCGTATTTTTTCCAGAAATGCTTGAGCTGGTCAAGTTGTTCTTGTTCTTCGAGGTCGAGGGCTTTGGCCATGGTGTAAGTCAATGAATGAATGCTTCAAAGCGCGGATTGTAGGCTGTGGGCCCATGTGGCCACAGTGCTCAGCAACTCGGTACGCTGGGAACCTGCGCCGTCACGCAGCGATTTGACCGCGACCAGCCCCTGGCATAACTCTTCAGGGCCAAACACCAGGGCGAAACGCGCACCCGAGGCATCGGCTTTCTTGAATTGGGACTTCATGCTGCCCATGCCGTCGCCACTGCCCGCGTGCATTTGCGCCGATACACCCTGCGCGCGCAAGGCTTGCAGCAGCTGCATGGCCACCGGCAAGGCGGCAGCATCAGGGATGATGGCATAAACATCAGGGGCAAAATCGGGCAAAACCTCGCCCTGCTCCTTGATGAGTTCAAGCACACGCTCAACACCCAGGGCCCAGCCCACAGCAGGCGATGGTTTGCCACCCACTTGCTCCACCAAATAATCATATCGGCCACCGCCGCAGATGGTGCCCTGTGAACCCAATTGGGTGGTGATGAACTCGAACACTGTGAGGTTGTAGTAATCCATGCCCCGCACCAGGCGCGGGTTGATGCTGTAGGCCACGCCATTGGCGTCCAGAATGGCCTTGACCGCATTGAAGTGGGCCAGCGAAGCTTCGCCCAGGAAATCGAGCAATCGAGGCGCAGCCTCGACCACGCTTTGCATGGCCGGATTCTTGGTGTCGAGAATGCGCAGCGGGTTGCTGTGCAGACGGCGCTTGGCTTCTTCGTCCAGCAGATCGCTGTACTTTTCAAGGTGAGCAATCAGGGCGGCGCGATGGGCTTGGCGCTCTGCGGGTTGGCCTAAGCTGTTGAGTTCAAGGCGCACACCATGCAGGCCCAGAACCTTCCACAGATCATTGGCCAACAAAATGAGTTCGGCGTCCACCTCAGGACCCCCAAAACCCAGCACTTCGGCACCGACCTGATGGAACTGGCGGTAGCGGCCGCGCTGCGGGCGCTCATGACGGAACATCGGACCCATGTAATACAGACGCTTTCCGCCTTCGTAGAGCATGTTGTGCTCGACCACCGCACGAACCAGACCGGCCGTGCCTTCAGGGCGCAAGGTGAGTTGCTCACCGTTCAGGCGGTCTTCAAAGGAGTACATTTCCTTTTCGACGATGTCAGTCACTTCGCCCAGACCTCGCACAAACAGCGCTGTCGGCTCCACGATGGGCAAGCGCACATTGCGGTAGGCATAGCGAGCCATCAGATCGCGAACTTGGGCTTCCAGCCACTCCCAGCGCGCCGAGTCCGGCGGCAGGATGTCATTCATGCCTTTGACGCCGACCAGCTTCTGGGCCTTGGGCACCTTTTCAACCTTCGAAGCGTTTTCTTTGAGGAGTTCGCTCATTTTTTCTCAACAGATCCAGAACCAAAACGGTTCTCAATGTAGTTTTCAACCAGCCCCTGAAACTCCTGTGCAATGCCTTCGCCGCGCAAAGTCAGGCGCTTTTCACCGTCAATGAAGACCGGCGCAGCAGGCGCTTCACCCGTTCCAGGCAAGCTGATGCCAATGTCAGCGTGCTTACTTTCACCTGGGCCATTGACGATACAGCCCATCACCGCCACCTTGAGGCTTTCCACGCCTGGATAACGTGCACGCCAAACCGGCATCTGGGCACGCAAAAAGTCATCGATTTGTTTCGCAAGCTCCTGAAAGGTGCTGCTGGTGGTGCGGCCACAACCGGGGCAAGCTGTCACGCTGGGCACAAAAATGCGCAAGCCCAACGACTGCAAAATCTCTGAAGCGATCACCACTTCTTGCGTGCGGGACTCGCCCGGCTGCGGGGTGAGCGAGACGCGTATGGTGTCACCAATACCCTCTTGCAGCAAAACAGATAAGGCAGCAGCCGAGGCCACCGTACCTTTGGTGCCCATGCCCGCTTCGGTCAAGCCCAAGTGCAAAACATAGTCGGTGCGGCGTCCCAACTCGCGATAAACAGAGATCAAATCCTGCACCCCGGACACTTTGCAAGACAAGGTGATCTGTGAGCCAGACAGTCCCATTGCTTCGGCTCTTTGTGCAGAGGAAATGGCAGACGAAATCAACGCCTCGTACATGACTTGCCGGGATTCCCACGGAGCTGAACGCAGGCTGTTGGCATCCATCAGTTCGGCCAAGAGTTCTTGGTCAAGGCTGCCCCAATTGACACCAATGCGGATCGGTTTGTTCCAGCGCATGGCCGCTTCAATCATTTGACCGAATTGAAGGTCACGCTTGTCACCTTTACCCACATTGCCAGGGTTGATGCGGTATTTGGACAACGCCTCTGCACAGGCTGGGTAGTCGGTCAGCAAACGGTGCCCGTTGTAATGGAAGTCACCGATCAAAGGGACATCGATGCCCATTTTGTCGAGCTGATCACGGATGTGCGGCACTGCCTCGGCAGCTTCAGGTGTGTTGACCGTGATGCGCACCATCTCGGAGCCTGCAATGGCCAGTTCCTTGACCTGGATGGCAGTGCCGATCACGTCCACCGTGTCGGTGTTGGTCATGGATTGCACGCGCACAGGGGCGCCACCGCCCACGGTGACCACGCGCGAGCCCCAGACCACCTGGGACTGCCGGCTGCGACGTACAGCAGGACGGGCAATGGCAATGGGTTCAGGGCTCAGGGGCAAGTCTGTGGCGGACATGTTCACTCCTTCACTTCAAAACGAGCCACCGTCACCTGGGTGTGGGGCTTGAGGTCAAAAGGTTGGCCACGAAGTGTCGCTGTGACGACCTGGGCACGGCCCACCACGACACTCACTGGCAAGGGACTCTGGATGCGCGTGCTTTCTCCGGCCTTGAGCACGCCACTCCAGAGCACGGTCTTTTGGGCATTGCGTACCTCCAACCAGCTCTCGCCCGAGGCAGAAAACACCCATTCAGGGGAAACAGAAGGGTCGGCAGCAGGTACAGGCAAAGCTGACGCGGGCATGGCAGGTGTGGCTTGTGAACTCGGTGCCGCAACGGGCGCAGTGACAAGTGTGGTCGTTTCAGCAGTGGTCACAGTGGATGCAGCAGCAGCTGAAGACTGCGCAGCGGTTGCAGCAGAAGCTTCAAGGGAAGGCGCTGTCGTGCCCGACACGGGAACTGAAGCGACCACAATGGGCTCAGTGACCTCTTTTGAAACCACCTCATTGGCCATCAATGATTTGACGTCTTCCAACCAGACCCAGTGAGTCGGACCGGGCAGCCAAAGCAGAGCGCCTGTCAAAAACAACATGACAGCGGCACTCCAGATCACTTTAGAGGAGGCCATTTGTCGCCAAGGCAAGCGAGCGATGACCCCAGTGTCCTCAGTTGTTAAAGGTTGAATGGAAGTACGCAGAGGCTCCAAATGAGAGGCCATTTGTGGCAACAAGGCCAAAATTGGCGCGGGATCGACATGCAAGTGACGGCAGACGCTGGATGCCAGGCCACGGTAAAAAACGGGGCCTTTACCCGGATCGAACTCGTCAGCCTCCAAAGCCTCAAGTTGGCGCACAGGTACTTTCAAGGTCACCGACAAAACAGCCAAGTGCACACCCGCCTTGAGACGCGCTTCTCGCAACAACTGTCCCGCTGTCGCGGCCAACACTTTGGGCTGAGAACTGCCAGTCTGCGGATCGGACTCAGCTTTAAAGCTTGGTGTCATGTCGGAGCTCCGAATAGGTCATAGCGGTCACAGGTACCAGGGCGATGGTACGCTGTTCGGCCATTCTCAACTGCACTTGAGTGCGGTCTTTGACATCACCGGCCAATTGGCCACAGGCCGCATCGATGTCATCACCACGGGTTTTACGCACGGTAGTGACCAATCCGGCGTCTTGCAGTTGCTTGGCAAAAGCTTGAACGCGCGCAGGGGGTGAGCGCAACAGTCCCGAGGCCGGAAAGGGGTTAAACGGAATCAAATTGAACTTGCAGCGCAGTCCTTGACGGGCATGGTATTGAACCAGATCAATCAACTGACTGGCGTGCTCGGACTGGTCATTCACGCCGTCGAGCATGCAGTATTCAAAGGTGATGAAATCACGTGGCGCATGAGCCAAGTAAGCAATGCACGATTGCATGAGTTCATCAAGCGGGTATTTGCGATTGAGCGGCACCAAATTGTCGCGCAGCCGGTCATTGGGTGCATGCAGCGACACCGCCAGCGCGACAGGACAATCGCCTGACAAGCGCCCAATCATGGGCACCACACCCGAAGTGGACACCGTGACGCGTCGCCGTGAAAGGCCATAGCCGTGGTCGTCAAGCATGGCACGCAAAGCAGGCACCAGAGCCGAGTAATTTTGAAGCGGCTCGCCCATGCCCATCATCACCACGTTGGAGATGACACGGTCTTCTCTCTGCAAGTGCTTGCGAAGGAAATGCTCGGCAAACCACAGCTGCGCCAAGATCTCGCCCGTGGTGAGGTTACGGCTGAAGCCTTGGTGGCCAGTAGAACAAAAACGGCAACCAACGGCACAACCGGCTTGCGATGAAATGCACAAGGTGCCCCGGTCATCTTCAGGAATAAAAACCGATTCGATGGCGTTGCCATCGCCTACATCAAAGAGCCACTTGATGGTGCCGTCCGCAGAAATATGTTGGCTGATCACGGGCAGTGCCGTGACATGTGCATGAGATTTGAGCTTTTGGCGCAAGGACTTGGCCAGATCGCTCATCTGATCGAAATCAGAAGCGCCTCGCTGGTGGATCCACCGGAACAACTGGGTGGCCCGAAAGCGCTTTTCGCCCAAACCCTCACAAAAAGCGGCCAAACCTTCCAGGTCGAAATCAAGAAGGTTGTCCGTCATGGGTTCAGGGCGCAGGTGGGCGCGTGCGGTCCGCGACGCGATCAGCGTGCGTATACGTTCATGCCGGGGAAGAAGAAAGCAACTTCAGCGGCAGCGGTTTCGGGGGCATCAGAGCCGTGCACTGCGTTGGCGTCGATGCTGTCGGCGAAGTCAGCACGGATGGTTCCCGCAGCCGCTTTTTTGGGATCGGTGGCGCCCATCAGGTCGCGGTTCTTGGAGATCGCGTTCTCGCCTTCCAGAGCCTGGATCATGACAGGGCCGGAGACCATGAAGTCCACCAGGTCCTTGAAGAAAGGACGCTCTTTGTGCACGCCATAGAACTGCTCAGCTTCGCCGCGCGAGAGATGAACCATCTTGGCTGCGACCACTTTGAGGCCAGCAGCTTCAAAACGGGCGTAGATCTGGCCGATGACGTTCTTGGCGACAGCGTCGGGCTTGATGATGGAGAGGGTGCGTTCGATGGCCATTGGTTTTCCTGTACAAAAGTAATAAAAAGCATTTTTGCCTTGCGGCAAAGCCTGTTATTCTAACCTGAGCGGAGCATGCAAAAGACCTCTGCTCTAGAGGGTCAAGGGGGCTGAGGAGTCAACCTTACGCAGCTTGAAACCCCGCGCAAGATCCAACAAGTCAGCGGCTCCTACCGCCACCACGCCCGCCCCGGCCTGATACGCCCGGGTTTTTCTTCAGGCGGTTGAAACTTTCCGCACCGATGTATTTTGTCTCGCTTTTCACCGCATCGGATTTGGCATGCAACCCAGAACCCCCAGGCGCTTGGTTGGGTTGGGCAGCGGGTTTGGCACGGGGCACAGCCGTCCCCGCCCTGCCCTGCCCGCCAGTGCGCGGACGGCGGTCGTTGCGGTTGGTACGCGCAGGCTGCTCGGTCACGGGGCGAGGGCGTTCCCTGGAGCCTGCTGCCCGCATCAGCAAGCGGATATCAGCCTCGTCCAGCTCCAGCCAGGCGCCCCGGCGTAAGCCGTGTGGCAGCACCATCGCGCCATAACGGATGCGAATGAGGCGACTGACCGCATGGCCCACAGCTTCCATCATGCGGCGTACCTCCCGGTTACGGCCTTCGGAGATGGTCACCCGGTACCAGCAGTTGGAGCCTTCTCCGCCACCATCTTCGATGGAGCCAAACTGCGCTGGTCCGTCGTCGAGCATCAAGCCATCCAGCAGTTTTTGCTTTTCATCCTTGCTGAGTGCACCCAGAACACGCACGGCGTACTCGCGCTCCAGACCAAAACGCGGGTGCATGAGTTGATTGGCCAATTCACCCGAACTGGTGAAGAGCAGCAAGCCTTCGGTGTTCAGGTCCAGCCGGCCCACCGACTGCCATTTGCCGTTTTGCAGGCGCGGCAGCTTGCGAAACACCGAGGGGCGGTTTTGCGGGTCATCGTGGCTGACGATCTCGCCTGCGGGCTTGTGGTAGGCGATCACGCGGGCCGGTGGCGGGTCGATTCGGATGCGGATCGGTTTGCCATCGACCTTGATTTGGTCGCCATATTGCACGCGCTGGCCGACGTGGGCAGGCTCGTTGTTCACGGCGATGCGGCCTTCGGAGATGAGTTTTTCCATCTCCAGTCGCGAGCCCATGCCCGCTTGGGCCAGCACCTTGTGCAGTTTGGGCGAGTCGGTCTGGGGGGCGAGCACGCGCTTGCCCAGGTCTTGAGCCACCTCTTCGACAGCGCCCTCGTCATCGAACTGGCCTGAGACCACATCGGCCAGTTCAATCGCCTTGTAGGGCGTGGAGGCTGCCGTGGCTGCGCCGGCTTTGCGGGCGGCGTACACGCCAGAGCGCTGACCAAGCGAGTTGGTGGTTGAATCGTTCATTTGAGGATGTTTTCTTGGCCGTGACCGGGGTTTCCAGGGCCCGCGTCAGGCAGCTCGGCGACGGGGTGGTGAGCACCGATAAGGGAGTTCGATGAGGGATCGTTTGAATCCCGAGTCAGATCACTCTGGTTGGCGCTTGGCGCGTCGTCAGATGGCGCAACATGGCTGGAACTGCCGGGCATCGTCATTTCGGCAGACTCGGCCAGGGCCTCTTCGAGCGACAAACTCGCTTGCGCCGGTGACTCATCCATCATGCTGGCCAGAGCCGACATCGGCGAATCCACTTGCGAAAGCAAGGGCAACTGGTCCAAGGACGACAGGCCCAGATCGTCCAAGAACTGACGGGTCGTGGCAAACAAGCTCGGCCGCCCCACGGTTTCCCGGTGACCAATGACTTCCACCCAGCCACGGTCCTCTAACTGTTTGATGATTTGCGAGCCAATGGTCACGCCGCGAATGTCTTCCATGTCACCCCGTGTGACGGGCTGGCGGTAGGCAATGATGGCCAACGTCTCCAACACGGCACGGGTGTATTTGGGTGGCTTTTCAGGGTGCAGGCGGTCCAGGAAGGTCCGCAGCTCCGGCCGGCTCTGGAAGCGCCATCCGCTGGCGACGCGGACCAACTCAAGGCCTTTGTCAGCCCATTCAAATTCCAGGTCTTGCAGCATGAGCCGCAGGGTGTCAGCCCCGAGCGCATCGTCAAACAGCACGCGCAAGTCGCGCAAAGACAATGGCTGGCCCGCTGTGAGCAGGGCTGTCTCCAGGACACGCTTGGCTTGCGCCGTATTCATGGTGTCGGTCTTTCGGAAAAAAACGCCTCACGGCGAGGTAGCAAAACGCCTCACGGCGTGTCGAAATGAAGCCATCGGTTCGGACACAGGACAAAGCCAAAGACATGAATCCAGCGTAACCAACGGTCCTTTAAGGAGCCAAATTGTAACTGAGGCCTAAATTTTGCATGGCAAAGTCCATATCCTCAGGCAAAGCCGATGTCAGGTTGATGCGCTCGCCGGTGATCGGGTGCTCAAAGGCCAGACGCCAAGCGTGCAAGGCTTGGCGCTTCATGCCACCCAAAGGCACACCGCCATACACGGCGTCGCCCAACAAGGGATGCCCCAAGTGCGCCATGTGGACCCGGATCTGGTGCGTTCGACCGGTGTGCAAAGTGCATTGCACCAGGCAGCAGCGCTCACCTTGGGCCAGCAAATCAAAGGTGGTGGCAGCCGTTTTGCCCGATTGGTGGGCAAGATCCACCACAGCCATGCGCAGGCGGTTGGAAGGGTCACGGCCGATGGCGGCTTCGAGCGTGCGCGGTGAAGCACCTGTCCAGTTTTTGTGTCCCAAAGCCAGGTACTGGCGGTGCACCTCACGCGCAGCAATCCGGGCCACCAGCGCATCCATGGCCTGGCGCGTGCGGGCCACCACCATCAAGCCGCTGGTGTCCTTGTCCAAGCGATGCACGATGCCTGCCCGGGGCACTTCACTGGCTTGTGGATCAAGCGCCAGTAAGCCATTGAGTAAGGTTCCTCGCCAGTTGCCTGAGGCCGGGTGCACTACCAAACCGGCAGGTTTGTGAATCACGCGCAGGTGAGCGTCTTCGTACACCACGTCAATCGGCATGGATTCGGGCACAAAGGCCTGTGACTGCGGCGTGGCCCGCAAGGTGATTTGCAGCTGGTGCCCCAGACGGACCTTGGCCGACACCTTGGTGGTGACACGCCCATCGATGAGCGCTTCGCCTTGCTCAATGAGTTGCTGCAAGTAACTGCGTGAAAACTCCGGCACCAGCTGCGCCAACACCCGATCCAGACGCTGACCGTGCAAAGCCACAGGGACTGCGGCCGAACGCACTTCTTGTTGCATCGACTCCAGAGAGGGATCGACATCCTCGGACAGTTCTGAAGAGTCATGCATTTCAGGGTCGGTCGATATAATCAAAGTGTTCAACAATCAAGGTGTCACAGATGCAAAGCAACAGATTATCGATGGTTCCAGTCGGCCTGATTTTGGCCACAGGACTCCTTCTGAGCGGCTGCGCCAACACACCCAAGGACCCTACTGCAGGCTGGACCCCTGAGAAAATTTACAGCGAAGCCCGCGACGAAGTGAATGCCGGGGCCTGGGACAAGGCGATTGGCTACTTCGAAAAGCTCGAAGGCCGTGCTGCTGGAACGGCGCTCGCCCAACAAGCCCAGATCGATAAAGCTTTTGCCCAGTACAAAGCAGGCGACAAGATCCAAGCTATTGCCACTCTGGACCGTTTTATCCGACTACATCCCACCAGCCCGGCCATTGACTATGCTTTTTACCTCAAGGGCTTGGTCAACTTCAACGACAACCTCGGCTTGTTCTCCTTCATCACGCGGCAAGACCTATCCGAGCGAGACCAAAAGGCAGCCAAAGACTCCTACGAGGCCTTTCGCGAGTTGAGCACACGCTTTCCGGACTCCAAATACACCGCCGATGCACGTCAACGCATGACGCACATCGTCAACTCGCTGGCCGCTTACGAGGTGCATGTGGCCCGCTACTATGCCAGCAGGGGCGCGCATGTGGCCGCCATCAACCGGGCTCAGCAGGCCATTGCCGATTACCAAGGCGTACCTGCCCTTGAAGAGGCATTGGCCATTTTGGTTAGCTCTTACAAGGCCATGGGCATGTCAGCGCTGAGCAACGATGCCAGACGGGTGCTGCAAACCAACTTCCCGAAGTCGGCCTTTTTGCAAAACGATGGCGCAGAACTTAAGCGCCGTGGTGGTTGGCGTCTGTGGTGAGTTGACGCAAGGCATCCAGGAATGCCGCATGGTCTTCCAGACGGCGCATCGCGGGCAAGCTCCGCAACAAGCGGCGACCATAAGACATGGTGCTCAGGCGACTGTCGCAAACCACCAAAATACCTCGATCGGTTTCGCTGCGGATCAAGCGTCCAGCCCCTTGTTTGAGTGAAACGGCTGCTTCAGGCAGGGCATGGTCTGCAAAAGCGCTCTTGCCCTGCTGCGTGATGCGCTGGCTGCGCGCCTCAAAAAGCGGATCGCCAGGCGGGGGGAAGGGCAACTTGTCGATGACCACCAATTGCAGCGCATCACCGGGCACATCAAAGCCTTCCCAGAAAGAAGCTGAAGCCACCAGCACGCAACCCTTTCGAGCGTACGCATCCCCTGCTCCGCCACCTTCGCGAAAGCGCTCCATCAAACGTCGTTTGGGACTTTGCCCCTGTACGAGCACCTCCACTTCCCCATCTCCATGCGCCAGCAAATGCTCGCCAATGCTGCGCATCGCATTCAGGGTTGTGGTCAACACCAGCGTGCTGCCGCCCAAAATCGTCAGGGCTTCCAGAACCAGCTCGGCCACCTGGCTGGCGTGCTCCGGTGCCCCCGGTCGTGGCAGGTGCGGCGGCACATAAAGGGCCGCTTGCTGTGCATAGTCAAATGGGCTGCTGACCTGCATGACCTCGGCCGAGTTCAGGCCGCAAGGCTCGGTGAACCAACGCAAGCTCGGCTCGTCGCCCAAGGTGGCTGAGGTGAATATCCAGGCCCGCTGACCCACACCGGCTGCAGGCACTGGCGTGGCCACCTCGCCCAAAGCGTGCCGCGGATCACCCGCCATCAAGGCTTCAAGCGAATCGGGATCGTCGGGGGTCTCGGTTGCTTTACCCGGCGTCGCTGACAGAGGACGGGTCAAGGCAGAAAAAGCCTGTGCAATGTCCAAGGGCGACTCCACCAGACGCAGCTGCGCGCTGACCTCTGCCCAGCGCACGCCCTCGGGGTTGGGCGGGTCAGCAAACAAAGCAGCACGCTGCATCAGCTCACGGGTGCGTTCGGCCAATCGCTGGAAATCAGGAGCCAGTTCACTGACCATGTCGAGACCCGTTTGCAAATCGGCCAATGCCTTAGTCACCGCATGCAAAGCACCCGCCCAATCGCTGGGCTCCACGCCCTCGGGTTGAAGCCCAATCCAGCGCAGTCTGACCGAACCGCGGTGCATGCCAGCAGCCAGACGCCAATCACGAGCGGCTTTTTCCAGACTCGAGCTCAATGTTTGCCAATCGACCAAGCCGCGCGCCAGTTGCAAACCTGTGGCCAAGACGTCTCGAACCAACTCGTGCAATTGCACTGTCGACAATTGCTGGCCCAGAAAATTAACCCCGATTTCATTGAGCTGGTGCGCCTCGTCGAAGACGGTAACACGCACCGTGGGCAACAACTCTGCCACGCCAGACTCGCGCACCGACAGATCGGCAAAAAACAGATGGTGGTTGATGACCACCACATCCGCGGCCATGGCCTCTTTACGTGCGAGGTTGACATGGCAAGCACGGTAACGTGGACAGGTGGACCCCAGGCAATTGTCGCGGGTGGAGGTGACCAGTGGCCACAGGGACGAGCGTTCATCCAAGCCCGTCAACTCGGCCATATCGCCCATTCGGGTGGATTGCGCCCAACTTTCGATTTTGGCCAGCGCCTTTAGAGCACCAGGCTGGGCCGACTCAGGACTGTGCCGGGCTTGCTCCATGCGGTGCAAGCAAAGGTAGTTCGATCGCCCCTTGAGCAAAGCAATGCGAACGGGCAAACCGAGCACCTCCACCAGACGTGGAATATCACGCGAAAACAATTGGTCTTGCAGCGCCTTGGTGGCCGTCGATACCAACGCCCGCTGACCGCTGAGCAAGACCGGCACCAAATAGGCATAGGTTTTCCCGGTGCCCGTGCCTGCCTCCACCACCAACTGGCCGCCTTCCTGAACAATGCGGCTGACCGCCATGGCCATGTCGGTCTGACCTTGCCGAGGTTGAAATCCTGGCACTGTCTGCGCCAGCACCCCCCGGCTGGAGAGGATTTCGGCCACCCGCTGGTCAAGCAAATTCAAGCGGGTTCCTTAGGGGACAACTGCGCATGCAGTTTCACGATCTGATCGCGCAGGGCCAGGCGGCGTTTTTTCATTCGACGCAAGCTCAGCTCATCGATTGGACCTGGGGCAGAGACCGCTTGATCTATCAGCGCATTCAAGTCAGCGTGCTCGATTTGCCATTCGATCATTTGGCGTTGCGGAGAGTGCAAATCGTATGCCGCTGTCTTGGAATCATCACCAGGACTGTCTTGGCTCATGGCAAATCCTGAGTGTCGCTTTGTTTGATTTGCAAACGCCACTCGCGTTGCTCACTGCGCCACATACGCTCTTGGGCATTCAAGGCCAGTTCCTGCTGGCGCAAAGGTTCCAAGGCTTGTCTTCGCGCGCGACGCGCATCACTCAAGCAAACATTGACGGCAAATTTTTGCCAACATGCCGCTTGTTGTGTCTCCTCGGCTTGCGCAATGGCGCGGCGTTTTACTGCCAATGCCTGACGTTGTCGCGCAATGCCCTCGAGCAACTCATCCAGCTCGGATTTCGGAGTCAGTGGTTTCTGCGATGCCTGAGAAGACCCGACTGGGCTGACCGCATCCCCCAAGGGGGCAGCCAAGGTTGTGGTCTGGGATGATTGCGCCTGAACGACACAGTGCCCCAACAGACTCAGTGTTAAGACGCAACACCCACGCCATCCCGAAAGTCTGCGATTCATGTGATGTGCGTGTCTACAGTGCGGTGTTCCAGCGCCAAAAACTCGCTGGACTGCATTTCGTGCAGGCGCGAGACCGTGCGAGGAAACTCGTGTGACATGGGCCCCGACGTGTACAACCCTTCGGGCGGAACAGCGGCAGACATGATCAACTTGACCCGGCGGTCGTACAGCACGTCGACCAGCCAGGTGAAGCGCCGCGCTTCCGAAGCCATGCTGACGGGCATGTGAGGCACATTGCTGAGCAGCACCGTGTGGTGCTGGGTGGCGATTTCGAGGTAATCGTTCTGCGAACGTGGCCCGCCACAAATAGCACGGAAGTCAAACCACACCACATCGCCTGCACGGCGTTTGGAAGTGATCTCGCGCGCTTCGATGTGCAACATCGGATCTTCATCAGGGCCGGTAGCCAGGCGGTTGAAGGCGTCGTTCATCTCAGCGTCAGCCTGCTCACCCAGGGGCGAGTGGTAGAGCTTGACCATCTCCAGGGTACGACGACGGTAATCGGTGCCGTTGTCCACATTGAGCACCTGCATGCGCTCGTTGAGCAAGGCAATCGCGGGCAAGATGCGGTCGCGGTGCAGACCATCCGGGTACAAACCGTTGGGCTCAAAATTCGACGTGGTAACAAAACCCACGCCGTTGTCAAACAGCGCCACCAAAAGGCGGTGAAGGATCATCGCGTCGGTGATGTCAGCCACATGGAACTCGTCAAAGCAAATCAGCTGGTAACGCTTGGCCATGCGTTTGCCCAGTTCATCGAGCGGGTTGACAGTGCCTTGAATGGCGGCCAGTTCGCGGTGCACCTCGCGCATGAACTCGTGAAAGTGCAATCGGGTCTTGCGCTCAATGGGCACCGACGCAAAAAAGCAGTCCATCAAAAAGCTCTTGCCCCGCCCTACCCCGCCGAACATGTAGACCCCCTTGGGAATTTCAGATCGGCTGAGGAATTTTCCAAGCAAGCCAGAGCGCTTGGACTTGTAAGCAGCCCATTCGCTGGCACAGCGCTCCAGCGCTTCAATCGCGCGCAGTTGCGCGGGATCGCTTTGGTAACCACGCTTAAAAAGTTCTTCTTCGTAAACTGCACGAACGGACATGGTGGCTTGCTCATCATTTCAAATAAAACCCGGGACCAAGCCCGGGTTTTCAGGGAAACTGAACTTTAACCCAACTCACCCGAAACCGCCGTTCTGGGCGGGTCAAGGGCTCAGAAGTTCAGGGTGCGCTTGTCCACCGCCAAAGCGGCTTCCTTCGTCGCTTCGCTCAAAGACGGGTGCGCGTGGCAGATGCGGGCGATGTCTTCCGACGAAGCCTTGAACTCCATGGCCACCACGGCCTCGGCAATCAACTCAGAGGCTTGTGGGCCCACGATGTGAACGCCAAGGATCTCGTCGGTTTTGGCGTCGGCCAGCATCTTGACCATGCCGGTGGTGTCGCCCAAGGCGCGGGCGCGACCGTTGGCGAGGAACGGGAACGAGCCGGCCTTGTACGCCACGCCATCGGCCTTGAGCTGCTGCTCAGTGCGACCCACCCAAGCGATTTCGGGGCTGGTGTAAATGACCCAGGGGATGGTGTTGAAGTTGACGTGACCGTGTTGGCCCGCAATGCGCTCGGCCACCGCCACGCCCTCTTCCTCGGCTTTATGTGCCAGCATCGGGCCACGCACCACATCGCCCACCGCCCATACGCCAGGCACGTTGGTGCGGCAATCGCCGTCGACCACCACCGCGCCGCGCTCGTCGAGCTGCAGGCCAATGGCCTCCACGTTCAGGCCGATGGTGTTGGGCACGCGACCGATCGAGACGATCAGCTTGTCAGAGTCGAGCTTCATGGCTTCGCCTTTGGCAGTGGTGTAGTTGACCGTGACGCCTTTTTTACCGTTGACGATCTCGCCTACTTTTACGCCGAGTTCGATCTTCAAGCCTTGCTTGTCAAAAGCCTTCTTGGCTTCTTTGGCGATTTGCTCGTCCACAGCGCCCAAGAAGGTGGGCAAGCCTTCGAGGATGGTGACGTCAGCACCCAAACGACGCCATACCGATCCCATTTCCAGGCCGATAACGCCCGAGCCGATGACGGCCAGTTTCTTGGGCACAGCGCCCACGCGCAAAGCGCCGTCGTTGGACAGCACATTGACCTCGTCAAACGGGGTGCCGGGCAAGGCGCGAGCGTTGGAGCCGGTGGCGATGATGACTTGCTTGGCGGTGATAGCCTCTTCGGTCTTACCGGCCACGTTGATGGTGTAGCCGCCTTCAGCCTTACCCGCAAAGCTGCCGCGTCCATGGAAGAAAGTGACCTTGTTTTTCTTGAGCAGATAAAGAATACCGTCGTTGTTTTGCTTCACGACGGTGTCTTTGCGGGCAATCATCTTGGCCACGTCCATCTTCACGTCCTTGACGCTGATGCCGTGCTCCGCAAAGTGGTGGTTGGCGTGCTCAAAATGCTCGCTGGACTGCAGCAAGGCTTTGGACGGGATGCAGCCAACGTTGGTGCAGGTGCCGCCGGGCGCGGGGCCACCGGCTGCGTTTTTCCACTCGTCGATGCAAGCGACTTGGAAACCGAGTTGCGCGGCGCGGATGGCGGCGATGTAGCCACCAGGGCCACCGCCGATGACGACGACGTCGAATTGTTTGCTCATGGTATGGGTCTTCTGGATGAAAAACGCCCCCTGGGCAGGGGGCATTCAAAACAAGGGGTTTAGATGTCGAACAAGAGGCGGGCTGGATCTTCCAGCGCTTCCTTCATGGCGACCAGGCCCAGCACGGCTTCGCGGCCGTCGATGATGCGGTGGTCATAAGACATGGCGAAGTAGTTCATGGGGCGAACCACCACCTGGCCGTTTTCCACCATGGCGCGGTCTTTGGTCGCGTGAACGCCCAAAATGGCCGACTGAGGTGGGTTGATGATGGGTGTCGACATCATCGACCCGAAGGTACCGCCGTTCGAGATCGAGAATGTGCCACCGGTCATCTCTTCGATGCCAAGTTTGCCGTCTTTGGCCTTTTGACCAAATTCAGCGATCTTCTTTTCGATGTCGGCAAAGCTCATCTGGTCAGCGTTGCGCAGGATAGGCACAACCAAACCACGGGGCGATCCCACCGCGATACCGATGTCGAAGTAGCCGTGGTAAACGATGTCGTTGCCATCCACCGAAGCGTTGAGCACGGGGAATTTCTTCAGGGCGTGCACTGCAGCCTTAACGAAGAAGCTCATGAAACCCAGCTTGCAACCATGTTCTTTTTCGAAACGCTCTTGCATGCGTTTGCGCATGTCCATGACCGGGGCCATGTTGATTTCGTTGAAGGTGGTCAGGATGGCGTTGGTCGACTGCGACTGCAGCAATCGCTCGGCCACACGGGCGCGCAGACGGGTCATGGGCACACGCTGCTCGGGGCGGTCGCCCAAGTTCACAGCAGGTGCAGCCACTTGAACCAAGGCTTTGGTGGGCACGCCTGTGGGGATCACCGCGGCAGTGGACTTCACGCCTCCGGCTACCGCAGACAGCACATCACCTTTGGTCACGCGGCCATCTTTGCCGGTGCCGGGAACCGAGCCAGCGGCCAGGTTGTTGTCAGCCATCAGCTTGGCAGCAGCGGGCATAGCGACACCTGCCATGCTGATGCTGCTCGCTGCAGGCGCAGCAGCTGGAGCCGCGCTGCCTGCAGGTGCAGCCGTTGCAGCAGGCGCAGCGGCTGCCACTTTGCCGTCGGTGTCGATGCGTGCAATCAGTTGATCGGCCGCCACGGTGCCACCATCACCCACCAGGATTTCGGACAGCACGCCAGCCGAAGGGGCAGGCACTTCCAACACCACCTTGTCGGTTTCGATCTCAATCAGGATCTCATCCGCTGCAACGGTATCACCGACTTTTTTCTTCCACTGCAGCATGGTGGCTTCGGCCACGGACTCGGACAGTTGGGGAACTTTGACTTCTACGATAGCCATGTTGAATTCTCTTTAAAGTTTGTAACGCGAGGTTGTTCGGGTGAATCACTTGGTCAGCACAAAGCCCTTGAGCTTGGAGAAAGCGGCTTCAATGAGCGCTTTTTGCTGGTCCTGATGCAGGTGCGAATAGCCCACGGCCGGCGATGCGGAAGCAGCGCGGCCTGCATAGCCCAGTCGCTGACTGCTTTGCATGTTTTCGTGGATGTTGTGCTGAATAAAGAACCAAGCGCCCTGGTTCTGTGGTTCGTCCTGGCACCACACCACGTCCGTGGCATTGGGGTATTTCTTGAGCTCTGAAGCAAACGCCTTGTGCGGGAAGGGGTAGAGCTGCTCCACACGGATGATGGCCACGTCGTCAGCACCTTTGGTGTCACGGTTCTTGACCAGGTCGTAGTAAACCTTGCCAGAGCAAGCGATCACACGTTTGACCTTATCGGCCCTGATGTCCTTGGTCTCGCCAATGACCGTCTGGAAGTTGCCCTTGGTGAACTCTGACACAGGCGATGTGGCGTCCTTGTTGCGGAGCAGCGACTTGGGTGTGAAGATCACCAGCGGCTTGCGCAGGTCTCGCACCATCTGGCGGCGCAGCGCATGGAAAATCTGGCTGGCCGTGGTGGGCTGAACCAGCTGCATGTTGGTGTCAGCCGCCAACTGCATGAAACGCTCCACACGGGCCGAGCTGTGCTCCGGGCCCTGTCCTTCGTAGCCGTGCGGCAGCATCAGGGTGATGCCGTTGACACGTCCCCACTTGACTTCTCCCGAGGCAATGAACTGGTCAATCACCACTTGCGCGCCGTTGGCGAAGTCACCGAACTGGGCTTCCCAAACCACCAAAGTGTTGGGATCGTTCGAGGCATAGCCATACTCATAGGCCAGAACTGCTTCCTCGGAGAGGATCGAGTCAATCACCACAAACGGAGCCTGTTTGTCCGACACATTTTGCAGGGCCACATAGGTGCCTGTGTCCCACTTTTCACGCTTTTGATCATGGATCACGGCATGGCGGTGCGTGAAGGTGCCACGGCCGCAGTCTTCACCTGACAAACGCACGGGGTAGCCACTGGCCACTAAAGAGGCAAAAGCCATGTGCTCGCCCATGCCCCAATCGACAGGGATGTCCCCCCGACCCATAGCGGCGCGGTCGTCATAGACCTTCTTGACCAATTGGTGGGGAGTGACCGAGTCGGGGATGGTTGAGATTTTCTCGGCCAGGCGCTTCCAGTCTGCCAAGGGGATCGAGGTGTCGCCCGCATCGGTCCACTTCTTGCCCATGAAGGGCGCCCAATCCACGGTGAACTGGGTCTTGAAGTTCGTCAAGACAGGTTCGGTGGTATTCTTGCCTGCATCCAAAGCGGCGCGGTAAGTCTTGGCCATGTCGTCACCCAAGGTGTCGCCCAGACCTTGTGCCGCCAATTTGTCGGCAAACAGCTTGCGCGTGCCAGGGTGCGCTGCGATCTTCTTGTACATCAGCGGCTGGGTCAGCGCAGGTGTGTCCTGCTCGTTGTGGCCCAGTTTGCGGAAGCAGACCACATCCAGCACCACATCCTTGCGGAAGGTCATGCGGTATTCGAGCGCGAGCTGCGTGGCCATGACCACGGCTTCGGGGTCGTCACCATTAACGTGCAAAACAGGG
This sequence comes from Comamonadaceae bacterium, assembly GCA_027488215.1. Taxonomy (GTDB): domain Bacteria; phylum Pseudomonadota; class Gammaproteobacteria; order Burkholderiales; family Burkholderiaceae_C; genus Limnohabitans_A. The sequence goes on from JAIYCB010000031.1 coordinate 275,924, forward strand.
GCTTCAACCATCTTGACGATGTCGGTGCAAAACACGCTCGAGCGCATGTCACGTGGGTCCGAAGTGGTGAAACCAATCTGGTTGTTGATGATGATGTGTACCGTGCCCCCGGTGGAGTAACCACGGGTTTGTGCCAGCGCAAAAGTTTCCTGGTTGACTCCCTGGCCACCGAAAGCGGCGTCGCCGTGCACCAATACAGGCAAAACTTGCTTACCCAGCGGATCGCCACGGCGGTCCATGCGGGCTCGCACAGAACCTTCGACCACGGGGTTCACGATTTCCAAGTGCGAAGGGTTGAAAGCCAGCGACAGGTGAACGGGGCCGCCTGCAGTATTCACGTCGGAGCTGAAGCCTTGATGGTATTTCACGTCACCGGCTGGCAGGTCTTCGGGAGCGGTGTGGTCGAATTCGGCAAAAAGGTCAGCAGGCAATTTGCCCATGGTGTTGACCAATACGTTCAGGCGACCACGGTGGGCCATGCCGATCACCACCTCTTGCACGCCTTGCGCACCCGCGGACTGGATCAACTCGTCCATGGCGGCGATGAAGCTCTCGCCACCTTCCAAGGAGAAACGCTTTTGGCCAACATATTTGGTGTGAAGGTAGCGCTCCAGGCCCTCGGCAGCGGTCAGACGGTCCAGGATTTGCTTTTTCTTCTCGGCCGTGAAGTTGGGCTTGCTGCGGATGCTTTCGAGCTTCTGCTGCCACCAGCGCTTTTCAGCCTGATCTGTTGCGTACATGTACTCAGCGCCCAAAGTGCCGCAATAGGTCTCGCGCAGGGCATTGAGCAGCTCGCGCAGGGACATGTTGTTCTTGCCGAAGAACGTGTTGCTGGTGTCGAACACGGTTTCTTGGTCAGCATCCGTGAAACCATAGAAAGCGGGATCCAGATCAGGAATATTGGGACGCTCAGTGCGCTTGAGGGGATCCAAATCGGCCCAGCGCTGACCCACGTTGCGATAAGCGGCGATCAGCTGCTGCACGGCAGTGCGCTTGCGCCCCATCTCGACGTTTTCGCTGGCCATGACGACCTTGGTGCCACCTGCTTTGGCACGCTCTGCGAAAGCATTGATGACCGGCAAATGGGGCACGTCTTTGGCGTTGGAGCCGTCGACTGCGGGAACGTGCTGGAGGGCGTCGAAATATTCACGCCAGGAATCGGGAACGCTACCGGGGTTCGCCAGGTAGTTCTCGTACATCTCTTCGACGTACGGGCCGTTACCTCCGAAAAGGTGGGTGTTGCCTGAGTAGGCAGCGTAGACGGAATTTGTCTCGCTCATATTTCGCTGACCTCCGTTTCCCTCTGGGAAACATAAGTTGGTTGAGTTTTACCTTCCGCGACACGGCTGAACCGGTTGGCGGATGCGACTGTGGCAGGGGAAGGGCCTGAGTACACCGTACATTGTGCCATGGCTTTGCCAATGACTAACTTACATGCGCATCAAGTCCTGATGAAAAAAGACCCCGCCAAGGCAGGGTCCTGATGAGAAGCGTGACTTCAGCCCTTGACCTGATCCACGATCTGCTGCAAAGCGGCCGGATCGTCCATGGTGGTCAGGTCGCCGGGATCGCGCCCCTCAGCCACGGCTTGAATGGCCCGGCGCAGCAGCTTGCCGCTGCGCGTCTTGGGCAGAGCCGAAACAAAGAACACACGAGATGGTCGTGCCACAGCGCCCAGTTGGCTGTCCACCACTTTCATGACTTCGCCCTCGAGCTTCAAGCGCGCCGCTGCATCGGTCAGGCCCGAGGTGTCCTTGGCAATGGCAAACGCCATGGCCACCTGCCCTTTAAGCTGGTCGGCCACACCCACCACCGCCACTTCGGCCACATTGGGGTGGCTGGAGATACTTTCCTCAATCTCGCGGGTGCCCAAACGGTGCCCGGCGACGTTGATCACGTCATCGGTACGGCCCAGGATGAAGTAATACCCGTCTTCGTCTCGCACCGCCCAGTCAAACGTGCTGTAAACCAGTTTGTTCGGCACGGTTTTCCAGTAGGTTTTGACGAAACGGGCGTCGTCACCCCAAATGGTCTGCAGGTTGCCAGGTGGCAATGGCCCTTCGATGGTCAACACGCCCTTTTGGTTGGCACCTGTGAGCTCTTCGCCTGTCTGGTCGTCCACCAGCTTGACGTTGTAGCCGTAGATGGCTTTACCGGGTGAGCCGAACTTGCTTAGGGCCTTTTCAACACCGTTGCAAATACTCAAGATTGGCCACCCGGTCTCGGTCTGCCAATAGTTGTCGATGATGGCTTTGCCATTGAGGCCTTCCGAAATCCACTTGGCAGTGGGCTCATCAAGGGGCTCACCCGCCAGAAAGAGGGCTTGTAGGCTCGACAGATCGTATTTGGTCAATAGCGCGGGATCTTGCTTTTTGAGCACACGGATGGCCGTGGGCGCGCTGAACATCACGTTGACCTTGTACTTTTCGACCAGGCTCCACCAGATACCGCCATCGGGACGGATAGGCAGGCCTTCGTACATGATGGTGGCCATGCCGCCGATCAAGGGGCCGTAGATGATGTAGCTGTGGCCCACCACCCAACCAATGTCGCTGGTGCAAAAAAATGTGCCGCCGGGTTTGCCTTCAAAAATATTGGGCATGCTGGCGGCCAAGGCCACGGTGTAACCCCCGGTGTCGCGCTGCACGCCTTTGGGTTTGCCCGTGGTGCCTGAGGTGTAGAGCGTGTAGCTGGGGTGGGTGGCATCGACCCAAACGCAAGGCACCACGGCATCCATGTGCTTGGCGCGCTCGGTGGCGTAATCCACATCCCGGTCAGCCACGGGCGTAAAAGGCGCGAGTTTGCGGTCCACCATGATCACGTTGGCGGGTTTGTGGGCCGACAAGTTGATGGCTTCGTCCAGCAAAGGCTTGTAGGGCACGCCCTTACCGCCGCGCGAACCGGCGTCGGCGCTGATGATGACTTTGGGCGAGGCGTCTTCGATGCGAGTGGCCAGCGAGTGAGACGCAAAACCGCCAAATACCACCGAGTGGATCGCACCCAGGCGCACACAGGCCAGCATGGCGAAAGCGGCTTCCGCGATCATGGGCATGTAAATCAACACACGATCGCCTTTGACGACGCCCAAACTTTGCAAAATGGCCGCCATGCGCTGCACTTCGGCGTGCAGCTCACGGTAGGTGTAGGTTTTTTCTTGATCAGTTTCGGTCGATACAAAGATCAATGCAGGCTGATCGGCGCGTCCGGCCAAATGGCGGTCCACAGCGTTGTGGCACAGGTTGGTCTGCCCGCCCATGAACCATTTGGCAAAAGGCGGGTTGCTGTAATCGCAAATTTGCTGGGGCTGGACTTTCCAGTCCACCAGTTTGGCCTGTTCGGCCCAAAAAGCATCGCGGTCGTTGATCGAGCGCGCATGAAATTCAGCAAAATTGCCCATGAAAGTCTCCTGATGTCACAAAATGAAACAGCAAAGCTAGGCCCACCCGTGCAATGCTCGCCTCTTCTGAATTCATAATTATGGAGGCTGGACTTGCAACAAGCTGACTCTGTCACGCATTGGACAGCTGAAAGCAACGAACAAAAAACCTAACCCGACTCGTCAAAGACCGGTGTAGGCGTTACTTGAAAAGGCTTTGCATCAATTTGAAGCTGGGGTGTTCTGCGGTGCGAATCCATTCAAACGCCACCATCTCGGCGGTCACCAACTCAGCGCCGGCACCTGCCAGGCGATCGTAGGCAGCATCTCGGTTGCGCTCTGTGCGTGAGCTGCAGGCATCGGTCACCACCCACACCTCGAACTCTTCTTCAAGCAAATCCAGGGCCGTCTGCATCAAACAGATGTGGGCTTCGCACCCAGCCAGCACGATGGTTTTTCGCACCTCGGCACTCGCTTGGGGCTTTTGCAAGTGGCGTGGCAGGCTGCGGGCATTACCTCGGGGAGCCTGAGCAGGCTCCGGCTGCAGCCATTCACCGAGACCCTCCTCCACCGCGCTGAACTGCATTTTGGCCAACACTTTGCGGCAGTGGCTGCGGATCTCGGCAGGCATTTCGCCCAAACGCGAAGGATTTTGCTCGGTGCCCCAGGTGGGCACATCCAGAGCTTGGGCCAAAGTGGCCAGGCGGGCTGCGTTGGCCCACACCACATCGGCGTCCAACATGGCGGGCTTCAAACGGGATTGGTAATCCACCAGCACCAACTGACTTTCATCCACATCGATCAACATGTTCAGTCCTCATATTTTCTTGTCCAAGATTGTCGCAGCAGCAACGACACCCGAAAAAAATGGACTGGTTGAACAAAACACACCCCACAGAAAACCCCTCTTTTAATTCAAAAATATCCGTTATGCTGTTAAGTTATGCGTTGGCTCATTTTTTTATCACTCGCTGTAGCCCTGAACCAGCCCGTGTGGTCTTCCCCGACAGAAGAAACACCTGCAACAAGCTTGGTCGAACGAAGTCTGGTCTCACAGTTGAGCACCCAATTGAGCGCGGTCAAAGGCAAAGCCAGCGACCAGGCCGCAGGCATGGTAGAGCAGGCGATGGATTTGCTGGGTGTTCCTTACCGCCGGGGTGGTAACAGTGAAAGCACAGGTTTTGATTGCAGCGGCTTTGTGCGCCACTTGTACGAGAAATCAGTCGGACAAATTTTGCCGCGCCGTGCGGTTGATCAAGCACGCGCCACCGAAGTCATCGACCGCGAAGAACTGAAACCGGGCGATTTGGTGTTTTTCAATACCATGCGCCGTGCCTTCAGTCATGTGGGCATTTACGTGGGTGATGGCAAATTCATCCACGCCCCGCGCGCAGGCAAATCGGTCAACGTCGATGACATGCGCAGCGCTTATTGGCAAAAACGCTTCAACGGCGCACGCCGCGTGCCCGTGAACGATAACAATCCAAAAAATGAAAACTCAAATTGATCACCTCGTGGTGATGGCTGCATCCCTAGAACAAGGAGTGCAATGGTGCGAAGACACCCTCGGCATCACACCCGGCCCCGGAGGTGAACATGAAAAATACGGCACCCATAACCGCCTCTTCAAGATTGCCACGCCCGAATTTCCCTTGGCTTATTTCGAAATCATCGCGATCAACCCCGCGGCCGTGATTCCAAAACGCTCTCAAGTTCCGCGCTGGTTCGACATGGACAACGCCGCTTTGCAAAAGGCTGTGGCGCAAGGCCCCCGTCTCATCCACTTTGTCAGCAGCACCGAAGACGTCAAGGCCGCTCGGCATGTGCTGCGAACCCAGGGCATCGAGCGCGGTCAGGTGGTGCATGCCAGCCGCAAATCGAGCAAAGGCATGATCAACTGGCAAATCACCGTGCGCGAAGACGGCGAACGCATGTTCAACGGTTGCTTGCCCACCTTGATTCAGTGGGGCAAGCCCGAAGCGACTGACCCACTGCGTCTTCACCCGCGCAACAGCCTGCCTCGCTCCGGCGTGACGCTGCAAAGTCTGACCGTGAATCACCCCAGCGGTGCCAAGCTGCAAGCCGCCTTTGACGCCATCGGTTTGGCCAACATTGCCATCGAAACCGGCCCAGCCAACTTGGTGGCCAACTTGCAAACCCCCAAAGGCCTGGTGCAGCTGCAAAGTCTGGGGATTTAGGTCTCTTTGGGCAAAGCCAGCAGCAGCGCCATGCCCACAAGCATCACCACGGCTGTCAGCCACAAAGCACCTTTGAAACTGCCCGTGGCCTGCGCCATGGCCCCAGCCACGACGGGCGCAATCATTTGCGCAGCGCCATAACTCAGGGTCAAACGGGCCATGGCCTTGCCCGGGTTGTGGGGCGCACGTCGGCCCACCAAGGCCAAGGTCAGGCTGACAATGCCAATGAAGGTTGCGCCATAACCCACAGCCCCTGCCAAGGCGGCCACCAGTGATCCCGACAAAGCCGGTAACACAATGGACACGGTCTGCAAACCAAACGCCAGCAGCAAAGCGGGAATATCGCCCAGCTTTCGGGCCACGCGGTCCCACAAAAAAACGGCAGGCATGGCCGCCAATCCCACCAGCGCCCAAACCAATGCGCCTTGCCCTGCCAAAGCCGGTTCGCGCTCCACAATGGCCACAGTGAAGGTGGCGCTGATGACAAATCCCCAGCCCGCCGCAAAATAGCTCAGTGCCATGGTCGCCATCCAGCGGCGCGAGACCTGCGGCTGCGCCTGGTTGACCACTGCAGCGGTGGGCAAGGGCGGCACCGGCGGGCGCCACAACCAAGCCGGTACAAAAAACACCAAGCCCAGCGCGGTAAAAGCCAACCACTGGTCCGACCACAGCGTCCAGATGCCAGACAGAACCCATGCGCCCAGCGCCGACACCACAATGCCCAGCCCCAAGCCGATGAACAACACCCCCAGCTCGGGCCTGCGACCCTCGCGCATCAGCCAACCCAGCACCAGGCCCGATCCGAGCAACATGCCTGAGGCCCCGCACAAACCACCCAAAAAGCGCCACAGCCCCCAAGCAGGCAACCAGCTCGACAGCGCCATGGCCGCTGTGGTGAGCAAGGCCATCCATAGACCCGCGCTGTAGAAACGGTGACGCCAACGGACATCGTCCATCCAGGCGGTCACCAAGGCACCGACAATGTAGCCCGCGTAATTGACCGCTGCCAATCCCCCAGCGGCCGCATCGTTCAAACCGGTTTGCGCCTGCATGGCGGGCAACAAGGGGGTGTAGGCAAAGCGGGCCAGGCCGATGGTCAGGACCAGACCACTAATGCCCCCGACCATGACTTGCCAAGGGTGCAGCGAACGGGGAATGGAAGTGACTTGCATCGCAGGGCCAAGTATCCACGCATTTAGGACTTGCGACGAAGTCACAGCAAGTCGAGCGCTGATGCTGGGGCAACAGCGGGAGACGTCCCGAACATGACACCCAGCCCCCTCTGACAAAGGGTTTTCACCATCCCCAGCCAGACAGGCAGGCCCCTAAAGTGAAAGAACAAGGAGAAATGTTCATGCCCACTCGTTCCGCCACACCTCAAGCATCCACGCTGTCCACACCCTGGTCTGCCCGTCGTATCGCCAACCCCCTTCGCCGCGGCCTTGGTGGCCTGTTGTTGGGACTGGGCGCTTTGAGCGCCATCGGAGTTTCGGCACAAACTTTCCCCACCAAACCCGTGCGCCTGGTGGTCACTTTCCCATCCGGTGGTGCGCCCGACATCCTGGCACGGCTGTTCAGCGAAAAAGCCCAACTGGGCTTTCCCGTGGTGGTGGACAACCGTCCCGGCGCGGGTGGCAACATCGGTGCCGACAACGTCGCCAAATCCCCAGGCGATGGTCACACCATCGTGATGGGCACTGTGGGCACCCATTCCATCAATGGCGCCCTCTACGAAAAAATGCCCTACGACATGGTCAAGGACTTCAGCCCCATCTCGCTGATCGCCTCCGCCCCCAACTTGCTGGTGGTGAACAACGCCCTGCCCGTCAAAAACGTGCCTGAGCTGATCGCCTACATGAAGGCCAACCCCAACAAGTTGTCGTTTGGCTCCCCTGGCATTGGCACCTCGGTGCACGTCTCGGGCGAGTTGTTCAAATCCCTCACGGGCACAAGCATGACGCACGTGCCCTACAAAGGCCGTCAATTCGCCATCCCCGACCTGATTGGCGGCAGCATCCAGGTGATGTTTGACAACATGCCATCGGCCCTGCCGATGGCCAAAGAGGGAAAGATCCGGGCCTTGGCACAAACCACGGCCAGGCGCTCACCCGCCGCACCCGATGTGCCCACCGTGGCCGAGTCGGTGCCGGGCTTTGAAGCCACCACCTGGTTTGCCATGTTTGCACCCGCCAACGTGCCGCGCCCCGTGATCGACCGCTTGAACGCAGAAGTGCTGCGCGTATTCAGACTGCCCGATGTGCAAGAACGCCTGAAAACACTGGGCCTGGATGCCATCTTGTCCACCCCGGAAGAGTTGGCCCGCTACCAAGCGACCGAAATCACCAAGTGGGCCAAGGTGGTCAAAGAATCGGGTGCCAAAGCAGAATAAGCCGGCCAAGGCCAGTCTTAGGGCTGCAAATGCAGCGCCAGCAGCAACACCTGTGAAGCGCCCTGCTCGCGCAACAGGGTTGCGGCCAGGGTGGCGGTCCAACGGCTTCGGACAACCGTACCTACCAAGAGCACAGGACCCGGGGGCATGAACGGGTCGGCCGTCATTACAACGGCCTTTTCCAGATGGGCCACCACGGGCGTGGCAGACGAGTCATCGGGCGCGGGCCCACCCACCCAACTGAACACATCGTGCAAAGGCAAGCGGCCCTTATGGGCGATGTGCTGGGCCAAGGTGCGGTTGGCGGCCATGTCGGGCGCGGGCAGCGGTACCACGCAAACCGGACGAGCAGGCCAGCTTTTGGCCCAGCGGCCAAGGGTGGCCACAGCCCCCGCCAGCAGCGCAGGGGGCAGCTCACCGCTGGCGCCGCGCTGAAGGGCTTGCAACTCGGCCACCCAAGCTGGGTCATCAGCAAAAGCCACGGCACGGCCCGAGTCAAACCCGCGAATCTTGCCTTTGCGCCCGACCTCACTTGGCCAGCGCTTGCGCGGCTCGATGTCTACGTCCATGCCGCGCAAGAAATCACGGGCCGCGATCAGTTTGTCTTGAGATGGCGTCAGACCCGGAAACGGCAGCCGCCCAGTGCACACCGAGCAGCGCCCACACGGCGCAGGCGACGGGTCGTCCAAGGCTGTCTGCAAATACGACATCAGGCAGCCTTGGCCGTGCGCGTATTGGCGCATGATGCCCGCCTCTTGCTGGCGCACCTGGGCCAAAGCCGTCCACTTGGCCGTGTCGTGCAGATAGGGCACACCCGTGGCGCGCCACGCCGTGCCGTCTTTGTCCACCACGCCCTCCACTGCCAAAATTTTGAGCAGCGCCTCCAAACGCCCCCGGCGCACGCCCGTGTCGGCTTCGATCTCGATCAGGCTGCGCTCATCACGACCCAAGCTGGCGAGCACTTTGGCAGCCGTAGCGGCATCGGGTGTGGAAGCCGTGGCGAAGTAATCCCAAATGCGCTCATCGGCGTCGGAGGGCAGCAACACGCCTTCGGCATGCGACACCGCCCTGCCCGCTCGCCCCACCTGCTGGTAATAGGCCACCGGGGTCGAAGGCGAGCCCACATGCACGCAAAAACCCAGGTCGGGCTTGTCATAACCCATGCCCAGTGCCGATGTCGCCACCACCGCCTTGACCTGGTTGTGACGCAAACGGTCTTCCACTTTCAGGCGTGTGTCGGCATCGGTTTGTCCGCTGTAAGCGTCCACCGCATGGCCGCAACTGCGCAAAAACGCGGCAAGACGCTCGGCCTCGGCCACCGTCAGCACATACACAATGCCCGATCCGGGCAACTGCTCCAGCGCGTCGGCAATCCAGGCGTAGCGCTGCAAGGGCGAGAGCCCCGGCACTACCGACAACGTGAGCGAGGTGCGCGCCAGCGTGCCGCGAAACGTCACCGTGTTCGCGCCCAATTGCTTGCCGATGTCCAAAGTGACCCGCTCGTTGGCCGTGGCCGTAGTAGCCAGCACGCTGGCCGTCGGCGTGGACAACAGCGCCCGCGCCAAGCGCTGGTAATCAGGCCGAAAGTCAAATCCCCAATCACTGATGCAATGCGCCTCGTCGATGACGATCAGGCCCACCCGCGCCAGCAAAGCGCCCAGCCGCGCGGCAAATCGCGGGTTACCCAACCGCTCAGGTGAGACCAGCAGCACATCGATGGCGTCATCGTCCAGCCGCTGGAACACCTCGTCCCAGTCGTCGATGTTGGTGGAATTGACCGTGGCGGCCTTCAAGCCCGCCCGCTCGGCCGCGCTCACCTGGTCGCGCATGAGGGCCAAGAGCGGCGACACCACGAGCGTGGGGCCCGCGCCCATGTTGCGGATGGCGTGTGTGGCCGCCCAATACACCGCCGACTTTCCCCAGCCCGTGGCCTGCACCACCAGCACACGCGAGGCGGGTTGCAGCAAGGCATGCACGGCGTCCACCTGATCGGGTCGCGGCGCAGCACCCGATCCGGCCAGTCGGGCCAGCACGGTGTTCATGTGGGTTTGCGCAAAGGCGCGGTCTTTGGCGTGGTAAGTGTGCATAGCGTTCTCCCTGAAATTTTGTTTGTGGCATTTTGCGACCAAGTGGGGCCGTCGAGAAGTCAAGGACAATCACCATCTTTGACATCTGGTCTTCAGCGGCTTTCTATGGCGATTCAATGGTTCCCCGGACACATGCACCTCACGCGCAAGGCGATCGGGGAGCGCATCAAAGACATCGACGTTGTCATCGAGATGCTGGATGCTCGCCTGCCCGGCTCGAGCGCCAACCCCATGCTGGCCGAGTTGATCAAGGGCAAGCCCGCTCTCAAGATCTTGAGCAAGCAAGACCTGGCCGACCCAGCCCGCACCGCACAGTGGCTGGCCCACTACAACGCCCTGCCCGGCGTGAGCGCCCTTGGCCTCGACACCAGCATGAGCTCGCCCGCCAATGCACTGATCGACGCCTGTAAGCAGTTAGCCCCCAACCGGGGCGGCATGGTCAAGCCCATGCGGGTGCTCATTTGTGGCATCCCCAACGTGGGCAAGTCCACCCTGATCAACACCCTCAAAGGCAAACGCGCTGCCAAGACGGGCGACGAAGCGGGTGTGACCAAGCAGGAAGCAAGGGTCGCCCTGGCCGACGACTTTTACCTGTATGACACCCCCGGCGTGCTGTGGCCGCGCATCATCGTGGAGCAAAGTGGCTTCAACCTGGCCGCCAGCGGTGCGATTGGCGTGAACGCGTTTGACGAAGAGGTGGTAGCGCTGGAGTTGCTGAATTACCTGATTCCACATTACCCGCAAGCCCTGTCCGAGCGCTACAAGGTGCAAGACGTGGCCAGCCACACCGACGAAAGCCTGCTCGAAGCCATCGCCCGCCAACGCGGTGCCATCCAAAGCGGTGGGCGAGTGAACACCACCAAAGCCGCCGAAATCGTGATTCATGACTTCCGGAGCGCTGCCTTGGGACGACTGACGCTGGAAACCCCTGAAGAATTTGCCCTTTGGCTGGCCGAAGGTAAAAGAGCCGATGCCGATCGGGCGCAGCGCAAAAAACCTGCAACGCCACCCAAAAATTCCCAACGCCGCTGAGCCTCGCGAGACGTTTTTTGAACTCCTGACCGCTCAGACTGCGGCCATCCTGCTCATTTGCGCAGCACGCTGGACAGCGCGGATGATGCGTTCGTGCGCACCACAGCGACACAGGTGTTTGTCCAGTGCCTGACAAATCTGCGCCCGAGTGGGCTCGGGGGTGTTTTGCAGCAAAGCGCTGGCAGTGACCAAAATGCCGCTCAGACAATAGCCGCACTGGCCCGCGTTTTCTTCCACAAAGGCTTGTTGCAAAACATGGGGTTTTTCGGGCGTGCCCAGCCCCTCCAGCGTGGTCACGGCATGGCCTTTCACCGCCCACAGCGGCAAATTGCAGGACGTTTGGGGACGCCTGTCAACCAGCACCACGCAAGCGCCACACTCGCCTTCACCACAGCCCAACTTGGGGCCCGACAAACCCAACTCATCACGCAAAATACTGAGCAAAGGGGTTTTTTCTGGCGCAGCGATGGCGATGTTCCTGGCGTTGATGTTGAGCATCGGCTGTCTCCGGTTATTTCAGGACACACACGCAAAACCGAGCGCTGATCGCATGGCTTGCTGACTGGGTGAGCACAAGTAACGACCTAGATCGCATGCCACCGACCAAGCTGTTTGTGTCTCCGAATCTTGGTTGTCAGGGTGTGACCGAATGGCAGCCACGGCGTATTCGGTGGACAGAGCGTAAGGGGCCGGAAAAGCGCCCAAGTAATGGGCATGAGGCGCCGTTTGAACCTCGGTCGACTGGGCGCATGCCATCACGCGTTGACCAGCATGAGCGGACAAGGCAGCCACCGCTTGAGCGCCCCCAGCGAAGGACTCCACGGCGGGCATGTCCGATGGAGGGATGGCCAGTTCGTCGAGCACACGCTGCAAATGCCGCCCACCCGAAGACTGCTGCAGATCCGGCACCAGCAATACATCCAAGGAGATCAGGGACTGACGCAAAGCCTCAACTGTTTCGACGCAATAGGCTTGGCCATCGCCAGCCGCTGCCACCCAACCGGTGTCTGCTTGCCCCAAGGACCCCAGCCACTCGATGCGATGGGGCCAGCGGCTTTGCAAACTGCGGATGGCGTCGGGTGTGAGTACGCACAGGTGGCAGTCCTGCCCTTCTGTCAATCGGCGGTCCAACTCGTCCAACGTGCTTTGCAAAGCTGCATAACGCGTCCGGTACTGGGCCTTTGGCGACCATTGAGGCAAGGCCAGGCATTGATCGATCCAGACACGTCCGGCACCGGCGCTGCAAATTTCCACCAGAGGTAATGTCCATGAGCTCATGTCAGTTGGGCAGGTTCAGCGCCTGAAGGATGTGGTCTTGCGACAAGGGTAGATGGCGAACACGGACCCCCAGGGCATCAAACAAGGCATTGCCCAAGGCGGCAGCGACAGGGCCTTGCACCGACTCACCGGCCCCCAGCGACGATTGATCAGGCTGATCCAGCACGTGGATGGTCAATTCGGGCACTTCGCTGAAACGCAAGATTGGATAATCGGCCCAGCTTTGGGTAGTGATGCGGGTTCGGTCAAACTTCACCGACTCTTTCAGAGCCCAGCTCATGCCTTGCAATGCGCCGCCTTCGGTCTGGTTGATCACTCCGTCCAGATCCACCACACGGCCCACATCGACGGCCACATCGAGCTGCAACACACGCAAGGTTTCGCCGGCCTGAACGCGTGCCAGAACAGCGCACCAAGCAGAGGTGTTTTTGTATCGCGCCCAGGCCAGGCCATGGCCCTCCCCCTCGACTTTGGGCAGTTGCCACCAAGTGCTGCGATCCACCACGGCATTCAAAACGGCGAGGCTTCTAGGGTCCTCCATGTGCAGTTTGCGAAACTGCAAAGGGTCTTGCCCACTGGCATGGGCCAGCTCGTCCATGAAGGACTCGATGGCAAACACATTTGCAAATGCTCCCAGTGCCCGCATGGCCGAGGTTCTAATCGGCATGACCATGAGTCGGTGGTTCACCACATGGGTGTTGTCAAATGAATAAGCTGGGATCGCATTGCGGTCCGAGCCTCCCCCTGCGGCCAACGGCGGGTTGATGGCCAGGGGCATGGGCTGCCCCTGGGCGCGCTGCGAAGCCCCCAACAAAGTGGGGACCAGGGAACGACCAGGGCGGGAGCTGTACCCATTGGCCCACAGTTCGTGGTGCCAATGGCTGATGCGCCCTTGCTCGTTTAACCGCGCCCTGAGAGAGACCAAGTGGGCGCTGCCCAGCGGCGCTTGCGACAACTCGTCAGCGCGTGACCACACGACCCGAACAGGATCACCCGGCTGGGCCATGGCCAGAACAGCGGCATCAAACGCCACATCGTCGGCACCGTTGTGGCCATAACAACCGGAGCCTTCGACATGCCGCATGACGATGGCCTGTTTGTCCAGACTCAGGGCCTTGGTGAGGTCATCGCGCAGATTCTGGATGCCTTGACTGTGGGTCCAAACCTGCAAGGTCTGGCCGTCCCATTGGGCCAGCGCGCAGCAAAGACCAATCGAGGCATGGGCTATGTAGGGCTTGAAGTACTCGCGCGACAGGCTCACCCCGGCATCTTCGGCACCAAGGACTTCCCCTTTTTGGAGGGGATAAGTGGTTTCATGCGGCGCATTGCGCAGAAAGTCAGCCAAGTCATGCATCTCGGGCAAGGATGCCGACTCGCTCCAAGCCACGTGCTCTTGCAGCCGGGCCATTGCGGCATCTGCCTCGCGCTCGGTGGCGGCCACGATGCCGATGAAGCGCCCATCCACCACCAAGTCAATGGAAGACAAATCCAACACATCAACCGGCACGGGTTGATCAGGATGGACCAATTGGGCGGTCAGCGACGGCGCGCGATGGACCCGCCCATGGCGCATGCCCGGCAACCGCAGATCGTGGATGAAGCGGGGCTGCCCCATGATCTTTTCAGGAAGGTCAATTCGACGGACTTTGCCGTGACCGTGCAGCTTGAGCGATTGAATGGGTTTAGGTGTGGACAAGCCCTGGTATTCACGATGCAGGGAGATTTTTTTGAGCCAATGCCAATAATCGCCCAGCGCCCGCCCTTGGAGATCGGAAAAGCGTCCTTGCTCAACGCACAAGGCTTGTGCGGGCAGGCCATGGTGACTGGCCGCTTGCTGAAGGGCCAGAAAACGCACTTCTGCACAAGCGTGGCGAATGGCCGATCCTGAATCCTGCACTGAAATGCTGCTGCTGGTCATGCCCTCGTCAGGCCCTTCCAAGGTCGTGGCGCTGACGATGTGCACTTGGTCCAAACTCAGATCCAGTTCATCGGCCGCAATGATGGACAAAGCCGTGAGAATGCCCTGCCCCAGTTCCACCTTGCCTGTGAACACCCGCACCCGACCAGGCTGAGAAAAATCAAGCCATTGCGCAAGCTGTCGGTTGGTGTGCAAATTACCGGGCAGTACCGGACGACCATCGTTTCGGTCAAATGTGAAACCACGAGGCGCCGCAGCAGTCATTGGACGCGTCCGATGCGCTGGATGGTGACAGATGTGCGGGCCAGATCAGCCTTCCAGAAAGCCTCCAGCTCGCTGCCGTCCAAGTAAGCAATCTCTCCGGCCGAGCTTTTACCGACCGTCTCGACAAATTGGTTGTCTTGAGATGCAACCCTCAAGGCCCTGCGCAGAGTTGCCAAAACATCGGCGGGCGTACCCGAGGGGGCAAACAAACCGGTCCAAGGCACAAAATCAATCGGAACCCCCAGTTCGGCGAGGGTCGGTACATCCGGTGCCTGCGCCCAGCGCTTGGCACCGTACATGGCCAAATAGCGAAGGCGACCGCTTTGAACGTGAGGCAAAGCGAGGGTACGAACCGGCACGTTGAAGTCAACTTGTCCCCCCATCAAGGCCGTCAACATGGGCGCGCCGCCCGCATAAGGAATGTGACGTGCCTCGGTTTGCGTGGCAGCCAGCAGCATCTCGGCGGGAAAATGGCTGATGCCGTAGTTGCCGCTGGACGAATACGTCAAGCCTTTTGGGTTGGCGCGCAGTGCGGCCGCAAAATCCTGGTAAGTTTTGTAGGGGCTGTCAGCACGCACCACCAAGCTGACCACATCCACCGTGACCCTGGCCACGGGTACGAATTGATCTAGCGTGAATGGTGCCTTTTGGCCGTTGAGAACGGCCTGTTCAGGAACACTGGCAACACTGGACAGGGTATACATCAAGGTGTAGCCATCTGGATTGGCATTGGCGACCGCTGCAGCACCAATGGCACCCGATGCGCCTGGTCGGTTCACGATCAAAACCGGCTGGCCCAAAGCTTTATCAAGAGAGGGCTTGAGCGCACGGGCCGATAAATCAGCGATACCGCCAGCAGGAAATGGCACGATCAAGGTGACGGGTTTTTGGGGATACGCCCCCTGCGCCCAAGTTGCCAATGACAACCCGAGGGCCATCACCATGGAAAGTCCTTTGAAAAATTTCATCAGCATGACACGTCTCCTGACTCGGTCGAATGAACAAACTTCACCATTAACTCCCTTCGCTCATTATTCAGCCAGGTCTATCAGGCAAGTGTCACCTTGGTTTTGCGATACCCCGAGCGCACAACATCTATGATGTGCTGCACACTTGAAACACCATGTCCATCCATCACCCCACACCCGACAAAGACGCCATCGCCTTGCTGCCCCCTTTTGAGCGACTGGGACTGGATCGCATCAGCCTCGTCAATACAGGCGCTCAGGCGCAAAGTGCTTCGGATGCGCTGATGAAAGCGAGTGCCTGGGGTTTTGACACAGAGTCCAAGCCCACTTTCCGTGTGGGTGAAGAGTCTGACGGACCGCATATCCTGCAGTTGTCCACCGCTGAGCGGGCCTGGGTGTTTCAGTTGCATGAACCAGAATGCCGGGCTGTCGCTGCTCAATTGTTGGCCTGCAGAGGCATTGTCAAAGCTGGTTTTGGCCTGGGCGATGACCGCAAGCGCATCGTGCACAAGTTAAGCACCGAGCCCCAGGGCATTTTGGAGCTCAACACCATCTTTCGCGAGCGCGGTTACCGCAAGGACATGGGCGTCAAAGGTGCCGTGGCGGTGTTGTTCAACCAGCGCTTCATCAAGTCGAAAAAAGCCGCCACCAGCAACTGGGCCAACATGAAGCTGAGCGAAGCGCAACTGGTGTACGCTGCCAATGACGCTTATGCTGCCATACGGGTCTGGCAGGCGCTGGGGCTTTGACTCCTTTGTTCACCTGACCCGCCTTTGCCATTGGGCAGGTCAGTTGAATCCATGCAAACAGGCCGTCCAGCAATGGTTAAAAATTCAATAAATTAAATTCATTTAATTTGTTGAGTGAAATTTGTTGCTGCAGGAATGATTCCGAATTGAAGCACCCATGACGCGTGCCGGTGATTTGCATTAACGGCAAATGACATGACCGGTGCCGCCAGCCCTGGCGGTGACAATACAAAAATGTTCCGAAAACAACTCAGTTGGGTTCTCATTTTTTTAGCCGCCAGCATCGTCTTGCAAGGCGTGGGGGCTGTATTGGCGCTTCATGAAGCCGAACGGCAGGTGGTGCGCGGTCGCATCGCCAGCGACATCCACCAGGGCTTTGTACAGTTGTCGGCCACCAAACAGCATCTGCGGGCCTGGGTGACTCAACACAAAATTGGCGCAGGTGGCAACCCGCAAGCCCGCGATGGTTTGCTGCAGGACATGAACAGCACGCTGGCCACCTTGACCCGACTGACGCAATCAGCCTCCAGTCTGGGTCTGGACGGCCCGGGAAGCCAAGAACACAGTGCCCGCCTGGAGGCCTTGCGGGTGTTGGGACACAGCGTGCAAAACCTAGGAGAGATGCTTGGCCAACTCAAAACTTTGCCACCTGACGTGCCCGCGCGCCTGGGCTGGGATACCCTGACCGAAGTGTTTGACCGATCAGAAGGCCGGGATTTACGGGAACTGATCGCGCAAAGCATCGATCGAGAAAGCCTGGCCATGCAACGCGAGCGCAAAGCCGCAGACACCACGCTCACGCGCATTCGCTGGCTCTGGATCGGCATGGCCCTGTCACTGGGCATGTTGTCGCTGGGGGCCACGGTGTACTTTGCCAAGGCATTGCGCCGACCCATCGATGAATTGGTCAAGGGCGCTCACACACTGCGACAAGGCCTCCTCCAACACCGCATCCAGCTGAATGGACAAGACGAGTTTTCTGACGTGGCGCGAAGCATGAATGAGATGGCCACAGCGCTGGAAAAACACAGCCAACAAGAAGCCGAGCAACGCCATAGGCTGGAGTCCGAAGTGCGAGAACGCACCAGCGCTCTGCACGAAGCCAACCGCTCATTGCAACAAACCGATACGCGCCGGCGTCAACTGCTGGCCGACATCAGCCACGAGCTGCGAACGCCCACAACCGCCATCAGGGGCGAAGCAGAAATCACTTTGCGTGGTGGTGAGCGCAGCGCCCAAGAGTACCGAGAAGCCCTGCAACGCATTGTTTCAACCACCCGCCAGTTGGGCACCGTCATCGACGATTTGCTGGCCATGGCACGCAGCGACATGGAAACCCTGAGCATCGTGCATCAGGTCGTGGATTTATCCGAACCCCTGGCTGAAGCCTTGTCGCAAGCGAGCGCCCTGGCCGGTGAAAACCGGGTGCGCATCGAATCGCCCAGCCTGGCCCAAGGCACTTTTTACGTCATGGGCGATGCCCAGCGCCTGAGCCAGTTGCTCTTGCTGCTGCTGGACAACGCGGTGCGCTACTCCCTCCCCGGCGGGGTGGTCAGCGTCAGCTGTTCACCCATCCATGAAGACCCGCCCTCGTTCAAGATTCAGGTGCGCGACCAGGGTATCGGCATACCCGCCGAAGAACTGCACCAGGTGTTTGACCGGCATTTCCGTGGCAGTGCTGCACGTTTGCACCGCGCAGCCGGCAGCGGCTTGGGGCTACCGATTGCCAAAGCGCTGGCCTTGGCACATGGCGGCAGCCTGGCACTGCAAAGCCCCGCCGACGAAAACACGGGCGCAGGCACCCGAGTTGAACTCCACCTGCCCATGTGGCGCTCGAATGCGATCTGCACCACCGAAAAGGGTGCGGCGCAGGCAGAGCATGGGCGCCCTTCACTTTGACCACCCACCGATTGCAAAGCCATCACATCCCAGCCATGAACACCATCCTGATCGAAGATGACCCGCGCATCGCAGATTTTTTACAACGCGGATTGCGCGCCGAAGGCTTAAAGGTACAACGCGCTGCCACCGGACCCGAAGGCCTGAGCTTGGTGCAAGACGCCGCTCGCCAAGCGCGTGAAGGTCAGACCAGTACGGTGGTGGTGCTCGATTTGATGTTGCCAGGCATGAATGGCATGGACATTTGCCAGACACTGCGCAGCCAAGGCGTGACATTTCCCATCTTGATGCTGACCGCGCTGAGCACGCTGGAAGAGCGCATCGCAGGATTACGCATGGGCGCCGACGACTACCTGTGTAAACCCTTTGAGTTCGAAGAACTTTTAGCCCGACTGGAGGCCTTGGGACGGCGCTCGCATGGACTGCAGGCGCTGCGCCCAGCCCACTTGCGCGTGGCTGATGTCGTGCTCGACCGCGAAAGCATGCGGGCCAGTCGGGCGGGTCAGGCACTCAATTTGACAGCGCGTGAATTGGCCTTGCTCGAGTTGTTGATGAGCGCACCAGGTCGCCTGTTCAGCCGCGAGCAAATTTTGTCCAGCGTCTGGGGCCTCAACGAAGACCCCCTGACCAATGTGGTGGACGTTTACATCCGCCGCCTGAGAAGCAAAATAGACGAGGGTCGAACCGCCCCCCTCATCCAAACCATGCGCGGCCTGGGCTATCGGCTGGAGGCACCGGACGAGTCCTCACCCAACCCAGCGCACTGAAAAAAAGCACTTAATCTCCACGCCTTGGCCACACACAGAATGGATCCCACCTCATGAAACCCGCACTTTGGTCGGTATTTGGATTGCTCGTGCTTGTTTGGACAGGCCTGATCGGAATCGCTGAACAACTGACGGAATGGCTATTGGCCGCCATGGCTTCAGGCCAGGTCGGAGACCTGGCGAATCAAGCCCTGCAATGGCCCGTGCCCGTCTGGTTAAGCCCCTGGGTGGACACGGCCTGGATCAAAACAGTGCAAGACTCTTCCCTTGGCCTCGTGCAGTGGCTGGGTCAAGTACTGCCAGCGACCAGTCGTTTGATGGACTGGGTGTCCCCACTCATTTGGGCGCTTTTGGCTTTGGGCTTGGCTTTCTTGCTGGCGCTTGCGGTGGCAGGCCACTGGATGCTGCGACGCCGATCCCGCCATGCGCTGCGCCATGCCCAGTTCTGACAAGCCATTCGACATGCGCAGTCCTTTGGCGCAACGGCTGCGCGATGCGGCCGAGCAACACCGCGCTGCGGACAGTGCAGCGCCCACGAAGCGTCTGGACTTTTCTCAGCTGATCAACCTGCATGGGGAGTCGTCTGTTGCCGTGCTGCTGATGCTGCTGGCAGTGGTCAGCGTGCTTCCGGTCGCAGGCGCTGGGACCATCATGAGCCTGGGCATTTGGGCCATCGCCTGGGCATGGCTGCGCGCGCACAGCAGCGTTCAGCTGCCCACCCGCTTGGGACAGATCAAACTCAGTGCACGCTGGAGCGGCCGCTGCCTGCAAGGTTTGGCCTGGATTTACGAGCAGAGCAACCGGTTCATGCGTCCGCGCTGGACCTTGTGGTCACACACGGGCACGCGGATGTGGTGGGGCAGCTGGATCGCCTTGATGGGTCTGGTCATTTTCTTGCCCCTGCCCCTGGGCAATGTGCTGCCTGCTCTGAGCCTGATCCTGCTGAGCCTGGGATGGATGTTCCGCGATGGCCTGGCTTTGCTGCTGTCATGTGCCACCGGCGCTGCGGCCTTGGCCTATGTGATTTGGCTGTGGGAGTTGGTGAGCAACTCAGCGCTTGCGGCTTGGACGGCCTTGCCTTGGTAATACACGTTGCCCGTCTCATGTGTTGATCCAGACACCATCCTGTTGCACTTGCCGCACAAGTGACAGGCACACAGGCTCAGGGTGCCTAGAGTACAAGTCAGTTCCACCCGTGAAAGCCTCCCATGTCATCCGCTTCAGCCACAGCCCAAGCCCGATCAACTTCACAAGACGATCCCGTATGGCAAGCCAAGGTGCACCTGGCCGCCGCTTTGCGTTTGGCGGTGCTGCACGATTTCGACGAGGGCATCGACAACCACTTCACTGTCGCCGTGCCGGGGCGTGAAGACCAATACCTGATATCGCCCTTTGGCGTGCACTGGTCCGAGGCCCGTGCCAGCACCATGATGGTCTTCAACGAAGCCGGCGAAACACTGGAGGGCACAGGCGTGGTGGAGTTGTCAGCGCAGTCGATCCACGCCCCGGTGCACCGCCTGACCGGGGCCAAAGTGGTGCTGCACACCCACCAGCCCTGGGCCTTGGCTTTGAACATGCTCAAGGCCAACCGCTTGTTGCCCGCCACCCAAACCGCTGCCTTTTTTGACGGCGCCATTGCCTACGACGACCATTACACCGGGCTGGCAGCAGACTTGTCAGAAGGTGAGCGTTTGTCGCAGCTCATGAGCGGTGGCAAAACCGTGCTCTTCATGAAAAACCATGGCGTGATGACGGTTGGCGACACCGTGGCGCAGGCCTACCGACGCTTGTACAAACTCGAGAAAGCTTGTCGCACCCAAGTGCTGGCCATGGGCACAGGCCAGCCCCTGAATGTGCTGACCGAATCGGTGATCCAGCGCATCAAAAACCCCAGTCCACAAGACCGTCACCCCCGCAGCGAACGCGAGCGCCTGTTTTTTGAAGCCATGATGCGCGTGGTCGACCGGGTGAACCCGGGCTATGCCGATTGACCCTGTGAACTAACCAGGACGCTGAAGAAGCGCAAGGTGACACCATCATTGGCCATCCAGCGTCCGTGCGCTTTCACGCCACAGGGTGTACAAGCCCGCACCCACCACCAAAAGCGCGCCCCACCACACATGCGCACCCGGCCACTCGTGCCAAAAAACCCAACCGAACAAAGCCGCCCACAGCAACTCGCTGTAATGGAACGGCGCCACCACGCCCACCGGAGCCAGACGCAAGGCCCGGAAGGTGAAGCGCTGTCCCAGCAACACCAATACAGCCATCAAGGCAATGACGGGCCACATGCCTGGCGCCACCTCCAGGGGCACAAACAACAGCCCCACCGCACCCGCCAAGCCCATCGTCAAGTTCTGCCAGACCATCATCGACAAGTCGCTCTCGGTGGGCGAAAGCCAACGCACACAAGTCATAGAGGCGGCATAAAACAGCGAGGCCAACAAGGCCAGCCACGCCCCCAATCCCAAATCGCCGTCCAGAGCTTGCGGCCCGACGATCAGGCCCACACCCACAAACCCCGCCAACAACGCGCCCCAACGGTGCACCCCGACACGTTCCTTGAGCAGCGGCACCGACAACAGCGTCATGAACAGCGGCGCCGCAAAACTGATCGCAATCACAGTAGCCAACGGCAACAAGCGCAAGCTCTCAAAAAAAGCCAGCATCGAGCACACGGCGAACAAGCCGCGCACCCCAAGTGCCCACGGACGGCGCGTGCGCAAGGCCGACCACCCCCCGCTGCGCAGCACCCAAGGCGTCAGCAAAACCAGCACCATCGCCGAGCGCGCGGCAATCAATACTGGAATCGACAACTGGGACACCGCATGCTTGGACAAGGCATCCATCACCGACAGCAAGAACACCCCCGCCACCATCCAAGCAATGCCTTGCAGCGGGTGATCGGCCCGCGCAGGGGCAACAGATGGTGAGTTCATGGGTTCAAATATGGGTCGGGCTGTCAAAGAGGGGCAAATCCGCGCGGTTATACAGGCCAGCGCATGGCACCAAGTGCAATTTACAGGGACTGCGACATGACGGCAGTCACCTGCATGGCCGCAAGGTCCAGCGGGTGCCCGATATTGAGCCGTGCGAACCCCTAAAATCACCACCCATGCCCTCTTCCACGGCCCACCCTGCCCCCAACCACTCGGTCATGAACTTTGCGCAACGCCAATGGCGGGTGCGCCGACCCAAACCTTTTGTGTTGGTGATTGAAGGTGAAGTGGGTCAAGAGGGCAACGAGCCCAGCGACTACCTGCACGACCAACTGCTCTTGCCCGAATGGCGCGAGGCCTTTTACCAACTGGTCGATGCCACGGGCTTGGTGGTGTGCCTGAATGTGCACACCCAGCACCCGACCTACCGCGATGTGCGCGGGCGCTCCAGCAAAGGGCGGCTGAGCCAAGGCGAGTATTACCACCACGACGGCTGCACAGGCCCCGTCAAGCCGCGCTTTGTGGAAATCCGCTGCCCCATCCAACCACAAACACGTGGTGTGGCCACCGCTGTGGCACCCCACCGCGACGTGGTCAAAGCCATGGTGCAAGTGCTGCCCGCCGAGTTGGCTGCCACGCCTGCACTGGCCGAACTAGACAAGAGCCTGGCCACCATCAGCCAGATGGACGCTGCCGCGCTCGACCACTTGCAAGGCCTCATCACCCGCACCGTGCGTAAGAAGCTCAACGCTGAAGGTGCACGCCGCTACTTTCGCCATGTGGACGCCGCCGCCAACGCTTACTTTGAACCCTGGGCCTTGGGCGAAAGCCGCTTCATTGCCAACGCCAACAGCGGCGTGACCATGCAACACCGACGCGCCTACCAAGCCCCACACAACGGCGGCGTGGCCAATGGCCACTTGGTCAAGCGCTGGACGAATGAAGAGTTGCTGCTACCCGGCCAAGTGGTGGACCAAGCCTTGATTGCTGCGCTGTGCAGCGAAGAAAGTGATGAGGCGCAGGGGAATCGGGCTGAGGGGTGTTACCTTGGGGCGCATTGAGGTTCGCGTCTATTGCGCCAAGACATCAATGCCAAGATCGCGTCAGCAATTCATCCAAAGCATCCGCAATCTCTTGCCCGCTCTCGGCCAAGGAACCCACGCACTCCCCCAGCAGATCGAGCGCCACTGAAACCATATCGAGTGGGTGCAGGACCAACACAGCACCACGCACTTTGAAGCTGGGATTCATGCGCGTACCAGCAATACCTGCAGGCAGCACACTGCGCTTGACCAAAGGCACAACCACTCGACGTCGATAGCCATCAAACAAGGAAGACTGAACCACCACGACGTAAGGAATGGTGTCCTTCAATGGGCCTTTGTTTTGATGAAGGTCGAACTGAGCCATCAGAGTGTGGAGTGCTCATCGGCAAATGAGCCTACTTGTGCATACAAAGCGTTCCAACCCGCAACGGTTTGGTCTGCCTGTTGTTGACGGCTTGTACGTGCCTGCTTTTGTTCCTCAACATAAGCCGTGAGTAATTCTTCAGCAGTGGCCGACAAATTAGAGGTGTAGCCCCTGAGCTCGGTGACCAAACTCTCACTCAACGTGAGGTTGACTGGGCGCTTTCGCGATATGGGCTTGGCCGTGTGGATGCTTGGCATATGGGAATCCGTTGAAGCATGCGCATATTATGCGCATTCAATGAAGTCATGTCACCTCAAGTCACAGATAAGGTCGCAATGTTTTGCACCGAGGCGTAAGCCTGTAATGGTTGACCAACCCGCCATGCCAATGCATTCGCCCAGCGTGCTGTGAACATGACACAAGAGAAGCCTAGAAAGCCGAATTTTCAGGACGTGTCTAAACTAAGGGTGTAAATTGCTGAAAGCTTCAAACCCGCTTGAAAAGGAACACTGCGCATGCATGCTACCTATCTGGCATCCCATCGATTTGGTTATTCGCAGCCCCAGCTGCAAACCCTCGCCAATGATCCAAGGTCTTGGGTCTTGGCGCAGTTTGAGGGTCCCGCCGCTTTTGACACAGAAGGTCTGATTGACAGTGCGAAAGCTTGGCAAATCACGCGCGATGTGTTGCAAGCCGCACTCAACCCAACGACCCCACCTAACACCAACTCGGCCCAAGACGCCTTGGGTCCCATGACCCCGGCGCGGCAGGTACTTCGCCAAACCAATCTGAATGGGCTGGGTAAACGCTGGCAACACATGACGCAAACGACGACGCCTGTGGCAGAGCGCTGGGTGCAGTTTTGGGCTAATCATTTTTGTGTGGCCGCGACCAAAGGAACCACTTTGGCCTTGGTCTGGCCGCACGAATACGAGGCCATTCGCCCGAATGCATGGGGCTCATACAAATCGCTTTTGCGCGCAGCCATCGTGCATCCCGCCATGTTGCTCTATTTGGACAACGCGCAATCGATCGGCCCGCAATCCACGGCAGGGCGCAGACGCGATAGGGGTCTGAACGAAAACCTTGCCCGAGAGCTGCTCGAATTGCACACCTTGGGAGTGAAGGCGGGCTATACCCAAGACGATGTGACCCAGACCGCCAAATTGTTAACCGGCTGGACCGTGGGCCCCAACACCGCAGGTGTGACGCGGTTCATGGACAACCTGCATCAGCCAGGCAAAAAAATCATTTTAGGCAACGCCTATCCCGAAGGCCCTCAAGCGCTGGATCTGCTGCTCACCGACCTGGCCAGGCACCCCGCATGCGCTGATTTCATGGCCAACAAACTGTGTCGTCACTTTGTCACCGATGCGCCACCGGCGGCGCTGGTTCAAGCCGTTGCTGCGGAATTTCGCCGTACCGATGGCGACCTCAAAGCCGTGGCTGTGGCCTTGTTCAGCCATGATTTGACATGGCAAGAAGATCTTCCCCCCAAATTCAAGCGCCCCGAAGAATGCTTGGTCTCGGCCCATCGCCTGATGCAAAAGAAAGTTATCAACGTCGAAAATTCTGCTTATTGGGTGCAAACCATGGGGCAAGCATTGGCGCGTGCGCCTTCACCTCAAGGCTGGCCAGACCTGAGCGCAGATTGGCTCTCGCCAGATGCTGTCATCAAACGGATTCAGTGGGCTGAGCGGTATGGCGAGTTGTATGGCAAAGACGTTGATGCCAGAGACTTGATGCAACAAGCCTTCGGCTCCATATTGAGCACAAGCACCGCGCAAACCATCGCCCGCGCCGAAAGTGGCGCACAAGCGCTGGCGTTTGCATTGGCCAGTCCAGAACTGATGCGGAGATAAGCCCATGACAAGTCCAACATTTTCACGCCGCGCACACCTGCAACAACTGGCCCTGGGGGCTGGGCTCGCAGCAACTGGCCTGTTACCGGCGCGACTCGTCTTGGCTGCCCAAGCTGAGAACAATCCGTCGGAGCAGCGCTTGGTGGTGGTGCTGCTCAGGGGCGCTTTGGACGGCTTGTCTGCCGTGCCTGCACTGGGCGACCCCGCTTGGACGGCTTTGCGCGGCGGTGCAGAAACACCCACGGCGCTGCCCTTGGACAGCACCTTTGGCATGCACCCCGGATTGGCCCATTTGCACCGCTGGTTCCTCAACAAAGAATTGGCCGTTGTGCATGCCGTGGCCAGCCCTTACCGTGAACGGTCACACTTCGATGCCCAACAGCTACTCGAAAGTGGCGGCGAGCGGCCCTTTGTGCTCAGCACCGGATGGTTGGCACGCGCCCTGCAAGCTTCGCAGCATTCTGCGGTGGCCATGACACCCGCTATGCCCTTGGCCCTGCGCGGCGCTGACCGTGCCAATACCTGGACGCCCAGCCGCAGGCCCAATAAATCGAAAGACACGCTCGACCGCATCGCCGCCATGTATGCCGATGATGTCCCTTTGGCAAGCGCCTTGGCCCATGCCATGGAGCAGCAAAATAATTCCATGGGTGCAGAACCTGCAACGGGTTCAGGCTTGACCGCTTTGGCCAAACAAGCAGGTACTTTTTTGTCCGCACCTCGTGGCCCGCGCGTCGCTTGGCTTGAAGTGGATGGATGGGACACACACAGCCAACAAACAGCACGCCTGGGCCGGTTGCTGCCAGCATTGGACCAAGCGCTGGCGGGTTTGCGTGAATCGCTCTCGGTTCACTGGGCCACCACCACGGTCTTGGTGATGACTGAATTTGGCCGTTCCGCCGCCATGAATGGCAGCCAAGGTACTGACCACGGCACTGCAGGTGTGGCGTTTGTCGCGGGTGGACAAGTTGCCGGTGGTCAAGTCCTCACCGATTGGCCGGGGCTGGAACGCCACCACTTGCTGGACGGTCGGGATTTGCGGCCAACGATGGACATTCGCTCACTCATCATGCCCCTTGTGCAAAGGCAATTTCAATTGGGCGCAGGTGCGATGAACACTGTGCTCCCTGGCGTAACGCAGCCCCTCGACCATTTGTGGCGGGTCTGAGCACACCCCAAAATAAGCCGAACTGGCAGGGCTGTCGCCGTTCGATAAAACCCAAAAGTAAAGCGCCGTTTGCTTGGAGGCACCGGCTGGGTCAACTCAGCTAGGGTTGACAAAGGGTTGATGACCCCAAGTGAGCCCAGGCTGGTACTGGCTTGTCCTGCAACTGCGGCGCTTGTTCGAGCGCGTAAAGCTCTGAGCCCGGTCCGTTGCCGAATCGGGCTTTTGCATTTTGGGTCTCAGTTCGGCTTACTTCTTCACAGGCGGTAAATCGGTACACGACCCATGCGCCACCTCAGCCGCCATGCCGATGCTTTCGCCCAGCGTGGGGTGGGGGTGGATGGTTTTGCCGATGTCCACGGCGTCTGCGCCCATCTCAATCGCCAAAGCGATCTCGCCAATCATGTCGCCCGCGTGCGTGCCCACCATGCCACCGCCCAAGATTTTGCCGTGGCCATGGGCCTCGGGGGAATCGTCAAACAGCAGCTTGGTCACACCCTCGTCGCGGCCGTTGGCAATGGCTCGGCCCGAGGCAGTCCAAGGGAACAAGCCCTTTTTCACCTTGATGCCTTGCGCTTTGGCTTGGTCTTCGGTCAAGCCCACCCAGGCCACTTCGGGGTCGGTGTAGGCCACGCTCGGGATAACGCGGGCATTGAACGCAGCGGCTGCCAGCTCTTTGTTGCCTTGCAGTTCGCCCGCAATCACTTCGGCCGCCACGTGGGCTTCGTGCACCGCTTTGTGCGCCAACATGGGCTGGCCCACGATGTCGCCAATGGCAAAGATGTGCGGCACGTTGGTGCGCATTTGAATGTCAACGTTGATGAAGCCACGCTCGGTCACTACCACGCCTGCTTTTTCGGCGGCGAGTTTTTTGCCATTGGGCGTGCGGCCCACGGCTTGCAACACAAGGTCGTACACCTGCGGCGCGGGGGCAGTGCCGCCCTCTTCTGCCGGTGCAAACGTGACTTCAATGCCTTCGGGCAAGGCGCGTGCGGACACGGTCTTGGTCTTGAGCATGATGTTGTCAAAGCGCTTGGCGTTCATCTTTTGCCAGATCTTCACCAGGTCGCGGTCAGCGCCTTGCATGAGGCCGTCCATCATTTCCACCACGTCCAGGCGTGCGCCCAGCGTGCTGTAAACGGTGCCCATTTCAAGGCCGATGATGCCGCCACCCAAGATGAGCATGCGCTTGGGCACTTCTTTGAGTGCCAAGGCACCTGTGCTGTCCACCACGCGCGGGTCATTGGGCATGAAAGGCAAACGCACGGCTTGCGAGCCTGCAGCGATGATGGCGCGTTTGAAGGCGATCACCTTTTTGCTGCCAGTTTGCTCCTGCGCCGTGCCGCTGGTCTCCGACACTTCGAGGTGGTTGGCACCCACGAACTGACCCAAGCCACGCACGGTGGTGACCTTGCGCATCTTGGCCATGGCAGCCAAGCCGCCAGTGAGTTTGCCGATGACCTTTTCTTTGTGGCCGCGCAGCTTGTCGATGTTGACCACCGGCTTGCCGAAATCCACGCCGAGGTCGGCCATGTGGCTGACTTCATCCATCACCGCTGCAACGTGCAGCAGCGCTTTGGAGGGGATGCAACCCACGTTCAGGCACACGCCGCCCAAGGTGGCGTAACGCTCAACCATGACCACGTTCAAACCGAGGTCAGCGGCGCGGAACGCGGCTGAATAACCGCCGGGGCCACCGCCGAGCACGAGCACGTCGCACTCGATGTCGGCAGAGCCGCCGAAGCTGGCAGCATTGGGCGCAGGGCCGTCATCGCGAGGTACGAAGCGATCCATGGATTGCCGCGCTTCTGTCACTGCGAGCCCGCTTGCGGGCGTGGCAGTCGCAATGACGGGAGCGGGACTTGCCGAGGCCGAAGAAGCAGACGCAGCAGCCGGGGCCGCAGCAGCGCCCTCGCCGTCCAGCACCAACACCACCGAGCCTTGCTTGACCTTGTCGCCCAGCTTGACTTTGAGCTCCTTCACCACGCCAGCGTGCGAGGAAGGGATTTCCATCGAGGCTTTATCAGACTCGACGGTGATAAGCGACTGCTCGGCCTTGACGGTGTCGCCGAGTTTGACCAGCAACTCGATCACGGCCACTTCGTCGAAGTCACCAATGTCAGGGACTTGAATGTCAATCAGTGCCATACCCAGTCCTTAGAGCAACACACGACGGAAGTCGCTGAGGATTTGACCCAGGAACGCGTTGAAGCGTGCCGCTGCGGCGCCGTCGATGACGCGGTGGTCCCACGTCAAAGACAAGGGCAGCATCAGGCGAGGCTGGAAGGCCTTGCCGTCCCAGACGGGTTCCATGGTGCTCTTGCACACGCCGAGGATGGCCACTTCGGGCGCATTGATGATGGGCGTGAAGTACTTGCCACCGATGCCGCCCAGGCTGGAAATGGTGAAGGTTGCGCCCGACATGTCGGCGGGGCCGAGCTTGCCGTCGCGGGCTTTCTTGGCCAGCTCACCCATTTCCTGGCTGATCTGCAAGACGCCTTTTTTGTCGGCGTCCTTGATCACGGGCACCACCAGGCCGTTCGGCGTGTCCGCCGCAAAACCGATGTGGTAGTAATGTTTGTAGATCAGCGCATCGCCGTCGAGCGAGCTGTTGAACTCGGGGAATTTTTTCAGCGCTGCCACGCAGGCCTTGATCAAGAAGGCCAGCATGGTCACCTTAACGCCGCTCTTCTCGTTCTCTTTGTTTGTGGAGACTCGGAAGGCTTCGAGGTCGGTGATGTCGGCATCGTCGTGGTTGGTGACGGCCGGAATCATGATGGCGTTGCGCAGCAAGTTGGCGCCGCTGATCTTCTTGATCCGCGACATTTCCTTGCGCTCGATCGGGCCAAACTTGGCGAAGTCCACCTTGGGCCAGGGGATCAGGCCCAGTTCAGAACCGCCACTACCTGCAGGGGCCTTGGCCGCTTGCGCTTTGGTCTGCGCGGCGCCCGACATGACGGCCTTGGTGAAGGCCTGCACGTCGTCCGCCGTGATGCGGCCTTTGAGGCCGGAGCCTTTGACTTCGTCGAGCGGAACGCCCAACTCGCGGGCGAACTTGCGCACCGAGGGTGACGCGTGGGGCAAGCCGACAGAAGGGGTCACGGTCGGGTTGTGGGCTGAGGCAACACTGGCTGCATCATTGCGAGCGCCGTCAGCCCGTGGCAATCCCAACGCAGATGTGGGTGCCTGAGATTGCTTCGCTTCGCTCGCAATGACAGCAGTGGGTGTAGCCGTCGCCAACGCGGCAGCAGCAACGGGGGATGCAACGGAAGAAACAGCACCTTCCAAAATGGCGAGCAGGTCACCGATGTTGACCGTGTCGCCCACTTTGACTTTGAGCTCTTTGAGCACGCCAGCGGCCGAGGACGGGATTTCCATCGAGGCTTTGTCGGACTCGACGGTGATCAGCGATTGCTCGACCTTGATGGTGTCGCCGGGCTTGACCATGACTTCGATCACGGCCACGTCTTTGAAGTCGCCTATATCGGGCACGCGCACTTGCACGGGGCCGGAGGCTGCTGGGGTGGCGGGCGCTGCACTGGATTGCCGCGCTTCTGTCACTGCGAGCCCGCTTGCGGGCGTGGCAGTCGCAATGACAGAGGATGGGCTCGCCATGACGGGTGGCGTGCTCGCCGCTGCGGTAGCAGAAGGAGCAGCCGCCGCACCAGCGGCTTCCACCACCAGCACGATCGAACCTTGCTTGACCTTGTCACCCAGCGCCACGCGCATTTCCTTGACCACGCCCGCCGTGCTCGACGGGATCTCCATCGAGGCTTTGTCAGACTCCACCGTGATCAGCGATTGCTCGGCCTTGACCGTGTCGCCCACTTTGACCATCAACTCAATGACGGTCACTTCATCGAAATCCCCGATGTCCGGGACTTGTACTTCTACCAATGCCATGTGTGTCTCACTTTCCTGATGAGTGAATCTTGTTTTCCGCTTACGCGTAAAGGGGATTCACTTTTTCGGTCTTGATGCCGTATTTTTTGATGGCTTCTGCCACTTGAGCGACCGGCACTTTGCTCTCTTCGCTCAAAGCCTTGAGGGCCGCGACCACGATGTAGTGGCGGTTGACCTCAAAGTGCTCGCGAAGCTTGCTGCGGAAGTCAGAGCGGCCAAAACCGTCGGTGCCCAGCACTTTGTAGGTGCGGTCTTTCGGAATGAAAGGACGGATCTGCTCGGCATAGGCCTTCATGTAGTCGGTGGATGCGACCACGGGGCCGCTGTGCTTGGCCAGCTGTTGGCCCACAAACGACACACGCGGTGTTTCCATGGGGTGCAGCATGTTGTGGCGCTCGGCGTCTTGACCGTCGCGGGTCAGTTCGTTGAAGCTTGGGCAGCTCCACACGTCGGCCTGGATGCCCCAGTCGGTGGCCAGCAGGGTCTGTGCGGCAATGGATTCGCGCAGGATGGTGCCCGAGCCCAGCAGTTGAACGCGCTTGTCACCGGCAGCGCCAGGCTTGCACAGGTACATGCCCTTGATGATCTGCTCTTCGGTGCCGGGTGTCAGGCCAGGCATCGCGTAGTTTTCGTTCAGCAGCGTCAGGTAATAAAAGACGTTGTCTTGCTTCTCGACCATGCGCTTCAAACCGTGGTGCAGGATGACGCCGACTTCGTGTGCGAAGGTGGGGTCATAAGACACGCAGTTGGGGATGGTGTTGGCCATGAGGTGGCTGTGACCGTCTTCGTGTTGCAGGCCTTCGCCGTTCAAAGTGGTGCGACCCGAGGTGCCGCCCAACAAGAAGCCGCGCGCCTGCATGTCGCCTGCAGCCCAAGCCAAATCGCCAATGCGCTGGAAGCCGAACATCGAGTAGTACACATAGAACGGCACCATGATGCGGTTGCTGGTGGAGTAGCTGGTGGCCGCCGCAATCCAGCTGGACATGCCGCCGGCTTCGTTGATGCCTTCTTGCAGGATCTGACCCGCCACATCTTCCTTGTAGTACATGACCTGGTCTTTGTCGACCGGGGTGTACTGCTGGCCTGCAGGGTTGTAAATACCGATCTGACGGAACAGGCCTTCCATACCAAAGGTGCGGGCTTCGTCCACAAGAATAGGCACCACGCGTGGGCCCAAGGCTTGGTCACGAAGCAGCTGGGTCAAAAAGCGCACATAGGCCTGGGTGGTGGAGATTTCACGGCCTTCGGCGGTGGGCTCCATCACGGCTTTGAAGGTGTCGAGTGAGGGCACGGTGAAGTTTTCATCGGCCTTGGTGCGGCGGTGCGGCAGGTAACCGCCCAGCGCCTGGCGGCGCTCGTGCAGGTAACGCATCTCGGGCGTGTCGTCTGCAGGCTTGTAAAAAGGAATCTTGGACAACTCGCTGTCCGGGATCGGGATGTTGAAGCGGTCACGCATGTACTTGATGTCATCGTCCGTGAGCTTCTTGGTCTGGTGCACCGTGTTCTTGCCCTCACCGGCTTTGCCCATGCCAAAACCCTTGACAGTTTTGATGAGCAGCACGGTGGGCTGACCCTTGTGATTGACCGCCTGGTGGTATGCGGCATAAACCTTTTGGGGGTCATGACCGCCGCGCTTGAGGTTCCAGATGTCGTTGTCCGAGAGGTGCGACACCATCTCCAGCGTGCGTGGGTCACGGCCAAAGAAATGCTTGCGCACATAGGCACCATCGTTGGCTTTGAAGGCCTGGTAGTCGCCGTCCAAGGTGTCCATCATCAGCTTGCGCAGCGCGCCGTCCTTGTCGCGGGCCAGCAGGCTGTCCCATTCGCTGCCCCAAAGCAGTTTGATGACGTTCCAGCCGGAGCCACGGAACTCGCCTTCGAGTTCTTGCACGATTTTGCCGTTGCCACGCACTGGGCCATCCAGGCGCTGCAGGTTGCAGTTGACGACAAAAATCAGGTTGTCCAGGTTTTCGCGCGCGGCCAAGCCGATGGCGCCCAGTGATTCGACTTCGTCCATTTCGCCGTCACCGCAGAACACCCAGACCTTGCGGTTTTCGGTGTTGGCGATGCCACGGGCGTCCAGGTATTTCAGGAATCGGGCTTGGTAAATTGCCATCAAGGGGCCGAGGCCCATCGACACCGTGGGGAACTGCCAGAACTCGGGCATCAGCTTGGGGTGCGGGTAGCTGGACAGGCCTTTACCGTCCACCTCTTGTCGGAAGTTGAGCAATTGCTCTTCGGTCAAACGGCCTTCCAGATAAGCGCGGGCATAGACGCCGGGCGACACGTGGCCTTGGATATAAAGGCAGTCGCCGCCGTGGTTTTCGCTCTCGGCGTGCCAAAAATGGTTGAATCCGGCCCCAAACATGTGAGCCAGCGATGCAAATGAACCGATGTGCCCGCCCAAATCGCCACCGTCAGCGGGGTTGTGGCGGTTGGCCTTGACGACCATGGCCATGGCGTTCCAGCGCATGTAGGCGCGCAGGCGCTCTTCGATTTCGATGTTGCCGGGGCATCGGGCTTCTTCGGTGGGCTCAATCGTGTTGACGTAACCCGTCGTGGCCGAGAACGGCAAGTCGATGCTGTGTTGGCGCGCTTCTTCCAACAACTCTTCGAGCAAAAAGTGAGCGCGCTCAGGGCCCGCCTTTTCAATCACGGCGGACAGGGCGTCCATCCATTCTCGGGTTTCCTGGGTGTCCAGGTCACGGACCGGTTGTTGTGGTGTTGCCGCTGTCATGCTTGTCTCCTGCAATGTTTGTCTCGAATTAAATGATGCCAGAATTTTCCCATGATTCCGAAAAAATTTCAAATAGTGCACATATGTTTTGTATTATGAAATTTAATGAGCGACAGAAGTTAAGAATTGAGTTCGTTAGAAATCAGGAAGACAAGCCTGTCCTCTAAACTTAGGACATGGAATTGAACAAAGCAGCATCGGTCGTGACCAAAGTCGGGCCATGGGCCTGGTGGCTGTCGTGGTGGCGCAGCCAATCGCCCAATCGGCAGGACCGTTTTGCCAACCTGGCCCCTGTGGCTGCGGTGGTGCTTTTTTTGGCTGCCATTGCCAGCGCTTTTTGGTACTTGCGCGTCGAAGAAATGGAACGCGAGCAAGAAGCCATCAAACGCGATGTGGAATACGCCCAGCAACGTCTGCGCCTGAGGTTGCTGGAGAGGCAAGAACAAGTCATGCGCTTGGCGCGGGATGTGTCCAACAAAGAAATCCGTGGTGAGCAATTTTTATCGCGTGCCGAGGCTCTGGTGCAGCAATACCCTGAATTTTTGTCATTGACCTGGATCGATGACCGTCGCCGAATCATTGCCAACCAAAGCATCTCCAGCATTCCACCCAGCCAGCAACTGCGAGCGGGAACGGTACTGAAAATTGGGGAAACCGAAAGCCATTTCAGTCTGGCACGCGACCTGATGCAACCGATTTACGGTCAATCAAAAACCGAAGCCGATCGCGACACCCAGTTGTCGGTGCTGCAACTGCATACCCCATTGACCAACGACCAAGGGCGCTTCAGCGGGGTGATCCTGGCCGAATACAGCATGGAAGGTTTGCTGCGTTACGGTATCCCCACCGAAGTATTGGCCAAGTATGCGGTGGCCCTGCAGGACGGCAGCAGTCGCTTGTTGGCAGGACAGGTTATCCCTGAACGAATCGCCCTGTGGCGCTTGCTGCCGGGCAGTGACAGGCGAAACAACGATTACGAAGTCCCTGTCTCCCCGGTGGGTAACGATCTGGTCTTGCGAGCGCAGGCATGGCGGACCTCGCAAGGCCTTGTGGGCAGCGGTCTTTTCTGGCTGGTCAGCGTGCTCAGCGTCATGACGGCGTGGATGCTGATCGGCAATTGGCGTCACACCCGCAGACGGCTGCAGGCGCAAAAGGCCCTGGTGGCCGAAACCAATTTCCGCCGCGCCATGGAGAACTCCATGCTCACAGGCATGCGCGCCCTGGACTTGCGCGGACGCATCACCTACGTCAACCCTGCGTTCTGTCAGATGACGGGCTGGAGCGAAGCCGACTTGGTCGGGGCAGTGGCGCCCTTTCCCTATTGGCCCGATCAGGACCGCGAGTTGCTGATGAAGCGGCTGGAAGAAGAAATCAGTGGCCAACACTCTGCCGGGGGCTTTCAGGTGCGGGTCAAACGCAAAAACGGCCAGTTGTTTGATGCCCGCATGTATGTTTCACCCCTGATCGACGCCTCCGGCAAGCAAACCGGCTGGATGACTTCGATGACCGACATCACCGAGCCGAACCGAATTCGGGAACAGCTGGCCAGCTCACACGAGCGATTTACCATCGTGCTCGAAGCGCTGGATGCCTCGGTTTCGGTGGCCCCGCTGGGCAGCCAGGAGTTGCTGTTTGCCAACAAACTCTACCGGCTTTGGTTTGGACAGAACACCGAAGGCCACTTACGTCTGGTTCAGCAAGCCGGCGCCTACAGCGGCGAGCAAGCATCCGAAGATGTCGATGACCTGGCCGGCTTGCCCACCGAAAACCTGACGGTTGCCTCCTCAGAAAACGCAGAGATATTCCTGCCCGATCTGGGGAAATGGCTGGAAGTGCGCTCGCGCTATATCAACTGGGCCGATGGCCGTCTGGCACAAATGGTGATCGCCAGCGACATCACGCCACGCCGTCAGGCTGAAGAGCTTGCCGAGCAGCAAGCCGAGCGCGCGCAGACCGCCAGTCGCCTGATCACCATGGGCGAGATGGCCTCCAGCGTCGCGCATGAGTTGAACCAGCCCCTGACGGCCATCAGCAATTACTGCAGTGGCATGATCTCTCGCATCAAGACACAACAAGTCAACGAAGAAGACCTTTTGTCGGCACTGGACAAAACGGCCCGTCAAGCCCAAAGAGCCGGTCAAATCATTTTGCGCATTCGCAGTTTCGTCAAACGCAGTGAACCCAACCGCACACTGTCCGATGTTTCGGCCATGGTCAACGAATCGCTGGAGCTGGCCGAGATCGAGATGCGCCGGCGCAACGTGCGGCTGACCCACCACGTGGCCGCTCGCCTGCCTCAACTGATGGTGGACCCAATCCTGATTGAGCAGGTGCTGATCAACCTCATGAAGAACGCTGCCGAATCCATCGACAATGCCGAGCGCCCCACCGGGCAGCGCCAGGTTGAATTGCGCATCGTCCCCAAGCAAATCGACCAGCAATCGGTGGTTGAATTCTCTGTAAGTGACACCGGCCAGGGCTTGCCAGTGGAGGACACCGAGCGGGTGTACGAAGCCTTTTTCTCGACCAAGGTCGAAGGCATGGGCATTGGCCTGAATTTATGCCGAAGCATCATCGAATCCCACCAGGGCAGGATCACTTCCGAGAACCTCTACAATTCGGGCGAGGTGACCGGATGTCGATTCTCCTTCTGGATACCGGTCCAAGCCGGTTGACCACACAACAACCCACTGGGGTAAGCGAATGAGTTTGATACCAAAAAAAGGCACAGTTTATGTTGTCGATGACGATGAAGCGGTGCGCGATTCCTTGCAGTGGCTGCTCGAAGGCAAGGATTACCGGGTGAGGTGCTTTGACAGCGCCGAATCCTTCATCAGCCGCTACGATCCAAGAGAAGTCGCCTGCCTGATCGCCGACATCCGGATGGGTGGCATGACCGGTCTGGAATTGCAAGACCGCCTGATTGAGCGCAAATCTCCACTGCCCATCGTGTTCATCACCGGCCACGGCGACGTGCCCATGGCTGTGAACACCATGAAAAAAGGCGCGATGGACTTCATCCAGAAACCCTTCAAGGAAGAAGAATTATTGAGTTTGGTCGAGCGTATGCTGGACGAGGCCCGTGAGGCATTTGCGGGCTACCAGCAAGCGGCCAGTCGCGATGCCCTGCTGTCTAAGTTGACAGGTCGCGAAGCCCAGGTGCTCGAGCGCATCGTCGCAGGCCGCCTGAACAAACAGATCGCCGACGATCTGGGCATCAGCATCAAGACCGTGGAAGCGCACCGCGCCAACATCATGGAAAAGCTCAACGCCAACACCGTGGCCGACCTGCTAAAGATCGCGCTGGGGCAAAACGCTCCCAAGGCCTGAACTGAGCCACGCTGTCCAAAACGCCCGCACCCGTCGGGCGTTTTGCATTTTTTCTCTGAATTTTTTGATTTCTCATCTATGACCGCCCAATTGATCGACGGCAACGCACTCTCCAAACAACTTCGCAGCGAAGTGGCTACCCGTGCTCAGGCCCTCAAGGCCAAGGGCGTGACCCCGGGTTTGGCCGTGGTACTGGTGGGCGACAACCCTGCAAGCCAGGTGTATGTGCGCAACAAGGTCAAGGCCTGCGAGGACAGCGGGCTCCATTCGGTGCTGGAAAAATACGACGCCGACATGACCGAAGCCGACTTGCTGGCCCGCGTGGAAGCGCTCAACAACGATCCCCGCATCCATGGCATCCTGGTTCAGTTGCCCCTGCCCGCGCACATCGACGCGCAAAAGGTCATCGAAGCCATCAGCCCCGCCAAAGATGTGGACGGTTTTCACATCGCGAGCGCCGGTGCGCTCATGACCGGCATGCCAGGTTTTTGGCCCTGCACACCTTATGGCTGCATGAAGATGCTCGAAAGCATTCGCTACGACCTGCGCGGCAAACACGCCGTGGTCATAGGCCGCAGCAACATCGTGGGCAAACCCATGGCGCTGATGTTGCTGCAAAAAGACGCCACGGTGACGGTGGCGCATTCACGCACTCAAAACCTCAAAGCTCTGACCTTGCAAGCCGACGTGATCGTGGCTGCTGTGGGCAAGCGCAACGTGCTCACGGCCGAGATGGTCAAGCCCGGCGCTGTGGTACTGGACGTGGGCATGAACCGCAACGACGAAGGCAAGCTCTGCGGCGACGTGGACTTTGAAGGCGTCAAAGCAGTTGCGGGCTACATCACCCCCGTGCCCGGCGGTGTGGGGCCTATGACCATCACCATGCTGTTGGTCAACACCCTTGAAGCCGCAGAACGCGCCTCCAATTAAAAACAAATCTCTTGCACTTGATCTTCTGGAAATGCCCATGACCAACCCCTTGCTCGATACCTCTAGCCTGCCCCTGTTTGACCGCATCGCCCCTGAGCATGTGGCCCCGGCCATGGACGAACTGCTGGCTGCGGCCGATCAGGCGCTGGAAAAGGTCACATCGGCCGACTTCCCGGCTGACTGGAAAGCCATCGCCACCACGCTGGACGTGAGCACTGAGCGACTGGGGATGGCCTGGGGCGCAGTCTCACACCTCAATAGCGTGGCCGACACACCCGAGTTGCGCGCTGCCTACAACGCCGCCCTGCCCCGCGTGACCGAGTTTTGGACACGCTTGGGCAGCGACGAGCGCCTGTATGCCAAATACAAGGCCATTGACCCCACCACCCTCAACACCGAACAGACACAAGCCCACAAAAACGCCCAGCGCGGCTTTGTGTTGGGCGGTGCCGAACTGCAAGGCGCGGCCAAAGAACGCTACGCCGCCATTCAGGAACGTTTGGCCGAAATCACACAAAAGTTCAGCGAAAACACGCTGGATGCCACAGACAAATTTTCCCTGTACGTCAGCGAAGACCAGCTCCAGGGCGTGCCCGCCGACGTGGTGCAAGCCACCCGCGACGCGGCCCAAAAAGAAGGCAAAGAAGGTCACCGCCTGTCGCTCAAGATGCCGGTGTATTTGCCCGTGATGCAGTTCGCCGACAGCGGCGCCTTGCGCGAACAGCTCTACAAAGCCCACGTCACCCGCGCCTCAGACCAAGCCCCCGAAGACACCAAGCAGTTCGACAACACCGCCTTGATGCAAGAGATCCTAGCCCTGCGCCAAGAAGAAGCCCGCCTGCTGGGTTTTGACAATTACGCGCAAGTGTCGGTCGTGCCCAAAATGGCCGAATCGCCCGAAAAAGTCATCGGCTTTTTGCGCGACTTGGCGGTCAAAGCCCGCCCCTTTGCCGAAAAAGACCTGGCCGACCTGCGCGAATTTGCCGCCAACGCGCTGGGCATCACCGGCCCGTTGAACGCTTGGGACGTGCCCTATCTGTCTGAAAAGCTCAAGGAAGCGCGCTACAGCTTCAGCGAGCAAGAGGTCAAGCAGTACTTCACCGCGCCCAAGGTGCTGGCGGGCCTGTTCAAGATCATTGAAACGCTGTTTGAAGTCAGTATCCGCCCCGACCAAGCGCCCGTATGGCACCCAGCGGTGGCCTTTTACCGGATCGAGCGCGACGGCCAGCTGATTGGCCAGTTCTACCTGGACCCCCCAGCCCGCGCAGGCAAGCGCGGCGGCGCCTGGATGGACGATGTGCGCGGCCGCTGGCAGCGCCCCGACACCGGCGTGCTGCAAACACCCGTGGCGCATTTGGTGTGCAACTTTGCCGAAGGCGTCAATGGCCAGCCCGCTTTGCTCACGCACGACGACGTCATCACCCTCTTCCACGAATTCGGCCACGGCCTGCACCACATGCTCACCCAAGTGAGCGAGCGCGATGTCTCGGGCATCAGCGGCGTGGAATGGGACGCGGTCGAGTTGCCCAGCCAGTTCATGGAAAACTTCTGCTGGGAATGGTCGGTGCTGCGCCACATGACCGCCCATGTGGAAACAGGCGAACCCCTGCCGCGCGCCCTGTTCGACAAGATGCTGGCCGCCAAAAACTTCCAAAGCGGCTTCCAAACGCTGCGCCAGATCGAGTTTGCGCTGTTCGACATGCTGGTGCACTCTGAGCACGACCCGGCGCAAGACTTCATGCCCCTGCTGAGCCAAGTGCGTGACGAAGTGGCCGTGCTGCGACCACCCGCCTTCAACCGCATGGCCCACACCTTCAGCCACATCTTTGCGGGCGGATACGCCGCGGGTTATTACAGCTACAAATGGGCCGAAGTGCTGAGCGCCGACGCCTACGCCGCATTTGAAGAAACCGCCGCCGAAGACGGCACGCCCAGCGTGGAAACCGGCCGCCTGTACCGCCAAGCCATTCTGGAAGCGGGTGGCAGCCGCCCGGCGCTGGAATCGTTCAAAGCCTTCCGGGGCCGCGAGCCGAGCCTGGACGCTTTGCTGCGACATCAGGGCATGGTGGCCGCTTGAAAATGACGGCCTGTTAAACCTGTTTTGGGGTGATTGTGAAGCTGCCGATGCGAACAAAGCATAAGCAGTTTGTTCACCCTCTCATGGCTTCAGCTAACTAATGCACGTCACCTGCGGAGTTCATGGGCCGATGAACTCCCCACTTCAGTTGAGTTTGATGGCAGAGATCGCCCCGCTGCTTGAGCATGCGCCATATACGGTGCGGAACCTCATGCTTAAACTGAAACTTGTCTGGTTGATTTCTTCTGCCTCGAATAGCTCATTGGTTTTGCCGTCACATGACATAGGACCAACAATTCTTCCTGTGCCGCCTGTGGAAATATAAGCACCTTTCACCACACACCCATCGGCAATGAGATTGAAGGTTCCGGTGCCAGGGTTGTGGAAGATCTGAAAGTTAAGTGACCCTTCCTCCCGAACACTCGAACCACAGGTGAATGTTTCACGAAATGCACCCGAATAGCTGCCTGTCAAGTTGGGCGTCGAAAAAGTGAAGCGTTCAAGATCAATCCGCCCACTCCTGCCATCGTAGCTGTAGGTGAAGACCGCAGCATTCGATGCCGTGAACTCCACCTCAGCCGTTCCGACTGGGGTTGTGTTGACATTGGCTGGGTTGTAATTGGCTTGTGGCGGCGTCCCCGTGCTACGGTAGAGGTTGCCTTTGAGCTTGTTGGATTGAAGTTCGCCAGACAGTGTCAAAAAACTCGCCTTGCCGTCATCGCCATAGTGAAACCAAGCCATGACCACAGTGGTGTTCTGTTGGCTGAAGTTCCACCCCATGCCACTCATGGAGGGGTTCCACCAAAAGTCCTGATAGACGGTAGCTTCAGCTCGGCCCATCAGCAGACCCAAGAGCAAAGAAATGACGAGCGCGAGTCGTTTAAGCATGGGGGATTCCTGTTCAAAGGTAAGTTTTATAGACGTCCAAGGCGGTTTACGAAAGACTTTTGAGAAGCTGACGTCATAACCATGAAAAAAGCACCTGGCGTTTCCGCCAAGTGCTTGATTTTCCTACCGAATTTGGTAGGCGCGACTAGATTCGAACTAGCGACCCCCACCATGTCAAGGTGGTGCTCTAACCAACTGAGCTACGCGCCTGCTAAGCCTTGAATTATAGCTTCAAAAAAACCAATGACTGACCTGACGCTTGCACAGGCGACTTCAGCGCCTGCGTGCGGCCCTGACGCCTTTGACACCGCGAACGGTGACCAAGACCCGGTTCAGACTCACAGCGTCCCCGATTTCCACCGTGAAGGTCATCCAGGCTGTGCCTTTAACAGACTGGGTCTGAACGCCGATCACGTTCATCTTTTCTTTGGCAAAGACTTCGGAGATGTCGCGCAGCAAACCTTGTCGGTCAAATGCCTCCACCGAGACATCGACCGGGTAAACCGATGCATCGGCCCCCTTGTGATCGCCCCAGCGCACATCAATCACCCGCTCACCATGACGCGAAGCCAGTTCGCGGAAGTTGCTGCAGTCTTGCCTGTGGATGCTCACCCCCTTGCCGCGTGTGACGAAACCACTGATGGCATCGGGTGGTGCGGGCTTGCAGCAGCGCGACAACTGCGTGAGCAGTGAATCCACCCCCACCACCAGCACGCCCGATGTCGATTTGCGGCTGACCGTACCTTTGAACTTCTTATGAAAATACTCGTCGGGCTCCAGCGCAGGCTCGGGCGGGTTGAGCAAAACCTCGATGTTGCGCAGTGAGTACTCATCCTTGCCCACCACCTCGAACAGACCATCGGCCGACTTGAAGCCCAGTTGACTGGCCAAATCGTCCAAGCGGATCGCGGTGCGACCTAGGCGCTGCAAGGATTTTTCGACCGCCTCGCGGCCCCGGGCAATGGTTTCAGCGCTGACTTGTGCATTGAACCAGGCACGCACTTTGGCCCGTGCGCGTGGGCTGGCCAAAAAGCCCAACTCGGCGTTGAGCCAGTCACGTGAAGGACCGCCCTCTTTGATGGCCGTGATCTCCACCGTCTGGCCGTTGGCCAGCGGGGTGTTCAAGGGCACCATCGCCCCGTCCACCTTGGCCCCCCGGCAGCGATGGCCCAGATTGGTGTGCACCGTGTAAGCAAAGTCGATGGGTGTAGCGCCTTGCGGCAACTCGACCACAGCAGCGTCGGGCGTCAGCACATAGATGCGGTCGTCAAACAAGCCACTGCCTGGCGCACCGGCTTGCGCCGCACCCGCCAAGTCACGCTCCCAGGCCAACAATTGCCGCAAAACGGCGATTTTGGTCTCGTATTCACTGGTGGCCGACACCCCGGCATAACCCTTGGCCCCGGCCTCCTTGTAAGCCCAGTGCGCAGCCACGCCATGCTCGGCATGTTGGTGCATGGCCTGGGTGCGAATTTGCACCTCGATCGGGCCGCCATCGACATCGCGCACCACGGTGTGCAGTGACTGGTAGCCGTTGGCTTTGGGCTTGGCGATGTAGTCGTCAAACTCTTCGGCAATGGGCACAAATTGCTCATGCACCCAGCTGAGCACCTGGTAGCAATCGGCCACGTTGGGCACCACCACGCGCAGCGCGCGGACGTCAAACACGCGCTCAAACGGCAGGGATTTGCCTCGCATTTTCTTGACGATGCTGTAGATGTGTTTGGGTCGCCCCTCAACGGTGGCGGCAATGCCCTGGCTGGCCAAGGCTTGCTGCAGCCGTTCGCGCAGGGCCACCATGTAGCGTTCCCGTTCGGTGCGCTTCTCGTCCAGCAGTCGGGCAATGTCCTTGTAGGTGGCAGGCTCCAGAAAGCGGAAGGACAGGTCCTCCATCTCCCACTTGATTTGCCAGATGCCCAAGCGGTTGGCCAAAGGTGCGAACACTTGCAAGGACTCGCTGGCCAATGCAGGAGGCACCGGTAATTTGGTGCTGGCGTAATGGCGCAGGGTTTGCAGACGCGAGGCCAGACGCAGCATGACCACACGCAAGTCGCGACTGAACGCCAGCAGCATCTTGCGCACGTTTTCGGTTTGCAAGCGGGGGCTGAGCGGCGTGTTGTCCGGTCCCTGCGTGTGGGGCTCGGCTGCTCGGGACAAGCGCTGCACGATCACCAGCTGGTGGGTCTGTAGGGCCAGTTGCGCCAGCTGCGGCCCAAAGGCCTTGGACATCACCTCTTCGGGCTTGTTCAGGTGTGGGCAGGCATAGACCAGGTAGCTGGCCGCCTGCAGGGCCACCGAACCGCCAATCTCGGCCAGGATCGCGACCACCGCATCGGCATGCGCCAGGATGTTCTCGCCTGTGTCCAGCGTCTCGCCAGCAATCAGGGGTTCGGCAAAGGCGCGGGCTT
Source organism: Comamonadaceae bacterium (assembly GCA_027488215.1). Lineage (GTDB taxonomy): Bacteria > Pseudomonadota > Gammaproteobacteria > Burkholderiales > Burkholderiaceae_C > Limnohabitans_A. The sequence continues at coordinate 318,498 of JAIYCB010000031.1, forward strand.
TGGCCAGGATGTCGCCGTGCTGGGCACTTTCGGCGGCATCGGCCGTGGCGAGCATCACGGGCGGCAATGAATCTGAAGTCAAGTTCGGCGCGTGCAAGCGACCCGATGGCGACATCGGCCTGGCGGAATGGCTGGAAGTGGGGCTGACCATGGTCTCAGTCGCCGAGTAAAAACTTGGCCACAACCGCGATCTGCTCCTCGTCCGTCAAGGTGGGAGCATGGCCAAAACCCGGCCAAGTCTCCAGCTGGGCGCGGGGGCCGCGCTCGGTCATGGCGGTGGCAGTTTCGGTGGTGAGCAAGTCAGAGTCTTGCCCGCGAATCAGCAGGGTTCTGGCCTGAATCTGGTCGTACAAAGCCCACAGCGCGGCTTCACCCGCTGCAGCCACTTCGGGCGTCATGGCCCGCACCGGCACCCCAATGGACGGGTCGTAATGCAAGGTCACGGCACCGTCGGTGCCGGGGCGCAGCATGTGCCCAGACATTTCACGCCACACATCGGCAGGCACCGGCCCAAATCCTTGTGAAACAGCCCACATCGCTTGTGCCGCCTCATCCTGATCGCGGTACTGGTCATAGAGGCCCACAAAGCCTTGCATGCGCTGCACCGAGCTCCAAGTGATGGCGGGGCCCACATCGTTGAGCACCAAACGGCGAATCGGCGCAGCCAGTCGCAGCTCCGGCTGACCCGCCAACACCATACCGATCAGCCCACCCATGCTGGTGCCCACCCAATCCAGTTTTTGCAGGGGGTTTTCTGGGCCCAATTGGGTTTTGACCTGGGCCAACAAGGCCAGCATGTCGGCGGCATATTGCGGAATCTGGTAGCTGGCAGGGTCAGCCAACCAATCGCTGCGGCCTCGCCCCACCACGTCGGGACAAATCACCTGCAAGGGATGCGGACTTTGCGCCACCAAGGCCTTGGCCAAGCGGTCAAAGTCCCGCCCCTGACGCGTCAGGCCATGCACACACACCACCACTTGGGTCGCTTGCGGATCGCCCCAGCGCCAAAAGCCCATGCGGTGCTGACCCTCGGGGTGAGGACAGACCACAAATTCAAGATGAGGTGGGATGCAAGCGGGGATCGGGGCGGTCATGACAATGCGTAACAATCAAAAAGCGCTGCAGCTCAAACCGAGCTTTTGCAGCGCCATAATGGGAATTTGAGCATCCTAATTCATCTTTCGGAGTGGAAATCATGTTGCAAGGTAAAACAGCGCTGGTCACCGGTTCAACCAGCGGTATTGGTCTGGGCATTGCCAAGTCTTTGGCCAAACAAGGCGCCAACATCGTGCTCAACGGCTTTGGCGATGCCGAAGGCCCCAAGGCCGAAATTGCTGCGCTGGGCGTGAAAGTGGCGTACCACGGTGCCGACATGAGCAAACCCAGCGAAATCGAAGCCATGATGAAGTTCGCTGCCGACACCTTTGGCCGCGTGGACATTCTGGTCAACAACGCCGGCATCCAGCATGTCGCCAAGATCGAAGACTTTCCCATTGAGCGCTGGGACGCCATCATCGCCATCAACTTGTCCAGCGCCTTCCACGCCACACGCCTGGCCCTGCCCGCCATGAAGGCCGCCAACTGGGGCCGCATCATCAACGTGGCATCGATCCACGGCTTGGTGGGCTCGGCCGATAAATCCGCTTATGTCGCTGCCAAGCACGGCGTGGTCGGCTTGACCAAAGTCACGGCCCTCGAAAACGCCACCACCGGCGTGACCTGCAACGCCATTTGCCCCGGTTGGGTGCTGACCCCCTTGGTGCAAAAACAGGTGGATGCCAAGGCTGCGGCCATGGGCCTGTCCAACGAAGAAGCCAAAAAGGTTTTGCTGCAAGAAAAAGAGCCTTCCATGCAATTCACGACACCCGAAGAGTTGGGCGAATTGGCAGTGTTTTTCTGCTCTGCAGCCGGCAACAACGTGCGCGGTGCGGCCTGGAACATGGACGGCGGCTGGACGGCCCAATAAAACATGAGCCATTCACAGCGTTTGGACAAAATCGTCATCGTGGACGATGACGCCCGTATTCGGGACTTGTTGCGCCGGTTTTTATCGCAAGAAGGATTTGACGTGTTGTTGGCCGAAGACGGTCGCGCCCTGGACCGTATCTTGCTGCGTGAAACCATCGATCTGGTGGTGCTGGACCTGATGCTGCCTGGCGAAGACGGCCTGAGCATTTGCAAACGTTTGCGTGGCAACGGGGTCAAAACGCCCGTGATCATGCTGACGGCCAAAGGCGAAGACGTCGACCGCATCAATGGCTTGGAGATTGGCGCCGACGACTACCTGGGCAAACCCTTCAACCCTAGGGAGTTGCTGGCCCGCATCCACGCGGTGCTGCGCCGCAGACCCGTGGCTGAGTTACCCGGCTCGCCCTCTGCCGAGGACGAAGTCATCAGCTTTGGCCACTTCAAGCTCGACTTGGGTGCCCGCTCTCTCAGCAAGAACGGCGTGGACATGGCGCTGACCACCGGCGAATTTGCCATGCTCAAGGCTTTGGCCAGGCACCCCCGGCAATCTCTCACGCGCGACAAGCTGGCCCAACTCGCGCGAGGCCGAGAGTTCGAGCCCTTTGACCGCAGCCTCGATGTGCAGATTTCACGTCTGCGCAAAATGATCGAAGTCGACCCTGCCTCGCCCAAAATCATCCAGACCGTCTGGGGGGTAGGCTACGTCTTTGTGCCCGATGGACAAGCGTGAAAACACCTACCCTTGCCGCAGATGAGGTGACGACCCGAAAAACCTCTGGCCCCATGGTCAAGCTCAGTCTTTTTTGGCGCACCTTCATCTTGCTGGCCTTGCTGATTTTTTTCAGCAGCGTGGCTTGGTTGCAAATGTTCAAAACCCAGGAATACGAGCCCCGCATTCTGCGCAACGCACACCAAATCGCCACCGTCGTTAACCTGACCAAAACTGCGCTGAAAAACAGCGATGAGATTGCGCGCTTGGCCCTCATCACCGTGCTGGCCGATGAAGAAGATGTCAGCATACAGGTGCGCGAGCCCACAGACCGCATCGTGGCCTTCACAGAGTCCGGCATGGACAGCCGACTGGTCCATGAAATGGTCAAACGACTGGGGCCAGACACGGTTGTCGCCTCCAGCGTCAATGATGAAGATGGATTGTGGATTGGCTTTGCCATAGACCGCGACAGCTATTGGTTACAGATGGACCCCTCCCGTCTCAAGCCACTGGGGGGAACAGCATGGCTCATCTGGCTGAGCATCACCACAGCACTGTCTTTGCTGGGGGCGGCGGTGATGGCAGGGCTGATCAACCGCCCGCTCAAGCGCCTGTCCTACGCTGCCAGCCGAGTGCGGGAGGGGCATTTTCATGGCTCAGCCCTGGACGAGGGCGCGGCGACCAGCGAGATACGCGAAGTCAACATCGGCTTCAACCGAATGGCCGAGCGCCTGGCCAAAATAGAAGCCGAGCGCGCATTGATGCTGGCCGGGATTTCGCACGATCTGCGCACGCCCTTGGCCCGCTTGCGTCTCGAAACAGAGTTGAGCGTCAGCGATCCGCAAACCCGCGAGCTGATGGCAGCCGACATTGAGCAACTGGACGAGATCATTGACAAGTTTTTAGACTATGCCCGCCCAGAGCCCACCGAATTGGGGCCTGTACTTTTGTCCGGCGTAATCAGCCGCTGCATCACCCCATGGCGCCACAATGCACGCCTGCAGATCTCGGTGGACGTGAGCGAAGACCTGCAAATTCAAGCTGAACCCGTGGAACTGGGACGGGTCCTGTCCAATCTGCTGGAAAACGCAAGGCGCTACGGTCAAAGCCCCTCCGACGGCATCACCCGCGTCGAACTCGTGGCCCGTGTCCATGAAGGCTGGGTGCTGCTGCGCGTGCGAGACCAAGGCCCTGGCGTGTCGGAAGAAACCCTGAAAAACCTCACCCAACCCTTCTTCAGGGGCGACGCAGCCCGCACAGCCGCGACCGGCTCTGGCCTGGGCCTGGCCATCGTCGAGCGTGCCGTCCAGCGCATGGGTGGCACTTTTTCAGTGTTCAACAACAGCGCTGGCGGTTTGATGGCCTTGATGAAATTCAGGCAAGCCGACCCAGACTGACCCGCTCTTCCGATCCGATCTTCCATGCCCAAAGATCGGGGCAAAACAGCCGATTCGCCCTGAAAAATCAGCTACAATGCACGTTTTTCGGCAAGCGCGACAGCAGCACCTCCGGCCAGACCAACGCCATCAGCGCGACGCCCCCATGCGGGCAGGTCACCTTCCGCAAGGACTGCATTCCAAATGTTCGCCCACCCCCTTGCCATTGCAGATTAAACACCGATCTGATGTGTTGATCTGTGCCCTAACCCACGCCCGCGCCGGGATGTATCAGGCGCTGACTGTGTCTGTTTCCTTGACCCTTTTTGTGATCTGAGGTTGTCCATGCCCGCTCAAAAGCCGAAGAAGCCTGCCCAGGCCCCTGCCAAGTCCAAAGCCGTAGCCAAGACCCCTGCACCTGCCAAGGCCAAAGCCAAAGTGCCCGTCACCAAGGCCAAGGCCGCTGTGAAATCGCCTGCCAAAGTGGCCGCCAAGTCACCTTCCAAGGTGTCGGCCCCAGTAGCTGCCAAAAAAGCCGTCAAACCGACGGGCAAAGCGGCTCCGAAGGCAGTCGCGCCCAAAGTCAAAGCCACGCCAGTCCCGGCCGCCCCTGCCAAGCCAGTGAAGAAAGCCGCCTCCGTGCCCGCCAAGAAATCCGTAGCAACCCCCGAGAAAAAACCCGCTGCCAAAGCCAAAGCCAAAGAGGCTGTAGCCGAAGTAGAAGTGAAGAAACCGGCCAAAGCCGTCAAAGCAGCCAAAGCCGCTGCGCCCGTCGAAGACAACAAACCCGCTGCCAAAAAAGCCGTCACAGGTGCCAAGCGTGGCCCCAAAAAGAAAGGCAGCATCGCTGAGCCCAGCCTCGAAGACGAACTGTCTGAAATCGAAGACGAACTCCAAGGCGAACCTGTCGCGGACAACGTGTCCGAGACAGGCGAAAAGGTCAAGCCCCTGCGCATGAAAATCAGCAAGGCCAAAGAACGTGCCTTGATGAAGGAATTCGGCCTGGACGAAACCGTCCTGACCGAAGCCGAGATGAAGCAGCGCCGCGACCGCCTCAAAGCCCTGATCAAGTTGGGCAAGACCCGCGGCTACCTGACCAACGGTGAAATCAGCGACCACCTGCCCGACAAGCTGGTCGATGCCGAAACCTTGGAAGTGGTGATTGCCACCCTGAACGACCTGGGTGTGGCGGTGTACGAGCAAACGCCCGACGCCGAGAGCCTGATCATCACCGACAACGCGCCCACCGGCTCGACCGAAGAAGAAGCCGAAGAAGCCGCCGAGGCTGCCCTGTCCACCGTGGACAGCGAGTTCGGCCGCACCACCGACCCCGTGCGCATGTACATGCGCGAGATGGGCACCGTCGAACTGCTCACCCGCGAAGGCGAGATTGAAATTGCCAAGCGCATCGAAGGCGGCTTGATGGACATGATGGCCGCGATCAGCGCATCGCCTGCCACCATCGCCGAAATCTTGCGCATGGCCGGCGAAATCCGTGAAGGCAAGGTCATCATCTCCACCGTGGTGGATGGCTTTGCCAACCTGAACGAAGCCGACGACTACGTGGCCGAAGAAGACTTCGACGAATTCGACGAAGCCGACGACGACGACGGCAAGGGCGGCTCCAAAGCCCTGACCAAGAAGCTCGAGGAACTGAAGAACCAGGCCCTCGAACGCTTTGACCGCATCACCGACTACTTCGAAAAAGTGCACAAGGTGTACGACAAGGAAGGCTGGGGCACACCCGCCTACATCAAGGTGCAATCGGCCTTGTCCGAAGAGCTGATGACCATCCGCTTCACCGCCAAGACCATCGAAAAGCTGTGCGACATGGTGCGCGGCCAAGTGGACGACGTGCGCAAGAAAGAGCGCGAGCTGCGTCGCATCATCGTGGACAAATGTGGCTACCCGCAAGACAACTTCATTGCCGACTTCAGCGGCCGCGACAAAAACGGCAAGCGCATCGAGTCGCACCTGCTCAACCTCAAGTGGATCGAAAAACAGGCCGCTGCGGGTAAGAGCTGGAGCGCCGTCATGGGCCGCAACATCCCGCCCGTGCAAGACCTGCAACAAAAGCTGATCGACCTGCAGGCGCAGGTGGTGGTGCCACTCGATGAGCTCAAGGACATCAACAAACGCATGAACGCGGGCGAGCGTGCCAGCCGCGACGCCAAAAAAGAAATGATCGAGGCCAACTTGCGTTTGGTCATCTCGATCGCCAAAAAATACACCAACCGCGGTCTGCAATTCCTCGACTTGATCCAGGAAGGCAACATCGGCTTGATGAAGGCGGTGGACAAGTTCGAATACCGCCGCGGTTACAAGTTCTCGACCTACGCCACCTGGTGGATCCGCCAGGCCATCACCCGCTCCATTGCGGACCAGGCCCGCACCATCCGCATCCCAGTGCACATGATCGAGACGATCAACAAGATGAACCGCATCTCGCGCCAGCACCTTCAGGAATTCGGCTTCGAGCCCGACGCCTCCATCCTGGCCGAGAAGATGGAGATTCCGGAAGACAAAATCCGCAAGATCATGAAGATCGCCAAAGAGCCGATCTCGATGGAGACGCCGATCGGTGACGACGATGACAGCCACTTGGGCGACTTCATCGAAGACAGCACGCACACCGCGCCCATCGATGCCGCCTTGCAAGCCGGTCTGCGCGATGTGGTCAAGGACATCCTGGACAGCCTCACGCCCCGCGAAGCCAAAGTGCTGCGCATGCGTTTTGGCATCGAGATGTCCACCGACCACACGCTGGAAGAAGTGGGCAAGCAGTTCGACGTGACCCGCGAACGCATCCGCCAAATAGAAGCCAAGGCGCTGCGCAAGCTCAAGCACCCCAGCCGCTCTGACAAGCTGCGCAGCTTCATCGACACGATGTAAAGCGCCCTGCCCTTCAGGCCAAAAAGCCCCCCGACTGGAAAGTCGGGGGGCTTTTTTTCGCAAACCGTGAATGGGGAGGGTCACTAAGAAAGAACTTTGATACGCATAAATCTCCTGATCTTTTTGTATTTCAAAGAATTAAATTTTTATGTTCGTTAACGAACATAAAAAGGGCAAAAGCTCGTTACACTAAATCACAACAAGTGTCAAAAGGACAAAAAATGCTAAGTCCGACCAGCAATTTGATGATTGAGCAACTGCCATCTGAAAAGTATGAAAAATTGCTGCCCTCATTCCAATTGGTTTGCCTGGAAGTCAACCAATTGATCTTTCGGCCCCACGAAGCCATTCAATTCGTGTTTTTCCCGGTGAGCGCCATCATCGCCATGCAAATTGACATCTCCGACGGAACGTCGGCCGACATTGTCTTGATCGGCAAAGAAGGCATGGTGGGCAGTGGTGTCATGGGCGGCAACCAGAACTTCAGCCGGGCTCGCGTGAAATTTAAGGGGTTCGCCTACAAACTGCCCTTGAGCATTTTCCAATCTGAACTGGCCCAGAACGGCGAATTTCTGAAAATCTGGATGGCCGCCACCCGCCAGATGATTTTGCAAATCGCCATGCCCACGGTCTGTAGCAGCAAACACAGCAATGAGCAACAAATCATTCGCTGGATCATGAACACCTTGGACAAGACCCAAGGGCACACGCTTCAAGTCACCCACCAGGAAATCGCGGACATGCTGGGCATTCGGCGCGAATCGGTGACCATGGCCGCAGGCAAATTGAGCCACGAAGGCTTGATCGAAGTTTCGCGGGGGCAATTGGAAGTTCTGGATCGCCCCAAGCTGGAGGCCAGGGCCTGTGAATGCTATCGGGTGATGCACCCTGCCAAGAAACATTGAATCGCAAGAAGTCAACACCACGGACCATCGGCATGTTCACCTCATTGAAAAACTCCAAACGTGCCATCGGCTTGGGGATTGCCCTCATCGCTGCGGTGGTGCTCTTGCCTGCCATGGCCAGCTTTCAAAGCATCAACGCCATCGTCAACACCCACTATGTGGTGATCAAGTCACCCATCGAAGGGGCCTTGAACGGATTTTCAAAAATGCCGGGGCAGCCCATCGAACAAGGGGAAGAATTGGTCAGGATCAGCAACACCCGGTTCAAGGAAAGTGCCGTCAATGAAATGGCGGTGGAGCAAAAAACCCTGGCCGAAAGAAGCCTGGGCCTTCAGCGACACCTGAAAAATTTACAGCAACTGCAAAAAGATTTGCAAAACCGGGTCTCTGTCCACCGCACCCACGAATTTCTGCGACTGGAAGAACAACTGGCACAAGCCAAATCCGAGAAAAAAGCACAAGAAAGCCTGATCCGGGAACAGCAATTGATCGCACAACGCAACGCGCTTTTACTGAAAGAAAACTTCATCTCCTCAGCCCAAAGCGAAGCTGCGCAATACGCACTGGAAGTGACGCAAAGCCGACTCGACATCTTTCAGGCCCGCATTCGGCTTCTTGAAACCGAAAAGCAAGCCGTCCAGCGCTTTGTCTACCTGGGCGAAGGACGCAACGACGTCCCCTACACACAGCAGCGCCTCGATGACGTGCGCCTGCAAATCACCGAAGTGGCCGCACGCCTGCGCGAAAACGAGCAACGCAGCGCGGACATTCAATGGCAGATCAGCAAGGAGCGGGACAACATGGCTGTGTCCCGAGAGGTGCTCCTGCAGTCGCCGAGCAAAGGGGTTTTGTGGCGCAAATTCGGCAGCAATGGCACCGAAGTCGTGATTGGCACGGACTTGGCCCATGTGATCACCTGCGAACACCTGTTTCTCGATGTGGCGGTCCCGGAATCATCGCTCGAATCTTTTCAAATCGGCAAACCGGTGCAGTACCGGCTCATCGGAACCAACCAATGGCTGACGGGACACATTCAAGCCGTGACGGGCAGTGGCAACAACTTGCAGGATGTGACCTTGGTCGCACAACTGCAGCGCGAAAAGAAAGACGCCCGGATATTCGTCAAGATCGATTCCTCCGATCTGAACAAGCCACAGGAGAATTTGTGTTACGCCGGTCGCAAAGTGGATGTCAAAGTCCCCCGCGAATGGCGTCCCTCGGTCTGGCTGAGCAGAGTCAGCTCATTTCTCATGTGATCCAGTCCATGGCCTTCATCCCCTTGTTGCTTGTCACGGTTTTTTTTCTGCTGGTGTGGGATGCCCAGCGAACCAACGCCAGGCTCAGGCAAATGGTGTGCCTGATCCCCGCGCTGCTGTGCGTGCAATACCTGTCCTGGCGCTTGTTCAGCACGGTATGGACTGAAAACGACGACAGTGCATGGGCCCAGTCCTGGGTTTGGGGGGTTTGGGGTGTTGAAATTTTGGCCTTCATCGAAGTGGCGGTCTTCATGTTGATCATGAGCCGAACCAATACCCGCAGTGAGCAAGCCGACCAACACCAGATGCCCAACCCGCTGCCTGAGGTGGACATCTTCATTCCCACCTACAACGAGCCCTTTGACGTCCTGGAAAAAACCATCGTAGCCGCTGCAGCCGTGGACTACCCATACAAAACCGTTTGGGTGCTGGACGATGGCAGGCGCGATTGGTTGCGCTCGTTTTGCCAAGAGACTGGCGTGCGCTACCTGACCCGTCCCGACAACCTGCATGCCAAGGCCGGCAACATGAACCACGCATTGGCCCACGCGCAGGGCCAATTCATTGCGGTATTCGATGCGGACTTTGTCCCTTCCAAGCAGTTCATCAAACGCACATTGGGCTTTTTCAGTGACCCGACCGTGGGCATCGTGCAGACGCCCCAACACTTCTACAACAAAGACCCCGTCCAGACCAACCTGGGCTTGATGCAAATCTATCCAGACGAGCAACGTCTGTTTTTTGACCAAATGGCAGCTTCCCGCGACGCCTGGCAGGCCGCCTTTTGCTGTGGTTCATGCAGCATCATGCGCCGCCAAGCGGTCGATGCCATCGGTGGCATTCCCACGCAAAGCATCACCGAAGATTTGCTGACCACCCTGGTCATGCTGCGCAAGGGATACCAAACGATTTACCTTAACGAACGACTGAGCATGGGTTTGGCTGCGGAATCGATCGAAGGCTTCTTCGTGCAACGCGAACGCTGGTGCCGTGGGGCCATCCAGTCCTTGTTTCTTCCAGCGGGCCCCTTGGGTCCCGGTCTGAGCCTCGTCCAAAGAATCCTGTTTTTTCCCACCAGTTGGTTGACCCAATACACCGTTCGGTTGATGTTGATCGCGATTCCCCTGGCGTATCTGCTGTTGGGTTGGTTGCCTTTTCACTTCACGGACACGGCAGACATGGTGTTTTACCAATTGCCTGTTTTCCTGTCGTTTTTCCTGGCCATGCGATGGCTGGTGGGCGGCCATTTCTCTCCGCTGGTCTCAGGGCCTGCCGGCTTGTTTGCCAGCTTCAGGCTGGGCCCCACCGTGGTGGCCTCACTCGTCAAGCCTTTTGGCAAGCCCTTCAAGGTCACCCCCAAAGGCTCGGATGCCGTCCATGGTCGCCAGGTGGATTATTTCAGCCTGGGCATGATTTTGTTGTGCATGGCCCTGACCTTGGTGGGCTTGCTGATCAACGTCGTGCCCGAACTGGCGGTGGTGCCACACGACGAATTTTTTCCTATTGCCATCTTTTGGTCTCTGCTGAACGTCGTCACGCTGGGGCTGGCGGCTTTGCTGTGTTTTGAAGGCCCGCGCTTGAGAAAAGAAGAGCGCTTTTTGCTGGCGGAATCGGCAACCGTACACGATGGTGAATCCCACATCGCGGTCGACATCGTCGATGCCAGCGTCGATGGCTGCAAATTGGCCTTGCCTCAGACTGGCCATGGCATTTTCAAGAAAGGAACGACCAGCCTCATGGTGCAAGGGGTTGGCCGCGTGATGCTCCATCCGGTGCGGCAAAACCATGGCCATCTGGCGGCCACGTTTGAATACAGCAGCAAGGCACAGCGCCACGCCATGATCTGCAAACTTTTTTCAGGGCGTTACACCACGGCGCCACCACCGAGCAGTTCGACCCGACAGTTGATGTCATCTTTATGGGAGAAAACGTTTCATGGCTAAACACCCTTTGTCGCTTTTGAGGTCCGCCCACAGTGAGCTGCATCGCACGGCGCAGGTCATTGCTGCCATCGTCTGCGGCTGCGCCGCGCAGGCCTGGGCACAAACCCCTGCAAATCCTCAAAACCCACCGGTATGGATTGGTTTTGATGACGCGTATGGCCTGAAAACCAACACCTCAGCGGTGGCCACCGAATGGGGGATCAAAGCCGCCATGGAAGAAATCAACGCCAATGGCGGCGTTCTCAATGGGCGGCCCTTGAAACTGTTGACCACCGACAACAAAGGGGTCTCCGCCAGGGGCAAAGACAATTTTGTTCAACTGGCGAGTACCCCGGATCTGGTTGCTGTATTGACTGGAAAATTCAGCCCGATCAGCGTCGAGATGCTGCCCGAGGCACATCGACTGAACGTCCCCTTGATCAGCGTCTGGGGATCGGCAGACCCCATCACAGACCACACGCACAAACCCTCCTACTCGTTTCGCGTCTCACTCAAGGACGACTGGGGCGTCGAAGCGATGATGAACCGACTTTCCTCGAAATACAGAGTCCGGCAAGCCTGCGCTATTTTGCCCAACACGGCTTGGGGACGCTCAGCAGAAAAAGTGATACTGGAAAAATCCGGGAAAGACAACGCCCAATTCCCCGTAGTGCGTTGGTACAACTGGGGAGACCCGTCTTTCAAAGAACATTACAGGGCCTGCTTGGACTTCCGCACACAAGGACTGCTGTTTGTGGGGAATGAAAAAGAAGGCGCCATTTTGCTCAAGGAAATCGCAGCACAACCCCAGCCCATGCGCTTGCCTGTGGTGTCGCATTGGGGTGCAGTGGGTGGCACCTTGCACGAGTTGGCCACTGAAGAACTCTCCATGGTGCGCGTCGATTTCATCCAGACCTTTACCTTCATCAACAACAAGCGGCCGCGCGCCATCTACCTTGCCAACTGGATCATGAAAAACAATGGCATGAAAAGCACCCACGACATTCCCAGCCCTGTCGGTGCTGCACATGCTTATGACACGGTCCATCTTTTGGCCAAGGCCATAGACACCGCGAAAACCACGTCGCCTGCCAAAATCAGAGATGCTTTGGAAAATTTACCCGCCTTCCATGGTGCTGTCAGGCATTACACCAAGCCATTCACACATCAAAGGCATGACGCGCTGGACAAATCGCAAGTCCTTTTCGTCAAATTGACGCCTTCGGGTCAGTTGATCCCGCAGGACTGAGATGGGCAGATCGACCACGCTCAAATCCCAGATCAGCCGTGATGTTTTCAGGCTGTTTGGTGCCTACATTCTGAGTTTCACATTCATCAGTTTGCTCTTGACGGTTTATGGGATTTTGTTCTACCAGCAAGAAGAGTTCAGGCACTACAAGGCGTTGATCTCCACAAGGCTGGACTCCGAAATCAGTGCATCGTTCCGGCAAGCCCACGACTTGTCCCATTCGACCGAGGTCTGGACCGGCTTAACCGACTCGGCGGGCAGGGGTTCGTACCTGCTGCCACTGTTAGAAAAAGCCAACCAGAATAAGCATTACAAGTTTGACCTTCTGGACTACCTGGGCAGGTTGTTCATCCACAGCACCAACGCTACGGGTTTGCTGTTGGACACGCCGGCCAACATCCAAGAAACAATCGACGACAGCCAGACTCATCTGGAACTGATCAACATTGAGCACATCAACTATCTGACGGCCAGCGTGCCCGTCACGGCCAACTTCACAGACAGCACCATCGGTGTGGTTTTGCTTCACATGGACCTGGACAGGATCATGGCCACGCTGAAATTCCCTGCTGACCTGAAAATCAAATACAGCCTTGTGCCATTTGTAGAAACTGCGTCAGATCTTTTCAAGCACACTGAAACGTTCAAATTTGAATGGAACGATGCTGGCAAAGACTATGCCCTCCATGTGCGGCTCCAGCAAAGTTATCTGTCTGCCTTTTTCTTTCTCATGGCAGGTCTGGGGGTTTCATTGGCTTGTGGCAGCCTGCTGTATTTCAGGCTCAGGCGCTGGTCCAGGAATTTTTCAGAGCGCACCACACGAAGGCTGAATGAGCTTGTACAACTGTCTGCCGACACCGTCGAGGGGCGGGGTGACGGATCCCTTGTGGACAATACCGGCGATGAAATTGCCTCGGTTTCAAATGCCTTGCAAAACATGCTTCAAAAGCAAAGACTGTCAATGCAAAAACAGGCGATTTTCTCCCGGGTGTTCGAGACGGCCGCCGAAGCCATTTTGATCACCAACAAGCAGGGCTTGGTGGTGGATGTGAATACCGCATTGACAGACATGACGGGCTACACCAAGGATGAGCTCGTCCATCAGCCCGCAGGGCGTCTGTACATCCAGCACCACAAGGGTGCCGATTTGCCGATCATTGCAGAGGCTGTACGTCGACACGGCACCTGGCGAGGTGAAACCTATTTTTTAACCAAACAGCAAACCCTTTTGCCCGTTTTGCTCTCGGTGTCGACCTTGTTGGATGCGGATGGTACGAAACAAGGCCATGTGTCCGTGTTTTCCGACATCCGGGCGATACGAGAAGCAGAACAAAAACTCCAGGACCTGCTCCACGAAGACCATCTCACAGGGCTGCCCAATTACCGGGGATTTTTGAAATACATCCAGCAAAAAATGGATGGCGGTCAATATGCCATCTTGTTCATTGACCTGGACTACTTCAAGAACATCAACGACACGTATGGACACGAAAAAGGCGATGAGGTCATACGGCTGATTGCACAGCATCTGAAACTGACGTTGCCTGCTGGCAGTTTCTTGTGCCGACGTTCAGGCGATGAGTTCATTGCTGTGGTGGATTACGATGAACCGCTTACAGTTTTTCAAGCCAAGTTGCAACGGGTATTCCAACCGGCGGTTTTCACCATTTATGACATGGAGACCGTGCTAGTCACAGCCACGTTCAGCACTGGAGCGGCCCTGTTTCCCGAGCATTCGCAGTCGGTCAATGCGCTGCTGGTTTATGCAGACACGGCCTTGCTCAGCGCCAAAGAAGCTGGCCGAAATCAAATCCAATGGTTCAACACCCAGATGATGGCGGCCAGCACCCGAAAAGCCAAAGTCGACAGCAAACTGGCCTTGGCCATTTACGAAGGCCGCATCTTTCCACATTACCAACCCGAAGTGGATCTGCAGACCGGGAAAATCATTGGCTTTGAAGCCCTCGCAAGATGGCACGACGAAGAACTGGGCATGGTCAGCCCTGCCGAGTTCATCCCACTGGCCGAACAATCCGGTGCCATAGATTCCTTGACACAGCACTTGTTTGCCCAAGTGGTCCACGACAGTCGCACGATCCGCGCACGCTTTCCAAACGCAACAATCGCCTTGAATTCATCCCCCCAGTTGTTGTCCGGCAAACGTCTTTTGACGATGCTTTCACGTCTGGCCTCCGAACTTGAAAGCGGCTTGGATGGGTTTGTTCTGGAGATCACGGAAACGGACATTGCCCTGAGTCCTCAAGAGTTGGCCAGCCAACTGCAGGCCATCATGGGCTTGGGTGTTCGCATTGCCATCGATGATTTCGGCAAGTCCTACTCTTCATTGTCGCGCCTGGCGAGCATGCCCATTAAGAAATTGAAAATTGACATGTCCTTCATTTCGGGTATGCAGCGCGAAGAGAACATCAAAATCATTTCAAGCATTCTGGCTTTGGCGCAGTCACTCTCACTCGAAGTGACCGCAGAAGGGGTGGAAAATCGCTTTCAGCAAGACACACTGATCCAGCTGGGTTGCCAACAAGCTCAGGGCTACTTTTTTGCAAAGCCCATGAAGCTCCAGGATCTGCTCGCACTGCCGACCCACTTGGCACCCTCGACAGTTGCGTGACAACGACTTTTCAGGTGCCTAAGACTTCAGGTGCTTGTCAAAGAAAGAATTGGTATGCAGCCTGGCCGATTGCGAGGCCATGGGATCGTGCTGTCGACTGCCGGCATGATCAAAGCCATAAGCGGCGTCGTACCGCTCGATTTGAACCATCGGAACTTTTTGACCCGGGGGGACCGTTCCATGGGCCGGAAAGTGATTGCGTTGCGCGGCCACGAATTCATCCATGGACTCGGCTGTCATCCACTCCCCTTTGGAGGGCAGATGCACCAGCACCGGACACATTGGCCGCAAACCGCGGACCTCCGGCAGGGTCATCCCCCCGCCATAAAAGGATGCGGCTGCAAAAACTTGCGGCAAGGTGCATGCGGCTTGCCAGGCGAGCAAGCCTCCCCAACAAAAACCCATGATGCCCACCCTGCCCTGAGCCACCTGCCATTGCGCCCAAGCCACCACGGTCTGGACGTCCAGCATGGCGCGGCTTGTATCAACAGGCTGCAAGGGTTGGAGCAATTCCTCACCCGAGAAACCCATCTGGTAGCGGTACCCATGGTCATGCCCAGCTCGACCACGGCCAAACAGCGAGGGCGCCACCACCAGATAGCCTCTGGCGGCATGTTCATGGGCCAAGGCCCGGATGCGCTGGCTTAAACCAGGCATCGGGTTGGCATGTGCACCGGAATGAACGCGGTTGGGCGATCTGGCATCCATCTCATGCAGTATCACCAAGGCCCCCTTGGGTGGACTGGATGGATGTGCAACAAACGCCCGGAACTTGTGCTGGTCGGGCGATGTGAACTCGGCGTAGTGGCCCGTGCGTGTTGTCATCGATCAACGCGATTGCGCTTTGTTGCCGTAGGGGCAGTGGTTGGGGCGTGGCCCCACTTGCGGGTGCAAGCGGCAAGTGTTGGGACGCTTGTCGTACACCGTGCAGCGCCGCGTCTTGGCATCGAGAAACTGGCAGTCGCCACTGGCGCGACGCGCCAAGCTGAAGATGCTGTTCTTGAAATTGAAGTGCTCGATCAGCCCCGCCTTGCTCAGGCGCTTGGCGATCTGCTTGGGGTCTTCGTGCTCGGCCTCAAAAGGATCGACCAGCTCCAAGCGCACCAGATCAGCCAACTTGACCTCCACCGGCATGGTGCAGCAGTTGGCCGCGCAGGTGTCGCACAAACCGGCTTTGTAACGGGTCCAGGTTTCGCAACGGTCAACGTCGACGACGGCAATGGGGGATCTCATGGGACCATCAGACCGCAGAAAACTGCAAAGGCACCACGCGGTTCATGTCCACGTTTTGGCGGGCGATCCACAGATCGTGGGCATCTTGCAGGTTCAACCAGCTTTCGGGCGTGCGGCCCAAAGCCTTGGACAAACGCAGCGCCATCTCGGGCGTGACCCGGCTGTTGCCTTTGAGAATACGGCTCAGCGTGGACGGTGCCACATCCAGTTTTTCAGCCAATTCCCGGCCTGAAATCCCATGCGGGTCTAGGTAAATTTCCTGAATGAACTCACCTGGATGAGGGGGGTTGTGCATGGCCATCAGTGATAGTCCTCGTAATCCAATATGTAGGCGTTGCCCTCTTCAAACTCAAAGGTCAAGCGCCAATTGCCATTGACAGTGATGGACCAGCGCCCACGCATTTCGCCTTTGAGTGCGTGCAAACAAAATCCCGGAATGTCCATGTCGTCAATGACTTGCGCGGTGTCCAGCGCCGCCAATTGCATGCGCAAGCGCTTGACATGGCTAGCTTGAACACCAGTCGCCTTTCCTGACTCAAACAGACTGCGCAAGCCTTTGTGTCTGAACGACTTGATCATGGGTGGACTTTATCATGTTGCGCAGCACGCAACAACGCAGCTTCACATAACTTTGGGCAACAAGGCCAGTGAATCCGGGTTTCACGCTGCCTGCGCTTGACCCCAGTCGTGAAACGTCATGGGCCGTGGCCCGGTGCTCAGGCCCACTTCGAGCACACGGCCATGGGCTTGCGGAACCAACTGGCGGCGCTGCTTTTGCACCTTGGTCAGGCCGCAGGCGATGTCGATACCCCAAGCCCATCAGCCCTTCTTGGCCACCAAGGTCAAGATGTCGTAACTGGCCACCACTTCGCCGAGCTGATTGGTGACTTCCACGTCCCACGCCACCACGCCCTGCCCCACGCCGTTGGCGTCTTTCTTGTTGCGGTCGATCTTGCGCTTGGCGGTCAGGCGCGCCTGGATGGTGTCGCCGATGCCCACGGGCTTCACAAAGCGCAGCGTGTCGAGGCCATAGTTGGCCAGCACAGGGCCCGGTGCGGGCGAGACGAACAAGCCAGCGGCGGCAGACAACACAAAGTAGCCGTGCGCGATGCGCTTGCCGAATGGCGAATCCTTGGCCGCGATCTCGTCGAAGTGCATGTAGAAATAATCGCCCGACAAGCCGCCAAAGGCCACGATGTCGGCCTCGCCCACGGTGCGGCGGTGGGTGAGCAGGCTCTCGCCAATTTGCAATTCTTCGAAGTAGCGGCGGAAAGGGTGCACCTCGGTTTCAATCAGCTTGGCACCGCGCATGTACTCGCCGGTGACGGCAGCGATCATGGTGGGCGAGCCTTGCAGCGCGGTGCGTTGCATCAGATGTTTGACAGCGCGGATGCCGCCAAGTTCTTCGCCACCGCCTGCGCGGCCGGGGCCGCCGTGTTTGAGAGGTGGCAATGGCGAGCCGTGGCCCGTGGACTCGACCGCCGCTTCGCGGTCGAGGATGTGCAGACGGCCATGCAGCGCAGCAGCGACCGGGATCATGCGGGCAGCCGTTTGCGGGTCTTTGGTGACCAGCGTGCCCACCAAGCTGCCCTGACCACGAGCGGCCAGTTGCAGGGCTTCGTCAATGCCGTCGTAGGGCATGAGCGTGCTCACGGGGCCAAAGGCTTCCACGTCGTGCACGCTGTCGGTGTGCAAAGGCTTTTGGCACAGCAGCAGCGTGGGCTGGAAGAAGGCACCCCCTTCGACGCCCTGCCCCACTGGGCTGAAGTCTGCACCGCCACCAAACACCCGCTCGGCGCTCTGGCGCAGCACGGCCACGCGCTCGGCCACGTCGGCCTGCTGGGCGTGCGAGGCCAGTGCACCCATCTTCACGCCCTCCACCGACGGGTCGCCCACCACCACTTTGGCCAGACGGGCCTTGAGCTTTTCAGCGACGGCGTCCAGGTGCTGGCGTGGCACGATGGCGCGGCGAATGGCGGTGCACTTCTGGCCCGCCTTGACAGTCATCTCGCGGGCGACTTCTTTCACGAACAGGTCGAACTCTTCGTCGTCAGGCGTCACATCGGGCGCGAGGATGGCGCAGTTGAGCGAGTCGGCTTCGGCGTTGAAGGGAATGCTGTGTTTGACCACATTGGGATGCACACGCAGCATGGCGGCGGTGTCGGCCGAGCCGGTGAAGGTCACCACGTCCTGGCCGTTCAAGCGGTCCAGCAGGTCACCGGTGGAGCCGATCACCAGCTGCAAAGCGCCTGCGGGCAAGATGCCTGACTGCTCGACCAAACGCACCATGGCCTCGGTCAGGTAGCTGGTAGATGAAGCGGGTTTACCAATGCAAGGCATGCCCGCCAAAAAGCTGGGGGCGAACTTTTCCAAGAGGCCCCAGATGGGAAAGTTGAACGCGTTGATGTGCACCGCGATGCCACCACGCGGCACCAGGATGTGTGTGCCGGCAAAGCCACCCTTCTTGCCCAGCGGGAAAGCTGGGCCTTCGTGGATCAGGTTGCCGCTGGGCAGCTCGTTGCTGCCCATGCCTGCATACGCAAACAAGGTGCCTGCGCCGCCTTCGATGTCCACCCAGCTGTCGGCACGCGTCGCGCCCGTGTGGGCCGAGATGGCGTAAAGCGTTTCCTTGTGCTCACCCAGGTATTTGGCCAGGGCTTTCAGGCGCTGGGCGCGTTCTTGAAAGTCGAGCTTGAGCAAATTGGGCAGGCCCACGGTGCGGGCATGGTGCACCGCGTCGCCAAAGTCGATGGCTTCAGCATGGGTTTGGTAGATGGCTTGGCCGTTGATCGCGCTGCGCAGCTGCTGCGCACCTTGCTGGCCGATCCACTGGCCACCGATGAAACTTTGTAGGACTTGGGGCATGTGTATTCTTTCTTTGAGGTGGTCTAAAGAGTGTCACTGTGAGCGACTTGAGGTTGTCAAAAGGGTGTCCTTGCGTGCGAAGCGCGGCAATCCATAGATCGCCACCTCGCTTCGCTCCTCGCGATGACGGGATTAAGGAGCGTCATGAGCGGTCTAAAGCGTGTCATTGCAAGCGAAAAATGTCATTGCGAGCGAAGCGCGGCAATCCATAGATCGCCACCTCGCTTCGCTCCTCGCGATGACGGGCCTAAGGAGCGTCATGAGCGGTCTAAAGCGTGTCATTGCGAGCGAAGAATGTCATTGCGAGCGAAGCGTGGCAATCCATAGATCGCCACCTCGCTTCGCTCCTCGCGATGACGGGCCTAAGGAGCGTCATAAGCGGTCTAAAGCGTGTCATTGCAAGCGAAGAATGTCATTGCGAGCGAAGCGTGGCAATCCATGTATCCCAGCCTCGCACCACGCAATGAGGGAGTAGTTTGGCAAGCCATGCAAGTGAAATTTCGTTAACCAACCGATCGGTCGGGTAATTCTAGTCGCAAGGGCATGGGGTGCAGCGAATTCCAGATGTTGACTGGTCAAGATGGCATTTAATAAGTATACTTATCGAATGCCGATTTTTCGTCGTCTGTCCTCACACAAGGAACACCCATGAGCCCTTCGCACACCCCCCTCCCCGTCATCGTCGCAGGCGGTGGCATTGGCGGCTTGGCCGCGGCTTTGGCGCTGGTGCGTCAGGGTTTTCAAGTCACCGTGCTGGAGCAAGCCCCTGAGATTGGTGAAATTGGTGCGGGCATCCAGCTCGGCCCCAACGCCTTTCACGCGTTTGACGCCTTGGGCATCGGCGACAAGGCGCGTGGCCGTGCGGTTTACACCGATTACATGGTGATGCACGACGCGATCGATGAGTACCAAGTGGGCAAGATCCCCACAGACGAAAAATTCCGAGAGCGTTTCGGCAACCCTTACGCCGTCATTCACCGGGCGGACGTGCATTTGTCCTTGCTCGAGGGTGCGCAAGAAACTGGCCAAGTGCAGTTTCACACCAACACCCGGGTGGTGCGCATTGAGCAAGACGACACGAGCGTCACCGTTTGGGACCAGAACGGCAAAGCCTTCAAGGGCTGCGCATTGATCGGGGCCGATGGTGTGAAGTCGGTGGTGCGCGAGCAGTTTGTGGGCGACCCAGCCCGCGTCACAGGCCATGTGGTGTACCGCGCCGTGGTTGACAAAAAAGACTTTCCCGAAGACTTGCAATGGAACGCCGCCGCCATCTGGGTCGGCCCCAACTGCCATTTGGTGCACTACCCCCTGCGCGGCGGCGAGCAATACAACGTGGTCGTCACTTTTCACAGCCGCGAGCAAGAGGAATGGGGCGTCAAAGACGGCAGCAAGGAAGAAGTGCAAAGCTACTTTCAGGGCATTTCCCCCAAGGCACGCCAACTGATCGACCTGCCCAAAACCTGGAAGCGCTGGGCCACAGCCGACCGCGAGCCCATTGGCCAATGGACCTATGGCCGCGTGACCTTGCTGGGCGACGCCGCCCACCCCACCACCCAATACATGGCCCAAGGCGCCTGCATGGCGATGGAAGACGCCGTGACGCTGGGCGAGGCGCTGCGAACGCACGGCAACGACTGGCCTAAGGCGCTGGACCTGTACCAGCGTGCTCGCGTGGCCCGCACGGCCCGCATCGTGCTATCGAGCCGCGAAATGGGCCGCATCTACCACGCCAAAGGCGTCGAACGTCTGGTGCGCAATGACCTGTGGCGCGGCCGCAGCCCCGAGCGCTTTTATGATGCGATGGCTTGGCTGTACGGCTGGAATGTGGGCAATTGCCTCGACGCCGCACAGCACACCTGATGACATGAAGACACACCCACCGTCATCAAACCTCCACCCCGTCATCGCGAGGAGCGCAGCGACGTGGCGATCCATAGATTGCCACGCTGCGCTCGCAATGACAGCTTTTTATCGTCATCGCGAACAATTCATAAACAAAATCCAAAGACACACTTGAAAGGCTCCCCATGAACGACCTCGGCCGAATTGAAGACCTGCCCCAAGACTATGTGCAGGACCTGCGCGACCTGAACCTGGTGCCGCTGTGGCCCAGCCTGCGCGGCGTGCTACCACCCAAAGTGCCCACGCGCCAGACCCAGCCGACTTGTTGGGCATACAAAGACATCAAGCCCTTGCTGCTCAAGGCGGGCGAACTCACCCCGATTGAAAAAGCCGAGCGCCGCGTGCTCGTGCTGGCCAACCCCGGCCACGGCTTGGACAAGATGCAAGCCTCTGCCGCCATGTATTTGGGCATGCAACTGCTCATGCCCGGCGAATGGGCGCCCAGCCACCGCCACACCCCCAACGCGGTGCGCATGGTAGTGGAAGGCGAAGGTGCCTGGACCACCGTAGACGGCGAAAAATGCCCGATGAGCCGGGGCGATTTGATCCTGACCCCCACGGGCCTGTGGCACGAGCACGGCCACGACGGCACCGACCCGGTGATCTGGCTCGATGTGCTGGACTTGCCCTTGGTCTACTACATGGAGGCCAGCTACCACATCAACGGCGACCGCCAGGCCGTGCAGCCTGGCCGCAGCGACCACCAATACGCCCGCGGCGGCGTGGTGCCCAGCCATGTGTTTGACCGCAGCAAAAAGGCCTACCCCATGCTGCGTTACGCCTGGAAAGACGCCAAAGCGGCACTCGAATCGCTGGCTGCTGACGATGTGGGTCTTGAGCAGGTGCAAGTGACTTACACCAACCCCGAAACCGGTGGCGATGCGGAAAATATTCTGGGCTTTTACGCCCTGATGCTGCGCCCAGGCCAAACCCTGCGCTTGCCTGCACGCTCGCCCGCCCAGGTGTTCCACATCATCGAAGGCGCGGTGCAAGCGCAAATCGTGGCCAGCACCTTCACCCTGGCCGAAGCCGACACCTGCTGCGCGCCGGGTTATGAGGCTGTGACGCTGAAGAACCTTCAGGCAGACAAACCTGCCTTCATCTTCATCGCCGACGAATCGCCCCTGCACCGCAAGCTGGGTGTGTACGAGAACCGCGGCTGATGCATCCCACCACCTTCATTTCCAGGAGCGCAGCGACGACCTGTTTGTCATCGCGAGGAGCGCAGCGACGTGGCGATCTGGCAGCAACTAATGAACAACCACTTCACTTATTCAAGCCGCACCCTAGATTGCCTCGCTTCGCTCGCAATGACAGCTTCTTATCGCGAGGAAACACCCAGATTGCCACGCTTCGCTCGCAATGACGGCTTCTTATCGGGAGGAGCCAAGCATCTGCCTCTTCGTCATCGCGAGGAGCGCAGCGACGTGGCGATCCAGTAGCAACCAATGAACAACCACTTCACTTATTCAAGCCGCACCCTAGATTGCCTCGCTTCTCTCGCAATGACGGCTTCTTATCGCGAGGAAACACCCAGATTGCCGCGCTTCGCTCGCAATGACGAATTCATCAATCACAAACACTGAAACCTCTCAATGACTTCTTACCTCTTCACCCCTCCCGCCATCCAGTCCCTGCCCATCCGTGGCAAAACCGAACGCTTCCCCATCAACCGCATCTTTTGCGTGGGCCGCAATTACCACGCGCACGCCGTCGAAATGGGCCGCCCCGTCGACAAGAGCGTGGAACAAGCCTTCTACTTCACCAAGTCGCCTCAGACTTTGGTGGAGAGCGGCGCCACCGTGACCTACCCACCCCGCACCAACAACTACCACTTCGAGATGGAACTGGTGCTGGCCATTGGCAAAGCAGGTTTCCGCGTGAGCGAAGCCAATGCGCATGAGTTGGTGTATGGCTACGGCGCAGGCCTGGACATGACGCGCCGCGACCTGCAATTGGTGGCGCGTGACAAAGGCCGCCCTTGGGACACGGGCAAAGACATCGAACAAGGCTCGGTCTGCTCCGAGATCGTGCCCATGCCCGGTGTGGTGATCGAAAACGGAGCCATTGCGCTGGAAGTCAACGGCGCCACCAAGCAGTCGTCCAACGTGGACAAGCTGATTTGGAACATCCGCGAAATCATCGCCGACCTGTCCACCTATTACCACCTGCAGCCCGGCGATTTGATTTACACCGGCACGCCCGAAGGTGTCGGTGCTGTGCTGCCCGGTGACAAGATCACCGGCCGCGTCGAAGGCGTGGCCGAGATCGTGCTGAACATCGGCGCTGCCGAGTAAGGCGACTGCATACAAGACAACTGCGGATATCCATCACAATGCATGGGTTGCCGCGCTTCGCTCGCAATGACAAACCTTGAAAAAACCATGAAGCTCTACAGTTTTTTTCGCAGCGGCACCAGCCACCGCCTGCGCATTGCCCTGAACCTCAAAGGCATCGCCACCGACTATGTCGCGGTGGACCTGCGGGTCGATGAACAACAAAACGACGCCTTCAAAGCGGTCAACCCCCAGCAAATGGTGCCTGCCCTGGACACCGGCGACAAGGTCATGATCCAGTCACCGGCCATCATCGAGTGGCTGGAGGAAAAACACCCCACCCCTGCCCTTTTGCCCGCAGATGCGGAGGCCCGCGCCCATGTGCGAGCGCTGGCGGCCATCGTGGGTTGCGACATCCACCCGATCAACAACCGCCGCATTTTGCAAACCCTGCGCAAGGAGTTTGGGGCCAACGAAGACGCGGTCAACAAATGGTGTGGCACCTGGATCAGCGCTGGCTTTGACGCCTACGAAGCGCTGATTGCGGCTGACAAGACACGCGGCCGCTTCAGCTTCGGCAACACACCCACGCTCGCCGATGTGTATTTGATCCCCCAAGTCGAGAGTGCGCGCCGCTTCAAAGTGGACATGGCTCGGTGGCCATTGATCAGCGCCATCGATCAAGCTTGCGGGGAGCTGGAGGCGTTTCAGAAGGCGGCGCCAGGTGCGCAGCCTGATGCTTGATCAAGCAAAAGTCTCCGTATCCACCTCACTGTTGGCCTGCGCGTTGTAGCGATCACCCGCCACGGTGTGCTGGTTGACCAGCGCATCCAGCCGCGCGAGCATGCCAGCATCGAGCTGCACATTCACCGCGCCCAGATCGTCCAGCAAATGGTCCACAGAGGTGGTGCCTGGAATGGGGATGATGTCTTCACCTTGGTGCAGCAACCAGGCCAGCGCAAGCTGCGCGGGGCTGCAAGCTGCCTCTTGCGCCAGAGCCTGGTAAGCAGGCAAGAGCTTTTGGTTGGCCGCGAAGTTGTCGGGCGCAAAGCGCGGCATGCTGCGGCGAATGTCCTTGGCGTCAAAACCCGCCACGTCGAGCGGGCCGCACAAAAAGCCCCGCGCCACCGGGCTGAAGGCCACAAAGGCGACGCCCAGATCGCGGCAGGCCTGCAAGACTGCGATCTCGGGGTTGCGCGTCCACAGCGAATACTCGGTTTGCACAGCCGCAATCGGGTGTACGGCATGCGCTTTGCGCAAGGTACCCGCCGACACCTCAGACAAGCCAATCGTCTGGATCTTGCCCTGTCGCACCAAGTCGCTCAAAGCGCCCACGCTGTCTTCGATGGGCACCTTTTTGTCCCAGCGGTGCAGGTAATACAGGTCGATCACATCGGTCTGCAAGCGGCGCAGCGCGTCTTCACAGGTCTTTTTGATCGTCTCGGGGCGGCCGTCGATCACCCTCACCTTGCTGCCGTCGCTTTGTTCAACGCCTTGCATACCGCATTTGCTGGCCAATGTGAACTTCTGCCGATGCGGCTTCATCACCTGCCCCACCAGCGTCTCGTTGGCCCCAAAGCCGTACAAGGCGGCGGTATCAAAAAAAGTCACGCCATGGTCCAGCGCAGTGAGCAGCACGCGCTCGCCCTGCGCGGCGGAGACCGGAGCGCCATAGGCATGGCTGAGGTTCATGCAGCCCAAGCCAATGGCGCTGACATTGAAGGAGGCAATGGATCTGTTTTTCATCCCTGTATCTTAGACGCATACAGCCCACTCAGCATGACGGCTGCACAAAGCCCACCGCCAAGACTTCAAGCCTTGAATGCACTCAATGCAGGCTTGGCCTGGGTTCCGAATTGCCAAGCCGAAGCCACCGGCACGTCGCTCAGCACTGGGTTCTGGTGTTCAAGCCCTAAATCGATCAGCACCATGCGATTCTCCTCACCCGACTCGTCCGCCGTGGCGTCAATGCGCAATCTCATGGCCGATCGGTGGGCTGTCGCAGGCAAGTTCACCACACAAAACCGGCGGCATTGCCCACTCAAAACCTCCTCGTGAAACGCCATGAAAAGATGTCGCGACGGTTCATCCAGGAAACCAATGAAGGGCTTGTATTGACATTGCGAACGCTGAATGTCGAGCATGATGGCCGCGGACAAGTTGGTTTGCGTGACCAGACCCTGAGCGTTCAAGGTCACAAAGCCCACGGGTGCAAAGTCATAAACATCCACATACTTTTGCAAATCCTGCTGTCCATCGTGCGCCGACGCCGCCTCCAGATGCATGACGTATTGCGCACCGTTGTGATGGGATCGTTCAGACAATTGATTCAAACGTTGCGCATATTGCTCTGAATCGTTCTGGATGCGGGCATAACACTCGCACACCGATTGAAGTAAGCCTGAACGGTTCTGAATGGCGATTTTTCCACGGCTGTTGCGGATCCAGCCTGCAGACTGCAATCTGCCCGCCGCCTGCGTGACCGACTCTCGCCGGACACCGAGCATGTTGGCAATGGTTTCATGGGTCACCACCAGCTCATGGCTGTCCAGACCGTCTGAATTTCGCAGCATCCACTGACTCAGTCGTTCACTGACCGAATGATGGCGACTGCACACAATGCTCTGGGCCATTTGCATCATCAAGGATTGGACATAACTCATGGCCAATTGCTGGAGTTGATCGTCTTCACTCAAAAAAGAAACAAAGCGGTCGGCCGACATGCGGTATGCCTGTCCTGAACACAAAACCTGAACACTGTTCTCCATGGACGCCGCCCCCAATACAAGAGGGACACCAATGAAGCCATTGCGGCCTGTCAAAGCCACCTCAACCGTCTCGCCTTCCATGGTGCTAGAGAGCAAGGAAGCCGTGCAAGTGGTCGGAAAGTAAACGTGCTGCAACGCACTGCCGCCCTCATAAATGACTTGTCCGGCGCTCAGATTGACCGCTTCCAGGCTGCCCTTCACGGCGTCATAGTTGTGCTCGGACAATGCCGCAAGCATCAGATTTTTTCGAGGATTTCCACGCCATCCTTCACGCACGGGAAGGGAGTGCGTATATGCATTTTTCACCTCATCCCCCGGGTCTACAAGCAAGGCTTGCAATTCACGATCGCTCACCCATCGGGGTTGAACTTTGTTGGCGGTATGCAATGAGGTCCACATGCTTTTCTCCATCTTGAGATGCCGCCGCAACGATTGCAGCAAGGTCATGGACTCATGCTCCGGGATTCATGAAAGCAAGTCGATTGATCCAAAGGTATGTTTGCATTGACCAGACGGCCTATACACAACTGGCTGGAATCAAAGATCGCGTCTGGACGGGTCCAAGCATGAACATCACAGTGCTGCTTCTGTTCAGTCGGGGGCTCCAAGCACTTCCAACGATACCTATCTCAGGGATAACCCAACAGGTCAATCAAAACACACACTCTGCTGGATGGCGAATCCACCGACGTGAACGCAACATGGATGGGCTGCAGATCAGAAGTTTGCAGCTCCCAGTCAGGGAAGCAAATCAACACAAGTCGACCATGCAAATGGTTGGTCAATGGAGTTCACCATGGCTAAGAAAACCACTTCCGCAAAAAAACCCTTCTCACAGGACACCGTCAACGATGAAGGGGGCACTGAAACAAACACGCTGTATGGGCAGCTCAATGCTTTAAGCACTCAAGAAAACGCCGCAAGCCTGTCGTCCAACAGAGCCAGCAAGCAAGTTGAATCGGCTAACTTGGGCAGCAGCGAAAAGACTGCAAGCGGCCCCATCACTTTGTCAGACACTTCACTCGCCAAACCACTGGCAACGACCAGCGTCAACAAGGTTTACCAACACTGGGCCGATGGCGATTCCGCGAAGGGATCATCCGCAGAATGGAACAACAACATCCTGTCCGACAGCAAATCGAATTACCTCGAAGGCGAAGTCGTTCCCCACGTTTTTTACTACAAGGCCAGCAACAGCCAACCGCTGGTCAACGGTCAAAGCTACACCTTCAATGTGACCTACAACTACTACCAGGCCAACACGAATGCCGGTGGCTTCCAGTTCATGACCTCGCCCGATGTGGACCGCGACCCCAGCAACTTTGCCGGCCTCGCCACAAGCGATGACGCCAGTTTTGCCAACGGTGGCGGCACACAAGGTAACTTTCAAACAGTCAACGCCAACATCACTGGGGTGAGCGACGTCACCTACATCACGCGGGGTGGTGGAACGTTGGATGGTCAGGTCGCCATCACCTTCACCTACACCGGCCCCACCACACAAAGCGGAGGTGCCGAAATCCAGTACGGCCTGATGATCGCCGCACCCGGCGCTGTGCCAGACCAGGGCAAAGGCGAAACCTTGGGAGCCACCGCTTGGACCGGTGGCTCTCTGCAGACCACCGTCGACATCGGTGGCAAAGGGGCCACTTCGATCCAACTCATGCCTTCGGCCATCATCGATGGCGAAATCAGCGGCATGAAATTCAACGACATGGATGGCAACGGCCTGCGCGACTCTGACGGCGCCGACAACATGGTAGGCACCGCCGACGACGAAGTTGGCATGGCAGGCTGGACCCTCTTTCTGGACAAAGATGCGGATGGCGTTCTGGATGCTGGGGAGCGTTCGACCGTCACCGATGCCCAGGGACGTTACAGCTTTTCCGTCACACCCGATGCCGATCCGACGGACCCAGACAACGACGCCTATCTGGTGCGCGAAGTGCAACAAACAGGTTGGATACAAACCACACCCAACCCTTCAGGCATTGTGATCACTGCCATGCAACCCAAAGCCATGGGTGTGGATTTTGGCAACCAGCAACTGATGCCAGCGCTCAACATTGTCAAAGATGCCGCAGTCCCCGGCGGAACCGCCAACGTGGCGGGTGAGGTCATCAGCTACACCATCACCGTACAAAACACGGGCAACCAAGCTCTCACGGGTGTCACCGTCACCGATCCGATGATCGGCGACTTGATGCTGGTGGCCAATGCCTCGACAGCTGACGGTGAGCTCGACGTGGGCGAAACTTGGACTTGGACCGGCACCCATGTGGTGACCCAAGCCGAAATCGACGCTGGCGGCTACATCCTCAACGTCGCCACTGCCGACTCGAACCAAACTGGCCCCGACACCGACGATGCTTCTGTCACGGTGGAGCAATCTGCCAGCCTGAACATCGTCAAGGACGCTTCTGTCGCGGGTGGCACGGCCAATGCCGCAGGCGAAGTCGTCAACTACACCATGGCGGTCAGCAACACCGGCAACCAGACGCTCACAGGCGTTTTGGTTTCTGATCCCTTCATCAGCAACCTCACGCTGGTCGCTGACGCGGCCTCGGCCGATGGCGAGCTGGATGTGGGCGAGACCTGGTCCTACACCGCCAGCCATGTCGTCACGCAAGCCGAGATTGACGCTGGCACACCCATCGTCAACGTCGCCACTGCCGACTCTGATCAGTCTGGCCCCGACACCGACGATGCTTCTGTCACGGTGGAACAATCTGCCAGCCTGAACATCGTCAAGGACGCTTCTGTCGCGGGTGG
>JAIYCB010000032.1 GCA_027488215.1 Comamonadaceae bacterium
CGACCAGGGTGAAGTCGAAGTCCAGGTCGGCGACTTTGTCTCCGTGGCCATTGTCTACATCGAAAACGGCTACGGCGACACCATCTTGTCCCGTGACACCGCCAAGCGTTTGGCTTCGTGGATGTCTTTGGAAAAAGCCCTCGAATCCGGCGAGTTCGTCACTGGCGTGACCAGCGGCAAAGTCAAAGGCGGCCTGACTGTTTTGGTCAACGGCATCCGCGCTTTCTTGCCCGGCTCTTTGGTCGACACACGTCCCACCAAAGACCTGTCACCCTATGAGAACAAAACCCTGGAATTCAAGGTCATCAAGCTCGACCGCAAGCGCAACAACGTGGTGCTGAGCCGCCGTGCTGTGGTGGAAGCCTCTATGGGCGAAGAGCGAGCCAAGCTGATGGAAACCCTCCGCGAAGGCTCCATCGTTCATGGTGTGGTCAAGAACATCACCGAATACGGTGCATTCGTGGACCTGGGCGGCATCGACGGCTTGCTGCACATCACCGACATGGCCTGGCGCCGTGTCCGTCACCCCTCCGAGGTGGTCACTGCAGGTCAGGAAATCACCGCCAAGATCCTCAAGTTCGACACCGAGAAAAACCGCGTGTCCTTGGGCCTCAAGCAGATGGGCGATGACCCATGGATGGGCGTGAACCGCCGCTACCCACAAAGCACCCGCATGTTTGGCAAGATCACCAATATCGCGGACTACGGCGCGTTTGTGGAACTGGAACCTGGCATCGAAGGCTTGGTGCACGTGTCCGAAATGGACTGGACCAACAAGAACGTGGCCCCATCCAAGATCGTGGCTCTGGGTGACGAAGTCGAAGTCATGGTCCTCGAGATCGACGAAGACAAGCGCCGCATCAGCTTGGGCATGAAGCAGTGCCGTGCCAACCCATGGCAAGAGTTTGCTCAGAACACCAAGCGCGGCGACCGCGTCAAGGGCCCGATCAAGTCGATCACCGACTTCGGCGTGTTCGTGGGCTTGGCTGCCGGCATCGACGGCTTGGTGCACTTGTCTGACCTGTCCTGGAACGAGACCGGCGAAAACGCCGTGCGCGAATTCAAGAAGGGTCAAGAAGTTGAGGCTTTGGTCTTGGCTGTGGACGTGGACCGCGAGCGCATCAGCTTGGGCATCAAACAGCTCGACTCCGATCCTTTCACCACCTTCGTGTCGATCAACGACAAAGGTCAAATCGTCACCGGTAAAGTCAAGACTGTGGATGCCAAGGGCGCTGAAATCGACTTGGGCGATGACGTCGTGGGTTACCTGCGCGTGTCCGAAATCTCGCGTGACCGCGTGGAAGACGCAAGCCATGTGCTCAAAGTCGGCGACGAAGTGACTGCTGTCGTTGTCAACGTGGACCGCAAGACCCGCAACATCCAGTTGTCGATCAAGGCCAAAGACCAAGCTGACCAGCAAGAAGCCATGGCTTCGCTGTCGCAGCAGGCCAAGAGCGACAACGCTGGCACCACCAGCCTGGGCGCCTTGTTGCGTGCCAAGTTGGACAATAACTGAAGTGAAAGCTGAGCGTTGAGCGTTCGGCGTTAGGCGAAATAGAAGGTTTACCCCCTCTTTTCGTTCAACGCTTGACGCTTGACGCCTAACGCCCATGACACGCTCAGATCTGGTTGAAGAACTCGCCGGCCGCTTTGCGCAGCTGACCCACCGCGACGCCGAATTGGCCGTCAAAACGGTGCTCGACGCCATGAGTGATGCACTGGTGAAAGGTCACCGAATTGAGATCCGTGGCTTTGGCAGCTTCTCCATCAACCGACGCCCTCCCCGCGTGGGTCGCAACCCCCGATCGGGTGAAAGCGTTCAAATCCCTGAAAAACGTGTGCCCCATTTCAAGCCCGGTAAAGCCTTGCGCGAAGCCGTGGATGCTGGCACCTTGGCCCAAGCCAAAAACGCTACAGCCTCACAAAAATGACCCGTCCGGCAATTGCCAGCGCATGGTCTCAGCACTTTACTTACCCCCATTGCGGTCGCACATTTAGAATGGTTCCAGTTTCCGAGGCCCATTCATGAAACGCCTGCTCTGGCTGTTGAAGTGGTTGCTCAAAGCGACCGTTTTCTTCACTTTATTTGCTTTTGCGCTGAACAACCAGCAAGAAACACGTGTGAACTTTTTTTTCAGCACCCACTGGTCAGCCCCTACGGTGCTGGTAGTGCTTTCGGCGTTTACAGTCGGCGTGATCGTAGGTGTACTGGGCATGGTGCCGCGCTGGTGGCGTGAGCGTCAGGCGGTCAAGAAAAAACCCTCCTCTGAAGCCTCCCCACAGACTAACGGGGTGACCGATGGAGCTTGATCTGACCTGGATTTTGCTGGGACTGCCCACAGCCTTTGCCCTGGGCTGGATCGCATCGCGTCTGGACTTGCGCCAAATGCGCAT
Source organism: Comamonadaceae bacterium (assembly GCA_027488215.1). Lineage (GTDB taxonomy): Bacteria > Pseudomonadota > Gammaproteobacteria > Burkholderiales > Burkholderiaceae_C > Limnohabitans_A. The sequence continues at coordinate 2,395 of JAIYCB010000032.1, forward strand.
CGCCAATCGGCAAGCGCCTCGCGCTTATTTCAAAGGTCTGAACCATCTGCTCAACGAGCAGCAAGACCAGGCGATTGATGCCTTCATTGAGGCAGTGCAAAATGACCCTGACACTTCCGAACTGCATTTTGCCTTGGGCAATTTGTTCCGCCGCCGGGGTGAATATGACCGCGCAGTGCGTGTACACGAGCACCTTCTCTCGCGTGCAGACATCGGCAACGCCGATCGACAACGCGCCCAACACGGCCTGGCGCTCGACTATTTGAAAGCAGGATTGCTTGACCGCGCCGAAGAAGCGCTGCGTAAACTCGAGAACACCTCTTACGAAGGACAAGCCCGACTGGCCCGCATGGCCATTTATGAACGCTCACGAGAATGGCCCGAAGCTGCCGCAGTGGCCCTTTTGCTTGAAAAATCAGGTGAGGCTGACTTTGGCATCCGTCTGGCTCATTACCAATGCGAACAAGCCCGTGAAGCGGTGCAAAAAGGCGACAGCGCCAAAGCGATGGAATTGTTGTCGCAAACCCTGCAAACCCACCCCCGTGCCCCGAGACCCCGCCTGTTGATGGGGCAATTGCAGCTCAGCCAAGGCCAGGCGTCGGCGGCCTACGAGACCTTGGCGGTCTTGTTTGAGCAAAACGACATGGCAGCCCCCTTGGCATCTGGCAGCTTCGCGCAGGCTGCACTGGCCTGCGAACGGGCTTCCAGTGCGATTGGCTTGCTGCAAACGCATTACTCGCGCCAACCCTGCATCGATGTGCTGGACGCCATCACGGCGCTGGAAGCGAAAAAACCGCTTTCTGAGTCCAAGCCCGATGCCCACACCTTGCAGCGCTACCTGGACCATCTGCAAAACCACCCCTCGATGATGGCCGCCAGCCGCTGGCTCAATGGTGAACATCACGAATTCGGTGCATTGCCTGCACCGGTGCAAAAAACACTGGAACTCGCGACCAAACCATTGGCCAGGTACCGTTGCGCAGCTTGCGGCTTCGAAGCCAAAGAACATTTCTGGCATTGCCCTGGCTGCCAATCATGGGACAGCTACCCCCCAAGACGTGTGGAAGAGTTGTAAACGGCGCCGCAAAATACTGGAATGGCTGACCTGGCTTTGACCCAGCGCCACACAGTGCAGACAGGCTTGCGACACTTGGGTCTGATCTGTCCTTGGGTATCCGCATAAAATGTGCGGCTGCACAGCAAGGAAGCTCCATGGCACGCACGCTTTACGACAAGATCTGGGACGAACACGTCGTTCACACTGAAGAAGACGGCACCTCCGTCCTCTACATCGATCGCCACTTGGTACACGAAGTCACCAGCCCTCAAGCCTTTGAAGGCCTGCGTCAAGCCGGCCGCAAAGTCTGGCGCGTGAGCTCCATCGTGGCCACGGCTGACCACAACACCCCCACCACCGGCTGGGAACTCGGCTACGACGGCATCACCGACCCGATCAGCAAAGAACAAATTACCACGCTCGACGCGAACATGAAGGAGTACGGCTCTGCCGCCTTCTTCCCCTTCCTTTCCAAGCGCCAGGGCATCGTCCACGTGATTGGCCCCGAAAATGGCGCCACCCTGCCCGGCATGACCGTGGTCTGCGGTGACTCGCACACCTCCACCCACGGCGCATTTGGCGCACTGGCCCACGGCATTGGCACCTCCGAGGTCGAACACGTCATGGCCACCCAGACCTTGCTGGCCAAAAAAGCCAAGAACATGCTGGTCAAAGTGGAAGGCAGCTTGGCCAAAGGTGTGACTGGCAAAGACATCGTGCTGGCCATCATCGGCAAAATCGGCACCGCGGGCGGCACCGGGTACACCATCGAATTCGCCGGCTCGGCCATCCGCAGCTTGAGCATGGAAGGCCGCATGACGGTCTGCAACATGGCCATCGAAGGCGGCGCACGCGCGGGCCTGGTGGCGGTGGATGAGAAAACCATCGAATACGTCAAAGGCCGTTTGCTCTCGCCCACCGGTGTGGAGTGGGACCAGGCTGTCGCCTACTGGAAGACTTTGCAGTCTGACCCCGGCGCGCATTTTGACGCCGTGGTCGAGCTGGACGCCAGCGCCATCGTCCCGCAAGTCACCTGGGGCACCTCGCCCGAAATGGTGCTCGGCATCGACGGCCAAACGCCCGACCCCGACAAAGAAAAAGACGACGTCAAGCGCGACGCCATCGAACGCGCCCTGACCTACATGGGCTTGCAGCCCGGCAAAGCCCTGGCCGACATCACCATCGACAAGGTTTTCATCGGCTCGTGCACCAACAGCCGCATCGAAGACATGCGCGAAGCCGCTGCCCTGGTGAAAAAGCTCGGCCAGAAAGTCGCTAAGAACGTCAAGCTGGCGATGGTGGTACCCGGCTCCGGTTTGGTCAAAGCCCAAGCCGAAGCGGAAGGCCTGCATGAAATTTTCAAGGCTGCTGGCTTTGAGTGGCGCGAACCCGGCTGCTCGATGTGCCTGGCCATGAACGCCGACCGCCTAGAGCCCGGTGAGCGCTGTGCCTCGACCAGCAACCGCAACTTCGAAGGCCGACAGGGCGCGGGCGGACGCACGCACCTGGTCAGCCCCGCCATGGCGGCAGCGGCGGCCATCCACGGTCACTTTGTTGACGTTCGCAAATTTGCCTGATCAAACGGAGCACACTCATGAAAACTCTGATTCGCCTGACCCTGATCGCCAGCGTTTTGAGCTTGGTCGCTTGCAACACCGTTCGAGGCATCGGCCAGGACATCGGTAAGCTTGGCTCCACCATCGAAGGCACAGCCAAGAAATAAAGCCATGCAAAAATTCACTTTACTCAAAGGCCTGGTGGCCCCGATGGACCGCGCCAACGTGGACACCGACGCCATCATCCCCAAGCAGTTCCTCAAGTCGATCCGCAAGACAGGCTTTGGTCCCAACCTCTTCGACGAATGGCGCTACCTCGACAAGGGCGAGCCCGGCGTGCCCGAAAGCCAACGCAAACCCAACCCCGACTTTGTGCTCAATCAGCCACGGTACAAAGGCGCCAAGATCCTGCTCGCCCGCAAGAACTTCGGTTGCGGCTCCTCGCGTGAACACGCGCCCTGGGCCATCGACCAATACGGCTTTCGCTGCGTGATCGCGCCCAGTTTTGCCGACATCTTCTTCAACAACTGCTTCAAGAACGGCCTGTTGCCCATTGTCTTGCCCGAGGCCACGGTGGACCTGCTTTTCAACGAAGTGGCCGCCTTTCCCGGCTACGAACTCAAGGTGGACCTGGAGCGCCAGGTCGTCGTGCGGCCCCAAGGCGAAGAGATCCAGTTCGAGGTGCAGGCCTTCCGCAAGTACTGCCTGCTCAATGGTTTGGATGACATCGGCTTGACCCTGCGCCACGCCGACAAGATCAAGGCCTTTGAAGCCGAGCGCCTGGCCACTAAGCCCTGGCTCGCGCACACCGCCGTCAACGCCTAAAGAACTCTGGAACTTTCATGAAAATCGCAGTCCTTCCCGGTGATGGCATCGGCACTGAAATCGTCGCCGAAGCCGTCAAAGTTTTGAATGCCCTCGATCTGAAGTTCGAGATGGAGACCGCCTTGGTCGGCGGCGCCGCATACGACGCGTTTGGCCACCCCTTGCCCGAAGCCACCCTCAAGCTGGCCATGGCGTCTGACGCCGTGCTGTTTGGCGCCGTGGGCGACTGGAAGTACGACAAGCTTGACCGCCCCCTGCGCCCCGAGCAAGCCATCTTGGGCCTGCGCAAAAACATGGGCCTGTTTGCCAACTTCCGCCCTGCCATTTGCTACGAGCAGCTGGTCGGCGCGTCCAGCCTCAAGCCCGAGCTGATCTCCGGCTTGGACATCCTGATCATCCGTGAGTTGACGGGTGACATTTACTTTGGCCAGCCACGCGGTCGCCGCGTGGCCACCGACGGGCACTTCCCCGGCGCCGATGAAGCCTTCGACACCATGCGCTACTCCAAGCCCGAGATCGAGCGCATTGCCCACGTGGCTTTCCAGGCCGCACGCAAGCGCAAAGCCGCAGGCACCGAAGGCCGCGTCACCAGCGTGGACAAAGCCAATGTGCTCGAAACTTTCCAGTTCTGGAAAGACGTGGTCACCGAAGTCGGCAAAGAGTACCCAGACATCGCTTTGGACCACATGTATGTGGACAATGCCGCCATGCAACTGGTCAAAGAGCCCAAGCGTTTTGACGTGGTGGTCACCGGCAACATGTTTGGCGACATCTTGTCTGACGAAGCTTCCATGCTCACCGGCTCGATCGGCATGCTGCCCTCGGCCAGCCTGAACACCAAAAACCAGGGCCTGTACGAGCCCAGCCACGGCAGTGCACCCGACATCGCGGGCAAAGGCGTGGCCAACCCGCTGGCGACCATCCTGTCTGCGGCCATGATGCTGCGCTTTAGCCTGAACCAGCCCGAAGCTGCCCAGCGCATCGAAACGGCTGTGCAGAAAGTGCTGGCCCAAGGCCTGCGCACGGGCGACATTTACAGCGAAGGCACGACCAAAGTCGGCACCGCTCAGATGGGTGACGCGGTGGTCAAGGCCCTTGGCTGATCCAGCCCCGCCAATCACAAAGCCCGGCACCTGCAAAGGTGGCCGGGCTTTGTTTTTTAAGCGCCCTCAGGCCTGACCCATGCGAACCAAGCGGCCTGGGCGGGCCGCGGTGATCTCGCCTTCACGTTGCACCTGCTCGCCCGCCACCCAAGTGGCCACATAGCCTTCGGCCTTTTGCACAAAGCGCTTGCCGCCTGCAGGCAAGTCGCGCACCAAGCGGGGCAGGCCCACGCTCAGGCGCTGGGGGTCGATGGCGTTCAGGTCGGCGCGCATGCCCGGTGCGATCACGCCCCGGTCGGACAAGCCCAGGTAATGGGCATTGCGGCGGGTGAGCATTTCGACGGCCGTCTCCAGTGGGATGGCGTCACGCCCACGGTCGCGCACCCAATGCGTGAGCATGAAGGTCGGAAAGCTGGCATCGCACACCGTGCCCACGTGGGCACCCGCGTCGCTGAGGCTGCTGAGCGCCCTGGGGTGGGCCAGCATGCGGCGCACCGCGTCGAGCGAGCCCTCGTTGTAATTGAAGATCGGGAAATAAATCAGGCCTTCGCCGACGTCAGCACTCAGGTGGTCGTATATTGCCTCCAGCGGGGTGATGCCCGCCTGCTTGGCCCGCACCAAAAAGCTCTGCATGACCGAGGGTTCGTAATTGAGCGTGTCCTCCAGCGCGAACATGCGCCCGCTGATCAGGTCAATCTTGGCCAGCAAAATGTCCACCAGCGGTGGGATTGCGCTGCCGTCTCCGGCCAGTCGCTCGGACTTTTCCGACAGGATGCGGGCCTTGCGCGCCGGATCGCGCAGGGCCTGGGCGCGCTCTGCCAAAGGTAAATGCGCCACTTCTTTGTAAGACGGGAAACCCATGAAAGGGTGAAAGCTCGCATCCAGCCCATTGAGTACGCCAATGCCCCGAACCGCCGTCTGCATGTACAGCGGCAGGCCCGCCTGCACCGCCGCTTCGACCCGCTGCTGGATTTTGAGGTATTGCTCGCCGCCAGGGTCGCGTTGCAGCCAGGTCATGGACACCGGCTTGCCGCTGGCCCGCGCCAGCGCCTCCACGCTGTCAAACTCGGCGTCAAACTGATCGGGGCCGTTCAGCAGGTTGAAGTCGCTCACGATCTGCACCACGCCGTGCCCCAGTCCCACAAAGGCCTGGGCCAGACCCGTCAATTCATCGTTGCCCGCATTCGCCGCAGGTGTGTCCTTGCCATCCGAGGTGCGGTGGTTGTCGCTGCGCCCGGTGCTGAACCCGGCGGCACCGGCCTGCAGGGCTTCGCGCAACAGCGAACGCATGGCCTCGATGTCTTGCGCCGTGGCCTTCTCGTGGGCCAAGGCGCGTTCCTTCATCACGTACATGCGCAAAGGGTCATGCGGCACCTGCACCAAATAATCCAGGCTGCGTGGCGTGGCGGTCAGCGCTTCCATGTACTGCGGAAAGCTTTCCCAATTCCATCGGATGCCCTCGTGCAGCGCAGCACCAGGAATGTCTTCCACGCCCTCCATCAGCTTGATCAGGTCGCCCTCGTGGCCTGGACGTTTGGGCGCAAAGCCCACCCCGCAGTTGCCCATGAGCAGCGTGGTCACGCCGTGGTAGATGCTGGGCGTGAAGCACTCGTCCCAAGTGACTTGCCCGTCGTAATGGGTGTGGATATCCACAAAACCGGGTGTGACCCACAGGCCGGTAGCGTCCACGGTTTGCTGGGCAGGTTCGTCCACCTGGCCCACCGCCACAATGCGGCCCCCGCGCATACCCACATCAGCCACACGGGCGGGGGCGCCCGTGCCGTCCACCACGGTGCCGTTTTTAATCAAGCAATCGAGCATCTTTTCTTCTCCAATAAAAAGCCAGCCCCATGCCGCTCACGATGTGCCAAATTCCCCATAGGCTGGCCAAAGTGACCATGCTCAAATCATTGTTGAACTGCACCGCAATGATGCCCAAGGCCAGGCCTGAGTTCTGCATGCCGCCTTCAATCATGATGGCCCTGCGGTCACGCTCGCTCATGCCCATGGACTTGGCTGTGGCCCAACCCAAAAACAGGCCACTGGCGTTGTGCAGAACCACAATCAAGAAAGTGGGCAAAAGACCCAGCGTCAGCAACTGGCGCTCCTTGATGAGCCCGGCGACGATGAACAAGACCAAAGCGCCGACTGCAAAGCGACCCAGCGGTTTGCGGATGCGCTGCGTGATTGCAGGCAGGCGGTGCGAAAACAACAGCCCCAGCGCCAGCGGAATACCCAAGAGCGCCACCAGGCTCAGCCAAATGCCCGACGGGTCGATCGACAACTCACGCAGCCAGGAGGCGGTTTCGGGGTTGGCCGCGATCATCCAGCTGAAATTGAAAGGCGTAGCCAACAGCGCAATCACACTGGCCACGGCCGAGATGCTGACCGACAGCGCCGTGTTGCCGCGCCCCATGTGGGTCACCACATTGCTCAGACTGCCGCCAGGGCAGGCCGCCACCAGGATCATCGCCGCCTCGACGTTGGCGGGCAAATCCAGCGCCAGCGTGGCCAACCAGGTGCCCACAGGCAACAAGAGAAACTGGGGAATCAGGCCACACAGCACCGCTCGCGGGGTCTGGGCCACCCGTCGGAAGTCCTCGATGCGCAATTCCAACGACACCGAAAACACCATCGTGGCCAGCACCAGGCTCAAAATCAGCTGCTGTGTAGTCATTCGTATTTCCTTTCCGAAAGTATAGGGAACTCGGACGTCTTAAAAACAAAGGGTTTACGCGCAAGACAACCAGCCCTCCGTCAGGCCCGCGCCAGCCAATCCGTTACAATAACCTCCATGTTTCACGCCCGCCCGTTCTTCCTGAACCTGACCACTGCCACTGCAGTGGCTGTTGGTGCGCGTGCAATCTCCACCAAAACGACGACCATTAAGGACTAACGGCTCTGGTTCGTCGTGCGCCCTCTCCGGCCAGACGAGCCGGGGCAAACAGTCAGGTCTCGCACTGTTTAACTTTGAAAGGGCAATGAAATGAGCAAGTTGGTAGGTTTGGTCGGCTGGCGCGGCATGGTCGGCTCGGTTCTGATGGACCGCATGATTCAGGAAAAAGACTTTGACCTGATCGAGCCCCTTTTCTTCTCCACATCGAACTCGGGTGGCAAAGCCCCTACGATGGCCAAGAACGAAACCACACTCCAAGACGCCTTTGACATCGAACAACTCAAGCGCTGCGAAATCATCATCACCGCCCAGGGCGGCGATTACACCTCCGAAGTCTTCCCCAAGCTGCGTGCGGCGGGCTGGAACGGCCACTGGATCGACGCTGCGTCGACCCTGCGCATGCAAAAAGACGCCGTGATCATTCTCGACCCGGTCAACATGCCCGTGATCAAGAACGCACTGGCCCATGGTGGCAAAAACTGGGTGGGCGGCAACTGCACCGTGTCGTGCATGTTGATGGGCGTGGGCGCTTTGTACAAAGCGGGGCTCGTCGAGTGGATGAGCACCCAGACTTACCAGGCAGCATCTGGCGGCGGTGCACAGCACATGCGTGAGTTGCTGACCCAATACGGGACCCTGAACGCCGAAGTCAAAGCCTTGCTGGACGACCCCAAGAGTGCCATTTTGGAAATCGACCGCATGGTTGTGGCCAAACAACGCGCCCTGACAAATGCTGAGACCGCCAATTTTGGCGTGCCACTGGGGGGCTCGCTGATCCCCTGGATCGACAAGGACCTGGGGATCGGCAAAAACCGGGACGAAGCTGGTTGGGGCACGTCCAAGGAAGAGTGGAAAGGCATGGCCGAAACCAACAAGATTCTGGGCATGGGCGAGGACTTTGGCTCTGCCGCCATTCCCGTGGACGGTTTCTGCGTGCGGGTAGGTGCCATGCGCTGCCACAGCCAGGCCCTGACTTTCAAGCTCAAAAAAGACGTGCCCGTGGCCGACATTGAGGCCATGATCGCGGCCGACAATGATTGGGTCAAAGTGATTCCAAATACCCGCGAAGCGACTATCAACGACTTGACACCCGTGGCCGTCACCGGCACCATGACCATCCCTGTGGGGCGTATTCGCAAGTTGGCCATGGGTCCGGAGTATATTGGCGTATTTACCATTGGTGATCAATTGCTGTGGGGGGCAGCCGAGCCGCTGCGTCGCATGCTGCGCATCTTGTTGGATGCCTGATCAACATTCGAACAACAACCGTATTGCAGGATATCCATGGGTCAAGCCAACTGCCAAAAAACAAAAAATCTCATGAAGAAAGCGCTGAGTGCTTTGGTTTTTTCAGCGTGGGTATTGCCCGCGGTGGCCTTGGATTTGGGGAGACTGCAAATTCTGTCGGCCATGGGTGAACCCCTCAGGGCCGAAATAGAAGTGGCTCGGGCCAACCCCGATGAATTGCGGACATTGAGGGCTCAGTTGGCTTCCCCTGGCGATTTTGCCCAAGCAGGCATTGAGTTCAACCCGGCTCTGAACGGGGTCACCGCCAGCTTGCAAACCCGACCCAATGGTGCACCCTTCATTGCCTTGAATGGTCGAGTGCCGATTCAGGAAAACTTCATCGACCTGATCCTCGAAACACAGTCTTCCTCTGGTAAACGGGTCAAAAACTACGCTTTGTTGCTCAATTCGGTCAGCGAACGGGGCGCCAGTGCCAACACTCCCCCTCCCCCTGCAATCAATAACCGCCTGTTGGCCTTGCCGGTCATCAACCAAGAACCAGCGCCAATCAGCCCGTCGACAAACCCTTCCAGAACGAACGAAACAGCCAATCCGCTGAACGCTACCAGCATCGAACTCAACGCCAAGCAAATTCCGGTTTATCGTTTTGCACCCGTTGACAATGCACAGACCCCGATATCCAACACCAGATCGAACGAGCCCATCCGCACGCCCACTTCGAATCTGAAAGCGCCTGCTGTTCAAGCCAACCCCATTGCCATGGGTGAAACTTCCTCGATTGGAAGCAAAACCGTCAAAGTCAAGACGGGTGACACAGCATCACGGCTGGCACTGAGGTATTTGGCACCCAACGTCTCGTTGGACCAAATGATGTTGGCCATGCTCGAGGCTAACCCTGACGCATTCATCCAGGGCAACGTGAACCTGGTCAAGGCTGGTGCTGTTTTGCGCATACCTGATGTCGAGGAAGCCACTCAGATTCCTCGTGCACAAGCGCGCAAGACCGTGATTGCGCAATCGATTGAGTTCGCTGAATATGCCCGACGTCTTGCTGAATCGCCCCTCTTGGTGGACAGCAAGAACAGCCGCGCCATGTCGGGCAAGGTCACCACTGAGACTGAAAGAACTGAAGCTCAGGCCGCACAGCAAGACAAACTGACATTGTCCAAGTCGAGCGTGGCTTCGACTGCCTCAGAAGCCAAAATAGCCAGCGAGCGCGAAGCCAAGGAAGCAGCCGATCAATTGGCCGCCTTGAACAAGAACCTGAGGGATTTGGAGGCTCTTGCTCAAAACGCTCCCAGACCCACAAACCCAACAACATCTTTGACACCCTCTCCAGCAGCTGTTACTCCTGCACCTGGCTCAGTCACTTCTGAGTCGATGTCTCAACTTTCAATGTCAACAGGTTGGACCCTTAAAGAACTGAGCGAGAACAAGCAAGTTTGGGCTTGGGCTGTCGCTTTGCTGGCTACTTTGTTCTTGGTGGCTTTCTGGATAAGAAAAAATTCGGCCAAGCCCGAGTCCATTTATGCCCCGGCCTATGATGATGCCCCTTCCCCTGGCACGGGTCCGGCCATGTCAGCAGCATCAGGCCAAGTGAGCATTCCACCTCAGATGCGTTCAATTGACCTGGACCTTCCATCCCAAGCAGCTGTATCGCCTTTGGCTTCTATCCCCACCCATACAGCGCCAATCCCGGCGGCTCCACCAGCACCTCAGAACCCTGTCGATGACACTGAACAAAGCAAGCTCAACCTTGCTGCGCAATTGTTGGCCAAGGGTGACAAAGACCTGGCCCGTGCTTTGATCTTGTCCGTCATTTCTTCAACCCATGGCGACCTGAAGGCCCGCGCCATCCAGATGCTCGGCCAAATCCGGTGAGGCTGGCCCTGGGCGTCTGCTATTCAGGCACGGCTTACCAGGGCTGGCAAAGCCAAAGCACGGGCTTGACGATTCAGGACAAGCTTGAAAAAGCCCTGGCCCAGTTTGCCGATGTGCCCCGGGTCAGCACCTTGTGTGCCGGGCGCACTGACGCGGGGGTGCACGGCCTGATGCAGGTGGTGCACTTTGACACGGACATTGATCGTGACACCCATTCCTGGGTGCGCGGCACCAACCGGTTTTTGCCGCCTGACATCGCGGTGCAGTGGGCGCAAGTGGTGCCGGAAAGCTTCCACTGCCGAGGCAGCGCGATTGGCAGGCGGTACATCTACGTGCTGCTTGACTCGAACGTCCGCCCCAGCTTGGAGGCGGGCCGTGTCGGTTGGGTCTACCGCCCACTGAACGCAACAGCGATGCGCCAGGCCAGTGGTTACTTGCTGGGCGAGCACGACTTTTCCTCATTCAGAGCCAGCAGCTGCCAAGCCCTGTCGCCCGTCAAAACGCTGCGTCAAATCCAAATTTCCCAGCGTGGGGCTTACTGGCGGTTTGAGTTTGAAGGCAACGCCTTTTTGCACCACATGATCCGCAACATCATGGGCTGCCTGGTCACCATTGGGCAGGGCCACCAGTCGCCCGAATGGATGCGTGAAGTGCTGCTCGCCAAAAGCCGGGATGCCGCAGCGCCCACGTTTTCGCCCGATGGCCTGTACTTTGCAGGGCCGATTTACCACCCTGAATGGGGTTTGCCAGACACCACCCCTGCTTTTGATTGGTTGCCATGAAACCGCAGCAACGCACCCGCATCAAGATGTGCGGCTTCACCCGCGAAGCCGACGTGCTGGCAGCATGTGCTGCCGGGGCAGATGCGATTGGCTTTGTGATGTACCCGCCCAGCCCACGCAGCGTGAGCATCGAGCGCGCTGCCGAGTTGGCCCGCTTGCTGCCCGCCTTTGTGCTGCCCGTGCTGCTGTTCGTGAATGAGACCCCCGAGCGCATTCAGGCCGCGTGTGCGGCCGTGCCAGGCGCATTACTGCAGTTTCATGGTGACGAATCGGCCGAATTTTGCGCGGCCATGACGCTGCGCACCGGCCGCCCCCACCTGAAAGCCGCCCGAATACCCCTGTCCGAGGTGCATGACTTCGACTTGCTAGAATTTACCCACCTCCATCAAAACGCCCAAGCCCTTTTGCTCGACGCCCAAGTCGACGGATACGGCGGCGGCGGGAAAACATTCAATTGGTCACTGCTGCCACCAAACGTCAATGCTCACCTCGTTTTGTCTGGTGGACTCACACCTGCAAACGTGGTCGATGGCATACGGGCGCTGCGCTCTCGCGGCCTCACACTGGCCGTTGACGTGAGCTCGGGCATCGAGGCCGCCAAGGGCCTCAAAGATGCCGAAAAAATCCAGCAATTCGTGGCCGCCGTGCGTGCTGCCGATGCTGACCTCCTTTGAATTTCTTCCGGGTTAAATCCTGGTACCCATTGCCATGTACGACTACCAACAACCCGATACCAAAGGCCATTTCGGCATTTATGGCGGCAGCTTTGTTTCAGAAACCCTGACCCACGCCATCAACGAACTCAAAGATGCCTACGCCCAATACCAGGACGACCCAGAGTTCATCGCCGAATTCAAGTCTGAGCTGGCGCACTTTGTAGGCCGCCCCTCGCCCCTGTACCACGCAGCCCGCATGAGCCGCGAAACGGGTGGCGCGCAGATTTTCTTGAAACGCGAAGACCTCAACCACACCGGCGCGCACAAGATCAACAACACCATCGGCCAGGCCATGCTCGCCAAGCGCATGGGCAAGCCGCGCATCATTGCCGAAACCGGCGCAGGCCAACACGGCGTGGCCACGGCCACCATCTGCGCCCGCTACGGGCTGGAGTGTGTGGTGTACATGGGCAGCGAAGACGTCAAGCGCCAAAGCCCCAACGTCTATCGCATGAAGCTGCTGGGCGCGACCGTGGTGCCGGTCGAGTCAGGCAGCAAGACGCTCAAGGACGCCTTGAACGAAGCCATGCGCGACTGGGTGGCCAATGTGGACAACACCTTCTACATCATCGGCACCGTGGCAGGGCCCCACCCCTACCCGATGATGGTGCGCGACTTCCAAAGCGTGATCGGCGAAGAGTGCCTGACTCAAATGCCCGAGATGTTCAAGAGCCTGCAAATGACCGAACAACAGCCCGACGCGGTGATCGCCTGCGTGGGCGGTGGCAGCAACGCCATGGGCATCTTCTACCCCTACATCGCCCATGAAAACACCCGCCTGATCGGTGTGGAAGCCGCAGGCGAAGGCATGGATTCGGGCAAACACTCCTGCTCGCTGCAGTTGGGCAGTCCCGGCGTGCTGCACGGCAACCGCACCTACATCCTGCAAGACGAGAACGGCCAAATCACAGAAACCCACAGCGTGAGCGCGGGCCTGGACTACCCTGGCGTCGGCCCCGAGCACGCCTTCCTCAAGGACATCGGTCGCGCAGAGTACGTCGGCATCACCGACAAGGAAGCACTCGACGCCTTCCATTACCTGTGCCGCACCGAAGGCATCATCCCCGCCCTCGAATCGAGCCACGCGGTGGCCTACGCCATGAAGCTGGCCAAAACCATGCGACCTGACCAATCCATCCTGGTCAACCTGTCGGGCCGTGGCGACAAGGACATCGGCACCGTGGCCGACTTGTCCAACGCCGACTTTTTCTGCCGCCCCAGCTGCCAGGGCCAGTCGGTCAAAGGTGGCGAGCAGCCCGTGAATTTTATGAAGTGAGGACAAGAACATGTACCCCCACGCTCGTCACTTCGTGTACTCGCTGCCCCCCGAGGGGGCTTTGCCCTCCTTGGGGCGGCCCTGCGGAGGTCAATCATGAGCCGCATCGACGCCACCCTCTCCACCCTCGAAACCCAAGACCGCAAAGCCCTGATCCCTTACGTCACGGCAGGTTTCCCCCAAAAAACCAGCACTGTGCCCCTGATGCACGCCATGGCCGAGGCAGGAGCCGACATCATCGAGCTGGGAGTGCCTTTTTCGGATCCATCGGCCGACGGCCCCGTGATCCAGAAAGCCGGTGACAAAGCTTTGGCTCTGGGCATCGGGACCGTCCAGGTGCTGGCCATGGTGCGCGAATTCCGCCTAACCAACAGCCACACCCCGGTGGTGCTGATGGGTTATGCCAACCCGGTGGAGCGCTACGACCAGAAGCACGGCCCCGACAGCTTCATCCGTGACGCATCTGCGGCCGGGGTCGATGGCGTGCTGATCGTGGACTATCCACCTGAAGAATGCGTGGAATTTGCCGCCAAACTGCGCGCCCACAACATGGACCTGATCTTTTTGCTGGCTCCCACCAGCACCGACGAGCGCATGCAGCAGGTGGCCCAGGTGGCCAGCGGCTATGTGTATTACGTCTCGCTCAAGGGCGTGACGGGTTCGGGCACGCTGGACACCGACGCGGTCGAAGCCATGCTGCCGCGCATCCGCCAGCACGTGAGCGTGCCGGTGGGCGTGGGTTTCGGCATCCGCGATGCGGCGACCGCCAAAGCCATCGGCCGTGTGGCCGATGCGGTGGTCATAGGCTCGCGCCTGATCCAGCTGATCGATGCGGCTCCAGAAAGCCAAATCAACACCGTCGCCTCAGACTTTTTACGCGGCATTCGCCAAGCGCTCGACGCCTGAAGAGACCAGCCGACGATTCAACGATAATTCGCCGCACAAGGAGAACCTCTCATGAGTTGGCTCGAAAAACTGCTCCCCCCGAAAATTCAGCATACCGACCCGGCAGAGCGTCGCACGGTGCCTGAAGGCTTGTGGGTCAAGTGCCCCAGTTGTGAGTCGGTGTTGTACAAAAATGATTTGGAAGAAAACCAAAACGTTTGCCCTGGCTGCTCGCACCACCTGCGCATCGGTGCCCGCGCCCGCCTGAACGCTTTTCTGGACGGTGAAGGCCGTTATGAGATCGGCCAGGAAGTCGTACCGGTGGACCCCCTCAAGTTCAAGGACAGCCGCAAGTACCCCGAGCGTCTGAAAGAAGCCATGGACAACACGGGCGAAACCGATGCCTTGGTCGTCATGGGTGGCGCGGTGCACAGCATCAACCTGGTGGCCGCCTGTTTCGAATTCGACTTCATGGGCGGCTCCATGGGCTCGGTGGTCGGTGAGCGTTTTGTGCGCGGCGTGGAAACCGCCATCGCGCAAAAAGTGCCCTTTGTCTGCTTCACTGCCACGGGTGGTGCGCGCATGCAAGAGGGCTTGCTCTCGCTCATGCAAATGGCAAAAACCAACGCCGCCTTGACCCGATTGGCCAAAAAAGGCCTGCCCTACATCAGCGTGCTGACCGACCCGACCATGGGCGGCGTGTCGGCTGGTTTCGCCTTTTTGGGCGATGTGGTCATTGCTGAGCCCAAAGCCCTGATCGGCTTTGCCGGCCCCCGCGTGATCGAAAGCACCGTGCGCGTGACCTTGCCCGAAGGCTTTCAGCGCGCAGAGTTTTTGCAGTCCAAAGGCGCAGTCGACTTCATCTGCGACCGCCGCGAACTGCGCAAGACCATTGCCACCACACTGGCCATGCTGCAACGCCAGCCGGCAGACGCCGTCAGTTGAAATGACGGACGCAAAAAAACAAAGGCCCTCTATGGAGGGCCTTTGTTTTTTTGCGACCTTTTCCGGCTCAGTGCATCCAGCTCATTTGCAGTGGCGCCAACACCATGCCGATCAACTGCAAAACCAACAACAAAGCGATGGGCGACAAATCCACCCCGCCAATCAATGGCACCACCCGCTGGAAAGGCCTCAAAAAGGGCTGACTCAAGCGCGCCACCAGGCTGTACATGGGTGAGCCTGGGTTCACCCAGGACATCACAGCCAACACCAGCACCAGCGCACTCAGGGCTGAGACCACCAGCTGTGCCATGCCCACCAGACTGACCAGCGGCAACAAAGCCAAAGCGCCTTGTCCACCCGCAACCAGCCACAGCAACAGGTACTGGACCAGCTTGATCAAGAAGGCCCCCACCAGGCTCGACAAGTCCCAAGCCGACCATGGCGGGATCACCCGGCGCAGCGGCAAAAGCAACCAGTCGGTCACCGCAAAAACAAATCGGCCCAAAGGTTGGTGAAAAGAAATGCGCTGCCACTGCATCAAAAAGCGCAGCAAGCAAGTGCCTGCAATCAGGCCTGCCACCACTTCCAAAACCAAGCTCACCATCTGAAACAACATCGTTTTTCTCCTGCTCGTGCGATGATACCCAGATGCCCGATCGCGACACCCCTCCCCCGCAAGCCCAGACCGAATTGCCGCTTTTCCCACTGGGCACGGTCCTGTTCCCCGGCGCTCTGCTGCCGCTGCAACTTTTTGAACTGCGCTACCTGCAGATGATTGGCGAATGTGAGCGCCAAGGCTCGGGCTTTGGTGTGGTCACCCTGACCCAGGGCCGCGAAGTGCACCGTCCCGGCACAGCGGCCGAGCAGTTTGAGGCTTTGGGCACCCGGGTTCAGATCGAACGCATCGAGCGGCCTCAGCCCGGTTTGATCATGGTGTGGTGCCGGGGTGTCGAAAAATTCCGCATCGAAGCCACGCAGCAGCGCAGCGACGGCCTGTGGCTGGGCCGGGTGCAAGCCTTGCCACCTGAACCCGCCGTGCAGGTACCCGAAGACCTGCAGCACTTGTCTGCGCAAATGCACGAAGTGTTGACCCAGCTGAGCGCCCAGCCCAGCGAGGTGCCTCACTGGGCCGAGGCCTGGCGGCTGCAAGACTGCAGCTGGCTGTCCCACCGTTGGGGCGAATTGCTGCCCTTGCCGCTGCAAATGAAATACCGCCTGTTTGCCCTGGAACAACCGCTACTGCGGCTGGAGCTGATCGGGGACATGGTGGCGCCCGCAGAGCGCTCGCCTTAGCCTTCGGCGTCATGATTGAGCCGCCAAGGCTAAATGCCCCTCGCGAACTCTTAAAATAGCGGGTTTTGCGCCTTGGCGCAGTTCAGCTTTCCCACGTTTTTTACGCCAACCAGGCTCAGGCACGCCTCGCGCCCAGAGCCCAACCATCGCCCGACATGTCCGACACGAACGCCAATGCCGCAGCCGCGACCGCTCCTCAAGATGAAAACCAGCTGATCGCCGAGCGCCGCGAAAAACTCAAAGCCATGCGCCAGGCGCAGGCCGACGGCAAAGGCGTGGCTTTTCCCAACGACTTCAAGCCCGAGCACCACGCGGCCAACCTGCACCAAGCCCACGGCGAGAAAGCCGCTGAAGAGCTGAACGGCGAAGGTGTGGCCAAAACCACCGCCAAGGTCGCAGGCCGCATGATGCTCAAGCGCGTGATGGGTAAGGCCAGTTTTGCCACGCTGCAAGACGCCACCGGCCGCATCCAGGTCTATGTGACCCGCGACGATGTGGGCGAGGACCTGTACTCCCTGTTCAAGCACTGGGACCTGGGTGACATCGTGGGCGTGGAAGGCCACCTGTTCAAAACCCGCACGGGCGAGCTGTCCATCCACGCCACCAGCATCCGCATGCTCACCAAGAGCCTGCGCCCCATGCCCGACAAGTTCCACGGCGTGGCCGACCAGGAAGTTAAATACCGCCAGCGCTATGTGGACCTGATGACCGATGAAGCCGCCCGCAAGCGCTTTGTGGTCCGCAGCAAAGCCGTGAGCGGCATTCGCGAGTTCATGGTCAAGCACGGCTTCTTGGAAGTCGAAACGCCCATGTTGCACCCCATTCCCGGCGGTGCCAATGCCAAGCCCTTTGTGACGCACCACAACGCGTTGGACCAAGAGATGTTCCTGCGCATCGCGCCCGAGCTCTACCTCAAACGCCTGCTGGTGGGCGGCTTTGAGCGGGTGTTCGAGATCAACCGCAACTTCCGCAACGAAGGCATCTCGGTGCGCCACAACCCTGAGTTCACCATGATGGAGTTCTACGCGGCGTACTGGAACTACCAGGACTTGATGGGTTTTACCGAAAGCCTGATCCGCGACGCGGCCATGACCGCTGCAGGCACGCTGGATTTGACCTACAACGGCAAGCCGGTGGACCTGAACAAGCCCTTCGCCCGCATGACGATCCGCGAAGCCATCGTCAAACACACCGAAGCCGGTGACAACGTGGACAACGCTGAGTGGCTGATCAACGCCCTGAAAAAGCTGGGCATGAGCGAAGCCAAGGACAAGCTGTCCACACGCAGCTTGGCCAGCCTGCAGGTGTTCTACTTTGAGGAAACCGTGGAAGACAAGCTCTGGGAGCCGACCTTCATCATGGAACACCCCACCGAAATCTCGCCGCTGGCGCGCGCCAACGACACCCGCCCCGAAGTGACTGAGCGCTTTGAGCTCTACATCACTGGCCGCGAGTTCGGCAATGGTTTCAGCGAACTGAACGACGCCGAAGACCAAGCAGCCCGCTTCCAAGCCCAAGTGGCGGCCAAAGACGACGGCGACGACGAAGCCATGTATTACGACCACGACTTTGTGCGTGCCCTCGAATACGGCATGCCACCTGCCGGCGGCTGCGGCATCGGCATCGACCGCCTGATGATGCTGCTGACCGACAGCGCCAGCATCCGCGACGTGATCTTGTTCCCGGCGCTGCGTCACGTGCAGGAATGAGCTGGCACACACCGACAAAAAACCCGGCCAAGGCCGGGTTTTTTGTGGGACAAGTTCGTTCAGGAGCGTCGGTCGGACGGCAAACGCGGCGCGTCTTCGACCACCTCGCGCACCTCCACGTCGACCACCTGATCGTCACGCGCATACGGTGCACCATGTCCTCTGGGGTGCTCAAAGCCTTGGCTGCTTGAAGCACGAAAGCCACCTTGCCTGAAGTTTTGTCGCATGGCGCTGAACTGCTGCCAGACCATCACCACCTGTGGCTTGCGGCCCGTCAACAGCCAACGAACCGTTGCATAAACGATGTAGCAGAGCAAGCCCAAGAGCAAGGCAGCCAGCAAAACCAGCCCGATCAGGCCCATGAAGATGCGCGCGATCCAGTTCATTCAAGTATCCAATCGGGTCAATGCAAACGGTCAAGCGCCTGCATGTAGTCGGCAGAGCGCACCAGCTCGTCCCAGGGGCGGGCGGCTGATCGGGGCAAGAGGTCCAAACGGCGCTCTTCACTCACCTCATTGGGCTGCCATTGGCCTTTGACTTGGGCTTCGGCCAATTGGTCAAGCACCTCGTCCAGTTCTGCGCCGCCGTTCACGGCAGAGCGGTTGCACAACAGGGCCAGATCGCACCCCGCGTGCAGCGCAGTGATCACGGCGTCTGTGTAGCTGAGCGTGCGCCCATCCATCTGGCGGGCAGCAGCCATCGACAGGTCGTCGGTGCAGACGACGCCCTGAAATCCCAGCTGAGCGCGCAGGATGTCTTGCAGCCAGCGCGGCGAAAAGCCCGCCGGGCGGCTGTCCACTTTGCTGTAGATCACATGCGCAGGCATGACGGCCGTGAGCACGCTGGTGAGCCAACGGTAGGGCTGCGCGTCATCGGCCAGGATGTCTTTGAGGCTGCGCTTGTCGACGGGCAGGGCCACATGCGAATCGGCCTTGACGGCACCGTGCCCGGGAAAGTGCTTGCCACAGTTGCCCATGCCCGCTTGCAGCAGGCCTTGCATCAGGCTGCGTGCCAGCAGGCTCACCACGCGCGGGTCACGAGCAAAGGCGCGGTCGCCAATGACGCCGCTCTCGCCGTGGTCGAGGTCAAGCACAGGGGTGAAGCTGAAGTCCACGCCGCAAGCACGCAGCTCGCTGGCCAACACAAAGCCTGCCGAGGTGGCCGCTTCACAGGCCTTGAGCACGCCCGAGCCGGGCAGGCCCTTGTCGTCTTGCGCCCAAAGTTCGCCCAATGCGCGCATGGGCGGCAAATGGGTGAAGCCGTCGGAGCGAAAGCGCTGCACGCGCCCACCTTCGTGGTCCACCGCGATCAGCAGGTCAGGACGGATGCTTTTGATGTCGGCACACAAGTCGGTGAGCTGCGCACGGCTGTGCCAGTTGCGACCAAACAAAATCATGCCGCCCACCAAGGGGTTGGCCAGGCGGCGGCGGTCCACGACGGTCAGTTGATGGCCTTCGATGTCGATGATCAGGGGGGCGTGGATGCTCATGGGCTGTTCTTTCAATATCGGGACGGACCCTGGCCATTCAAGTGGTTTCCACCACGCAAAAACTCGCGGCGTATTCAGACTCGTCGGTGACGGTGATGTGGGCTTTGAGCCCTTTGGCTTCAAACCATTCTTTGAGCACGCCGTGCAACACGATGACCGGCTGCCCGCTGGGCAGCTTGCCCACCTCGCACAGCCGCCAGGTCATGGGCATGCGCATGCCCAGGCCAATGGCTTTGCTGAACGCCTCTTTGGCCGAGAAACGTGTGGCCAGATAGCGCACACCGCGCTCGGGCCAGCGGGCGCTGCGGGCTTTCCAAGTGGCCATTTCGGCGTCAGACAGCACCTTGGCGGCAAAACGCTCGCCGTGCTTGTCCAGGCTGGCCCGGATGCGGCGGATGTCGCAGATGTCGGTGCCGATGCCGTAGATCATTTTTGCAGGCAGGCCAAATAGGCTTGCACCGTGGCGGCGTAACCCATCTCCAGCGCATCGGCCATGAAGGCGTGGCCGATCGAGACTTCTTGCAGGCCTTTGACCGCCGCAACAAAGGCGGGCAAGTTGTCACGGTTCAGGTCGTGCCCGGCGTTCAGGCCCAAGCCCGCTTGTGTGGCGGCAACGGCGGCATCGGCGTAGCGCTGCAGCTGCATGGCTTGCGCTGGCGTGCCAAAGGCGGCGGCATAGGGCTCGGTGTAGAGCTCCACACGGTCAGCGCCAACAGCGCGGGCCGCAGCCATTTGTTCCGGCAGCGGGTCCATGAACAGGCTCACGCGCACACCCAGCGCCTTGCATTCATCGATCAGGGGTTTCAGGCGCTCGGCGTCTTGCGGAAAGGTCCAGCCGTGGTCGCTGGTGAACTGGCCTTCGCTGTCGGGCACAAAGGTCACCTGGTGCGGGCGAACGGCTCGCACATGGTCCATCAGATTGTGGAAGGGGTTGCCCTCGATGTTGAACTCGCGCTCGGGCCAGGCCTGCACGAGCGCGTGCAACTCGGGCACATCGCTGGCACGGATATGGCGCTCATCGGGCCGCGGGTGAATGGTGATGCCGCTCGCACCTGCTTGCAAGCACAACTCGGCCGCGCGGGTGATGCTGGGAATACCCAGATGGCGGGAGTTGCGCAGCAGCGCGACTTTGTTGACGTTGACCGAGAGGGCCACGCTTGATTCAGAAGTGTTCATAAGGTTTGCAGGTCCAGCATCATCTGGCGGGTGCGCAAGGCGCCGACACCGCAATGGTAGTTGAGCATGAGTCGCAAGGGACGCTGCAGCTGCCCCAAGAGGTCAGCACACTCACGCAACAACGCCGCCAGCGGGTTCGCCGCATTCAAGGCGGCATGCAGTGCCAGCCATTGCGCGCCACTCAGCCCCTGACGGCCATCATCAGGCACCCATTGCAAACCTGCCTCGGGGACCAAGGTGTAACGGTCCTCCGGTGAAAGCATTTGAAGGGTCAAGGTCTGTGAGTTGAGTGCAGGCAGCAAGCCCATCTCTTTGAGCAGCAGCAACTCAAATGCACGCAAGGCCCACTGCAGCGCATCGGGGTCGCCACTGGCCAGCAGGCGCACAGCAGCGGCATACACCTCGAAAAGCTGCGGGTGCGGGTCGTCTCGCGCGGTCAGGCGCATCAGCAACTCATTGAGGTAATAACCGGAGATGAGCGCCTCGCCCGTGGGCATGACGTGGCCGCCCACCCATTCGGCTGATTTGAGGGTGCGGATGTCACCGTCGCCACCAAAAGCCAGCGACAAAGGCTGCAAGGGCAGCAGCACAGGCCGAAAACCCGAGGTCGGGCGTTTGGCCCCTTTGGCCACCAGCGCCACGCGGCCGTGGTGGCGGGTGAAAACTTCCAGGATCAGGCTGGTCTCGCTCCAGTCGTAGCGGTGCAGCACATAGGCTGGCTCGTCTGCGATCCGCTTGGAGGCCATTGGCGGTGAGATTACTCGTAGCCGAAGCTGCGCACGCGCGCTTCGTCGTCGGCCCAGCCCGAACGGACTTTGACCCACAGCTCGATGAACACCTTGGCGTCCAGCAGCTTTTCCAGCTCGACGCGGGTCTCGGTGCCGATGCGCTTGAGTTTTTCGCCCTTGTCACCGATCACCATGGCCTTGTGGCCTTCGCGCTCGACCACGATGGTGGCCGCAATGCGCAGCATGCGTTTGGACGTGCGCCCAGCCTCTTCCTCAAATTTGTCGATCACCACCGTGGAGGTGTAAGGCAGCTCGTCACCCGTCAGGCGGAAGAGCTTTTCGCGCACCATTTCACTGGCGAGGAACTTCTCGCTGCGGTCGGTGAGTTCGTCCTCGGCATGCCACCAAGGCTGCTCGGGCAGGTTTTTTTCGCAAATGCCCAGCAGGCGCTCAATGTCCTTAGGCTGCTTGGCCGACATGGGCACGAACTCGGTGAAAGCATGACGCTCTTGCATGCTTTGCAGCCAAGGCGCAATGTCACCACGGCGATGCACATTGTCGAGCTTGTTGGCCACCAGCAAAACCGGAATACCGGACTTGAGCAGGTCGAGCACCTTGGCGTCAGCCGTCGTGAAACTGCCGGCCTCAACCACGAACAGCACCAGGTCCACATCGCTCACCGCGCCGACCACGGTCTTGTTGAGCGACTTGTTGAGCGCGGTGCCATGGACGGTCTGGAAACCGGGTGTATCGACGAATACATACTGGGCGGTGCCCTGGGTGCGGATGCCGGTGATGCGGTGGCGCGTGGTTTGGGCTTTGCGCGAAGTGATGCTGATTTTTTGACCCACCAAGGCGTTGAGCAAGGTGGACTTACCCACGTTGGGCTTGCCCACAATGGCCACCAGGCCGCAGCGCTGGCCTTCCACCGGCACAGGCGGGAGGGCGGCAGCGATCGGTGGCAACGCGGCGTCCTCCGACGCATTGCGTGGCTGGATGGTCACGCCCGCGATTTGTACCGGGCGGCGCATGGTTTGCTCATGCGAGGTGTGCCCCGAGTCATTGGATTTTTGGTCGGTGCTCATGCGGCGCTTTCAGATTTCAGGTACAGCAGCATGGCAGCAGCTGCTGCTTGTTCGGCTGCGCGACGCGACGCGCCCGAGCCTTGTTGGGTTTGGCGCAGCTCAGTCACTTCGCACGAGACCTCGAACTGCTGGCGGTGCGCCGCGCCGGAGGTGCCGACCACGGTGTATTTGGGCAGCGCGAGCTTGCGCCCTTGCAGCCACTCTTGCAGCTCGGTCTTGGGGTCTTTGCCCACGGCCTGCATGTCGGGTTTGATGTCCACCTGGGCAAACAGGCGCTCGACCAGGGCCTGCGCGTCCTTGTAGCCACCATCCAGATAAACCGCACCAATGATGGCTTCCAGCGCATCGGCCAGGATGGACGGACGGTTTTGACCACCCGAGCGCATCTCGCCTTCACCCAGACGCATCACTGCGGACAAGTCCAAGGTTTTGGCCAGTTGGTGCAGGGTGTCTTGTTTGACCAGGTTGGCGCGCACCCGTGACAAATCACCCTCGGGCAGGCTGGCCAGTTGCGCATAGAGCAAGTGTGCCACCGACAGGTTCAGCACCGAATCGCCCAAAAACTCCAGGCGCTCGTTATGGTCGGCACTGAAACTGCGGTGCGTCACTGCCTGCTGTAAAAGGCCTGGTTGGCGAAAAGCATGACCCAAACGGATCTGCAATTCAGACAGTGCGGAAGATGCGGCCACACTCACCTCAGTCAAACGCACCAATGCGCTTGAGGTTGCCAAAGTTCATCCACACAAAAAAGGCTTTTCCCACAATGTTGGCGTCCGGTACAAAACCGAAGAAACGAGAGTCCAGCGAGTTGTCGCGGTTGTCACCCATCATGAAATAGTGGCCTGCAGGCACCTTGCAGGTCACGCCTTCGACGGTGTAGTTGCAGTTCTCACGCCCGACAAATTGATCAGCCCCAGGCACAAAAGCAGGACGATCGTCGTCTTGCAGCGTTTGGTGGGGCTTGAGTCCCAAGGTTTCACGGCGGTGCTTGTGGTAACGCATGGTCGATTCGTCAAAGAAATCGGGCAGCACTTCGGTGGGCACGACCTTGCCGTTGATGGTCAGGCTTTTGTTCAAAAAAGCCACCTCGTCCCCGGGCAAGCCCACCACGCGCTTGATGTAGTCTACGCTGGGCTTGGGCGGGTAACGGAACACCATCACATCACCACGTTGCACGGGTGTACCTTCGGTCACTTTGGTGTTGGCCACAGGCAGTCGTATGCCGTAGTGGTACTTGTTGACCAAAATCAGGTCGCCAATGTGCAGCGTAGGGATCATCGAGCCCGAGGGAATCTTGAAAGGCTCAAACAAAAAAGAGCGCAGCAAAAACACCACCACGATGACCGGGAAGAGACCTGCCGTCCAGTCCAGCCACCAAGGCTGCATGAGCAGCTTCTCGCGCGACTCGCGGATGTCGGTGTCGATCTTATCGATCCCCATTTTGTTCAACTCGGCGCGGCGCTGAGCGGTCTCAGCTTCGAGTTGCGCCACCGCTTTTTGGCGCTGCGGCAAGAACACGAAGCGCTCGGCCAGCCAATAAATGCCGGTGACCACGGTGGCCAAAAGCAGAAGCAGCGCAAAGTTGCCCTCGATGAAACCCAGGTACCAGCCACCGGCATACCCGACAAAAGCGGCCAACACCAAAGACGTTAAAAATTGCATCAATCTTCCACCTGCAAAATGGCCAGAAACGCCTCTTGAGGCACTTCGACCGAACCAATCTGTTTCATCCGCTTTTTACCCGCTTTTTGCTTTTCCAGCAGTTTGCGTTTGCGCGTGATGTCGCCACCGTAGCACTTGGCCAGTACGTTCTTGCGCAAAGCCTTGATGGTTTCACGGGCAATGATGTTGGCGCCAATGGCGGCCTGAATCGCCACATCGAACATCTGGCGTGAAATGATCTCGCGCATTTTGGCGGCCACCGCACGACCGCGATACTGAGCTTGCGTGCGGTGCACGATGATCGACAGCGCATCGACCTTTTCGCCGTTCAGCATGATGTCGACTTTGACCACGTCCGAAGCCCGGTACTCCTTGAACTCGTAGTCCATGGAGGCATAGCCACGGCTGACCGATTTGAGCTTGTCAAAAAAGTCGAGCACGATCTCGCCCAAGGGCATCTCGTAGGTCAGCATGACTTGACGGCCGTGGTAGGCCATGTTCATCTGCACGCCACGCTTTTGGTTGGCCAGCGTCATGACGGGGCCCACATAGTCTTGCGGCATGTACAGGTGCACGGTGACGATAGGCTCGCGGATCTCCTGAAGCTTGCCCTGATCGGGCATTTTGGAGGGGTTCTCCACCATGATGACTTCGCCATCACCCTTGACCACTTCGTAGACCACGCTGGGCGCGGTGGTGATCAGGTCTTGGTCAAATTCGCGTTCCAGGCGCTCTTGCACGATTTCCATGTGCAGCAGCCCCAAGAAACCACATCGAAAGCCAAAGCCCAAGGCTTGTGAAACTTCAGGCTCGTAGTGCAGCGAGGCGTCGTTGAGTTTGAGTTTTTCCAGCGCATCGCGCAGCGCGTCGTATTGGTTGGCTTCTGTAGGGTACAGCCCTGCAAACACCTGGGGCTGAATTTCCTTGAAACCCGGCAGGGCCTCTACAGCAGGCCCCAAGTTGTTGGGCAGCTTCTTTTCCAGGGTCACCGTGTCACCGACCTTGGCCGCCTGCAACTCTTTGATACCCGCAATGATGTAGCCCACCTCGCCCGCCTTGAGCGATTCGCGCGGCTGGTTGGCCGGCGTGAACACGCCCAGACTGCCCGCTTCGTACACAGCATTGCTGGCCATCATGCGAATGCGCTCGCCTTTGATCAGCTGGCCATCGACCACACGCACCAGCATGACCACGCCCACGTAGCTGTCAAACCAGCTGTCAATGATCATGGCGCGCAAGGGTGCGTCAGGGTTGCCCTTGGGTGGCGGAATGCGGGCCACGACGGCTTCCAGGATTTCCTCAATGCCCATGCCGGTCTTGGCCGAGCAAGGAATGGCGTCGGTCGCATCGATGCCAATCACGTCTTCCACTTCGGCACGGGCATTGTCAGGATCGGCATTGGGCAAGTCCATTTTGTTGAGCACCGGCACCACTTCCACACCCAGGTCGAGGGCTGTGTAGCAGTTGGCCACGGTTTGTGCTTCAACGCCCTGGCTGGCATCGACCACCAGCAAGGCACCTTCACATGCGGACAGTGAACGACTGACTTCATAAGAGAAGTCCACATGGCCAGGTGTGTCGATCAGATTCAGGTTGTAGACCTGACCGTCTTGGGCCTTGTATTGCAATGCAGCAGTCTGAGCTTTGATGGTGATGCCGCGCTCTTTCTCAATGTCCATCGAGTCAAGCACCTGCGCTTCCATGTCACGTGCTTCGAGACCACCGCACCTCTGAATCAAGCGATCGGCCAGCGTGGATTTGCCGTGGTCAATGTGGGCAATGATCGAAAAGTTTCTGATGTGATTCATCAAGGAAATTCTGCAAGTGTTTGTGGATCAAGGATCCGGAAAAGAAAAAAGGGCGCGTCTGGTGTCGACGCGCCCTGAACCAACAATCTATGGCAACTGCGATAGTTGGGACTTCATTGTAGGCAAATTGGCCCATTCGCACAGCCCCAAAATCGCGCTTGGCAGGTCGTTGCTGCTATGCAACAAGAAATTTATCAACAGCTTATCCACAAACCATCGAACAAGTGAATGAACAACTTGTGGGCTCTTTGTGGATCAACGGTGGACTCCTGCATGAATCCCGCATGGTGAGTCCAGACCTGCTCTTTATGCCATGAATGGCGGTTCAAGACGTATGATTTTATCCAAATTCGGTATGTGGCCATGGAAATGTTAGCAAACACAAACTTCAGAAATATTTTCAATAAAGAGCCCGGCTGACGCCGAAAATGATGCTTAAGGCCAACAACCACAAAACAACAGGGGTTTCATGGTCTGAAGGACTTGACAAGCATCAGGGAGCTGGACGAATCAGCACATACTGCGCCCCATCACCTCGGCGAATCAGGACACTGACCGGCCGGGTCTTGTCAATTCGAGCCATCAAGGATTCGAAAACCTGAACCGAGTTCACTTCAGTGTTGGCCACCGCCAGGATCAAGTCGCCCTCGCGAATACCTGCGCGCGCTGCGGCATCCACGGCAGCGTCCACCCGCACCCCTGAGCGCACGCGTGCCTCTTTCTTTTGGGCCTCGGTCAAGTCACTCAAGCTCAGGCCCAAGTGGGCGACCTTGGCAGCCGGAGGTTTTTTCTCGGTGGCTGCCGTGGCGACTTTTTCCGGTTCGATTTCGGCCACGATGACCTTCAGATCCTTGGTTGAACCCCGGCGAAAGACCGTCAGGGAGACCTGGCTGCCAGGTTTCGTATTGCCCACAGCTCGTGGCAAATCGGCCGGCTTTTCAATGGTCTTGCCATCAAAACGGGTAATGATGTCGCCCGCCTCGATGCCGGCTTTTTCAGCAGGTGAGCCTTCTTCCACGCCACGCACCAACACACCTTGGGCCTTGCCCAAGCCAATGGATTCGGCCACCTCTTTGGTCACTGGTGCAATTTGCACCCCGATGCGGCCACGGCTGACACGCCCCAAGGTGCGCAACTGCTCACTCACCCGCATGGCCTCGTCCATGGGAATGGCAAACGAGATGCCCATGAAACCACCCGATCGGGAATAGATCTGGCTGTTGATGCCCACCACCTCGCCGCGCATGTTGATCAATGGGCCGCCGGAGTTGCCCGGGTTGATGGCCACATCGGTCTGAATAAAGGGCAAATAGTCACCTGTGTCGCGCTGCTTGGCGCTCACGATTCCTGCTGTGACCGTGTTCTCCAATCCAAAGGGTGAACCGATGGCCATGACCCACTCGCCCACACGCAGGCGATTGACATCGCCCACTTTCACTGCGGGCAGTCCAGTGGCCTGGATTTTCACGACGGCCACATCGGTGCGTTTGTCAGCCCCCACAATGCGCGCCTTGAACTCGCGTTTGTCGGTCAGGGTCACCATGACTTCGTCGGCCCCCTCGACCACATGCGCGTTGGTCATGATGAAACCGTCAGCGCTCAGTATGAAACCGGAACCCACACCTCGGGGTTGGGCTTCTTGTTCTGGCCGGTTTTGACGTGGAGCTTGCCGAGGCGCATTGGGCATGGGCACACCGAAAAAGCGCCGAAACAGTTCTTGCATTTCTTCGTCCTGGCCACCCGCTGCGGGGGTGCTTGGGCGCGCTTTTTCAAGGGTTCGGATGTTCACGACAGAAGGCCCGACCTGCTCCACCAAGTCAGTGAAGTCGGGTAAGCCACGCACCAAGGAGCCCGGAGCTTGCGCCAAGGCGGCAGACGTTGGTACGAAGGCCCATCCAGCCAACAGAGCGCTTGTCATCAAGGCCGTTGCGGCCGTTCTCGTCCATTTGTTGTTCAGCACAAAAGCCTCCTTGTTGTGGTCAAAACCGGTTTGAAGATGCGTGATAGATGCGGGCGAGCGTGGCCGTTTCAAGCTGCATCAAAGGGACTCGCGAACGACACTGCCCGACAGCGCAGCTGTCTTGGGGCGCGAATATACAGCGCATCTAAATCCGTGCCACTTTGAGGGCATCGCCTCCGCCTCCATCCAGGCACTGACCATTCGGCCCCGCGCAATGCCCAGCTCGTCCAGTGGCTGCACCCATAACAACAAGCCTTGCCCAGCGTCCAGACCGACCGAAATGCGAACAGCCTGAGACGGCTCAGCGCTTGATGTGTCGTGCTGCCAGAACCAAGCTTCGCCACTCCAGAACAAATGCCCGTCGCAGAGGGATTGTTTGGGGACCCACAGTGCAGCGCACAAACCACAGCCCCCCCACAGCAGCCAGGCGCCCCACAAATGCGGACCCGCGGCCAGCGTCAGCGATTGCCAGCTGAAAATACCCAAAGCCGAGAGCCCGCAGATCAACACCAGCAAAATGCGGCCCAATGTAAAACGCCCCACCGGGTAAACCACAGGCGGGGCGTTGTGCATGGTCTGATCCTTGCCTGATGGGCCGTCAAATCCGTTTGAACACCAGCGATCCGTTGGTGCCACCGAATCCGAAATTGTTTTTCAAGGCCACATCGATTTTCAGGTCGCGTGCCGTGTTGGCGCAATAGTCCAAATCACACTCAG
The DNA here is from genome assembly GCA_027488215.1 of Comamonadaceae bacterium. Taxonomy (GTDB): domain Bacteria; phylum Pseudomonadota; class Gammaproteobacteria; order Burkholderiales; family Burkholderiaceae_C; genus Limnohabitans_A. The sequence continues at coordinate 31,192 of JAIYCB010000032.1, forward strand.
GATCTGGATTGTGCAGATTAATGGTCGGCGGCACTTTTTGGTGATGCAGCGCCAGCACGGTGAACACACTCTCAATACCACCAGCTCCACCCAGCAAGTGACCGGTCATGGACTTGGTGGAGCTGACCACAGTTTTGTAGGCATGTTCGCCCAAAGCCGCCTTGATGGCATTGCTTTCGTTGATGTCGCCCAGCGGTGTGGAAGTGCCATGAGCGTTCAGGTAGTTGATCTGGTCGGCATTGACACCGGCATTGCGCATGGCGCTCAACATGGCGCGGCGGGGGCCGTCCATGCTGGGCGCAGTCATGTGACCGGCGTCAGCGCTCATGCCGTAGCCACCCAGCTCGGCGTAAATTTTGGCGCCACGGGCTTTGGCGTGTTCGTACTCTTCAAGCACCATCACGCCAGCGCCCTCGCCCAGCACAAAACCATCACGGTCTTTGTCCCAGGGTCGCGATGCGGCGGTGGGGTCGTCATTGCGGGTCGACAAGGCGCGCATGGCGGCAAAACCACCCACACCCAACGGCGACACGGTACCTTCAGAACCGCCAGCAATCATCACATCGGCGTCACCATACTCGATCAACCGTCCGGCTTCGCCAATGCTGTGCAAGCCAGTGGTGCAAGCCGTGACCACGGCCAGATTCGGGCCTTTGTAGCCATGGCGCATCGACACGTGACCAGAGATCATGTTGATGATCGAGGCCGGCACAAAAAATGGCGAAATGCGACGCGCACCGCGTGCCACGTACTCGATGTGGGTTTCTTCGATCAGCGGCAAGCCGCCGATGCCCGATCCAATCACCACACCGGTGCGGCAGGCAGCCTCTTCACCCAAGGCATCGCCAGTGGGCAAACCAGCGTCTTGTATCGCCTGGGCGGCTGCAGCGATGCCGTAATGAATGAACCGGTCCATCGTCCGCGCATCTTTGGCGGTGATGTAGGACTCGAGGTCAAAGTTTTTGATTTCACCTGCGATCCGGCACGACATGGCCGAAGCGTCAAATCGGGTGATGGGACCAATGCCGGACTGACCGGCAATCAGGTTGGACCATGCCTCAGACACCGTGTTGCCCACGGGACTGATGCATCCCAAACCCGTGACTACAACGCGGCGCCGGGTCATCGGTGATCAGGCCTTTTTGCTTTGGGCGTAGTCGATCGCCGCTTGCACTGTGGTGATCTTTTCTGCGTCTTCGTCGGGAATTTCGATTCCAAACTCATCTTCGAGTGCCATCACCAGTTCGACAGTGTCCAGGGAGTCGGCACCCAAATCGGCCACAAAGGCTTTTTCGTTGGTGACTTGTGACTCTTCAACGCCGAGTTGTTCAGCAATGATTTTCTTGACACGTGCTTCGATATCGCTCATGGGGTCCCTCTGAGGGTTGTGAAAAAATAGATTTTACCCGCCCTGAAGGCGGTTGCGCCAATTGGCCGATGAATCAGGCCATGAACATGCCACCATTGACATGCAATTCTTGTCCGGTGACATACCCCGCACCCGGACCCGCCAAGTAAGCGACCGCATGGGCAATGTCTTCGGGCTTCCCAAGTTGGCCCAAAGGAATCTGGCCCAACAAGGCTTTGTGCTGTTCTTCGGGCAGGCTGGCGGTCATGTCAGTGGCGATGAAACCGGGGGCCACGCAGTTGACCGTGATGCCACGGCTGCCCAGCTCGCGGGCCAGCGCACGGGTCATGCCCGCCACACCGGCCTTGGCGGCGGCGTAGTTGGCCTGACCGGGGTTACCCGATGCGCCCACCACACTGGTGATGCTGATGATCCGGCCATAGCGCTGCTTCATCATGGGACGGATCACGGCGCGGCTCATGCGAAAAACGGCCTTGAGGTTGGTGTCGAGCACCGCATCCCAATCGTCGTCCTTCATGCGCATGGCCAAGGTGTCGCGGGTGATGCCAGCGTTGTTCACCAGCACCTGCAGGCCGCCATGCTCCTTGACGATGGCATCGATCAGGGCTTCGCCTGCGGCGGCGTCGTTCACGTTCAGGTTGGCACCCCGGCTGCCAGGAAAGGCCGTCAGGGCCTCGCTGATCTTGGCGGCGCCGTCATCGCTGGTAGCGGTGCCAATGACCACAAAACCTTGTTGTGCCAAATGCAGGGCAATGGATGCACCAATGCCACGCGAGGCACCGGTCACGAGGGCTACTTGCTTGTTGCTCATGCCAGGATTCCTTTCACTTCCACCAGGGTAGCTGGGTCGTACAGCGCAACGCCGGTCAATTCAGCGTCAATGCGCTTGGTCATGCCCGCCAGGACCTTGCCGGGACCGCATTCCACCAGTGTGGTCACGCCACGGGACTTGATGGCCTGCACGCACTCGACCCAGCGCACCGGGCCAAAAGCCTGACGGTACAGCGCATCGCGGATGCGGTCGGCATTGGTTTCGATGGCCACATCGATGTTGTTGAGCACCGGGATTTGAGGCACGCCCAGCGTCAGGGTGGCCAGTTTCTCGCGCAGCTTTTCAGCGGCGGGCTTCATCAGGCTCGAATGGAAAGGGGCCGACACGGGCAAGAGCAGCGCACGCTTGGCACCCATGCCTTTGAGCACTTCACAAGCCTTGTCCACCGCCGCTTTGCTGCCCGCGATCACGGTTTGACCCGCGTCGTTGAAATTTGCAGCTTCCACCACTTCGGCGCTGCCTGCGGCGAATGTGGCTTGGGCCTCTTTGCAGCCCTCAATGACTTTGTCCGAGGCCAGCCCCAAAATCGCGGCCATCGCACCCACGCCCACAGGCACGGCTGCTTGCATGGCAGCGGCGCGCAGGCGCACCAAAGGCGCAGCTTGGGCCAGCGTCAGCACACCCGAGGCCACCAAGGCGCTGTACTCCCCCAGCGAATGCCCCGCCACCACGGACGGCTTGGCACCACCCTCAGACAGCCAAGCGCGGTAAGCGGCCACGGCCGACACCAACATCACGGGCTGGGTGTTGGTGGTCATGGCCAACGCTTCTTTGGGGCCTTCGTGAACCAGTTGGGCCACGTCTTCACCCAAGGCATCCGAGGCTTCTTTCAGGGTTTCGAGCACTGCGGGGTGGTCACCCCACGCGTCCAACATGCCCACCGATTGGGAGCCCTGACCGGGAAAAACAAAAGCAAATGTGGTCATGTGCAAATTCTGTATCTGTAAAGAATCCGAGCAAGCGTGCCGCGCATTGATGACTCGGGCCTGTGAATAGATGACGAATGTCAATAACGCAAGAGGACCGAGCCCCATGTAAAGCCGCCCCCCACGCCCTCGAGCATCAGGGTTTGACCGCGCTGAATGCGCCCGTCGCGCACGGCAGTGTCCAGCGCCAGCGGAATCGAGGCCGCAGAGGTGTTCCCGTGCTGGTCCACCGTGACCACCACCTTGTCAGCCCCAAGCTTGAGCTTACGCGCTGTACTTTGCATGATGCGGATGTTGGCCTGGTGCGGGATCAACCAGTCGATGTCGGCATCGGTCAAGTTGGCCTTGGCCAAGCTGGCGCGAGCGGTTTCCTCCAGCACGCCCACCGCGAGTTTGAACACCGCCTGACCGTCCATCTTGAGCACCGGGTCTCCCAAGATACCGCCTTTGTTGACGTGACCGGGAACGCACAAGATGTCCTTATATTTGCCGTCGGCATGCAAGTCGGTTGCCAAAATGCCGGGCTGCTCGGAGGCCTCCAGGATGACAGCCCCAGCGCCGTCCCCAAACAACACGCAAGTGGTGCGGTCCTTGAAATCCAGAATGCGGCTGAAAACTTCCGCGCCAATGACCAGCGCCCGCTTAGCGGAGCCAGATTGGATCATGGCATCAGCCACCGTCAGGGCATAAACGAATCCACTGCACACGGCCTGAACGTCAAACGCCGGGCAACCCGATGTGCCCAGCTTGTGCTGGACCATGGTCGCCACGGACGGGAACACCATATCGGGTGTGGAGGTACCCACGATGATCAGATCAATGTCGTTGGCCGCCAGGCCTGCGGCATCCAGCGCCTTGCGCGCGGCTTCGGTTGCCAGATCACTGCAGCCTTGGTGATCGGCAGCGAAATGGCGGGAACGGATACCCGTGCGCTCAACAATCCAGTCGTCCGACGTCTCAACACCCTGTTGCGCCAGTTCGGCGGCCAGATCGGCATTGGTCAGGCGTTTTTCAGGCAGGTAACTGCCGGTGCCAATGATGCGTGAAAAAATTCTCATACGGGAGTGACCGCCTCTGAGCGCTCGGCTTGCGCGCCCATCAACAATGGGGCGGCATGGGCGATGCGCTCACGAACGCGATCCAGCAATTGGTTTCGTCCTGCATCATAAGCCCGGTTCAGGGCTGTCTCAAACGCCACCTCGTCAGCTGAGCCGTGACTCTTGAACACCAGACCGCGCAGACCCAGCAGGGCTGCGCCATTGTAACGACGATGATCTACGCGATTTTTAAATGCAGATAGAACCGGATAAGCCAAAATCGCGACAACTTTTGTAAAGATGTTGCGAGAAAACTCGTTTTTGAGAAAACCGCCGATCATTGTGGCCAAGCCTTCACTGGCCTTCAGCGCCACATTACCGACAAAGCCATCACAGACCACAATGTCTACTGTGCCCTTGAAGATGTCATTGCCTTCGATATTGCCATGAAAATTCAAATCCCCGGAGTTGCCTGCAGAACGCAGCAATTCACCGGTTTTTTTGATGATTTCATTACCCTTGATGGACTCTTCGCCGATATTGAGCAAACCGACGGCAGGTTGATCCTTGTTTTGCAGCACCGACACCAGGGCGGAGCCCATGACTGCGAACTGGAGCAAATGCTCTGGCGTACAGTCCACATTGGCGCCCAGATCGAGCATGGTGGTGCCGCCGCCCTTGAAGTTGGGCATCTGGCCCGCAATGGCGGGTCGGTCAATGCCATCCATGGTCTTGAGCACATAACGGGCAATGGCCATCAAGGCGCCCGTGTTGCCCGCAGAGACAGCGGCGGCAGCCTTGCCATCACGCACCTGCTCAATGGCCACACGCATGGACGAGTCTTTTTTCTTGCGCAAAGCCACTTCCAGCGGGTCGTCCATCTCCACCACTTCGGTGGCCACCACCACCTCGGCTCGGGGATCGGCAAAACCAGCGAGTTCTTCAGCACGCCCCACCAGCAAGAGGCGGGCATTGGGGTGTGTAGACAAAAAGCGTCTGCAGGCCGCCAGCGTGACGCGGGGACCGTGGTCGCCGCCCATGCAATCGACAGCCAGAGTGATCGGGGTGGGCGAGGTCATGGAATCCTTGGGCACAAAACCGGTCAATACAAAGCAAAAGCCACAAAAACAAAAGCCCGAGGCTACTCAGAAAGTAGCGCCGGGCCTCTTGAGGCTTGAGGGCTGACGCCGATCAGGCTTCGGACTTGTTCTTCAGCACTTGGCGGCCACGGTAGAAACCGTTGGGGCTGATGTGGTGACGCAGGTGTGTTTCGCCTGTTGTTGGCTCAACGGCAATGCCTGGCACATTCAGTGCATTGTGCGAACGGTGCATGCCGCGCTTGGAAGGCGATTTTTTGTTTTGCTGAACAGCCATGATGGCTCCTTGGAAGCTTTTAAAGGCCGCGCAATTGAAAACGCAGCTTCTGGTTGATGAGAATGTCGCCAGGCGAAACTAAGCGAAGCCATTGATTATAACCCAAGCTGGGGTCAGTTGGATACAGACTTTTGGCCTCTTTATGTGGACCGGTCTGATTTAAGTCCCGCCAGAACCCCAAATGGGTTGGGTCGTTGCGCGGCGGCTTCAAATTCAGGGTCTGCAGCAGACATCGGCAACGCTTCGGGGCACTTCTCGTGAAGAGGCACCAGGGGCAAGGACAAAATCAGCTCATCTTCGATCAGTGACAGGGCGTCAAAGTCTCGGCTGATGACCAAAATGTCTTCCTCAACCTCGTCATCTAGGGCCGCCGCCGTGGCCTCATCGGCCACGAATCGGAAAGACCGATCAGCCTTTACCGTCTCCAACACCGGCGTCAGACAGCGCTGACATTGCATGGGTAAATCGACACGTGCCTGCAAATCCAGCCAGATCTGGTCAGAAGCGCCAGGTTGAGGCACTGATCGGCCTTGCAGTTGCCAAACGACTGGCCCAGCTGGCATGGCACTGCCGAATAATTCTTGAGCCAATCGCGGCCAATCGGCCAACATACCCTCCCCCTTCAGGCTGAGCGCGTCACGCGCAAAATTCACCACATCCAAGTGTCGGGGATTCAATTTTTTTTCCATGGCTGCAGTGTAAGAGAATCACCCATCTGAAATTCACCAGGGCCAGTGCTTTGACCTCGATATTGAAACCCTACGCCCCCCCTGTCCGTCCTGTTGTGCTGGGCTCGACCTCGCGTTACCGGCGCGAGCTCTTGGAGCGCCTGCGCATCCCATTTGCCGTCAGCGCACCCAACGTAGACGAAACACCCATGCCCGGCGAAGCGCCACAGAATCTGGCACTGCGCCTTGCCCTGGCCAAGGCCCAGGCCATAGCAGCCATGCACCCCGAGGCGGTGGTGATTGGCTCAGACCAGGTGGCCGATTTGGATGGCATGCCGTTGGGCAAGCCTGGGGAGCACGCCCGTGCTGTGGCGCAACTGCGGCAGATGCGCGGCAAGACAGTGATTTTCCAGACCGCTCTGGCCGTAGTCTGCCTGGCCAGCGGCTTTGAGCAAGTGGACTTGGCACCGGTGCGTGTGGTGTTTCGCGACCTGAGTGACGAAGAGATCGAGGCGTATTTGCAGGCCGAACAACCCTATGACTGCGCAGGCAGCGCCAAAAGTGAAGGCTTGGGCATCACATTGCTCGAATCCATCGACAACGACGACCCCACTGCCTTGATCGGGCTACCACTGATCCGCACCGTCCGCTTGCTGCGCCAAGCCGGGGTCAAACTGCTATGAACCCCGCGCCCTTGATCAAAGGCCGCCTGTTGTTGGTGCCCACCCCGCTGGACTTTGGCTGCGCCGAACAAGTCCCCATCACAGAGGTGCTGCCCACCCACACCCTGGCCACTGCCGCAAACATTCAGCATTGGGTGTGCGAGAACGCCAAAAGCACCCGCGCCTTTCTCAAGCGAGTGGGCCAAACGCATCCACTGATTGCCCCCCTGCCGGAACAAACCATCACCGAATTGCCCCGGCACGTCCACAAAAAAGGCGACCATCAATCTGGATTTGACGGTAAACCGCTGCTGACCGCGGCCTTACTGGGCCACGATGTGGGGCTGGTGAGCGAAGCGGGCATGCCCGCTGTGGCCGATCCCGGCAGTTCGGTGGTGCGGGCTGCGCACGATCTGGGCATCAGCGTGGTACCGCTGGTGGGCCCCGTGTCTTTGCTGCTGGCCTTGGCCGCCAGCGGTCTCAATGGCCAAAACTTCGCCTTTGTGGGTTACTTGCCGCAAGACGCAGTCGAGCGATCTGCCCGCTTGAAGCAACTGGAGTCATTGGCCCTCAAAACCGGTCAAACACAGTTGTGGATCGAAACGCCCTATCGCAACGCAGCCATGCTCGGCGGCCTTCTGCAATGCTTGAACGCCAACACGCGTCTGGCCATTTCCAGCGGCTTGACGCTGCCGTCCGCCCAGATCCAGAGCCACACGGTGGCGCAATGGAAAAAGGGCCTCAAAGGCCCAGATGCTCACACCCCAGCGGTTTACGCCATAGGGCCTTGAACCCGTGCCTCAGCGCAAGCCGGCACCCAAAGTGCGCATGGCACGCATACTGCCCTCACCCACGGCCACACCAAAGCGCTTGACCAGTCGCTCGGCTACGTTTTCGCGCTGGGTGTAGTCGATCACATCAGGGGCCTTGACCACCTCACGGGCTACACCGTCCACACTGCCGAAACTGTCGGCCAGGCCCAGATCGACAGCCTGCTGACCGCTCCAGAACAAGCCGCTGAACAACTCGGGCGATGATTTGAGACGCTCACCCCGGCCTTTTTTGACCACGTCGATGAACTGTGTGTGAATCTGGTTGAGCATGGCCTGGGCGTGCTGGCGCTGCGGCTCGGTTTGGGGGCTGAAAGGGTCCAAAAAGCCCTTGTTCTCGCCGGCAGTCATCAAGCGACGCTCTACCCCCAGCTTGTCCATCAGACCGGTGAAGCCAAAACCATCCATCAAAACACCAATGCTACCCACCAGGCTGGCTTTGTCGACATAAATTTGATCGGCTGCAGCGGCAATGTAGTAAGCCGCTGACGCACAAGACTCCTCAACCACCGCATAGATGGGTTTGTTGTGAAGGGCGCGCAAACGCTTGACTTCATCGTTGATGAGCCCTGCTTGCACCGGACTGCCCCCGGGCGAATTGATCAGCAAAATCAAAGCTTGCGAGCCAGGGTCTTCCAGTGCCGTGCGCATGGACGTCATGATGTTTTGTGCACTTGCTTCGGTCTCTGGGCCGATTTCTCCTTGGATCGTGACCAGGGCCGTGTGCGCAAAGCTGGTGTGGCTTGCTGGTGAATTCAGGTTGAAAACCTGCCACATCACGAAAACCAAAAAGAGCAACCAAGCCAAGCGCATCCCCAACTTCCACCGCCTCTGCGATTGCTGCTCCTTGAGGTTGGCGAAAGCCAAGTCTGCCAGGGTTTTGCGTGCCCAGTTTTCGTCGACGCTGTTGAGCACCGGAGTTGGGGTGGGCACCGAGTCAGGCAAAGCTTGGGCAGAGGCGGGAGCGGACGCGTTGTCCTGGGGGTCTTGCATGTTCAAAATTCGAGGGGTTTCAAGTTGTAGGCAGTATGCCAGTGAACCACACCGTCACGCTCTGATAAGTCTATTTTGACCAAGCCGCCACGGCAGGGGCCGCCTGCACAGTCACCGGTATCGGGCTGGTAAGTGGCGCCATGCGTGGCGCACATCAGCCAACGCCCCGTGTTGTCAAAAAAGCGGTCGGGTTGATAATCCATCTCCATGGCCACATGGGTGCAGCGGTTCAGGTAAGCGTGAACCTGGCCCTGGTAACGGATGGCAAAGGCGCGGCAAGTCTGCCCCGAGTACACGATGTCAAAGGGCACAGCGCGCCCCCCGTTGACCAAGTCGGCGCTGTTGCACAAAGGGATCATGGGCTCCATGGGCGCTCCTTGGTTCAGGCTTCAGGCGTGTTGCAGCAACCAGTCGTGCAATTCGCGCACGCTGTGCGCCACATGACGCGGATTCAGGGCATGAAACGCGGCGGGTTCATGTGCGCCGTAACTCACGCCGACACTGGTACAACCGGCGTTCAAGGCCATTTGCAAATCGTGTGTGGTGTCGCCGATCATCAGCGTGCGCTCGGGCTCTGCGCCAAATTCGCGCATCAATTCGTTGAGCATCAAGGGGTTGGGCTTGCCCGCCGTCTCGTCTGCCGTCCGGGAGCCATCGAACACGCCACGCAGTTCCACTGCCTGCAAGGCCTCGTTCAGACCTTGGCGGCTTTTGCCGGTGGCCACCGTCAGCCAGTGGTGGCGGGCTTTGAGGGCTTCCAGCAAATCCAGCACGCCTTCGAACAGGCTGATGTCGTTCTGGTGCTGCAAATAGTGGTGTCGGTAGCGCTCCCCCAGGGCCGGATATTTGTCTGTGGGCACATCGGGTGCGGCATGGGCCAGTGCAGGCAAGAGCGACATGCCGATCACATAAGAAGCCGCCTCGCGCGAGGGCTCTTGCCCCCCCACATCGACCACGGCCCGCTGAATGCAGCGGGTGATGATGGCGGTGGAATCGAACAATGTGCCATCCCAATCGAAAGCGATCAGGTCAAACTGGCGGGGTCTTGAGTGGGGCATGGTCAACGTAGGCTTCCAATTCTGGAGGTAAATCGGCTTGCAAAGCGACGCGCTCGGCGGTCACGGGGTGATTGAACTGCAAGCGCCAAGCATGCAGAAACATGCGTTTCAGACCGGGTTGGGCCGATGGCTTTTGAAGTTGACGATTCCACTCGAAATCGCCATATTTGTCATCGCCCGCAATCGGATGGCCCTGCGACGACAAATGCACCCGAATTTGGTGAGTGCGTCCGGTCTTGATGGTCACTTCGAGCAAGGTGGCCCCTGGCAGGCGCTGGGACACCTTGACCAAAGTGATCGAGCGCATCCCGTCCGGATCATCGGCCGTGGTCACTTTGACGCGCCTCTCACCTTCTGACCCGTCCTTGCCAGGCAGCAAAAATTTGAGCAAGGGCTGGTCGATCACCTTGAGTTTGTCGGGCCAGCTGCCTTTGACCAGCGCCAAATAGGTTTTACCGGTCTCGCGTTCTCGAAACTGATCTTGCAGGTTTTTCAGGGCGCTGCGCTTTTTGGCCACCAACAAAATCCCGCTGGTGTCCCGATCCAGCCGGTGCACCAATTCCAACAATTTGGCTTGGGGACGGGCCTGGCGCAGCTGCTCGATCACACCAAAGCTCACGCCCGAGCCGCCATGCACCGCCACACCAGCCGGTTTGTTGATCGCCATCAGGCTGTCATCTTCCAGCAAAAGCGGAAATTCACGGCCTGGCGCCGGATTCACAGCCTTCTCAGCGACCTTTTCAGACACCCGCACAGGCGGTACACGCACCTGGTCGCCCACTTCGACCCGGGTTTCAGCAGAGGCACGACCCTTGTTGATGCGCACTTCGCCGCTGCGGATGATGCGGTAAACATGGGTTTTGGGCACCCCTTTGAGGTGACGCATCAAAAAGTTGTCCAATCGCTGCCCCGCAGACTCCTCGTCCACCCACAACCATTTGACGGCGGGCATCGCAGCATCTGACTTGGCCCCTATAATGTGATTCACTGGCAATTGGCTGTAAGTGGTTGATTCAAATGGAAATGAATTCCTGCAGAGCTGGAGTTTAGTCCACCACCACCGCGCCAAACCAGATGGTCGATGCCACCCCCGGCACGATTTGCAGACTGAAGGCCAACGCCGACAGTGGCAAAACGCCCCGGAGGTTGGGCCGACGCCCAGAAACCCAGATACGGAATACCCCCAGTTCAGCAGCCCCATGGCTGCTGGGCGGATCAAAGCGAGATGGTTGTGTTGTTCGGAAGTTTGCTGATGTACTTGGAGTGGCTCATGAAGCCATGCTCCATCGTCACGCCTTGTGACCGGCAGTTTGTCTTGAACACCGGGGGAAGCCCCCGGCAGTGGACGAATCTGTGCACGCCTTTTCTCTCGCCCCATCCACGCGCCACGATCCCCATTCCTGCGCTCATGCGCAGCTGAATGGTCGGTCAACTTCGGCAATTCCCTTCGTTTCAGGCGTCAGCTCCGGCAACGTGGGCTTCAAGGTTCTCAAGAACTCGAAGCCGGTTGTGTAAACAGGTTTTCGTGCGCAGGCATTTTTCTGCTCCGAAGCCAAGCTGACAAGAAAAGGAACGCATCATGAAACGGATGCTGATCAACGCCACGCAAGCTGAAGAGCGCCGCCTGGCCATCGTCGACGGACAAAAACTCCTCGACTACGAAATCGAAATCGAAGGGCGCGAGCAGCGCAAGGGCAACATCTACAAAGCCATCGTGACCCGCGTCGAGCCCTCGCTCGAAGCCTGCTTTGTGGACTACGGCGAAGACCGACACGGTTTTTTGCCCTTCAAGGAAATCTCGCGCCAATACTTTGCTGAAGGCGTGTCCGTCAGCCAGGCCCGCATCCAGGACGTCATCAAAGAGGGCCAGTCCCTCCTGGTGCAGGTCGAAAAAGAAGAGCGCGGCAACAAGGGTGCAGCCCTGACCACCTTCGTCAGCTTGGCAGGTCGCTACGTGGTGCTCATGCCCAACAACCCCCGTGGCGGAGGCGTCAGCCGTCGCATCGAGGGCGACGACCGGGCCGAGCTCAAAGAGGCGATGGACCAGCTGGAGTACCCCAAGGGCATGTCCATCATCGCCCGCACCGCCGGCATCGGCCGCTCCGCGCCCGAGTTGCAGTGGGACCTGAATTACCTGCTCAAGTTGTGGACAGCGATTGACGGTGCTTCCCAAGGCAAAGGCGCTTTCCTGATCTATCAAGAGTCGAGCCTGGTGATCCGCGCCATCCGCGATTACTTCAACAACGACATCGGCGACATCCTGATCGACACCGACGACATCTACGAACAGGCTCAGCAGTTCATGAGCCACGTGATGCCCGAATTCGCGCCCCGCGTGAAACGCTACCGCGACGACGCGCCGCTGTTCAGCCGCTTCCAGATCGAGCACCAAATCGAATCGGCCTACGCCCGCACCGTACAACTGCCTTCGGGTGGCGCCATCGTGATCGACCACACCGAAGCCCTCGTTTCGGTGGACGTGAACTCGGCCCGCGCAATCAAAGGTGGTGACATCGAGGAAACTGCGACCCGCACCAACCTGGAAGCTGCCGACGAAGTGGCCCGACAGATGCGCTTGCGCGACTTGGGTGGCCTGATCGTGATCGACTTCATCGACATGGAAGAGGCCAAGAACCGCCGCGAAGTGGAAAACCGCCTGCGCGACGCCCTGCGCCAAGACCGCGCCCGCGTGCAGTTCGGCTCCATCAGCAAATTTGGCCTGCTTGAGATGAGCCGTCAGCGCCTGAAGCCTGCCCTGAGTGAAGGCGCATCCATCCCTTGCCCACGTTGCGGTGGCGCGGGCCATATCCGTGACACCGAGAGCTCGGCGTTGCAGATACTGCGCATCATCCAGGAAGAGTCCATGAAGGACAACAGTGCGGCGGTGCACGCGCAAGTGCCTGTCGAAGTGGCGTCCTTCCTGCTCAACGAAAAGCGCTCCGAGATCGCCAAGATCGAATTGCAGCAACGCATCAATGTGCTGCTGGTGCCCAACAAATCTCTGGAAACCCCGCACTACAAGCTTGAGCGCTTGAAGCACGACGATCCGCGCCTGGACCGCATCGAAGCCAGCTACAAGATGGCCGAAGAGATCGAAGACGCGACCACCGTGACGCGCCGATCACAAGAGCCCACCAACAAGCAAACACCGGTCATCAAGGGCGTGCTGCCTGACGCCCCCGCGCCGATCGCTCCTGTCAAGCCAGAGGCCGCCGTGGCTGCAGCCAAGCCCACGGCCAAAGCCGCTGCAACGCCTCCCGTGGCCGCTCCTGCTGCTGCCGCTTCTGGCGGATTCTTCGGCTGGCTGAAAAAATTGTTCGGTGGCTCCGCAGCCGAGCCTGTGGCCGCACCTGAGGTCAAGAAAGACGACAAGGCTCGCGAAGGTCGCCGTGACGGCGAGCGCCGCGAGGGTGGCCGTGATGGCCGCCGAGGCGGACGTGATGGCCGCCGGGGTGAGCGCAGCGAAGCCGCTTCCGGCGAAGTCCGCGCCCCACGCGAAGGTGGGCGCCGCGGCGAAGGCCGATCAGATGCACGCTTGGACGGTCGCACCGAGGCACGCGCCGAAGGCCGCGAAGGCGAAGCACGTCCCGCACGTGGTGAGCGTACCGAACGCGGTGAACGCAGTGAGCGTCCCGCCCGTGAAGGCCGCCGTGATGGCCGCTCACCCGCACGCAGTGAGAACCTGTCTGAAGGCCAACGCATCGACAGCCCGAGCGAAGCCCAGACTGAGCTGAATGCCGAAGGCAGTGAAGTCCGCCAAGAGCGCGCTCCTCGCGAGGCTCGTGAGGGCCGTCGAGACCGTAGCGAGCGCGGGGGCGAAAGCCGTCGTGAGCGTGGCGAACGCTCCGAGCGTCGCCAAAGCGACGCCACCGATGCCAATGGATCCGAAACGGCATTGGGGACGGATCAGACCGCGCAGGCCCATGCCGCAACCGAAGGTAACAGCTCTGCCGAAAACAATGAACGCCGTGAACGGCGCTCGCGCGACCGCTATGGCCGTGACCGCCGCGAGCGCGCTGGTGAAGCACGTCAGGACCCTGCAGGCGAGCAAGCTGCAGGCGATGACAGCGCAGAGCCAAGCCGTCTGAGCAGTGATGCCCAGACAGATGAGCGTCCTGCACAGCGCTCATATTTCGAACGTGCCCAGCAAGCTGCCGCCGCATCGGCGCAATTGGCTCCAGCCCCTGAAGCCAGCCAAGAGGCAGCGCCTACAACAGCCCAGCAATCACCCATTGTGGCTGAATTGGTCACCGTGTCGATTGCTCAGACGGAGGTTGCACCCGTGAGCACTGCTGCGGCTCAAGCCGATACCCCCCAGAGCGCCAATGTCAGCACTCCCCAAGCTGATGCAGTCAAAACGACCGTGCCGGTTGCGATCAACTACACCTTGCCTGTCGAGAGCCTGCAGCAAGTCGCGCAAAACTCGGGGCTGGTGTGGGTCAACTCTGACAGCGCCAAAGTCGCCGCCGTACAAGCGGCCATAGCCGCAGAGCCCCAGCCCGTTCGAGTACCCCGTGAGCGACCGCCCGTTGTGGTGGTCAGCGAAGGCCCACTGGTGCTGGTTGAAACACGCAAAGATCTGAACACACTTCAAGTGCCGTTCTGATCTCAGCCAAGGCGCGAAAGCGCCACAAAAAAACCGGGCTCATGCCCGGTTTTTTATGCCGGCTGCTCGCGCATCAGTCCCGTGACACGTTGGCGGCCTGCTTCCAGGCTGCAGCCGCTTCCACTGGATCCTGGCGCTGCTCGGCCAATTCGGCCAAAGCGATCCAAGCTTTGCGCCGGAGCGTGGGTGCTTGCAGATTTTTAACGGCCTGACCCAAGAGGTTTTGGGCCTTGCCCCACAGGCGCTGTCGCAGGCACATCATGCCGGCCAGGTATTGCAAATGTGCGGCCCGCGGACCCGACTGCTGGGCGCTTTCCATCCGGGACAACCAAATCAAGGCGTCCTCGGCCTCCACACCGGGCAAACAAGCATCAAAGGCCTGCACCACGCGAAGCAGCTGCCCATCTGACCAAGTTGTAGGGGTGGCTTGCATCGGGATCCACAAGTCTTGCAGCCAAAGACGGGCCGTGGCGGCTGGACCACCAAGCTGCAACCACCGCAGCACTGCCTCGGCAGCCACCAGGGGCATCAACCTTTGAGCAGCAGACAAGCCCTTCCAGACGCGTTGCAGGGCGTCTACATCGTGTGTCTGGGCGAACAACTCCAAAATGAGGCGAGTCACCAAGCTTTCTGCTGCTACCGGTGAAAAAGCGCGGTGCTTGGCCAGCAAACTGGCGGTTTCCAGGGCCTTCGCCGGCTGACCGGCCAAGCGGGCAGCCTTGAGCTGCAGTCGCATGGCGACCATGCGCCGACCCACAGCGGGAGGCAAGGCATGAATTCGCTCCAAACTGGCCCTGGCATCACGGTCATCGAGCAACCACTTGGCCGCTCGCAGCTGCACGCCTTCCAGCAAGGTTTGGCGCTCGGCCCCTGAGCTTGCTTGTACTTGAGCCAGCGCCTGATCCAAGTGCTGTTGCCTTTGGACCTTGTCCTGCAAAGCATGGCTGGCCTCAGCAGCCATTACATGTGCCAGAGTACGCAAAGACACCGCGTGGTCAAGCAGTACACCCGAGGTCTGCAGCAGGGTTTCTTTGGCGAGTGTCTGTTCAGCGGCCTTGCGTGCCCGCAAATACCGTCCCGCCATCAAATGACCCATCGAATCGAGCAAAGCCGCATGGCTGGCCCTCTCTTTTTGCTGCATCCGCCAGCGCTGTGCCCTTTTGGGCAAGGCCAGAAAGGCTTCCAGCGCACGCTGGGCCAATACCACCAGCAACACCACCGACAAGACAGCCAAGAATGCAAGGTTCAGAGAAAGGTCTATACGGTGCGGGAACAAAAAAAGCGTCACCGTGCCCTGGTTATTACCCGCCAACCAAGCCCCTGCAGCGGCCAAGGCAAACAAAGTAATCAGCCACAAAGCAGCGCGCATGGGGTTTACCTTCCTGCCGCTGCGGTGTTCAATGCCGTCAGCGAAGCTTCGATGCGCGGTAACTCGGCCGTTCGTACCTGCTCACTGGTTTGCTCCAACAGCTGTAACAGCTGGGTGGTACGCCGCGATTGTGGCTCTGCGTAGCGGCGCACCAGCACTGCAGCGGCACCCAGATCATTGCGCACGGCCTCTTTTTGCCGTGCCAGCAGGCCCAAGCGGGCATTGAGTATTTTGAGTTTGAGGTTTTCACGCAAGAAGAAAGCCTGATCGGGCGAGAGCAAAGCTGACTCAGGCGCTTCAAGAGTGCTGACCCGCACCAAACCCTTGATCTGATCGCCTATGCGGGTCAGGACTGCCATCCACCAGGTGGGTGGCGATTGTTGACCCGAGATTTCGGCCTGCTGGCGGATTTGGCTTTGCGAGTCACGAGCAGTGTTGGCCAAAGTCAAGCCCTCCACCAAGGCGACCCCATCGTCGAGCTTGACCATCAACCCGGGTATGTCAAAGGCTGGCAGGTTTTTCAGGCGCTCCAGGTCTTTTTCCAAGGCCCGCGCAACTGGCGTCAGGCGCGGCTGGGCGGCACGTTGAACCCGCTTTTGGGCCGAAAGCAAGGCTGCCAGCAAGGGCTCAGCACTGCCCGTCATTTGGGCTTGCTGCTGCGCGAAGCGCAGGGCCGACTCGATGTCGACCACCAAGGTTTCATC
Organism: Comamonadaceae bacterium; assembly: GCA_027488215.1. Lineage (GTDB taxonomy): Bacteria > Pseudomonadota > Gammaproteobacteria > Burkholderiales > Burkholderiaceae_C > Limnohabitans_A. Next base: position 47,620 of record JAIYCB010000032.1, read on the forward strand.
GCGCGAGCGCGACAAACTTTGCATCAAATCTTCCAGTTGGGTGCGCTGCAAGGCCACTTCGGACAGGCGGGCCTCCATCAGTGATACGCGGGCACTGCTGTCTTGAACGGTTTCCTGAGCCTGCTTTGCCCAGGTCTTGGCTTCCAGCGCCTGCAAACCTGTGTCGGCGCTTTGACGAGCCAGTTGCTCCTGAATACGAGAGAGCTTTTGCCAAAGCAGTGCAGATACCACCAGGGCAATCACGGCAACTGCCCCCGCCAAGGCCAAAAGCCAGCGGTAAGCCTGCGCAGACGGCAAAGCCTTGGCCGTTTTGGGCACTGGCCGCGCCTTTGGTGCGCCGTCGAAATCAGCGTTGGTTGGGGTGGTCATGAGAGCGATTTTATCGACTGAGCTTGTGCGTCAACACCCGCAGGCACCAGATCCACCCGACCCCAACCTGATTGCAGCAGCCGCTGGGCAATGCGCGGGTGCGTGGCCAGTGCCCGCGCCTGCGCCAAAGGCAGGTCTGGGCAGGCCTGCAAGAGATGCTGCGCCGCCTCGGAACTGCTGAACAGCCAAGCGCTGCCGTCGTCCATGGCCTGCCGGGCCAGACTTTGCTGCGCAGGCGTCAAAGCAGGGGCCTGGCGCACATAGGCCACGGTTTGCAGGACCTGAAGACCCGCGCTTTCAAGTTGCAGTGCCAGCCAGTCACGCCCAGCCAAATGGCCTTGGGCATCTGCACCTCGCACAATCAGCACAGAACACCTGTTTGGGCAAGCAGCTACCGCATCATGAACCCTGTGCGCGACCAAAGCCCACAAGGCCTCGGAATCGAACTGGGCCGCATCTTCACCGGGCGAATCGATCAGGTCCTCAGGCCAGCCCGCTGCAAGTAACGCGGCACGCGTACCAGGGCCGGTTGACCAAGCTCGACAAGTCGAAATACGAAAGCCTTCGGGTCGGGCTGCCATGAAAAAACGCACCGCATTGGCGCTGACAAACATCACGGCCAAATGCTCTGGCACTTCCTGCCATGCTTGAACCAGCGCCAATTGCTCAGTCAAAGCCGCAATCTCGATCAGGGGCAAGGTTTCGCAAGGCACGCCCCGCGCCTGCAAGGCTTCGGCCCAAGCCTGGGCCTCACGCTCAGGGCGGGTCACGATCACCCTCCCCAGGGACGGGACCAAAAAACCTGCAGATTCCAGCGCCATGTCAGCGTAAGACCTCAATGCGCTCCACCGTCACGCAAAGCTTGAGCCACGCTCAGCCCCAGCGCCTCCGCAGCCTGCAGGCCGTCTGCAGAGGCTTGCGCTTCGGCCGTGACCAAGGTGGTCGCGCCTTCCGGGTCACCCCAGGCGGCTTGCAGTTTGAGCACACCGCCCTCGATGGTGGCGTGCGCGGCCAAAGGCATGGAGCAGCTGCCGCCCATGGCGCGGCTCACCGCCCGCTCGGCCGCTACGCGCCGCCAAGAGGGCGCATCGGCCAGCTGCGCCAGCAAGGCGCGCAAGTCGGCCCGGTCACTGCGGATCTCGATGCCCAAAGCGCCTTGACCAGCAGCTGGCAACATTTGGTCGGTTTCAAAAATGTGGCGAATCCGCTCCGACAGCCCCAGGCGCTTGAGACCCGCGGCAGCCAGCACAATGCCCGCGTACTGGCCTTCGTCGAGCTTGCGCAGGCGGGTGTCCAGGTTCCCGCGCAAGGGCTCAATCTTCAAATCAGGACGCAGGGCACGCAGCAGTACCGTGCGGCGCAAGCTCGATGTACCCACCACAGCCCCGGGCGGCAAATCTTCCAGGCGAGCGTACTGGGACGAAACCCAAGCGTCGCGTGGATCTTCCCGTTCCATCACGCAGGCCAACTCAAAGCCCTCGGGCATGTCCATTGGCACATCCTTGAGCGAGTGCACCGCGATGTCTGCGTGGCCCTCTTGCAGCGCCACCTCCAGTTCCTTGACAAACAAGCCTTTGCCGCCCACCTTGGACAAGCTGCGGTCCAGGATTTGGTCTCCCTGCGTCGTCATGCCCAACAACTTGACCGAGCAGCCAAGCCCCTCCAGCAAGGATTTGACATGTTCGGCTTGCCACAAAGCCAAACGGCTCTCACGGGTGGCGATGACGATAGAGGGCTTGGTGGTCTCGGTCACAGCAGGTTTCCTGAAAATATTCTTGATCTCATCAGAATGAAATCAGTTGGTCATTTTGTCTCTCTTGGCGATGCTAGCATGACGTCAAGGGAAATTGACACTTGAAAGACACTTCTTTCCCCCCAGACCCCAAGCTTTTGTGACTTTCCGATCAACAGGATCGCAGCGGGGCTGAGCAACACGGGCTGAAGCCCTCGCAGACCTCAATCAAGGCAACTGTGGCTTACTTGAAGGCCAAAATCCCCCCACAACACAGAATTCAGGCTTGCCTGGTCATCAGTCCCTCTCAGCATCGGCAGTCTGCGCAGAGGCGGGCAAGCCGAAGACCCGGTCAAAGCACCAGGTGAACGCGATCGCGTAGAAGAAAAAGAACGCGAGCAAGCCCAGGTTGGCCAAGAAGGCGGTTATGAATGAAATGTCGAGCCACAGCGACATCACGGGCAAAAGGATGATGACCAGGCCGCCTTCAAAACCTGCCCCATGGGCCAGCCGCCGGGCAAAAGAACGGCCACGCACAGATTGACGAGACTCCCAGCGCTCAAAAATCCAATTGAAAACGTAGTTCCAAGTCAGCGCCATGGTGGACAGCACCACCGCCAAGCCGAATGTGGAAGTGGGCGACTTGTCAAAAGCCAAACTCAACACAGGCCCGACCACCGCGATGGCAATGGCCTCGTACAAAAGGGCTTGCACAACGCGGCGGGTGTTGGGTGACATGGTAGGGAGCCAGGAGAGATAGCCGACCGAGGATACCTCTCCTTGAGAAATCAATGATTCAACTGCCCCCAAGCCTTTTCCAACCGCTTGACGCTGACCGGCTGCGGGGTGCGCAACTCTTGGGCGAAGAAGCTCACGCGCAGTTCTTCCAGTAGCCAGCGGAACTCCAGCATGCGGGCGTCTTGTGCGCCTTTGCGTTCGGCCACCAGACGCCAGTAGCGTTGCTCTTGCGGTTTCAGCTCAGTCAGGCGCTGGGCGTCACGGGCGGGGTCGGCTCGGTATTTGTCTAGGCGCAGGGTGATGGCCTTGAGGTAGCGGGCGTAATGCTGCAACTGCGGCCACGGGGTGGTAGCCATGAAGTTTTTGGGCATCAGGCGTTGCAGTTGCGCTGTGCAGTCTGCGGTCGCGTCGGGCGCGTTTTTGGTGTCCTTGATCTTGCGGGTGGCCGCGCCAAACTCCAGCAAGATGGTGCCCGCCAGCCGGGCCACTTCGTTGGCAATCAGGGTCAGACGCCCCCGGCCTTCTTCGATGCGGCGTTTGAAAGTGATCTCGTCATTGGGCAGCGGATCGAGCAAGAAGGCGCGGTCCAGCGCCACGTCGATGATCTGGGTTTTAAGTTCATCCGCAGTACCCAACGGCATATAGGCCACGGCCATTTTTTGCAGGTCGGGGATGTTTTTCTCAAGGTACTTGAGCGCGTCTTTGATCTGCAGCGCAAACAGGCGGCGCAGGCCCGCACGGATTTTGGCGGCAGCCACGTCGGGCTCGTCAAACACTTCGATGGTCACGGCGTCTTGCACGTCCACCAGGGCGGGGAAGCCAATCAGGGTCTGCCCGCCTTTGCTGATTTCCATCAGCTCCGGCAGTTCGCCGAAGGTCCAGGCGGTGTAGCGCTGGGGGGCCAGGGGCTTGGGGACATTAGCGGGTTTAGAAGTTAAGGGTGCGCGTTGGTTGGATTGCCGCGCTTCGCTCGCAATGACGGGAGAGGATCTGGCACTTTCTGGGGCCGGACTCGTGGCAACTTTAAGCTGCGCAAGCGCCTGGAAAGCGCCACGGGCTTTGGCGCCCAGCTCGCCTTTGAGCGCGCCCAGGTTGCGGCCCATGCCCAGCTGGCGGCCGTGTTCGTCAACCACGCACAGGTTCATGAACAGGTGTGGGCTGAGCATGTCGTGTTTGAAGTCAGTGCGTTTGATGTCGAGGCTGGTTTCGTCGCGGGCTTTTTTGAGCAGCATGTCGGTGAGCGAGCCACTGCCAAACAACTCGGGCGCAGACAGTTCGGCGGCCAGGCGCGTGGCCGATTCGGGCAGCGGCACAAAGCGGCTGCGCGGGCGCTGCGGCAGACTCTTGAGCAGGGCCTGAATTTTGTCTTTGAGCAAGCCAGGCACCAACCATTCGCATCGGTCTTCGCTCACTTGGTTCAGCACAAACAGCGGCACCGTGACGGTGACGCCATCGCGGGCGTCACCCGGTTCGTGCAAATACGTGGCCTGGCAGTCGGTGCCGCCCAAGCGAATCTGTTTGGGGAAGGCCTGCGTGGTGATGCCTGCGGCTTCGTGGCGCATCAGCTCTTCGCGGGTCAGCATCAACAATCGCGGCTGCTTGGCGCTCTCAGCGCGGTACCAGGTCTCCAGCAGGCGGCCGCTGCACACGTCGGCGGGCAGTTGCTGGTCATAAAAAGCATAGATCAGTTCGTCGTCCACCAGCACATCTTGGCGGCGAGACTTGTGTTCCAGCTCTTCGACCTTGGCGATCATCTTGTGGTTGGCGGACAAGAACGGCAGCTTGGTTTCCCACTGATTGCCCACCAACGCTTCACGGATGAAAATCTCCCGTGCGCCGTGCAGGTCCACCCGGCTGTAGGGCGTGCGTCGGCCGCTGTAGACCACCAGGCCATACAGCGTGGCCCGCTCCAGCGCCACCACTTCGGCCGATTTCTTTTCCCAATGCGGATCGAGCAATTGCTTCTTGAGCAAATGCGCCCCGACCTGCTCCAGCCACTGCGGCTCGATGGCCGCAATGCCCCGGCCAAACAGGCGTGTGGTTTCCACCAGTTCGGCCACCACGATCCAACGGCCCGGTTTTTTGCTCAGATGCGCGCCAGGGTGTTTGTGGAACTTGATGCCGCGTGCGCCCAAATAGGCTTCCTCGTCTTCGAGCTTGTAGCCCACGTTGCCCAGCAGGCCCGCCAGCATGGACAGGTGCAGCTGCTCGTAACTGGCGGGCTGCGTGTTGATGCGCCACTTGTGCTCGGCCACTACCGTGAGCAGCTGGGTGTGCGTGTCGCGCCACTCGCGCACGCGGCGGATGTTGATGAAGTTCTGGCGCAGCAACTGCTCGTACTGGCGGTTGCTGAGTTTATGGGTGGGCTGATTATTGCGGCCACCTTCATCGCCAAGAGCGGAGCGAGGTGGCGATCCAGCCTGAATGCCTCTGGTTTGCCGCGCTTCGCTCGCAATGACGGACGCTCTGTCATCGCGAGGTACGAAGCGATCCATGGCTTTCTGCCCGCTTTGAATGCCCGCGCTCGCAATGACGGATACATGGGCATGAGGCTCGCCACCTCTGGCATCGTGAATCCACTTCCACAGCTTGAGGTAACCCGTGAATTCGCTTTTGTCGTCGTCGAACTTGGCGTGCGCTTGGTCAGCCTGGGCGTGAGCGTCCATGGGGCGGTCACGCACGTCTTGCACGCTCATGGCGCTGGCAATCACCAGCACTTCATGGAGCGCTTCACGGCCACGGGCTTCCAAAATCATGCGGCCCACGCGGGGGTCGAGTGGCAGGCGGGCCAGCTCTTTGCCAATAGGCGTCAGCTCGTTGTCGTCGTCGACAGCGCCCAGCTCGGCCAGCAGCTGATAGCCGTCGGCGATCGCCCGCTTGGACGGCGCTTCGATGAACGGGAAATCTTCCACCACGCCCAGGTGCAGGCTCTTCATGCGCAAGATCACGCCTGCCAAAGACGAACGCAAAATTTCCGGATCAGTGAAGCGCGCGCGGCCTGCAAAGTCTTTGTCGTCGTACAGGCGAATACAAATGCCGTTGGCCACGCGGCCGCAACGGCCCGCACGCTGGTTGGCTGCGGCCTGGCTGATCGGCTCCACCATCAGCTGCTCGACCTTGCTGCGCAGGCTGTAGCGCTTGACGCGGGCGGTGCCGGCGTCGATCACGTAGCGGATGCCGGGCACCGTGAGTGAGGTTTCGGCCACGTTGGTAGCCAACACGATGCGGCTGCCGTTAGAAGCTTCAAAAATGCGGTCTTGCTCTGCCTGCGATAGGCGGGCAAACAGGGGCAGCACTTCGGCGTTGCGCTTGAGCGGCTGGTGCGCCAGGTGCTTGCGCAGGTGGTCGGCAGCCTCGCGGATCTCGCGCTCGCCCGGCAAAAAGATCAGAATGTCGCCCCCTGCCCCGCCTTGCCAAAGTTCGTCCACACCGTCGGCCATGGCCTCGTTCAGGCCGTAGTCACGCGTCTCTTCAAACGGGCGGTAGCGCTGCTCCACCGGGAAGGTGCGGCCCGAAACCATGATGACCGGGGCTGGACCGTTGCGCGAGGCAAAGTGTTTGGCAAAGCGGTCGGCGTCGATGGTGGCCGAGGTGACGGCGATCTTGAGGTCTGGGCGGCGCGGCAAGATCTGGCGCAAATAGCCCAGCAAGAAGTCGATGTTCAGGCTGCGTTCGTGCGCCTCGTCGATGATGATGGTGTCGTAGGCTTGCAGCAGCGGGTCGGTCTGGGTTTCGGCCAACAAAATGCCGTCGGTCATGAGTTTGACGGAGGCGTTTTTGCTCAAACGGTCCTGGAACCGCACCTTGAAACCCACCACCTCGCCGAGCGGCGTCTTGAGCTCTTCGGCAATGCGCTTGGCCACCGAGCTGGCCGCAATGCGCCGGGGCTGGGTGTGGCCGATCAGTCGACCTTGCTCGCCCGGCTTGGCGTTCAGCTTGCCGCGCCCCAGCATCAGCGCGATTTTGGGCAGCTGGGTCGTCTTTCCCGAACCAGTCTCGCCGCACACGATGATGACCTGGTGCTGGTCCATGGCGGCCATGATTTCGTCACGGCGGGCCGAGACGGGCAGGCCTTCGGGGAAGTCGATTTGGAGGGGGGTGTCAGACAAAGCGAAAACTTCTGTGAAAATCAAGGCAAGAACAGCCCGGGATTATCCCCGGCCCAGCACTCTGCCCCATTCGCCGTACCCGATTGCCCATGTCCACAGTTTTCAATTTCACCTTCGTGCCCTGGTTCCGGTCGGTGGCGCCCTACATCCACATGCACCGAGGCAAGACCTTTGTGGTGGGCATCGCAGGCGAGGCCATTGCCGCAGGCAAGCTGCAAAACCTGGCGCAAGACCTGGCGCTGATCCAGAGCATGGGCGTGAAGATCGTGCTGGTGCATGGTTTTCGGCCACAAGTGAACGAACAACTGGCGGCCAAGGGCCACATGCCCAAATACGCTCAAGGCATTCGCATCACCGACAGCGTGGCTTTGGACTGCGCGCAAGAGGCGGCGGGCCAGCTGCGCTACGAGATCGAAGCCGCTTTCAGCCAGGGCTTGCCCAACACGCCCATGGCGGGTTCCACGGTGCGGGTGATTTCAGGAAACTTCATCACGGCACGCCCTGTGGGCATTGTAGACGGGGTGGATTTTATGCACTCGGGTCTGGTGCGCAAGGTCGATGTGGACGGCATCATGCGCACGCTGGACATGGGCGCGATGGTGCTGTTGTCACCGTTTGGCTTCTCGCCCACGGGCGAGGCCTTCAACCTGGCCATGGAAGAAGTGGCCACCAGCGTGGCTGCTGAGCTTCAGGCCGACAAGCTGATCTTTGTGACCGAAATCCCGGGTATCCGCACGCAGCCGAACGAGCCTGCAAGCGACGACAACCCGATCGACACCGAGTTGCCGCTGGCAGCCGCCAAGCAGCTGCTGGCCTCGCTGCCCCGGCCGACAGAGCCGACCGATATCGGGTTTTACCTGCAGCACTGCGTCAAGGCCTGCGAAGAAGGCGTGGAGCGCTCGCACATCTTGCCCTTTGCGGTGGATGGCTCGCTGCTGCTGGAGGTGTATGTGCACGACGGCATCGGCACCATGGTGGTCGATGAAAAGCTCGAAGAGCTGCGCGAGGCCACCGCCGACGATGTGGGTGGCATCTTGCAATTGATCGAACCGTTTGAGAAAGACGGCACGCTGGTCAAACGCGACCGCACCGAGATTGAGCGCGACATTGACCACTACACCATCATTGACCACGATGGCGTGATCTTTGCCTGCGCGGCGCTCTACCCCTACCCCGAAGCCAAGACGGCCGAAATGGCGGCGCTGACCGTGTCGCCCCAATCGCAAGGGCAAGGCGACGGCGAGAAGGTCCTCAAGCGCATTGAGCAACGCGCCCGCGCCATGGGCCTCAAAAGCATCTTCGTGCTCACCACCCGTACCATGCACTGGTTCATCAAACGCGGCTTTGCACAGGTGGACCCCGACTGGCTACCCGAAGGGCGAAAGCGCAAATACAACTGGGATCGAAAGAGCCAGGTGCTGGTCAAGAAGCTGTGATCACAGGTCGAGCACCAGCCTCGCCGTCTGGCTCCGCGAGCAGCAAATCAGCATCTGCGTGTTGGCTTCTTGTTCCTCGGGGGTGAGGAACATGTCCCAGTGGTCGGGTGTACCCGCGAGAACCTGCGTCAAACAGGTGCCACACACGCCTTGCGAACAAGAAAAAGGCACTTCGTGCCCCGCGTCCTGTAAAACGCTCAAGATGCTTTGATCTTTGCCCACCTTCAAGGTCTGGCTGCTTTTTTGCAAATGGACTTCAAAAGTGCCATCGGCACCAATGGGTGTTTGGGTAGGGTCTGAGGTGCTCATGCGGTGATCTCGGGAGAATTTTCCTGGGCCAGTAATCGGTCGATGATTCGGCGCGATTGCACGCCACCTGAATCAATGTTCAGCAGCAAAAGCTTGCGCTCGGGCCATTGGCTGATGTTGGCTTGCTGAAGTTGGAGCATTTCCATATCTTCGTTGAAGATCTTGCCCTGACCCTCGCGTATTTTGTTTGTGAGCTCGGTATCCTGCGGCTTGAACTGCCGTGCCATACCCCAGTGGTACCAGTGCGAGGTCTCGGTCTCGGGTGTGATGAAGTCCACCACCACGCCATAGGCTTTGACCTCAGGCGGTGCATGGAATCCACCATGGCCTGCAATCGATACGCCCACGTCGATCATGATGTGACTGGGCGGCGTGAACCGACAAATCTGCCAGCGGTCAACTTTGGCTTGAGGGTCCAAGCCATTGGCGCTCATGGCCATTTGCCAAAAGGGTGGAGCCTGGATGCCAGACATATGGCGCTGCAAGATGACCTGCTCTCCTTCCACCGTGGTGGTGCAGGGGGTCTCGTCGATCTCTGGCTGGCCGATGCTGGTGGCATGCACATACGTCTCATGTGTCAAGTCCATCAGGTTGTCGATCATCAACCGGTAATCGGCTTTGACGTGGTAAAGCCCTCCGCCATAGGCCCAGGCGGGGTTATCAAAAAATTCGAACTGGGGCAACAAGGCCTGATCGGCCTTGGTCTGATCTCCTGGCCAAACCCAGACGAAGCCATAGCGCTGCGCCACGGCAAACGCCTTGATGGCAGGAAACCCTCGCACGCGCTGACCCGGCATGTGAACGGTTTTACCTTCACAGCCCATCTCCAGACCGTGATAACCACACACCAGTTTGCCCTGACACACCTTGCCCAAGGACAACGGTGCACCTCGGTGGGGGCAGAAGTCTTCAACGGCCGCTACATGCCCATCCGGGCCTTTGAAGAAGACCATTTTTTCGTTGCAAATGGTGCGCCCCAGAGGCTTATTGCCCAGGGCTTCGAGTTCGGCCTCGGTGCAGGCCACATACCAAGTATTTCGGATGAACATGTTTCAATCCTTATGACGAATGAGTTGTACGCCCGGCATGACCGAGGGTTGCGGGTTTTTCAGGGCCAGGCCCAAGTGCTGATGGGCAATGCGCGAGTGCTCTCGCATCAGCGCTTCGGCGCGACCGGCTTCGCGCTGAGCAATCGCATGCAAAACTTGGCGGTGCTGGTGCTGTGCCACCACCAGCGTATCGCGGGCATCGGGGCTGTTCGCTTGCACGCCCACAAAACCAGAAGGCGATGCGAAAGGCAGGCCCGAGACACGCTCGATCTCGCGGGCAATCACAGCGCTACCGGCCATCTCGGCCAAGATGCTGTGAAAACGGGCATTGAGGCGGACATAACCCGAGAAATGCGCATCGTTCAGACCACCTGGCTGGAGCAAAGGGTCAATTTGGTCTAGGCAAGCGCTGGCTTCTTGCATCAGAACTGGGCGCACGCCCCGCTCTGCCGCCAGGCGCGCTGCGAGGCCCTCCAGCGTGCCGCGCAGCTCAATGGCGTCAGCGACTTCGCGCTCGGAAAACGTGCGCACCGCATAACCACCACCGGGCAAGGCCTGCAGCAAGCCTTCTTCGCCCAAACGCATCAGGGCAGCTCGAATGGGGGTGCGCGACATGCCCAGACGCTCCACCAGCGTCAACTCGGCAATGCGGGTGCCGGCAGGCAAATGGCCTGCCAAGATCAGCTCGCGCAAGCGCTGCTGGGCCTTCACAGCTTGCGAAGCACCTTCCAGGACAGCGTCTGCGCTTTCAGCGTCCTGTGTGCGAAAAGGAACAGTGGACATATTGCGGATTCAAGACGAGCCGTATTAAACCACCATAACCCAAGTGCTGTATACATAAACTCTTTTTAATCTTGATATTTGCTCAAAATTTCAGCAAAAAATCATTTTTTGTATACCGAAATCCAACTCATGACCTGATGGGCAAAGGCTCTATGGACTGTCCGGCCCTCAAGTCTCCCGTCGCAGTCAGAACGCCTTGCTCGATCATTTTTGCAAATTACTCATATTTTCTTACAATGATCGGAACATGCAAAATTCGAGAAAACCCGTTCGCACCGCAAGCCTCAAATCTGCCATTGCAACGGCCGTGGCCTTGCAATGCGTTGCTGCCTTCGCGCAAACTGAGCACCAAATTGTCGTGATCGACAAGCCGGTTGAATTCAGGCAGTTTGACAAAGTGGAAATCACAGGCAGCGCCTTGCGCAGAACAGCCGAGTCGCAGGCCCTGCCTGTGCAGGTCGTCACGCGAGATGACATTCGGCGCACGGGTCTGCGATCCACCTCGGAGATCGTGCAAAGCCTCTCAGTCATGAGCAACATGGTGGAGGCTGGCCAATTTTTTTCCAGCAGCGGTGGGTTTTCAAATGCAGCGATCCACGGCATGCCCAACGGCACATTGGTTTTGGTCAACGGCATTCGCCTGTCACCTTACGCAAGGCAAAGCATCGCAGGCAACGAGCGCACCGGTGTTGACCTTGACAACATCCCGGTGAGCGCCATCGATCGCATTGAAGTTCTCACCGATGGGGCCTCTTCGCTCTACGGTACAGATGCCCTGGCCGGCGTCGTCAACATCATCATGAACGCCGAGCGCAAGGGTGTGACCATTAGCCTTGACAACACAAGACCCGCAGGCGGTTCAGCTCAAACCCAAACATTCTCTTTTTCGGCCGCTGGTGGCACGCTTGCAAGCACGGGCTACCACTGGCGAGCAGAGCTCGAGCACAGCGAGCGCGGCTCACTCTTTGGCTCCGATCGCCCCTCCATCAGCAAAGGCTATTTGCCCATCACCGTCAGTGGTCAAAACACCGCCATTACTTACCCATTGAATTCCATTTACTCATCACCTGCGACCTTGGTGAGTCCAGATTATTCGCGAGTCTGGAACTTGGCCTGGTCTCCCTCTGTTGCTCAAGGCCAAGGATGCCCGCAAGGATGGGTCGACAGCCAATACAACGTCTGCTTGTCAAACCCCTACCCCAGTTTGAGCCTCTATCCCAGTCAAAACAAAACTGCACTTCACCTGCGAGGTGATGCGTTGGGTGAGAATGGGCGCAAGTATTTCGCAGAGCTTATTTGGGGCTCGAACAAGCAAAGCGCTGCCACCTATTTCACTCCAACGAACCGGTTTGTGGGGCCCTCCAGCCAAGCCGCAGCGCCATACCTCTCGCAAGCGGGCATGTCTCAAGGGGCATTGGTGTATTGGAGCCCCAGCATCGCCAACCCCATCATTGACTATGATCACTCGACATGGCGCGCAAGCGCTGGCTTGACTGGCACCAATCGAGAATGGAGCTACCAAGCCCAGGCCCATTACGGGCAAAGTAAATCCTTTTGGGGTTATAGCCGCCAGCTGCCGATTGGACTGCTTGGTTTAAAGGGATCATTGCCTGTGACGGACGGCTGGTTCAACCCTCAAACAATTGCTCAACTCAATGCGCAGCTTGAGCAATCCGTCACAAGTTATGCAATTGATGAAGCAAAAACGAGTGTTGGAGGTGTTTTGGCAAGCTCTCAAAGAGAACTTTGGGAGCTTGACGGCGGCCATGTTCAAATTGCATTGGGTGCTGAGCTGCGGCGTAAGTCAAGTTACTACAAGAACAGTAACGACCCCATGCCTCAGCCTGATTTCAATCTTCATCGGCATGCGGCAGCAGTGTTCGCTGAGTTGAGGACCCCATGGCAGGATAACTTTGAATCGACAGCCTCCATTCGCGCTGATCAGTACGATCAATTTGGGTCTGTGAATGCAAAGCTTTCTGCTTTGTGGAAGTTTTCACCGGGCTGGCAAATGCGTGGCTCTTTGGGTTCTAGTTTTCGGGCGCCCCAAACCGCGCAGCTCAATGATCAGCGCTACTTGCTCACGTATTCACAAGTGCCAATCAGCTACAAATGCCCCCAAGCCATCGCATCAAGCCTTGGGGCCACCTGCGCTCAAGGCGTGGGCACCATTGCGACCTACACGCAGGGCGGCAATTTGCAACCCGAGACATCGCATCAACTTACCCTTGGCATTCGCAGAGACATCGGCCGGCAAGCGAGCCTGAGCGCAGACTTTTGGCGCGTGGCCATGAAAAACGAAATTGGCCAGGAGCCCGCCTTTAGCGTACTCTTGGCGCCCGATGCTCATCAAGCCAATTTCATGCGCGACACCGACGGCTACCTTGCTCTCTTTACGCCTTTGCGCAACTTGGCCAGCTCGCTCAAGCAAGGCGTTGACTTTGATCTGCGCTGGAGAATCCCACTGGATAACGGGCGACTGTCCATGCAATCGACCTTGACCCGATACATCACTTCCTGGCGCGACGACGGAGGCGGTCGTCAATCAGACCTTGGCAGAATCTCCTCTCTGACTTTCAAGCCCACGCCCAAGTACATGGCGCGCACCATGGTGGCCTACAACAGTGCCAACTGGAGTGCCGGTGCGATTTGGAGCTATCGCAGCGCTTATGCGGATTTGCAACAGCCCAACATTCCCTCCATCAATGTGGCCGCCTTTTCGACCTTGGACCTCGTGGGGCAATACAACCCCCGTCAAAACATTGAACTTCGAGCTGGCCTTCACAACGTCGCAGACAAAATGCCCTCAACCAGCGTCAACTCGCCAACACCCTTGGTCCCCGGCATCGACACGGGCTACAGCAACCTTTGGGGGCGCACACTTCGCGTTGGCGCCACCTATCGCTTTTGAACGGCGCTCTGAATGCGTCAACTTGCTTCACTCTTTTCGCTGGCCGCGAGGTTCACTGCGCAAGCGGGCGCAGTCCATGGAAAAGCTGTCGTTGGCTACAGGCATATCAAAAAGGATTTGAAAGCCTTGACGCGCAAAGAAATTGATGCGGTGATTGAGGAGCGCTTCATCGTTGAATACTGCATCGCAAAGAGGAATCTCCCCATCTAAGTCGCGCACCACAAGCTTTGTGGCAATCACTTCACTCACGCCATGTTGAGCGCGTGGACTGATGACGATGAATTCCACCTGGCCGAAGTCAAGAGCTTATCCACTTGAACGTACCCCATTGATTGGCGCTCAAATGACCTTCAATGCCTCGTCCAACAAGATGACCAAATCTGTACCCGTGATCAAGGTGATGCGGTTCTCTGCTGCGAAATCCACCGCTTTGGCGCTCACTTGCCCCAAGCTGATGCAAACGCTGTTGCTGGCCTCCAGTTCGTCGCGACGGGCCAGTAATTCGCGCAGGGGCTCAACGCCCATAGCTGCAGCTTTCCAACGTTTGGCACAGACTACGGTTTGCACACCCTTTTTCTCGAGCAGCATGTCGGCTGCGCCGCTTTGGTGCGTGACGGTATAGCCCTGGCGGGTAAAGGCCGTGTCCAACAGCGCTGAAAAATCTCGCCAATTCATGCCAGCGAGGCTTTGCAACACACTTTCCTCCCGTGCAGGACTGGGTAAATTGCGCTGTCGCCAAAGGGCCATGCAACCGATCACGAAAAATGGAAATCCACCCAGCATGCCGACGCCAGCGTACTTCTCGGGCAAAAAAGCACCGGCCATAAGGGCAATCACGGCCACCAATACAAAACTGATCCACCAAGGCGAGCGCAGCAGCACTGCGAACAGCGATTTCTCGGACATCTTGAATTTCACACACGCTCCCTATCGATCAAAAACGACCGGTCTGGTCGATTTTTGTATTATCAAACGGGTTTGTCGCCCGCCAAGGTAATGCGGTGCATCACCCGACGAAAACCGTGGTAATCGTTGACCGGATTGTGTTGGGTGCAGCGGTTGTCCCAGACGGCCAGCGAGTGCGGTTGCCAGACAAAGCGGCAGGTGAATTCGGGCTTGACCTGATGCTGAAACAGGAAGTGGAGGATCGGGGCACTTTCGGCGTCGGTCATGCCAACAATTCCTGATGTATGGGCGACATTGACGTAGAGGGCTTTGCGCCCGGTTTCGGGGTGTGTGCGCACCAGCGGATGGTGCGCGATGTAGTCTTTCGGGGCGCTTTCTTTACCGTCTGTTTTGATGCGATCTTCGCGGGTTTTGGAGACATCGGCCTTGGCTGAACTGCTGATGCCCTGAAGGCCGTCGAGCAGAGACTTCATGGTGTCGGACAAGGCTTCCCAGGCCATGTACTGGTTGGCAAACAAAGTGTCTCCACCGTATGGTGGAATTTCCTTGGCGAGCAACATCGAGCCCATGGGCGGCTCTTGCAGGTAGGTGGTGTCCGAGTGCCAGATCCCACCAAAGTTGATTCTTTCGTGTTCAAGTTTTTTGACTTCGATCACGCATGGAAAGCCTTCGAGGCCTTTGACAAAAGGGTATTCGACCGGCTGACCCAGGACTTGCGCAAAGCGCATGAACTGTTCGGGCACAAGGTCCTGATCGCGAAAGAAAATGACCTGGTGTTGCAACAAGGCGGCACGAATGTCTTGTTGCAGATCGGCAGACAGGGGTTGGGTCAGGTCGACCCCGTGCAGCTCGGCGCCTAAGGCACCTGCAATTCGGCGAATGATCATGCTTGATTGTGTCACGGGCCATGAAAAATCCAGGATCGATCTTGTCCACCACGAGACAAGCTGAGACGGGGCTTCGTGCCATTCTGAGCAAATTATTTCGAGGAGCTGTCATGTTCAATCGCGTTTTGAAGTTATTGGCCCTGAGTCTGGGTTTTTGGTGCGCTCAAAGCGCTGCTCTGGCGCAAGAATTTTTGTCCAAGCCGGTACGCATCGTGGTGCCGCAAACGCCGGGAGGCGCATCGGACGCGCTAGCCCGTATCGTGGGGCAGAAGTTGAGTGAAAAATGGGGTCAGTCGGTGGTGGTCGAAAACCGCGCAGGCGCAGGTGGCAACGTGGGCATGGAACATGTGTCCCAGGCAGCTGCCGATGGCCATACGCTGCTGATGAGCTATGCTGGATCGCACGCCATCAACCCAGCTTTGTACAAAAAACTGCCCTTCGATCCTGAGAAGGATTTTGAGCCAGTGGCCACGCTGGCCACCTTGCCCTTTGTGCTGGTGGTGCGCCCGGATTCTCCCGTCAAAAGCATCAAGGATCTGGCGGAGCAAGGACAACGGTCGCCTTTGACTTTTGGCTCTGCAGGCAATGGCTCCGTCAATCATTTGCTCGGCGTCATGTTCAACGCCGCAGCCAACACCAAGCTGGAACACATTCCTTACCGTGGCGCAGCGCCCGCCATGCAAGACCTCATGGGCGGACAAATCAACATGGTGTTCACCAGTTTGCCCTCCGTATCGGGTGCCATCAAGAGTGGCACGCTGCGCCCGGTGGCAGTGACCAGTGCAGTGCGCTCGGGCAACTTTCCAAACATCCCCACCATCGCAGAGGGGGGCTTCAAAGAGTTTGATGTATCGCCTTGGTTTGGTTTGTTTGCGCCTGCCAAAACCCCAGCTGCAGTGATCCGCCGCATCAATCAAGATGTGCAGGATGTGCTGAAAAACAAGGACGTGATCGATCGCTTCAATGCGCAAGGTGCCGATGTGCTGATCACACAGCCCGCTGAGTTTGCCGGCATGCTGAAAAGAGACCTGGCCAAGTGGAGCGTGGTGGTCAAAGCCTCTGGCGCACAAATTGACTGACCTTCACCAGGAAACTCCGCATGACCGCTCACAAGATTTCGCGCCGTACCGCTTTGGCATTGGCCCTGTGCCTGAGCACAGGCGCATTTGCCCAGAACTGGCCTGATAAGCCGATCCGGATCGTGGTGGGTTTTGCACCCGGTGGTTTCACCGATGTGCTGGCGCGCACCATTGGCCAAAAGCTTCAAGAGCGGTTGGGGCAGTCGGTGGTGGTAGACAACAAGGCCGGTGCAGCGGGCACCGTGGGCGCAGACATCGTGGCCAAGGCCAGGCCTGACGGCTATACCTTGCTGCTGGGTCACAGCAATTCCAATTCGGTGGCCCCAGCGCTTTACCCCAAATTACCTTATGACGTGGTCAAGGATTTCACGCCCATCATCCGCGTGGCGTCCACCCCTTTGCTGCTGACGGTGAACCCTGGCGTGCCCGCCACCGATGTGCGCTCGTTTGTGGCGCTGGCCAAACAAAAGCCTATGGGTCTGAGTTTTGCGTCTTCGGGAAGCGGCAGCGCGCAGCATTTGGCTGCGGCCCGCTTCATGCTGGCCACACAAACTCAGATGAACCACATCCCCTACAAAGGCAGTGGCCAAGCCATTGTGGATTTGCTGTCGGGCCAGGTGAACCTGAACTTTGAAAGCCCACCCAATGTGTTGCCGCATTACCAGGCGGGCAAGCTGCGGGTGCTGGCCATCACCAGCGAAAAACGCTCACCCCTGATGCCCAATGTGCCGACGCTGGCCGAAGCGGGCGTGCCCAACGCCGAGATGTTGCAATGGTTTGCCGTG
The DNA here is from genome assembly GCA_027488215.1 of Comamonadaceae bacterium. Classification (GTDB taxonomy): domain Bacteria; phylum Pseudomonadota; class Gammaproteobacteria; order Burkholderiales; family Burkholderiaceae_C; genus Limnohabitans_A. Next base: position 64,713 of record JAIYCB010000032.1, read on the forward strand.
CTGGGGCCTGCCAAGTTGCCAGCTGAGATCACCAGGCGCTTGAACACCGAAATTGCCGCGATCTTGAGGCTGCCCGATGTAGCCGAAAAAATCGCATCGCAAGGGGGTGAAATCATAGGCGGCACGCCCGAGTCATTTGCGGCTTTCATTCCTGAAGACAGTGCTGCCTGGGCCAAGCTGGTCAAGGACGCGAATGTGCGCATGGATTGAGCCGTGAAAGTCATTCCTAAAACCACTGACCTGTGCGATGCCTGCGATGACGCGCAGGCCTGCGCCCTGCTGTTTCAAACTTTTGGCTTGCGACGGGCATTCACCGGACCGATACGCACCCTGCGCATCCACGAAGATATCGGCCTGATGCGCGACACCGTGAGCCAAGCAGGTAAGGGCCAAGTGCTGGTGGTTGACGGCGGTGGTTCGATTTCGCGCGCCTTGTTTGGCGATGTGATGGCCGAACTCGCCTCGCGCAATGGCTGGGCGGGCCTGGTCATTCATGGCGTGGTGCGTGATGCCGAAGAGCTGAACACCATCGACATTGGCGTGAAGGCTTTAGGCACTGTACCCAAGCGCGGCAGCCGCACCGGTGCGGGCGAGCGCGATGTGCCGGTGCATTTTGGCGGCGTGACCTTCATACCCGGCGACCACCTGGTGGCCGATGCGGATGGCGTGATCGTGCTGCCCTCTGGATTGACTGCAGCCGACATTGCTGTCGAGGATGTCGTAGCGGCCACAGCCGCCTATGCTGCAGGCACAGCTCCAACAGCCAAGCCATGAGGGGACTCACCCTTTACCAGCGCATCGTGGATGCGCACACGGTGCGGCCGCTGGGAGACAGCGGGCAAATATTGTTGTACGTGGACCGCCAGGTGCTGAACGAATACACCAGCCCTCAGGCCTTTGCCGCCTTGGACGCGCAGGGGCGCAAAGTGTGGCGACCCGCGTCTACCCTGGCGGTGGTGGACCATGTGAATGCCACCACGCCGGTGCGCAATGCACGCACCATGGTGCTGGTCGATGCCGACAGGGCCCGACAGGTGAGCACGCTGGCCGAAAATTGTGCGCGGCATGGCATTGAGCTGTTTGACATGCTGGACAAGCGCCAAGGCATTGAGCATGTGGTGGCCAGCGAACAAGGCTGGGTACTGCCGGGCATGGTCATGGCGGCGGGCGACAGCCACACCACCACGCACGGGGCCATGGGGGCTTTGGGCTTTGGCATTGGCAGCAGCGAAATTGAACACTTGCTGGCCACCCAAACGCTGATATACCGTCCGCAAAAAAACATGCGCGTCACGGTACATGGCCAGATGCCGTCTGGGGTAACGGCCAAAGACCTGGTGCTGGGCCTGATCGCTCAGATCGGAGCCGATGGGGCGTCGGGCCATGTGATCGAATACGCCGGTGAGGCAATTCGAGCCATGGGGGTAGAGGGCCGTTTGACGCTCTGCAACATGAGCGTGGAAGCCGCTGCACGGGGTGCCATTGTGGCCCCGGATGACGCCCTGTTGAACTACCTGCACGGCCGCCCCCGAGTGCCGCAAGGCGCGCAGTGGGATGCGGCCGTGGCACACTGGCGCTTGTTGCGCAGCGATGACGATGCGGTGTTTGACCGCGAAATCAGCCTCGACGCCAGCACCCTGGCCCCACGCGTGACCTGGGGAACAAGCCCAGATCAAGGCGTGCCCATCGACGGGGTGGTGCCCGACCCCACCCACGAAAGCGACCCGCAACGCCGGCGCGGCATGCAACGCGCATTGGCCTACATGGACCTGCATCCCGGCCAACCCTTACAGGGCTTGCCGATCAGCCACGCTTTCATTGGTTCGTGCACGAACAGCCGCATTGACGACCTGCGCGATGCAGCGCGCTTTCTCAAGGGCCGTCGCATCGCGCCCGGTGTGCGGGCTTTGGTGGTGCCCGGCTCTTCAATGGTGCATGCGCAGGCCGAGACAGAAGGCATTGCACGCATTTTTGAAGAAGCAGGTTTTGAATGGCGGCAGGCGGGTTGCTCGATGTGCGTGGCCATGAACGAAGACCACCTGAATGCCGGGGACCGCTGCGCCTCCAGCACCAACCGCAACTTTGAAAGCCGCCAGGGCTTGGGGGCACGCACCCACCTGATGAGCCCAGCCATGGTGGCGGCTGCTGCAGTCACCGGTGCGCTGACCGATTTGCGCACCCTGCCCTGTCATTGAAAGCGATGGCATGACATCCGTATTTCAAGCCATCTCGACCCTTACAGGCTTCGCCGCAGCCCTGCCCTTGCCGCATGTGGACACCGACCAGATCATGCCCAAACAGTTCCTCAAGGGCATCGACCGGCAGGGCCTGGCCCAAGGCTTTTTGCACGACATGCGTTTTGATCCATCTGGCCAAATGCGCAGCGATTTTGTCTTGAACCAAGCGCCATGGACTGAGGCGATGTTTTTGATCACGGGCGCCAACTTTGGTTGCGGCTCAAGCCGTGAGCACGCGGTATGGGGCATGCGCGAAATGGGCATCCGCTGCGTGCTGGGCACCAGCTTTGGCGGCATCTTCGGTGACAACTGCATGCGAAATGGCGTGCCCGCGCTGGTGCTGCCCGCCGCCGAGGTGGACCGCTTGATGACCTTGGCCCAAACCCCACAGCGCTGCCAGATGACGTTGGATTTACCGGCGCAAACACTCCACACCCCAGCCGATGGTCAGACTTTACACTTTGACATGGACCCGCTGCACCGAAAAATGCTGCTGCGCGGTCTGGATGCCGTAGGCATGAGCCTGACGCACGCGCCAGACATCCACGCGTTCGAAGCTCGCTATCAACAGGCCAACCCCTGGGTGGTGCCACCACAGTAAAAGCCCCCGCAGGAGAATTGACATGGTCCACTACTTTGACGAAGCCCGCGTTCAGCAATTGCTGAGCGTGCCTGATCTGTTGCAGGGTGTGCGTGAAGCCTTGGTCGCGCTGTCGCTGGGCCAGGTGGTACAACCGCTGCGCATGGTCATGTCCATGGGCGATGCCTCTGCAGACGGCTTGCTGTTTTTGAAGCCCGCTCAACTGGGCGATGCGCTGAGCACCAAGCTGATCACGCTGGTGCCCGGTAATGCACAAAAAGGTTTACCCACGCTGCTCAGTACCATTGTGTTGATGGACCCGGCCACGGGCAAGACCCTGGCGGTCATGGAGGGCAACACGATCACGGCCATGCGCACTGCAGCGGCGTCTGCCGTAGCGGCCGATGCGTTGGTGCCACGCACGCCTCAGGTGGTGGCCATGTTGGGCAGCGGCGTGCTGGCGCGAAGCCACGCGCAGATGCTGCGCGCTGTGCGCGAGGTCTCCGAGATCCGCGTATGGAGCCCTACGGCGGCCAATGCGCAACAGTGCGCTCTCGACATCGGTGGCGTGACCTGCGCCAGCGCCGAAGAAGCGGTGCGCGGCGCTGATATCGTCTGCACAGTGACCAATGCCAGCGAGCCGGTGCTGCAAGGCGCCTGGCTCAAACCCGGCGCTTTTGTGGCGGCTGTGGGTGCGCCCCGCCCCACCTGGCGCGAGCTGGACGATGCGGCCATGGGCCATTGGGTGGTGGCCGATCAGCGCGAAGCCGCTGAAAAGGAGTCCGGAGATGTGATGCTGTCGGGTGCACGGGTCGCAGCCGAAATTGGTGAGGTGTTGTGCGGTCGCGTGACGCCACCACCCATGGGCACCACGATCATTTTCAAATCACTGGGGCAAGCGGTGGAGGACACGGTAGCAGCCCGTCTGGTGTACCGTGCGGCTTTGACCCAACAGGGCCAATAAGTCAGACCGAAAGTTCCGCCTGAAAGCGTTACACGACGATAATTTCTCAAGTTAAAGGGACTGGTGCCGATTCTTCATGAATTGTTTTTTGCACCCATGTTGACCATCACCAAATCGCCAGAAAAGTTCGACATCCCTGTTCGACACAGGTATGTCTTTCATGGCATGGACATCGGCGACAGCTTGTATTTTGATGACTTCAAACTGGCCGAAAATGCCAGAATTGCAGCCATTCAATACGTCAAGAGGAACAGGCTCAGCTGGAAATTCGGCATTCGAAAGATGCACGATGGCTGGCGCATCTTTCGGATGGTTTAGCGGCCGGAGCAGCTGTTGATGTTGCAAGGGCAGTCGTAAATGTCACCCACAATGGTGGTCAGGAACCGTGAACTGCCCATGTCTGTGCCTTCACGCAAAATGATTTCATGGTTGGCCGTCACGTAGGCGTTTTCAATGTTGTCCACCTCAGAGTGGTGTACCACCGTGACCCATTTGCCCCCCATCAAGTGGGCCCGGTTTTTGAACAAATTCAAAGCCGATGTGAAGTCCGTGTTGGTCCGGATGCGGTAGCGTTTTATCAAGGTGCAACTGTTCACAATGGCATACACCTGCGAACCCACAATGACCGATCGTGATTGAGGCGTTTCTTGGTACAAGATGTCTGGCTGAATCAAGGTTGCATCCCGGTAAGAAGGCGCTGTGCTCGCCACGCGCAGGTCGACGGTCGCGCACCCGGAAAGCACCAGTGCACACACAATACCCATAAGTGAATTTTTTGTCATGATGTACCAACAAGATGAATTAATGCACCCGATGCAAATTGGCCGAGTCTGCTTTTTTATTATCACTTTTAGACTTTGAACTTGGCCGTACGGTCCCGTGTAACATCCGTAACTTGTTTACTTTGGGATCCAGATGAGCCCGACGGTTTGGGCTCATCACAGCCGATTCGTCGCTGCAAATTGCATGTCGAACACACTCGCCCTTTTGAGCACAAAAAATTTCCCATAAAGATCAATTCATGAGCAGTCACCAACAATCGGCTGATGTGGTTATCGTTGGCAGCGGTGTGATGGGTGCGGCCACGGCTTGGTGGCTCACGCGCTTGCAGCCGGGCCTTCGGGTCACGCTCGTCGAGTCGGACACGCGGTACGAAAAAGCCTCATCTTCGCTCTCGGCCAGCTCAATCCGTCAACAGTTCACCTGCCCCGTCAACATCCGCCTGAGCCAGTTCGGCATCGCATTCTTGCGCGATGCCGAACAACACCTGAGCCTGCCTAGTGAGTCGATCGCACTGGGTTTGCAGGAGCCCGGTTACCTTTACTTGGCACAACCCGAACAAGTTTCAGCTCTGCAAACCGCGCACAAGATCCAAAAGCAAGCGGGCGCAGATGTGGCCTTGCTTGAGCCCGAGGCCCTGCGCCAGCGCTACCCTTGGCTTAACGTGGACGATGTGGCGCTGGGCAGCCTTGGACTCAGCGGTGAGGGGTGGTTTGATGGTCCCGCATTGCATCAGGCTTTTCTGAAAAAAGCCATGGCGCAAGGCGTTCAGCGCCTGCACGACCGGGTCGTGGGTCTGGTTTACACGACCACACAAGTCACAGCCGTCCAACTGGCCAGCGGGGGCACCTTGCAATGCGGGCAGGTGGTGAATGCGGCGGGACCTTGGGCAGGCGAAGTGTCGGTCATGACCGGGGTGCACTTGCCCGTTGTGCCTGCACGTCGCACGGTTTTCGTGCTGTCTTGCCCCGAACCACTGGCAAACTGCCCTTTACTGATCGACCCGACGGGCTGGTGGCTGCGACCCGAAGGACGTTTTTTGATCAGCGGCGCTGAGCCCTTGCAAACCGAACCCGGCCTTCCGCTGGAGCCCGACTGGTCCGAGTGGAACGACGAGCAATGGGGATCGCTGGCCCACCGCATCCCAGCGCTCGCCGCACTGCGGGTTGAACGCGCTTGGGCGGGTTACTACGAGATGAACACCTTCGATCACAACGCTGTGATCGGTCCACACCCCGAGTTGCAGAATCTGTATTTCATCAACGGGTTTTCCGGCCACGGCATGCAGCATGCTGCAGGGGCGGGTTTAGCGTTGGCGGAGTGGATGCTGCATGGACAAGCGCAAACCATCGCGGTGGCAGAGCTGGGCTTTGATCGCCTGGTGCAAAACCGCCCACTGCGCGAGCTCCATGTGATTGGCTAGGCCAGAAACGAAATCTCTTCTCGAGCCTCGATCAGCAGACGCTGCACCACCACACCCCGAGTGCCTGCCAAGGCTCGGATGCGCAATGATGGACCAGCCTCAAGCACCATGCGGCAGTGGTAATCCAAACCGTCGGTTTGGCCCGGACAGCTGCTGGGAACTTGGCGATGCCATTGGCGCTGGCCGTCAATCTCCAGCGTCAATGCATGCCAAGCCCCATCATTGTTTTCTGGCACGCGCACAAGCAAACTCACATCAATGTCAAAGGCCCGCGTTCGCTTGATCGCCCCTGGAATGTTCAACACGGCCACTGCGTCGTCCACTTCTGTACGCCACAACTCGGGTTTTGCCGGGGCATGCATGGACTTCAGTCTTGCAACAAAGTCAGGAGTTCACCGCTGTCAATGAGGCGGCGCAGGTCATCGGCTCCACCGACCAATGTGCCGCGCACAAAAACCATCGGAAATGTGGGCCATCCGGTCCACATCTTCAGGGCATTGCGCAAACGCCACTGAGAGAAATAGCTGCCAAACTCGATGTATTCATGGCTCACGCCAGCAGCGGTCAAGGCTTTGCGAGCTTTGCCTACAAATGGATTGCCTGACAAACCTACAACCACCACCGGGTGCTCGGCAATAGCGGTTTGCACTTGAGCAATCACAGCGCCATGCCACTGTGCGATGAAAGAGCGGATGCTTGGATGGATGGCGGACTCGGCAAGTACAGGTCTGTTCATGGTTTCACTTGAAAGTTCTTGACGAAGCCTTGTCATCGTCACAAGGCTAAAGCACAATGAAAAACGGGTTACAACTTCGTGAGATGTAACCCGTTGATTCATTCGAAAAATGGTCGGCGTGGCGGGATTCGAACTCGCGACCCCTTGCACCCCATGCAAGTGCGCTACCAGGCTGCGCTACACGCCGACAAGCGTTGAATTATAACTTGAATCCGGCTCCATTCAGACCGTGAGCATCGCGCGTATCTGTAAAAGCTCTTGGTGTACTGACAAGACCGATCCCAATCCAGGTCGATGCATCGGATGAGTGTCAATTGCATCGGCCTCGCCAGCGAGCGGTTTGTCTGATGCTGCTTCTATTTCATCGCTGTGTTCGTTATCTTCAAGCGTTTCATCCGTGGATGCGCCGGAGCGCATGAGTTGACGCTCAGTCTGGGTCAATTCCAGCAGTTTGTTGCGTGCACCGCTGATGGTGAAGCCTTGGTCATACAAGAGACCGCGTATCCTGCGGATCATCATCACTTCGTGACGCTGGTAGTAACGTCTGTTGCCCCTTCGCTTGACCGGACGAAGTTGCGTGAACTCCTGCTCCCAATATCGTAAAACATGAGGCTTGACGCCACACAGCTCCCCGACCTCACCGATGGTGAAGTAGCGCTTGGCTGGAATAGCGGGAAGCAAACTGTCCATTACTGACAACGCGTTATCTGGAAAACGTCTAAGCTTACTGCAAGTGTGTTGACTTCGTCCAGCACCTTGGGTGGGTGCGATTGAATGATCAGTTGGATCGGCCAAGAATGTGCCAAAGCCTGATTCAAATACAAAAAAGCCTAAGTAGAAACTACTTAGGCTTTTTGATTTTGGCGGAGTGGACGGGACTCGAACCCGCGACCCCCGGCGTGACAGGCCGGTATTCTAACCAACTGAACTACCACTCCTGGTAGCTGTAACTTTTTGTCAGAGTGCTGATACAAACTGACCAAGTGCTACAAAACTTGGCGACCCTACGGGGATTCGAACCCCGGTACTCACCGTGAAAGGGTGATGTCCTAGGCCTCTAGACGATAGGGTCATAACCTGGACGGATTCTTTCGAATCTTTTCGACACTTTGGTGGAGGTAAGCGGGATCGAACCGCTGACCTCTTGCATGCCATGCAAGCGCTCTCCCAGCTGAGCTATACCCCCTTTGGTACAACGTTGGGCATGACTGCTTTATCGTTATCCCTCGTTGGTGTCGAGACTTTAATTATAGACAGAAATCTATGCGTTTTTGAGGCACGCCATAATTTTTTCTCTGTGACTCAAAAAAAGTACGGCATCCAGCGATGGGGTCTGCGCAGTGCCCATGACCAGCACGCGAACAGGCATTGCCAACTGAGGCATCTTGAGTCCGGTTTCCGCCAAAGTTTCCTTGATGGCAGCTGCGATGGCGGCTTTGTCCCAATCGCAACGAGACAACTTGTCGGCCAATACCGCCAAAGCAGGCTTGACCGCGTCGGTCACATGCTGCGCTCTTTCTTCCGGGTTGGGCACCACATCAAGATAGAAGGCCGAGATCCATTGAGCCAGGACCACGAGCGTGTCGCATCGGTCTTTGAACAGGCCGCAGATATTGACCAGTCGCTCATCAGCCACCACGCACAGTTTGACAAGGAAGGGCTGCACGCGCTCGGCCAATTCAGCGTCGTCCGTGGCCTTGAGGTGCTGGGCATTGACCCACTTGAGTTTGGCTTCGTCAAACTGCGCGGCACTGCGTCCCAAATGATCCAGATTGAACCACTCCAAAAACTGTGCGCGGCTGAAGATTTCATCGTCGCCGTGGCTCCAGCCCAGCCGCGCCAGGTAGTTGACCATGGCATCGGGCAAATAACCTTCGTCCCGGTATGCGGTCACAGCCTTGGCACCGTTGCGCTTGCTCATCTTCTCCCCCTGCTCGTTCAGTACGGTGGGCAAGTGGGCGTACACCGGCGGCTCTTTACCCAGGGCTTTGAAGATATTGATCTGACGCGGTGTGTTGTTGACATGGTCGTCACCGCGGATCACATGCGTGATCGCCATGTCGATGTCGTCCACCACCACACAGAAGTTGTAAGTAGGCGTGCCGTCCGGGCGGGCGATGACCAAGTCGTCCAGTTCGTCGTTGCTGATTTCAATGCGGCCCTTGACTTTGTCGTCCCAAACCACAACGCCGCCAATCGGGTTCTTGAAACGCAGCACGGGCTTCACGCCCTCGGGGATGGTGGGCAAGGTCTTGCCGGGCTCAGGACGCCAGGTGCCGTTGTAGCGGGGCTTTTCCTTGTTGGCCATCTGGCGCTCGCGCAAAGCCTCGAGTTCTGCCACGCTCGTATAGCAGGGGTAAACATGACCCGAAGCAATCAAATCGGCCAACACCGCCTTGTAGCGGTCCATGCGCTGCATTTGGTAGAAAGGGCCTTCGTCATGGTCCAGCCCCAGCCAGGTCATACCTTCGATGATCACATCCACAGAAGCCTGTGTCGAGCGATCGAGATCAGTGTCTTCAATGCGCAAAATGAAGTCGCCGCCCGTGGCACGGGCAAAGGCCCAAGGGTACAAGGCCGAACGGATGTTACCCAGGTGAATGAAGCCCGTGGGCGATGGTGCAAAGCGGGTGCGCGTGCGTGTTGGGGTCGTCATATCAGAGGGTGTCGAGACCGCGCGAGAGGTCTTTTTGAATGTCTTGTGGGTATTCCAGGCCAACGGCCACGCGGATCAAGCCCTGGCCAATGCCAGCGGCTTGTCTCTGGGCTTCGGTCAAGCGGCCGTGCGAAGTGCTGGCCGGGTGGGCGACCAGGGTTTTGGTATCCCCCAAATTGGTGGACAAAGACAGCACTTGCATCTGGTCCATCACATGGAAAGCGCGCTGACGGGCTTGCTCGGGGCCGTCGGCTTTGACGTGGAAAGACAAGACAGCGCCACCCAAACCCGACATCTGGCGCATGGCCAGGTGGTGCTGAGGATGGCTAGCCAAACCCGGGTAATGAACACGGGCCACAGATGGATGTTTCTCCAGCCATTCGGCCAGGATCTGCGCACGCGCGGATTGGGCACGCATGCGCAAGTCCAAAGTCTCCAGGCCCTTGAGCACCACCCAGGCGTTGAAGGGCGCCAGGGTCATGCCGCCACTTTTGAGCACGGGCAAAAACTTCTCGGTGATCATCTGCTGTGGAGCACACAGTGCACCTGCCATCACACGCCCCTGGCCATCCAGGTACTTGGTACCAGAATGCATGATGATGTCAGCGCCCATGGCCACCGGGCGTTGCAAAGCGGGTGTGGCAAAGCAATTGTCAAGGGCGAACAAGGCGCCCGCGTTGTGCGCCAGGTCGGCAAGCGCCTGGATGTCGCACACCTCGGTCAGCGGGTTGGTCGGGGTTTCGGCAAACAACAAGCGCGTGTTGGGTCGAATGGCCGCTTGCCACTCGGACAAATCGGTCTGCGACACAAAGCTGGACTCCACGCCAAACTTGGCCAAATCGGAGCCGATCAGTTTGATGGTGGAGCCGAACATGGAACGCGAACACAGCACATGGTCGCCCGCCTTGAGCAGACCCAAGCACATCATCAGAATGGCCGACATGCCTGAGGCTGTGCCCATGGCCGCTTCGGTGCCTTCAAGGGCGGCCAAGCGCATTTCCATGCTGGAGACCGTCGGGTTGCCGTAGCGTCCATAGGTGTAACCCTCTTCATCCCCCGCAAATCGGGCAGCTGCAGCGGCAGCCGTGGGCTGGACATAGCCGCTGGTCAGGTACAGGGCTTCAGAGTTTTCGCCGTATTGACTGCGTTCGACAGCGGCGCGCACCGCCAGGGTCTCAATGTGCAGGTCGTCAAACCGTGAATGTTCGTTCATGCCGGGTCCTCACTCGCTGGCGTTGGGCAGGGCCAAACGCGAATTGTCGTCATCGCCCTCTTGCACAGAGGGGCGGGTGTCATGGAGTCGGTTGATGTCGTCGATCGAGATGTCGCCCGTGACGTAAACGCCGTCAAAACACGACGCATCAAAGTTGGACAGTGCACCTGCTGCATTGACACGCGCTTGGGCCACAGCAGTTTTCATGGCATCTACGTCCTGGTAAATCAGGGCGTCACAGCCAATGATCTTGCGAATTTCTTCGATGCTCCGGCCGTGCGCCACCAACTCTTCCTTGGTGGGCATATCAATGCCATACACGTTGGGGTAGCGCACAGGAGGCGCGGCGCTGGCCATGTAGACCTTGCGGGCACCGGCATCACGCGCCATTTGGACGATCTCGCGGCTGGTGGTCCCGCGCACGATAGAGTCATCCACCAGCAGCACGTTGCGGCCCTTGAATTCGCTCACGATGGTGTTGAGTTTTTGGCGTACCGATTTTTTGCGCACCGCTTGGCCCGGCATGATGAAAGTGCGGCCCACGTAGCGATTTTTAACAAAGCCTTCGCGATAAGGAATGCCCAGCAAATGCGCCAACTGCGTAGCGCTGGGGCGGCTGGACTCAGGTATGGGAATGATCACATCGATATCGCTGGGCGGCACCGTGGAGATGACACGCTTGGCCAAGGTCTCGCCCAAGTTCAAGCGCGCTTGGTAGACAGAGATACCATCCAAGGTGGAGTCAGGGCGGGCCAAGTACACGTACTCAAAAATGCAGGGGCTGAGCTGAGCCTTGTCACTGCAGGGGGCACTGTGCAGTTGACCTTGCAGATCCACAAAAATGGCTTCGCCCGGTGCAATATCCCGCTCAAATTGGTGCGAGGTGCCCTCGAGCGCCACCGACTCACTGGCCAACATGATGGTGCCGTCGGCGCTGCGGCCCATGCACAAGGGACGAATGCCGTGAGGATCACGAAAAGCCAACAGCCCATGCCCAGCGATGAGCGCGATCACGGCATAAGATCCTTGGACACGGCGGTTCACACCGCGAACGGCCTCGAACACGTCCAGCGGCTTCAATGGCAAGCCGCGGGTGGTTTTTTCCAGCTCGTGGGCCAGCACGTTGAGAAGGACCTCGGAGTCGCTCTCGGTGTTGATGTGACGGTGGTCGTTGGAGAACAACTCGGCCTTGAGCGCGTGTGCGTTGGTCAGGTTGCCGTTGTGCACCAGCACCAGGCCAAAAGGCGCGTTCACATAAAAAGGTTGAGCCTCTTCTTCGCTGAAGGCGTTACCCGCGGTAGGGTAACGAACTTGCCCCAAGCCACAGTTGCCAGGCAAGCTGCGCATGTTGCGGGTGCGGAAAACGTCGCGCACCATGCCTTTGGCCTTGTGCATGAAAAACTTGCGATCGAGCTGCGTGACAATGCCCGCGGCATCTTGTCCTCGGTGCTGCAGCAGGAGCAAAGCGTCATAAATCAGTTGATTGACCGGGGCGCTGCTGACAACGCCGACAATTCCACACATACATTGATCCGTTCAAAAAATCGAACCGCCCGAGAATGTTCAAGGCAAATAAGCAACAAAAGCTTGTGGCAATAAAGGCTTGAGGCCCTTGAGTATCAGGTCCAACCAAGCCGACCCCACAGCATCTTTCCACCAGGTTTCTTGAGACAAGCCGAGCAACTGCAAAACCACCGTCAAGGCCAACAACACGACAACGCCACGCGCCAGGCCAAAAATACCGCCCAATGCACGGTCGACCGGACGCAAGCCCACTGTCTCCACCAGTTTTTTAACCAACCAGGACAAGAGCCCGGCAGCAAACAAGGCCACCACAAATACGACGGCAAATGCCACCGCATATTGCACTTGGGCAGCCGCTTCTTTGAGAAAAGGCAAATAGGCCACCACATCGGCAGCCAGCCATTGCGACAGGATAAAGGCAGCCACCCAGCCGGCAAGAGAAAGGACTTCGTAAACCAGCCCACGCCACAAACCCACCAACATGGAGGCCAGCATGACCCCCAACAAAATCCAGTCTGTCAGGGAAATGACCACGTCAGATCCTCAAAACAGCGGGGGAGAATTCCAGTTTACGAATCCGGGCAGCGACTTTCTCAGCTTCTTCCCGGCTACTGAAAGGCCCCACCCGCACACGTGTCGTGGACTTGCCATCTTTGCCTTCCACCACCTGAGTGAATGTGCTCAAGCCCTCTTGCTCCAATTTTCGGCGTACTTCTCGCACCTTGGACGCGTCGGTGAAGGCCCCAACCTGCACCACATGCCGATCAGCGCCTGCTGCAGGGGGCTTGCCTTCAAGCAAAGCTCGGGCTTTATTGCCGTCGTCATTGGGCTTGGCGACGGGTTCTGATTTGTCGGTTTTGCTCGGTACAGGCTTGACTTCGGCCTTGACCACAGGGGACATGGGCGCAGATTCGGAAGGCTTAGGTGAGAGCGCCTGAGGACTCTTGGGCTCATCCACAGGAGCAGACTTGGAGGCCTGAAACAACTCTTCTTTCTCGTCCAATCCATCTTGAGCTTTCAAGGGCTGGGGTTCAGGCAGCAAAGGCTTGGCAGGACTGGCAGCCGCAGGGAGGGCCGGGGTCGCATTTGCGAGGGTATTGGTGGGACGATCAGGAACCAGGATCGGGGTGTCCACAGCCACAGGACGTGGCTGTGTGTCAAACATCAATGGAAAGCCGACGACAGCGATCAACACCAAGACCACCGCCCCGATCAGGCGATGGCGGGCACGACGACGTACAAGCTCAATGCTCTCTCCCGCTGCGGGCGCGACCGCTTCGGCCGAGGCTGGGGAGTAGGCCGCTTGACCCGGAAAACGGAACTTGAAAAACGCCATGTCAGGTGTTCAGGGGCTGAGGTGTTTGGCTTGCAAGCGCGGGATGCCATCTTTCAAAACACCACCCACGGTATAGAAGGAGCCAAAGACGACAATTCTATCAGCCGGGTTTGCCGCCTCGATGGCTGCTTGTAAGGCCAGCATGGGGTCGGTGTGAACGCTGGATGCGGTGTCAGCGCGTTTGTTTTGCGCTTGCCAAGTCTGCTGCAAATCGGCCGCTTTGGCGGCACGGGCCAAAGGCAAATCAGTGAAATACCACTTATCGACCACCGGGTTGAGCTTTTGCAGCATGGGCATCAAGTCCTTATCGGCCATGGCCCCCAACACTGCGTGGGTGGCGGGGTAAAAACCCATGGCATCTAGGTTTGCCGACAAAGCAGCCACCGAGTGAGGGTTGTGTGCCACGTCCAGCACCAGAACCGGTTGGCCTGGAACGATTTGAAAACGCCCAGGCAATTCCACCATGGCCAATCCGTTGCGAACGGCCTGCGCGGTGACAGGGATGCGCTGACGTAAGGCATTGAGTGCCGCCAAAACGCCAGAGGCGTTGATCAGCTGGTTGGCACCTCTCAAGGACGGATAAGCCATGCCACTGTACCGGCGATCGCGCCCAGCCCAGGCCCATTGCTGTTTGTCCCCTGAAAAATTGAAATCCCTGCCGAATAACCAGAGTTCGGCCCCAACGGTGCTGGCATGGTCAAGCACGCTTTGCGGTGGAACCGGATCACTCACGATCACTGGCTGCCCTGCGCGCATGATGCCGGCTTTTTCGCGACCGATACTTTCACGGTCATGACCCAAAATGGCCGCGTGGTCAATGTCAATGCTGGTGATGACAGAGCAATCAGCATCGATGATGTTCACGGCATCCAAGCGCCCGCCCAAGCCCACTTCCAAAATGGCCACATCCAGATTGGCGCGTGCCATCAGGTGCAAGATGGCCAGGGTGCTGAACTCGAAATAGGTCAGGCTCACATCACCGCGAACCGTCTCCACCGCGGCAAAGGATTCGGCCAGCGCATCGGGCGTAGCCGATTCGCCATGCAAACGGCAGCGCTCTTGAAAATTCACCAAATGGGGCGAGGTGTATACCCCTGTGCGATAACCGGCTTGCAACAACACGGCTTCCAGCATGGCGCAAGTAGAACCCTTGCCGTTCGTACCCGCGACGGTGATCACAGGGCAGTCAAAGCGCAAGGCCATGCGATCGGCCACGGTTTTCACCCGGTCCAAGCCCATGTCGATCGCCACGGGGTGCAGTTGCTCGCACCAGTCGAGCCATTCCTGTAGAGTCTTCATAGGCGGCGATTGTCGCCGAGTCCCACCCACCATGATTTGATTCGACCCCCATGGACCTCATTGTTTACGGTATTCCCAACTGCGACAGCGTGAAAAAAGCCCGCAACTGGCTGGTGGACCACGGCATGAACGCGCACTTCCACGACTTCAAGAAGCAAGGCGTGCCAGCGCCTGAGCTCAAAACCTGGCTGGCCGCGCTGAGTTGGGAAACCGTGCTCAACCGCAAAGGCACCACCTGGCGCCAACTCGATGCCGCTGTGCAGGCCAGCGTCATGGACAGTGCCAGCGCCGAAAAAGTGATGCTCGAACATGCCAGCACCATCAAACGTCCGGTCATCCGTTGGCCTTCTGGCAAGATCACCGTGGGGTATACCCCTGACAACTGGCCTGCTTGAGCCTGCACTGCGTAACGGAAAATTACAAAAACTTTACGTACGCTATCTGTATGCAGCGTCAAGGCAGTACTAAACTCGGCCCAAAGCTCCATGTTGGACCTTCGCCCACTTCTTGACGCTCATGAAAACATCCACCCTCGCGCTTTTGCTCTTTACGGCTGGCTTTGCACAGGCCCAAGAAGTCGGGAACGTGATTTCACGCACGGCGGTTTACCAACAAGTGGCTGTACCTCGCCAAGTTTGCAGCCAGACACCCGTGGCGATGCAAAACCCTTCTTCGGGCGCGGGCGCCTTAATGGGTGCCATTGCCGGTGGCGTGGTGGGCAGCCAGATCGGTGGTGGTACAGGCCAGGCGCTGGCCACCATGGCGGGCGTGATTGGAGGCGCCATGATGGGCGACCGAATGGAAAACCCGGGCTCCCAGATTCAAAACCAAACCACCTGCACAACACAGGGCGTTTATGAAAACCGCTTGGTGGGCTACAACGTGGTGTACGAATATGCGGGTAAGCAATACAGCGTGCAATTGCCGCAAGATCCGGGTCCAACCATTCAACTGCAAGTCACTCCAGTTGGCCTCTCTCAGCCGGATCAAGAGCCCCGCATACCGCCCTTGGGGATGGCACCCCAACCCACCACCGTGATCACCCAGCCCTCTGTGGTGTATGTGCCCACACCCGTTTACCGATCATGGCCACCTGTCCACACCAGCGTCAACCTGGGCTGGGGCTGGGGCTGGGGCTACGGTGGAGGCCATCGCCGAGGACACTGGCGCTGAGCATTTCAGGTGAGGACCAACTCATCTGACCTAAAATCACGGGTTGATCGTTTGACCCGCCAAACAGGGGCCGCATCAGGCCCCTGTTTCATTTGCAGCCCCATTCGTTTTACTCAGAACACATCATGACCACCGAAAAAATCGACGGCGTCTCCGTCAAAACCCAAGCCAATGTTTACTTTGATGGTAAATGCGTCAGTCACGGCCTGACCCTGGCCGACGGCACCAAGCTGTCGGTGGGCGTGATCCTGCCCTCCACCCTGACCTTCAATACCGGCGCGCCTGAAGTCATGGAATGCGTGGGCGGCTTTTGCGAATACAAGCTCGACGGCAGCAACGAATGGGTCAAGTCCAGCGCGGGCGAGAAGTTCAATGTCCCTGGGAATTCCAAGTTCGAGATCCGCGTGACCGAGCCCTACCACTACATCTGCCACTTCGGTTGAACCTCGCGTCAACGAGAACGAAGCGCGGCGATCCATGGACTGCCGCGGCCCTGGCGGGCCTCGCAGTGACGAATGAATTTGATTTGTTGAGAATCCCATGAGCACCATCTTGCAAAACCTGCCCAAAGGGCAAAAAGTCGGTATCGCCTTCTCGGGCGGCCTGGACACTTCCGCCGCGCTGCTGTGGATGAAGCAAAAGGGCGCCCTGCCCTACGCCTACACCGCCAACCTGGGCCAGCCTGACGAAGCCGATTACAACGAGATTCCCCGCAAGGCGATGGAATACGGCGCAGAAAAAGCCCGCTTGGTCGACTGCCGCACCCAGCTGGCACACGAAGGCATTGCCGCCATCCAGTGCGGCGCTTTCCACATCTCCACCGGCGGCATCACCTACTTCAACACCACCCCGCTGGGCCGCGCTGTGACCGGCACCATGCTGGTGGCCGCCATGAAGGAAGACGACGTCAACATCTGGGGCGACGGCTCGACCTTCAAGGGCAACGACATCGAGCGTTTTTACCGCTACGGCCTGCTGACCAACCCGAGCCTCAAGATCTACAAGCCTTGGCTGGACCAGCTGTTCATCGACGAGCTGGGTGGCCGCGCCGAAATGAGCGCCTTCATGACCGCCAACGGCTTTGGCTACAAAATGAGCGCCGAAAAGGCCTACTCCACCGACAGCAACATGCTGGGTGCAACCCACGAAGCCAAAGACCTGGAAAGCCTTTCCAGCGGTATGAAGATCGTCAACCCCATCATGGGCGTGGCGTTCTGGAAGCCCGAAGTTGAAGTCAAGGCCGAAGAAGTGAGCGTGCGCTTTGAAGAAGGCATGCCCGTGGCCCTGAACGGTGTGGAATACGCTGACCCCGTTGAGCTGTTCCTGAAAGCCAACGAAATCGGTGGCCGCCACGGTTTGGGCATGAGCGACCAAATCGAGAACCGCATCATCGAAGCCAAGAGCCGCGGCATCTACGAAGCCCCCGGCATGGCGCTGCTGCACATCGCCTACGAGCGTCTGGTGACTGGCATCCACAACGAGGACACCATCGAGCAGTACCGCATCAACGGCCTGCGTTTGGGGCGCTTGTTGTACCAAGGCCGCTGGTTCGACCCACAAGCCATCATGCTGCGCGAAACAGCCCAGCGCTGGGTGGCCCGCGCCGTGACTGGCACCGTGACGCTGGAACTGCGCCGTGGCAATGACTACAGCATCCTCAACACCGAGTCGGCCAACTTGACCTATGCGCCCGAGCGTTTGAGCATGGAAAAGGTGGAAGACGCGCCTTTCAGCCCGCTTGACCGCATCGGCCAGCTGACCATGCGCAATCTCGACATCACCGACACCCGCGCCAAGCTGGGCATCTACGCCCACACTGGCCTGTTGTCGGTGGGCGAAGGCCCGCACATCTACAAGTTGGATGGCAGCGGCAAGAAGTGATTCTTGTGGCGCTTCAATGACAAACGGCCTTCGGGCCGTTTTTTTGTTCTGCTTTTTTCGTGATTCAAGTGATGGGATCCTTTTTGATCATCGTGGTCACAGTGCCTTCCGGGTTGTTCCCGATGAGAAAAGAAACGGGTTTGCAAGCTTGCCAACTGCAGTTGTTCAGTACTACGATGACTATCAGGAGAAACATCATGAAAAAAATCTTCGCCTTTCTGTGTTGTTGGATGGCACTCGCCTCAACTTCAACCCTCGCGCAGACTTATCCCAACAAGCCGATCCGATTGATCGTGGGGTATGCCGCTGGGGGTGGCGCCGATGCGCTGGCTCGTCTGACCGCAACACAGTTGTCTGAATCTCTGGGGCAACAAGTTATTGTCGAAAACCGGGCAGGCGCTGGCGGAACACTGGCGGCTGATGCCGTGGCTAAAGCACCCGCCGATGGGTACACACTGCTTTTTGGCGAAACAGGCCTCTTGATTGCTCCGTCCATTTATGCATCTGTTCCATTTGATCCCATCAAAAGCTTTACACCCGTTGGTTCGGTCGGAACCACCCCCTTGGTGGTCGTCGTTCACCCTTCTGTGCCTGCGAAAAATACGGCCGAACTTATCGCTCTGCTCAAAACGAACCCAGGCAAGTACAGTTATGCGTCTCCGGGTGTGGGGACCGTCCATCATCTGGCGATGGAGCTTTTCAAAAAACAAGGCAACTTTGACTTCGTGCATGTGCCTTACAAAGGGGCAGCGCCCATCATTCCGGATTTGATTGGCGGTCAGATTCCCTTGGCCATACTCTCTGCACCACCGGCTTTGGTGCAAGCCAAAGCTGGCAAACTCAGAGCCATTGCACTGACCAGCCCAGGTAAGCTCAGCAGTGCACCAGACTGGCCGGCTCTGGCAGAAACATTCCCAGGATTTGATGCATCACCGCGGCTTTTTGTATTAGCCCCAGCAGGAACGCCAACCTCTGTCGTTTCGCGGCTGGATGCAGCCCTTAAATTGATGTTGGCCAAAACTACAGTTCAGGAGACGCTCATTTCCCAAGGTGCCATGGCGGTACCCGGCAGTGCGGAGGAACTTGGCATTTTCATGGCCAATGAAGTCAAAAAATGGAGTGTGATCGCGCGAAGTTCGGGTGCAACTGCTCAGTGAAGACTGCCCTACTCAAGGGCAGTGAATGTGCTTTTCCCTTGCGCCTAGCCGCTCTGACCTCATCTGATAAGACGGTTCTCAAAATAGCGCGATTTCAAATAACGACAGGCTCAGGCTCCAACCGAATCCCAAACCGCTCATACACACTGGTCTGAATGGCTTTGGCCAAAGTCATGACCTCCCCCCCGGTGCAGGGGTTCTCGCGCCCACCCCGGTTGACCAGCACCAGCGCCTGCTTTTCATAGACCCCGGCGTGGCCGACGCTTTTGCCTTTCCAGCCGCAGGCATCGATCAGCCAGCCTGCGGCCAGCTTGATGCTGCCGTCGGGCATGGGATAGTGCACCACCTTGGGCTCGCGGGCGATGATGTCGGCGCACTGCTCTGGCGTCACACTCGGGTTTTTGAAGAAACTGCCCGCATTGCCGATCACGGCCGGGTCAGGTAGTTTGGCGCGGCGGATCGCCACCACCCAATCAAAAATCTGCCGCGCATCGGGGTTACGGATACCCGTCTCGGCCATCTTGCGTTCCAGATCCAGGTAACCCAACTCAGGCTTCCAGCGCTTAGGCAATGCAAAGCGCACGCGCAGGATCACTGCACGGCCTGCCAGTCCCAAACCATCAAGGCCACCAGAGGCGTGTTTGAACACCGAATCACGGTAACTGAAGCCGCACTGCGCTGCATTCAGGCTGAACAGCTCACCCGTGAAAAGGTCCATCGCGTCGAGCGAGTCAAAGCGGTCTTGCAGTTCCACGCCATAGGCGCCGATGTTTTGCACCGGTGAGGCACCCACGGTGCCGGGGATCAAGGCCATGTTCTCCAGGCCCGGGTATCCGTTGTCCAGGGTCCAGGCCACCAGCCCATGCCAATCGACGCCCGCGCCCGCCTCAATCACCCAGTGTTTGTCGGTTTCGCCCGCCAGGCCAATGCCCGGCACCTCCATCTTGAGCACCAGCGCCTTGACGTCGCCCGTCAAAACGATGTTGCTGCCGCCGCCCAGGACCTGCCGGGGCAAAGTGGCCAGAGCAGGGTCGGCCAGCACGGCCAAGAGGTCGGCTTCGGAGCGCACCCGAATCAAAGCATGGGCTTTGGCGGCGATGCCGAACGTGTTGTACGGCTGCAGGGGGACATTTTTCTCCAGGTTCATGGGAGAATTGTCGCATTCTCAACCTCGGATATTTCCTGCCATGCCATCGTTTGATACCGTTTGCGAACCCAATATGGTCGAAGTGCGCAACGCTGTTGACACTTCTGCCAAAGAAATCGGCACACGCTTTGACTTCAAAGGCACATCCGCCAACATCGAGCTCAAGGACAAAGAGATCACGATGTTTGGGGATGCCGAGTTTCAACTGACGCAGGTCGAAGACATCCTGCGCAACAAGCTCACCAAGCGCAACGTGGACGTGCGTTTTCTGGACATCGGTAAGGTCGAAAAAATCGGCGGCGACAAGGTCAAGCAGGTGGTCAAGGTCAAAAACGGCATCGAAACCGAAGACGCCAAAAAGATCACCAAACTGATCAAGGAAAGCAAGCTCAAGGTGCAAGCATCTATTCAAGGCGATGCCGTGCGTGTGACCGGTGCCAAGCGCGACGACTTGCAGGCGGCGATGGCCTTGTTGCGCAAGGACATGCCCGATTTGCCGCTGTCCTTCGACAATTTCCGGGACTGATCAGGCTTGAACAAGCCCTGGGTCAGCGCTTGGGCTCATCCAGGAAGCCCTCAGAGCGCAAAGTGATCACCAACGTGTCCCGCCACCCGCCTGATTGCTCGGGCTGAATCGGGGTGGTTTCATGAATCACACGGCTGTCATCCAGCAGCAGCAATGACCAAGGCTCACTCAAGGTAAAGCGCTGACCCCGCGGGCTGTCCATGTCAAACACTCGGGTTTCGCCGCCTTTGATGCCGTGGCGGCCCACCAAAAACACCGCCACCCAGTTCACGCCATCGCGATGTGCACCTTCGGGTGTAGGGCGGCCAATGCCGTCGGTGGTGTCGATGCGGAACTGGTGCGCCTCGGTGTACCAGGTCTGGTCGCCTTGGGCAGCAGAAGCCACCTTGGCCAACCAACACAACAATTTTTGCCAGGTGTGTTGTTGAACAACAGCGGGAGCCATGGGCTCAAACCAGCGCTGCATACCGCCATGCAAGGCGTTGTAAGACAGCGGCTGCCAGTGGGCACGGTGCGGCACGACCTGCAGCTGGTCCGACGTGACTTCAAAGCTGGCGTGGCGGCGGCGGCGATAACGCCCCCCGTCCTTGAGGTACTGGTCAGGCGGCAAATCTTGCCAAGTGGCTTCCAGCGCTTGTAGCGCCTCGATCTGGACACCGGCCAAAGCGCAAACACTGGCCGCTCCGAGCACCGCAAAACCCTGGTCTGCCAGCGTGGCATTGAGCAGATCAGGCGAGGTCAGTGGCGGCAGCAGCGTTTGTTGGGGCATTGAAAAGTCCGGGATGTCTGGAAAACAGGCGAGCATAACCCGGCAGATGCCGGGTGTTGCTCCTGGGCATCGTGCCTCAGGCGTAACGTTGGCTGGCCAGTTTGGCGCCTTCGGCCAGGGCCTTGAGCTTGGCCTCGGCCACGGCGCGGCTCATGGGGGCCAGACCGCAGTTGGTGCAGGCGATCAAGCGGTTCTTCGGCACGAACTGCAAGGCGCGGCCAATGGTGTCGGCGATTTCTTCCGCCGTTTCGATGGCTGGGTTGGCCACGTCAATCACACCCACCATCACGTCTTTGCCTTCCAGCAGCTTCATCATCTCCATCGGTACATGCGAGTGCATGCACTCCAGGCTGACCTGCTGGATGCTGCTCTTGGCCAAGGCTGGGAACACCTTTTCATATTGACGCCACTCGTCGCCCAGCGTCTTTTTCCAGTTGTTGTTGGCTTCGATGCCATAGCCATAGCAAATGTGCACGGCGGTGGTGCAAGTCAGCCCGCGCGCAGCCACCTCCAACGCCTTGACACCCCAATCAGCCGCCTCGTCCATGTAGACGTTGAAAGCAGGTTCGTCGAACTGGATGATGTCCACCCCATCGGCTTGCAGCGCCAGCGCTTCTTGGTTGAGCAACTCGGCAAAGGCCATGGCCATCTTGACCTTGTCACCATAAAAGCGGTCGGCCACGGTGTCCACGATGGTCATCGGGCCTGGCAAGGTGAATTTGAGTTTTTTCTTCGTATGGGCACGGGCCAACTGGGCTTCAAAGGCGTGCACTCGGCCCTTGAGGCGCAAAGGCGCAATGACCTGCGGCACCTGCGCGTCATAGCGGTTGTTGCGGATGCCCATGGTGACCTTGTTCACAAAGTCGATGCCCTCGACCTGCTCGACAAAACCGTGCACAAAGTGCTGGCGGGCTTGTTCGCCGTCACCAATCACATCCAGCCCTGCGTCCTCTTGGGCCTTGATCCACAAGAGCGTCGCGTCGGCCTTGGCTTGCTGCAGTTCGGGGCCCTGGGTGGTCCACTGAGGCCAGAGTTTTTCGGTTTCGGCCAGCCAGGGGGGTTTGGGCAAGCTGCCAGCGATCGCAGTGGTGAACATGTCAAAAGTCCTGAAGGTTTAAAAATCAAAGCGCTGAGTTTGCCGCAAGTGCAAATTCTTGGGCGAGCAACTCATAAGAGCGCATTTGCGCTGCAGGGTCATGCGTCCAGGTGATGACCACCAACTCTTGCACCTCCAGCCGCGCGGCCAGTTGGCGCAATTTGCGGCCCACTGTGGCGGCCGAGCCGATCAAGGCCCCATCTCGCAGGCGCTGCAGCGCAAACTGCTCGGCTGGGCTGAAATCGCGTGCCGCCTCTTCAGGTGGCAGCAGCGCACCGATGCGGCCTAGGTTGCGGTCCATCTTCCAGCGGGCACGGCTCTCGAACAGGCGCAGGGCTTCCTCATCGGTGTCAGCGGCCAAGGCCCAGACACACAGGGCAGCGTGGGGCTTTTGCAGCGCTGCACTGGGCCGGAAAGTTTCGCGATACATCTGCAGGGCATCATCTGCACCCTGCCCGTCGGTGATGAAGTAGGCAAATGCGTAAGGCAGGCCCAAGTGAGCCGCCAACTGGGCGCCATAGTCCGAGCTGCCCAGCATCCACACGGTGGGTGCAGACTCTGAAAGCGGGTAGGCGAACACGTTGTGCCCCGGGTGACCGGGTGGCAGGTTGTGACCACTCACCCACGCTTGCATTTCCATGACCTGCTGCGGAAAACGTTCGGATGCATTGCGGTCAGGGTTAAGCAGCTGCGCGGTGCGCCCATCGCTGCCCGGCGCACGGCCCACGCCCAGGTCGATGCGTCCGGGGGCCAGGGCGTCCAGCACCCGAAACTGCTCGGCCACCTTGAGCGCCGAGTAATGGGGCAGCATCACCCCCGCGCTGCCAATGCGGATGCGCTGGGTGCGGGCGGCAATGGCGGCCATCAAGACTTCGGGGGCGCTGCCCACGATGCTGGGGTGGCTGTGGTGCTCACTCACCCAAAAGCGGTGGTAGCCCCAGGCCTCGGCTTGCTCGGCCAGCGCCAGCGTCTGGCGAATGGTGACATCTTGCCCGAGCCCGGAGGCGGATGCGGATTGGTCCAGGATGGAAAGCTTCAAACTCATGCGGTTTTCGTTTCGATACTCAAGGCGGCCATTTCGGCCTCTTGCAACGCCCGCCACATGACTTTGCCGCTGCCGCTTTTGGGCAAGGCATCCACAAAGTTCACAGCGCGGGGCATTTTGTAAACAGCCATGTTCTCGCGACACCAGTCGATGATGTCCTGCTCGCTGACCTTGCCCTTGTGGTCTAGCCGCAAAACCACCACCGCCTTGACCGACTCGCCCCGATAGGGATCGCGAGTGCCGATGATGCAGGCCTCTTGGATCGCCGGATGGCGGAACATCAGGGCCTCGACCTCGGCAGGCCAAACCTTGAAGCCGCTGGCGTTGATCATGCGCTTCAAGCGGTCGGTCATGAAGAAGTAACCCTGTTCATCCACCCGCCCCATGTCGCCCGAGCGGAAAAACCGGAACCCGTCGCGCTCAAAAAACGCCGCCGCAGTGGCCTCGGGCCGTTTCCAGTAACCCTTGAACACCTGCGGGCCGCTGATCACGATCTCGCCCGACTCGCCGGTCGGTAATTCGACCAGCGTCTCTGGATCGACGATGCGCGACTCCACATTCATGAAGGGGATGCCCAAGCATTGCTTTTTGGGCGCATCAGGTGGGTTGGTGTGCGAAGGCGCTGCCGTTTCGGTCAGGCCATAGCCTTCCACATAACGCAGGCCGAATTGATCCAGCAAGCGCTGGGCAACCGCCTCGGGCATGGCCGCGCCGCCACCGCCGATGTACACCAGACTGCTCAAGTCATAGCGGTCCATGTGCGGGCTGCCCAACAAATCGATCACCATGGTCGGGATATTGGTCCAGTGCGTCACGCTCCACTTGGAGATCAAATGACCCGCCACATCACGATCCCAGCGAGGCATCAGCACCAGACTGGCCCCCAACAAAATGCTGGTGTGCATGACACTGACCATGCCCGTGATATGGAACATTGGCACCACGCACAAGGTCACGTTTTCTGACGTGCCATTGCCCCACAAGCCGCTGGACATGGCGTTGTGCATGATGGTGCCGTGCGTGTGCATGCACCCCTTGGGCAAGCCGGTGGTGCCACTGGTGTAAGGCAAGACGGCCAAGTCATCCGTCTTGGCCTGAGGCGGGGGCAAGTCCACAGCGGGGGCCGCCATCAGATCGGCCCAGGCATGCTCCTGACCCGAAACCAGCTCGGGCAAATCGCGCACCGGCAGCAACCAGGGCCGCCAAGCCTCGGGCATGTCTTCGGGGCCTACGGCAGCGGGGTCAAACACATCGGTGAACTGAGTGACGACCAAGTGTTTCAGGCGTTGCTCGGACGGCAAAGCCTCGCTGGCCTGCGCCAACTCAGGAGCCAGATCGGCCGTGGTCACGGCCACTTTCGTGTCGGGGTCGGTGATGTAGTGTTTGAGCTCTTCGGCCCGGTTCATCGGGTTGACCGGTACCACCACCGCGTCAATGCGCAATACAGCAAAGTGCGTGATCACGAGTTGCGGGCAGTTTTGCATGTCCAGCACCACGCGGTCCCCGGTTTGTACACCCAAGGCCTTGAGTTGCCCTGCCAATTGCTCGGCACTGGCCATCAAATCGCGGTAAGTCCAAACAAGGCCCATGAACACCAGTGCGGCTTTGTCGGGGTAACGCAAGGCACTGATGGCCAAGTTCATCCACAAGGAAGTGGCAGGAGCATTGATCTTGGTGGGCAGGCGCGCAGGCCAGACAGCAGCGTGAGCGGGCATCTAAGGATCTCCTTGAGTTTGTCGCCATGTTAATGGTCCACCTCAGATGTACAGGCCAAGAGTTTGTCGCGGACGGGACCCTCAGCAGAAGACCGCTGCTTTCCAAAATTCTTCCAATTAAATTGTTTCCAGATGTTTCAAAAGCATAATAAGGTATTCTTTTTTAACCATTTTGCATTTTTATCACTAAAATAATGTCATGCAAACACATCCAACACCCGACACACCTGAGGACTACTGTGGCACCACTTATGCAGCCAAATTGCTAGGCTTGTCGGTGGGTACCATCCAGACTTTGGTCGAAAAAAACGAACTGCAGGCCTGGAAGACACAGGGAGGTCACCGCCGCATCTCCATGCCCTCGATTCGCGATTACCAAAAAAAGCACAACATGCTGATGAGTCCGGGTGAAAGCCGTGAATACAGGCTGCGGGTCTTACTGGTTGAAGACGACCCGGTGACCCGTGACATGGTGCGGGACTTTTGCAGTCGCTGCGAAATGCCTGTGGATTGCACGGCCATGTCTTCCGGCCTGGAGGCCCTCATCGACATGGCCAGCATCCAGCCGGATGTCCTGATTGCCGATCTGAACATGCCCGGTGTAGATGGTTTTGAGTTGCTGCGCACCCTCAAACACTCAGCCCAATTCCAGCGCATGACTTGCTTGGTCATTTCGGCTCTGTCTCAAGAAGAAATAACGTCTAGGGGCGGCTTGCCTGAAGGCACTATTTTCATGGCCAAACCCGTGAACATGCAGTGGTTCAACGGCTTCTTTACCGCTCTGATTGCAGGACGGAAACTTGAACATCAAGCGGCTTGAAGCCCACAAAGCCCGACATCCCGAAATTTAAAACAATTTATTTCAAAAAATAAAGATTTCCCCTTTGCAAGCCTGCCGCGTTTTCTCAAAATGGTCCTTACTGCACATTTTTGCAGTCAACCCAAGGATCGCAGACATGTTGAAGACAATCACAAGTGCATTGCTGGCTTTCGGATTTGCGGGCCTGACCTGGGCCCAACAAATTGACTTGAACAAAGCCACCGAGGTCGAACTCGACGCCCTCAAGGGCGTGGGGCCTGTCCTGACCAAGTCGGTGATGGAGGAGCGCAAAAAAGCCCCTTTCAAGGACTGGGAAGATGCCACCAGCCGAGTCAAAGGTCTGGGTCCCCAAAAGGCCAGTAGCCTGTCTGAGCAAGGTGTGAGGGTGCAAGGCAGTGCTTACACCGTCAAGGAAACTGAGAAAAAGTCCGCTGCAACCAAAGAAATGAACACCGACAAGGCTGCGGTCAAAGCGACTAAACCAGGCGATTCATCCGCCAAAAGCGGACCTGCCAAAAACTGAAAACCTGCTGTCACACAGGGTCTGCCGACCGGGTTAAGTCGGCAGGCGCCTCATTGTTATGCCGAGAGCCCTGTTCAGGCCTTGCCAAACCCACCGCCGCCCGGCGTGTGGATCTCAAATACATCCCCCGCCTGCATCTCGACCTGCCCTATGTGCGCGAGCTCTTGCGCGCTCCCATCGGTGCGAACCACCCTGTTGATGCCCGGCAAGCCGCTGCGCCCACCTGCCATGCCAAAGGCAGCGTGAATTCGTCCGTTGGACAAAATACCCGCCGTCATCGGCTCCAGAAAGCGCACGCGGCGCACACCGCCATCACCGCCATGCCAGCGCCCCGCACCACCTGAGCCTTGTCGGATCGCATAACTTTCCAGCCGCACCGGAAAGCGGAACTCCAACACCTCGGGATCCGTGAGGCGTGAATTGGTCATGTGGGTTTGCACCACCGAGGTACCATCAAAACCACCCACCAACTGGCCCTGCGCATCAAAGCGGCCGCCTGCGCCGCTGCCACCGGAGATGGTTTCGTAGTACTGCACCCGCGCATTGCCGAAGGTGAAGTTGTTCATGGTCGGCTGGCTGCCCGCCATCACGCCCAAAGCGCCAAACAGCGCGTTGGTGATGCAGGTCGACGTCTCCACATTGCCCGCCACCACCGAAGCCGGTGGGTTAGGGTTGAGCATTGAGCCTTGAGGAATAGTGACTTTGAGCGGCTTCAAGCAACCCGCGTTCAAAGGAATGTCATCGTCCACCAAGCTGCGGAACACGTAAAGCACTGCCGCCATGCACACCGCACGCGGCGCGTTGAAGTTGTTGGGCAGCTGGGCGCTGGTGCCGGTGAAATCGATCTCGGCCGTGCGCTCGGCGGCATTCACACGCACCGCCACCTGGATCTGCGCCCCGTTGTCCAGCGGCAAGGTGAATTGCCCGTCTTTCAGGCGCGTGATGACGCGGCGCACCGATTCTTCGGCGTTGTCTTGCACATGGCGCATGTAGGCCTGCACCACATCCAAGCCAAACTGCTCCACCATGCGGCGCAGCTCCTGCACGCCTTTTTCGTTGGCGGCAATTTGCGCCTTCAGGTCGGCCATGTTCTGCGCAGGGTTGCGTGAAGGGTATTCGCCACTTTGCAGCAAGGCCACCATCTCGGTCTCGCGCAAATGGCCCGCATCGACCAGCTTGACGTTGTCGATCTGCACACCCTCTTCTTCAATGCGCGTGGAAAACGGCGGCATGGAGCCCGGCGTCAAGCCGCCCACATCGGCATGGTGCCCGCGTGAGCCGACATAAAACACAGGGTCTTTGTGGCCGTCTAAATAGACCGGGGTGATCACCGTGATGTCGGGCAAGTGTGTGCCGCCGTGGTACGGGTCGTTCAGCACAAACACATCGCCCGGCTGCATGCGGCCTTGGTTCTCCTTGATCACGGTCTGGATGCTCTCACCCATCGAGCCCAAATGCACCGGCATGTGCGGCGCGTTGGCAATCAAATGGCCTTCGGCGCTGAACAGCGCACACGAAAAATCCAACCGTTCTTTGATGTTGACCGAGTAAGCCGTGTTTTGCAGCTGCAGCCCCATTTGCTCGGCGATGTTCATGAACAGGTTGTTGAACACCTCCAGCAGCACTGGATCGGCCTGCGTGCCTGCAGCGTGCTGCACTGCCCGCGCTTGCACGCGCACCAGCAGCAAATGGTCCAGCGCGGTCAGGCGCGCTTGCCAACCCGCTTCCACCACGGTGGTGGCATTCTTCTCGGCAATGATGGCGGGGCCGTCGATCACATCGCCGGGGCGCATGTCTTCGCGCACCACCAACGCGGCGTCCTGCCACTGGGCCACGCCTTGCGCGTTGGCGGCATAGACCTGCACCGTGTCGCGGCGCGGCACATCGCGCTCGGCGTTCAGCGTATGGACAGCCTCTTCGGGCGCATCACCAGGCAGCACGGCCTCGACCGACACCGCCTCAACCACCAGGGCCTTGCCCTGCATCAGAAACGCAAAACGCTGACGGTAAGCCGCCTCAAACCCGGCCACCAATTGGGCTTGATCACCCCAAGGCACGACCAGCGCCGAGTCGGTGCCTTCGTAGCGCAAATGCGCGCGTTGGCGCAGCTCGATGCGGTCGGCACCTCCGGCATCCACGCCCATTTGCGCCAACAGGGCTTGGCGTGAGGTCTCGCCCAAAGCCTGCAAGCGCTCGGCCATCAAAGGCATGGCGGCCGCATCCAAGCGCCGCTCGATCGATTCTTCGCGCATCGCGTTCTGGTCAGCCAAGCCCATGCCATAGGCCGAGAGCACACCCGCCAGCGGGTGCACCAGCACCTGTGACATACCCAGAGCATCGGCCACCAAACACGCATGCTGCCCCCCTGCCCCGCCAAAACACTGCAAGGTATAGCGCGTCACGTCGTAACCCCGCGCGACCGAGATTTTCTTGATCGCGTTGGCCATCTGCTGCACCGCGATCTGGATGAAGCCATGCGCCACGTCTTCAGCCGCACGCCCGGTTTGTGCGGCCAGTTTTGCAAAATGCCCACGCACCACTTCAGCGTCCAGCGGCTGGTTGGCTTCTGGGCCAAACACCGACGGGAAAAACTTCGGTTGCACCTTGCCCACCATCACGTTCGCATCCGTCACGGCCAGCGGTCCGCCGCGTCGATAACTGGCGGGCCCCGGGTTGGCCCCCGCACTTTGTGGCCCCACCCGAAAGCGCGCACCGTCATAGGCCAGCAAAGACCCACCGCCAGCGGCCACGGTGTGGATGCTCATCATGGGCGCGCGCATGCGCACACCGGCCACTTGGGTTTCAAACTCGCGCTCGAACTGCCCGGCAAAGTGCGACACATCGGTGGATGTGCCGCCCATGTCAAAACCAATCACCTTGTCGTGCCCCGCCAATTGCGCCGTTCGGGCCATGCCCACAATGCCGCCCGCCGGGCCGCTCAAAATCGCGTCCTTGCCCGCAAACACCTGCGCATCGGTGAGGCCACCCGAAGACTGCATGAACATCAGCTTAACGCCCGGCATTTCGCTGGCCACCTGGTTCACGTAGCGTCCCAGAATCGGTGACAAATACGCATCCACCACTGTGGTGTCGCCCCGGCTGACCAGCTTCATCATCGGGCTGGTCTGGTGCGAAGTGCTGACCTGCGTGAAACCCACCTCACGCGCCAGGCGCGCAGCAGCCAGCTCGTGCGCAGTGTGCCGCCAGCCGTGCATGAACACGATGGCGACTGAGCGCACACCTTGCTGGTGCGCATGCTTCAATTGGGTGCGCAAATGCGCCTCATCCAAGGGCTGCAACACGTCGCCATCCACGGCCACACGCTCCTGCGCCTCCACCACCGCGCTGTACAGCAACTCGGGCAAAACAATCTGGCGGTCAAACAAACGCGGGCGGTTTTGATACGCAATGCGCAGCGCGTCACCAAAGCCTTGTGTCGTCACCAACAGCGTCGCCTCGCCTTTGCGCTCCAGCAGCGCGTTGGTGGCCACGGTGGTGCCCATCTTCACGCACTCGACCTGTTCGGGCGTGACCGGCTCCCCGGGTTTCAAGCCCAGCAAATGGCGGATGCCCGCCACCGCCGCGTCGCGGTACTGCTCGGGGTTTTCGCTCAGCAGCTTGTGCGTGACCAAAGTGCCATCGGGTCGTTTGCCGACCACGTCGGTGAAGGTGCCGCCCCGGTCGATCCAGAACTGCCAACGGTTTTTAGTAGCGGGTGTGGTGTGGGATTCGCTCATAAGTCGGTCAACAATCAGAATTCAAAAACAATTTCACAAAGAAGCCGCAGCGCGTGCTGCCTGGTCGTACATGCCCGAGAGCACACGCAGCAATCGGGCCAGCTCGCCAATGTCGCGGTTCAGGCCATCGTCGGCCTTCAGGGCATCGATCAAGCAGCTCTCGCGGATTTCGCGGTAGCGCTGCACATAAGCGCGTCCTTCGTCGGTCGCCGCATACGTCACGTCCTTGCCATTTTTTTGCGACACCACCACGCCCAGGCCTTGCAGTTTTTTCAGGGCGTAGTTCACCAAATGCGTGTCTTCGATGTTCATGATGAAACAAATGTCGGCCAGGCGTTTGTCACGCGCACGGTGCGAGACGTGGTGCAGCACCAGCACATCGAGCGGCGTCAAATCCTTCAGGCCTGCGGCCGCCATGCAATGGATGATCCAGCGGTGAAACGCGTTGCCCGCCACGATCAGGCCGAACTCGAACTCGCTCATCTCGGCACTGTCAGGCGAGACCAGGTGGGCCGAAGACACGATGGGACTGGTGACAAGGGGTGCTGAGGGCGCCGACAAGCTGAGGGAATTTTTGCGTGGCATGGATTCCATCACATTGAAAAGATGAGAAAGTCTATGTCCGATACCAACAATTTGCCAACAATTTGTTGACATTAAGGGAAAACACCGAGCACGAATTGTCATCAGGGTGCCTACAGTGATCACCTGACAGATGCACCCGATGCGCGCTTGAAGCGGGCACCTTTCTTGCACTGCCCAGTGAACCGTTCATTCCCATCTTTCACAGGAGTTCTCATGCAACGTCGCGCCCTTCACCTCAGCCTGCTCGCTGGTCTGCTCGCTGTTTCCGGCTTCGTGTCGGCCCAAACCAAGTGGGACATGCCCGCCGCTTACCCGGCAACCAATTT
Organism: Comamonadaceae bacterium; assembly: GCA_027488215.1. Taxonomy (GTDB): domain Bacteria; phylum Pseudomonadota; class Gammaproteobacteria; order Burkholderiales; family Burkholderiaceae_C; genus Limnohabitans_A. Next base: position 95,961 of record JAIYCB010000032.1, read on the forward strand.
CCACACGGTCAACATGACCCAGTTTGCAGCCGACGTGGACAAGGCCACAGCGGGCAAACTCAAGATCACAGTGCACGCCAATGCCTCGCTGTTCAAGGCCCCGGAAATCAAACGCGCGGTGCAGGGTGGTCAAGCCCAGCTGGGTGAGATTTTGTTGGCCAACTTCAGCAACGAATGGCCTATTTACGCAGCTGACGGCTTGCCCTTTCTGGCCGACAGCTACGACGAGAGCATGAAGTTGTACAGGGCACAAAAACCCCTAATGGAGAAGAAACTGGCCGAACAGGGCATGGTGCTGTTGTACTCGGTAGCTTGGCCACCACAAGGCATTTTCAGCAAGAAGCCCATCAACAGTGTCGCCGACCTCAAGGGCATCAAGTGGCGCGCCTATAGCCCCACCACCGCCAAAATCGCTGAACTGATCGGCGCCCAGCCTGTCACCGTGCAAGCGGCCGAATTCTCACAAGCCTTGGCCACGGGGGTCGTGGAGTCGACCATGACATCAGGAGCCACTGGCGTAGACAGCAAACTGTTTGAACACCTCAAGTTCTACTATGACGTTCAAGCCTGGTTGCCCAAAAATGCGGTGATCGCCAACAAGAGAGCTTTCGACGCGCTGGACAAAGCCACCCAGGACGCCGTACTCAAAGCCGCCGCTGATGCAGAAGTACGAGGTTGGGCCGAATCACGCAAAGTCAACACGTCCACTTTGGAAGTCCTCAAAGCCAATGGCATGACCGTCACCCCCCCATCGGCCCAGCTCAAAGCCGACATGAAGAAAGTGGGCGACACCATCATGAAGGAATGGCTGGACCGCTCCGGTGCCGAAGGTAAAGCCCTGGTCGACGCTTACAACAGGAGATAAGACCGAATGAACGCCAGTCTCCCCTCGCGTGCCTCAACAGCTCGTCGCATCCTGGAGGGTCTGTACCTGCTCGGAGGGCAACTGGCCGCCCTGTGCGTGCTGGCCATTCTGGTTCTGATGATCGGCGCCTCGGTGGGACGTTTGCTGAACTGGCGTATTTCTTGGGTCAACGACATCGTGGCTTGGCTGTGTGCGGCCGCTGCTTTCTTGGGCATGGCCTACAGCTTTCGCAACGGCGACTTTGTGCGCGTGACACTGTTGCTCGAATCGGTGTCTGCGCCCATGCGCCGCTGGATGGAGCTGGTTTCGCTCACGGTAGCGGCCGTGGCCATTGGCTACCTGGGCTATTGGGCGGCGCGCTTTACCTGGGAAAGCTACGAATTCAACGACATCGCCGGCAACATGGTACCGATCCCCATCTGGATTCCGCAGATGAGCTTCGTCATTGGCTCGGCAATTTTGGTGATTGCCGTGATCGATGAATGCGTGTGCGTGTTTCAAGGCGGTAAACCCAGTTATGTGGCACGAGTCGAAGAGCGTCACGCCCGTGGTGACTTTTCTGAGGAGCTTTGATGGGCCTGCTTGAAATCGGGGGCCTGCTCCTCTTTTTGATGTTGTTGATGCTCAGCGGTGGCGTGTGGATCGCCATGACGTTGGCCATTGTTGGCTGGGTTGGACAAGCGTTTTTCACCAACACCCTGCCCGGCAAAAACCTGTTTTCCTCGTTTTGGGAAACCTCGGCCAGCTGGGAACTGGCGGCCCTGCCCATGTTCATCTGGATGGGCGAAATCCTCTACCGCACCCGATTGTCCGAGCAAATGTTCGATGGTCTCTCACCCTGGCTGTCCAAGGTGCCAGGGCGACTGATGCACACCACGATTTTGGGATGCGGCATTTTTGGCTCGGTGTCGGGCTCGTCGGCCGCCACCTGCGCCACGATCGCCAAGGTGGCACTGCCCGAGCTGGAAAAGCGCGGATACGACCGCAACATCGCTTTGGGCTCGCTGGCTGCTGCAGGTGGCTTGGGGATTTTGATTCCGCCCTCCATCACCATGGTGGTGTATGCCGTGGCAGCCGACGCCAGTGTGATCCGCCTGTTCCTCGCGGGCTTCCTGCCTGGCTTTTTGCTGATAGGGCTTTTTTCAGGTTACATCATTTGGTGGAGCCTGCGCAATCCTGAGAAAGTACCGCCACCCGAAGCACCGACCAGCTTCATGGAGAAAATGCGGCGCTCGGGTAGCTTGATTCCTTGTGGCTTGCTGATTGTCTTCATCGTGTGGGTGCTGGTGGCGGGCATCGCCACCGCCACCGAATGCGCGGCCTATGGCGTGCTGGGGTCCCTCGCCATCGCTGCAGCCGGACGCAGCCTGACTTGGCAAAATTTTTGGCAAGGTCTGGTGAGCGCCACCCGCGTGAGCTGCATGATCATGTTCATTTTGGCGGGCGCTGCCTTCTTGACCAAAACCATGGCATTCACAGGCATTCCGCGCGAGCTTGCCGAGTTTGTCCATGCCATGAACCTCTCGCCTTATGGCCTGATCGCGATTTTGGTGGTCGTGTATTTGATTTTGGGCACAGCGCTCGACGGCATCTCGATGATCGTGCTGACCAGCGCCGTGGTGCTGCCCATGATCCAAAAGGCAGGCTTCGATCTGATCTGGTTTGGCATCTTCATCATCATGTTGATTGAGATCGCGGAAATCACGCCGCCCGTTGGATTCAACCTGTTCGTGTTGCAGAACATGACCGGCATCGACAGCAACCGCATTGCCGCCGTGACTTTGCCCTTTTTCGGCTGCTTGATCATGGGCATTGTGCTGATCACCGTTTTCCCTTCCATCGTCACCAGCGTGCCCAATCTTTTGATGGGTATCGCCAAGTAAAGCCATTCGCCCACTCCGGTAAGATGCCGCGCTGGCCTGACAAGGCATGAAAGAGTGACGGATGTTTAAAAATGTGATGGTTTACCGCATCGGCGAGGGCTTTGCGCCCGCATTGGCCGATGTGCAGGCGGCACTGGAGCCGATGCAGTTTGTGGAGTGTGGGGCCAGCCAAGACAAGTCCATTGGATGGGTGCCGCCCCGGGGCGAAGCCCATGGGCCGCTGGTCGAATCGGTCTCGGGCCAATGGATCATGAAGCTCATGATCGAGTCCAAGGCCGTGCCGGGCAACGTGGTGCGCCGCAAGGTGGACGAACGCATCGCCGAAATCGAAGCGGCCACCGGCCGCAAACCCGGCAAAAAAGAAAAGCGCGAGCTGATGGAAGACGCTCTGTTGTCGCTGCTGCCGCAAGCCTTTGCGCGCCAGTCCACCGTGCTGGTGTGGATGGACCTGGAAAACCGCCGCCTGGTGCTCAACGCAGGCAGCCAAGGCAAGGCCGACGAAGTCATGTCCGCATTGATGAACGTGATGGGCGGCTTGTCGGTCTCACTCATCCAGACCGTGAGCTCCCCGCAAGCGGCCATGACCCAATGGCTCTTGGCGCAGACGCCCGACGAGTGGCCCGCCGACCTGACTGTGGAACGCGAAACCGTGCTCAAGTCCACCGGCGAAGACGCGGCCAGCGTGCGCTTCACACGCCACCACCTGGCCAACGACGATGTGCGCAAGCATGTCATGGAAGGCAAGCTGCCCACCCAACTGGCGCTCAGCTGGGACGGCCGCGTGGCCTTTGTGCTGACCGAAACCCTGCAGCTGAAAAAAGTGCAGTACCTCGATGGCGTGATGGACGAGTCGGGAACCGACAAAAACGAAGACCGCTTTGACGCCGATGTGGCCTTGTCCACTGGCTTGCTGGGCCCGCTGATCGACAGCCTGATCGAGGCCCTGGGTGGCGAGATGGAACTGGGCGCAGCAGCGACCGACGAAGACCCACCGTTTTAATCGTCGGTAAACCCCAAGCAAAAGGACCCACGCCATGCTCACGGTGATCGCGATTTGCCTGGGTGCTTGTGTGGGTGCGCTGTCGCGCTGGCAGCTGGGCCTGTGGCTCAACCCCAGCACCGCAAGCGCTGGCCTGCTGCCTTGGGGCACCTTGGCGGCTAACCTGATCGGCGGCTACTTGGTGGGTGTGTGCGTGGGCGTGTTCCAACAACTGCCCGAGCTTGACCCGGTTTGGCGCTTGGCTTTGGTCACCGGTTTTCTGGGGGCACTGACCACGTTTTCCAGCTTCTCGGCCGAGGTGGTGGCCATGCTGCAGCAAGGCCGTTTTGCGTTCGCGGCAGGCACTGCCGCCTTGCACCTGTTCGGCTCCCTGGCCCTCACGGTGCTGGGTCTGCAAACCGTCACGCTGTGGGCGGCGCGAAGCTGAAGACCAGTGCCCGAGATCTGAACGGCCCACCCCATCGCCTCAGGTGATGCCCATGGCCTGCTGCAAGACCTGCAAAGCCTGCTGGTCGTTATGGCCTCGCCAGGCCACCACTTGGTCGGGGCGAATCAAGACCCACGGCGCCTCATACAAAGCCAGCAGATCATCGGTACGGTGCGACACGGCCTTCAGGTCCATGCCCAAGCGACTGGCCGCCGCCAAAAATGCCGAGGCATCCAATGGCTGCGGACCCAGTTGCAGCAAGGTCCATTCGCTGTGAAACGTGTCATAAAGCGAGCGCCCATCGGCCAACCAGGCATGCGGCGGACGCCCCCCAGGGCAGGCACTGGCTTGGTAACTGTTGGCCGCGTCGGGCGGTGGTGTGCTGCCATCGGTCACCACGATCGCAGACCCGTCGTAACGGCCCCCAAACGTCACTCCGGGGATGTTGAACTCCAGACGCACATGCCCATTCAGATGCTCTGAGGCCATTTGCCGCGTGCGCTCACCCCGCTCAGACGCCTCCTCCAATTCAGGTGTAGCCGCAAACAAACCCACCGAATCGGCAAACTGGCGTGCATAAGCGGTGTTGCGGTGCGCCAAGGGCATGCGTTCTTGGGCATAGGTGTTTAGCAAGGACGCAGGCGCGATTCCCCGAACCACGCTGGCCAGCTTCCAGCCCAGGTTGACCGCATCCTCCACAGCCGTGTTGTAGCCCAGGCCGCCTGTCGGCGTGAACAGGTGCGCGGCATCCCCGCCAATGAACACGCGGCCTTGCTGAAAGGCATTCGCCACCAAGGCGTGCCCCGCCATCCAGGTGCCCACCGACAAGACCTCAATCGGAACATCTTGGCCCATGGCCTGGTTGAAGATGCGCTGGGCATCTGCAGGCGTCCAGGCATCTACATCTTCGCCCTCGTGCACCGCTGCGTGAAATGCAAACTCGCTGCCCCCATCGACCGAGGCCATGAAAGCCCGGCGCTGGGCATTCACCGTCACATACATCCAAGCCTTGCGGTGGGGAAACGCCTTGTAAAAATCAGGCGCCCGCAGATACACGGCAAACATCTTGCCACCCATGAAATCGCGCTTGATGCCAGTGGTCCCGCCCCAGGCGATGCCCAATTGATGGCGCACCGCACTGCGCGCGCCATCGGCCCCCACCAGATAAGCGGCATGCACCGCCACATCGGCTCCACCGACCACCGGTGTCACCACCGCCTGCACACCGCCTTCAGTTTGCGAGAAATGCTTCAAGGACCAGCCATAGCGCAAATCGTTCGAGGGGCAAGCCCGCGCATGGCTGAGCAGCGTCTTTTCTACAAATTTTTGCGACACACGGTGTGGCAATTCGGCCGCGCTCCAGGAGCCTTGCATCGTTTTGATGGCCTGGGTCGCTTGCGCAGCCGTGGGCAAGGGCAAGCGCGCCAGTTCATGACCCGTGAAACGGGTGAAATAGGCGATGTCCGTTGGATGATCGGCAGGTAAACCCTGCGCCCGGATCTCGTGGGCAAAGCCCAAACGCCGGAAATGCTCCATGGTGCGCGCCTGCGTGGCGTTGGCCTGCGGGTTGAACGCGGTGCCCGGTTTTGGGTCCACCAACAAAGTCCGCACCCCACGACGCCCCAGCTCAATGGCGAGCATCAAACCAAAAGGACCGCCCCCTGCGATCAGAACATCCACCACCATCGGGTCTGCTGCGTGGGTCAGGCTTTGTTGGGCCTCTTTCAAAGACATGTTCATCGACTTTATTACATCCTGAGTTGCACCGTCACCAAACTTGTCGCTCCGATCATGAAGCCCGATCTTGAGGCCCGATCGTGAAGCCCAAGGGCCGGTGCGTTCAATTCATCATAATGACAAACAGACAGCGCTCGGGCTTTGTCCGTCAGACCCGAGACACCCTTTGAGTGACCCCTTTCAAGAAAAACAACTGGCCATGGAAAACCTGAACGCAAACCACATCACCGAATCGGTGCTCGAACGCCTGGCCAACACACCGGATCCCCGGCTCAAAGAGATCATGCTCAGTCTGGTGCGGCACCTGCACGGGTTTGCGCGCGAGGTGAAACTGACCGAGGCCGAATGGCTCAAGGGCATCGAGTTCCTGACCCAAACCGGTCACATCACCAACGCGCAGCGACAGGAATTCATTTTGTTGTCCGATGTCTTGGGCCTGTCCATGCTAACGGTGGTCATGAACAACGACAAACCTGCCGCTTGCACCCAGGCCACGGTGCTCGGACCTTTCCATGTGGACGACGCGCCCCATTACAAGCTGGGCGACGATGTCGCCAACGGGGCGAAGGGGCAACCCTGCCGGGTTCAAGGCAGCGTCAAAGGGGTGCAGGGCGAAGCGGTGCCCCAGGCTCGGATCGAGGTTTGGCAATCCGATGAGAAAGGCCTGTACGACGTGCAATACGCCGACAGGTCGCAGCACCAGGCCCGAGGGATCCTCACAGCGGATGCGCAGGGGCGCTTTCACTTCCAATCCATTTTGGCCATGCCCTACCCCATCCCGCACGATGGTCCGGTCGGGCAATTGCTGGAGGCCACGGCCAGGCACCCCTGGCGCCCCGCACATTTGCATTTCAAGATCGAGGCCCCGGGCTACGAAACCCTGATCACCCATGTCTTTCGCAAAGACGACCCGTATCTGGCATCGGACGCGGTGTTTGGCGTGCGTGAGTCGCTGGTCACCGACTGGCTGCTGCTGGCCGATGGCAGTTACCAACTCGATTTTGACTTTGTGCTCAACCCGGTCTGAAGCACTGACCACTTTCTCCAGATTTTCAGCCGAAGTCGTCACCATGCTGCAGCAAGGCCGCTTTGCTCTGGCGACAGGCACGGCCAGTTTCCACTTGTTCGGCCCACTGGCCCTCACGGTGTTCGAACTTAAATCCGTGGTTCTGCCCTGGGGGAGATGATCGAGCGAAGGGTGGGTTTGCAGCGGTTGCCGCCGGTCACGTCCCGCATTCGCCTTTGGGCCTCCAGCCAGAAGCAGGCAATCGCACTCAGTCGTCACAGTTTCGACCGCTGACCGGTTTCAGGTGACCAGCTGACAGTTGCAAAGTTCGAGATGGCTTCAATGTGATGACGGTCCGCTTTATATGGGTACGACAGGGTACTACCCAACCTAATCAGCCACTCAATAAACTCTTTACAGGCCACTTGAGCTGGCAGTTGAGTGTTGACCATGTCAGGTGATGCGTCTCTCGCAAAGTCTTTTCTAAAATCATTCGAAGGTGAGTGTTCGTTCTTTGATCACACGACGAAATCTCTCGTATGCATGCAAGCCACTTTGGTACGAGATCCTGGATGAGAATGATGGCCCCGGAAAAAACAACGCGCGCCATCATCGAGTGGCTCAACACCGAAACAAACGAGGTGCTAACCGACCCGGATGTGCGGGAACGCCCGAACCTAGCGCTTTTGGCATGCCAAGCACAAAGACCTTCTTGAAATCATTTTCAACGCATCCCCACTTGACGACTTGCCATGTTGACGAGTTGAACCAGCGATGGTCCGATCGTCTTGAGCAAATCATTGGGCTTGGCACGGTACCCAGGTACCGCACAGTTGAACAACAGCCTGCGCGGGCCGTATCGAATGTCAGAAGCCACGCCAACCGCCAGTACGCCAAGACCAGCATCTCCCATATTGATTGAGAAGCCGCGCTTGCTGTAGTGAGCAATACTGTCCTTCAGTCCCTCTGTGCTGCGGGTGTATTCGTCAGGCCTTTCCATGCGTGCTCTTGCAAGAAAGCGATTTCGTTCGGCCATTGACAGTTGCGAGAGCCACGAACGCCCCATCGCTGTTTCGACGATACCGCGGACCGCTCCAACGCCAGGTCGCTTGAGCGTACCGTTCTCGTGTGTGCAGGTTTCGAGATAAACAACGTCAAGGTCCATGGTGACGCCGATGGAAACAGCACCTTCAAAGCGATCGGCCATTGACTGAAGTGCCGGCCTCAGGTGGGTGAGCAAGGGTGTATTGATCACATAGGGATAGCCGAGCGCTACGGCAGCTGGGCCAATAAAGTACCGGTCCAGCCGTTCATCGTGGTCAAGAAATCCCATACTCTGAAGGCTTCGACACAAACGGCTAACGGTTGGTCGCGGAATTCCCAGGCGTTCTGCAAACTCACTGTTCGCATGCGCCCGTGGATCACGAACAAAGCATTGCAGGATCATCAACCCCTTGGCGAGCGTGCCGGAGAAGTCGGGGTCATCCGCGCGCACACGTCGCAGATCCTGCTGGTCTTTGATTTGATGAACGGCACGTTCTTGTCGCATGCCGGCATTCTCGCTGGTCGCATGGCTGTCTGCACATCTCAGTTCCAATAGTTGAAACATTGGTTTGAAATGAAGGAAGACTTGCCTAAAGTTCTTGCATGATTCGCAATAATGCAAACCTTGACACGCTGCTGAACGATATACGCGCCTTTGTGCGCGATCGATGGCATCCTCTGGAGGATGACATTGAACGCTCACAAGAGATTCCGGAATCGGTCGTCTCTGAACTGCGCCGCAAAGGCTACTTCGGCTGGAGTATTCCTGAAACATACGGCGGTCTGGGTCTCACGGCCGAAGAACTGGTCTTGTGCGCGATGGAGCTCTCACAAGCGTCGGTAGCGCTGCGCGCACGCGTTGGTACGAATACGGGTATCGGCTCTGAAGCGCTCGTTGCCGATGGCACGGAAGAGCAGAAAAGGCGCTGGTTACCGCGCATGGCCACTGGCGATCTCACCGGCTGTTTGGCACTCACCGAGCCGGACGCAGGATCGGAAGCGAGCAACATCCAGACCACTGCACGCCGTGAAGGCGACCACTATGTGCTGGACGGCATGAAGCGTTACATCACCAATGCCCCCCTTGCGGACATTTTCACAGTCATCGCACGCACCGATGAGAGCTCGCGTGGACATGCAGGACTTACCGCCTTCATCGTCGAAAGGGGGCCTGGGCTGCGAACTGGCGAGCCCTACAAAAAAATGGGACAGGCTGGATCGCCAGTTTCAGATGTTTTTTTTGAGAACTGTCGTGTACCCGCTGCTAATGTGATTGGCGGCAAAGAAGGTGTGGGCTTTCAAACGGTGATGAAAGTTCTCAACAAACAACGGATGCACTTGGCGGCGCTTTGCACAGGGCCAGCCATCCGCATGCTTGAACTTGCTGTCTCCCACACAATGCAACGCGCACAGTTCGGTCAGCCTGTGGCCAGTTTCCAGTTGGTTCAAGCGATGATCGCCGACTGCCGAACCGAGATATTTGCTGCACGCTCAATGATTCTGGAGGCTGCGCGTGCCCGTGACCGCGGAGAGGACGTGGCACTGACTGCCTCCATGTGCAAATACTTCGCCTCTGAAATGTGTGGTCGGGTAGCAGATCGCTGCGTTCAGATGTTTGGTGGCGCTGGGTACATTGCAGACTTTAGCTCGATCGAGCGTTATTACCGCGATGTGCGCCTTTTCCGTTTGTATGAAGGCACAAGCCAGATTCATCAACTCAACATCGCCAAGCTGACGCTGCGCGAACATGAAAAAGACGCTGTCCGATGAACTTGCATGGAGTGCAGCGCGTCGCGCAGAATACATTATTCGTAAGCCTTGATCTTGCTTTTATCTGGCATGTTTTTTGAAAAAACGATGTGCCTGATCGTTAAACGTCTGACAAAGGGAATGGATACAGCATAGTCAGTTGAAACCGCTGAATATGCCACCAAAGAAGATTCTGCAGGACCTGAAAAGTTGAACACGTTACCAACCCAGAAACCACCAGGAGACACAAATGAAAAGACGTTCCATGATCCTTTCGGGGGCAGCCATCGCTGCATTGCCTTACAAGGCACTCCAGGCGCAGGAGGCCTTTCCTGCTAAACCAATTCGAATCATCGTGCCCTATCCGGCAGGTGGTGTGGTGGACGTTCAAACCAGGGCCATGGCCCAAGGACTGGAGCTGGGCCAACCCGTTGTGATTGAAGCGCGACCTGGTGCGAACGCCAATATCGCCGCAGAAGCCGTTGCACGCGCAAGTGCTGACGGTTATACCTTGCTGGTGTCCGCACCCTTCCTGCTCAACAATCCATTGCTGGAACAAAATCTCCGTTGGGCGCCCAAAGACTTCATCCCAGTGGCGCGTTTTTCACTGTCACCCAGCTACCTTTGCGTGCCCGCTTCATCACCAGCACGCACTGTGCGTGAGTTTGTCGACATGGCACGCAAGGCCAGTCCATCTCTGCAATATGGTGATGGCGGCTCGGGCACCACCCAAACCATGGCCACCGAAATCCTCAAGCAAGTCACCGGCATCAAGCTTGACGCGATACCTTACAAAGGTGCGCCGCCGGTGGCCGTGGACCTGATCACGAACACTTTCGCGGTGGCTATTCTGCCTTCCAGTGTGGCCTTTCCTCACATCAAATCGGGCAAGTTGCGTGCTTTGGCCAACACCAGTGCGAACCGTTCACCTCAGCTGCCAGAGGTTCCTACCATTGCCGAAGCTGGATTTCCTGAAGTCACAGTATTGTCTTGGTACGGTCTGCATGCGCCGACTGGTACTCCACCCGACGTCGTGCGTAAATTGGAAGCTGGAGTGCAGGCATCTTTACAAAAGAGCGAGACAAAAGAAAGATTGACTACAGGAGGTGGCGAAGCCGCTTTCTTGTCCACCAACGACTTCAGCCAATTTTTGCGAAATGACTTGCAGATGTGGGAACGCATCAACCGCATGCTCAAAAAGTAAGAACGTCATGACCGCTCAAACCACGTCGGTGCAAGAATTGCTTGACCGGGCCAGACGCTTCATTGACGAAGAAGTCATTCCGCGTGAAGACCTGCGCCGTGCAAATGATCGCACTCATAACCTGGCCCTGGTGCAAGAACTGCGTGAACTGGCCGTTTCGCAGGGATTGACTGCGCCGCGTGGTGCTGTCACCGATGGCGGTCTGGGCCTGAGCTGGGTGCAGTGCTGTGCATACCTTGAAACGGCTGGCCGTAGTTTCCTAGGACCGGGTGCGCTGCAGTGTGCGGCGCCTGGTCAGCCCGACATCACCACACTCGAAGCACTGGCCACACCCGCGCAGCGCGAACGTTTTTTACGCCCCCTTGTGCAAGGCACTCTGCGCTCGTGCTTTGCGATGAGCGAGCCCGCACCCGGCGTGGGATCCGATCCTCGCATGCTCAGCAGCCGCGCTGAACGCACCACACGGGGATGGCGCCTCAATGGGCATAAATGGTTCGCTACGTCAGCTTCAGTGGCTGATTTCGCCATCGTCATGGCACGCACTGAAATTGGCCCCTCCCTGTTTCTGGTCGATGTCCAACAGTCCGGTTTCCAGATCGTGCGAGACGTCCCTACAGTCGAGCCATTCGACCTGGGCGGACACGCCGAAATTCGCCTGCAAAACTGTGAAGTGCCAGCTGACGCTTTACTTGGGGAAGAGGGAAAAGGCCTTGAACATGCGCAACTGCGGCTGGAGGGGGCCCGCTTGTTTCATTGCATGCGCTTGATCGGCCTGTCCTCACGCGCCATGAGTCTGGCCCAAAAATACGCGCTGGAGCGACAGTCACACGGTGCACGGGTGTCCGAACACCAAATGGTCCAGGCTATGGTGGCCGATGCGCACATCGAGCTGCATGCTGCGCGCCTGATGACTGTGGATACAGCCCAAAGGCTCGATGCGGGTCAATCGATCCGCCATCATTCGGCCATGACCAAAGTCTTCGTGTCAGAGGCCGTCAACCGCGTGGCTGACTCTGCGGTACAAATCACCGGTGCACTGGGTATTTCCGAAGATTGGCCGCTGTCGATGATCCAGCGTCTGTTGCGGCCTTTTCGCATCTACGATGGGGCCTCCGAAGTGCACAGATCGGCCATTGCGCGACGCGTTTTCCACCAAGGTCTGGATGCCTGAGTTAAACCCCCAGTTATTGTCCGTCATGGATGCCTGAGAACAGGCTCTGCGTCATTGACATGCCCTATTCCTGATCCGGAAATATGACGCTGAAAAACATTCGACCCCTTCAACAAGTCCTGTTAGAAAAGACATGTCCTCTGACCACTCCAACCTCCTGCGGATGTTCCGCGCCCGCAGTATCGCCGTCATTGGCGCCTCCACCACGGGCAGCAAACCCAGTGGTCAGCCCTTGTTGCACCTGCGCAATTTAGGCTACGAGGGGCAGGTCTACCCAATCAACCCACGCTATTCCGAAGTTTTTGGTTGGCCTTGTTTTCCGGATGTGGCTGCGCTGCCCGAGGTGCCCGATGTGGCGCTCATCGCGGTGAGTGCCGAACAGGTCGCCTCCCAACTGGAAGCTTGTGGCCGCAAGGGCATTTCTCAGGTCATCGTGATCACTTCCGGATTTGCAGAGATGGGAGGTGACGGTGTGGCAGCTCAGCAGGCGCTGGTCGAATTGGCCAATCGCTATGGCATCGCCATGATGGGGCCGAATTGCCAGGGCATGATCAGCGTCGCTCAGGGTTTCAGCTTGGGATTTGGCGCCCCCTATGGCCTGCGCTACCGAAAAGGGCCCATCAGCATGAGCTCACAAAGTGGCGCATGGGGCAACACAGTGCTGATGTTGGCCAACGATGCCGGACTGGGTTTCCAGCACTACCAATCCACGGGCAATGAAGCGCAGACCACCAGCCTGGATCTGGTGCAAGCCTGGGCAGACGACCCGGAGACTGGCATGATGGTGTCTTATGTCGAAGGCTTTAAGGACGCCCACCGCATCGTCGACGTAGGACGTCAGGCCTTGCAAGCAGGTAAACCCTGGTTGCTCTGGAAGGTAGGAACCTCTGAGGCCGGTGCACGAGCTGCTGCCTCGCACACGGCCAATTTGGGCGGAGATGCTGCCCTTTATCGGGCTGCATTTGCTCAGGCAGGGGCGATCGAAGTCACCGACGTACAGGACCTGGCCGATCGCGCTCTGGCTTTGCTATCGCCTCGTCAACCCGAGGGACCACGTGTGGCAGTGGTCACACTTTCGGGGGGTGCGGGCGTACTGTTGGCCGACCACTGCGCTCCGGCAGGTTTGGTGCTTCCGCCATTATCTGAGCAGACTCTGGATGAGTTAAAGCGAGTGCTGCCGCCTTACGCCGGACTGCATAACCCGATTGATGTGACGGGCAACCTTATCGCGCAGGAAGACAAGTTAATCACTACTTTGCGATTGATCGTGAACGACCCATCGGTGGACATGATGGCCGTGTGTCTGGCTGCAGTTTCCGGCCCGGTAGGTGTTAGGCTGGCTCAATGGGTTGCAGAGGTAGCTCGGGCAACCAACAAGCCAGTGCTGGTGGCCTGGACCGCCGACACCACCACCACACAAGCCGGCTACGATGCGCTACAAGAAGCGGGAGTGCCACGCTACGACACGCCGGTTCGCTGCGCCACAGGTATGGGGGCCATGTGGCAATTCGAAGCAGCACGCCGCCGCGAAGCCTCGCGTACGCTAGAGAAAATACAAAGCTGCACACGCCCAATGTGGCGTCAGCAACTGGCCACTTCCAGCAACGACCTGACCGAATATGAGGCCAAAAAGATGCTGGCCGACTATGGCCTCCCGGTTACTGCTGAATCCCTGGCCAACAGCGCCGAAGAGGCCGTTCAGCAGGCCACAGCCATCGGCTTCCCGGTGGCCCTGAAAGTGGTCTCGCCCGACATCGCCCACAAGACAGAGGCGGGTGGTGTTCGCATCGGCTTGCGTGATGCACAAGCAGTGCGCCAAGCTTACGACGAGATTCTTCGAAACGCGCAGCATCATGCCCCCAACGCCACTATTGACGGCGTGTTGGTGCAAGCCATGGTCAGTGGCGGAGTTGAGGTCATCCTGGGTGTCACGAACGATCCGCTGTTTGGATTGGCGATCATGTTCGGTCTGGGCGGCATCTACGCCGAGGTATTGCGTGATGTAAGTTTCAGGATATTGCCCATTACCCGCAGTGAAGCCGAGGCCATGGTTCGAGAGGTTCGCACCTTCTCTCTGCTTGACGGTGCACGTGGTCAGCCTAAGGCCGATGTGGCCGCTCTGGTGGAAACCATCCTCGCGCTGGCGGCTTTAGCGCAAGACGTGGGCGAACATATATCTGGCATCGATATCAATCCCTTGTTTGTCAAACCTGCTGGGCAAGGTGTGATGGCTGCTGATGCACTGATCCAGTTGAAGCGCTGACAGACAGAAGTCATCTTGATAACTACCGTGCAAACACCTGCCTGAGCTGCGGGTGAAGGTGATCTGCCAAGACCGCAAACCTCAGCTTGGGAGAGTTGTCCTGGACGTGACGCAAAAGCTGTCACCAGCGTGCCACGCACAGGGTTTTTGATGTTGTCAGACTGTTTTTAAGTGACTACGCTGGAAACATGAATACAAATTCACAAAACCAATCACCGCAGACTGCTGTCACCGCAGCCATGGCCAAGCCACTGGTGCTGTGGGGATACCCTCTACTTGAAGTGTTGCGCACCTGTCTGGTACAAAGCAACCCAAACTCCACCCCATCATTTGGTCGTGGCCCATTTGGAATGTTCCATGGCAGTGATAGGCCTTGGACACATGAAGACCGCGATATCGTCACGCCCTCATGCGACCTGTTGTATTACAACGCCTGGGTCTGGATCGGCGATTCCCCGGTTCGACTGCATATCCCTCCAAACCACGGTCGCTACTACGTGGTGCAACTCATGGATGCCTGGAGCGAAAACTTCTACAACGTCGGCTTGCGTAACACACCCGCTGAGGGTGCTGACTGGTGGCTGATCCACAACGATGATCCCATGCCAACGGGTATAGACCCGAAGAGTGTGGTGCGCTGCCCGACTCGACTGGTATGGCTTCTGGGGCGAGCGCTGGTGGGTGATATAGCCGATGTGCCCAAAGCGCGAGCGTTTGCAGATGGCGTGCAGTTGCAAGGCAGCGGTCCACGCCCTTCATGCGTTTGCCAGTGGAAAGACAGCGGAGATGCAGCCCAAGATTTCTTTGCCAACTTGCTGCAGGCGGTCGAGGAGATCGGGGTACCAACCACCGCCAGTGACCTGCGCCCCCTCATGCGCAGCTTGCGCTTACCACCAGGCGGGCTTGAAGCGCTGGAGCGCAGCAGCCAGCGTGTCAGAGAGGGCTTGCGACAAGCCCACTCTGAGGGGATGCAATTGATCGAGCAGCACATCGTCAACCTGACGCGCAAACCCTGGACTTGGAGCCCCCACTTGGGCATCTGGGGCGACAACATCCTGATGCGTGCCACCGTCGCCATGAAAGGGCTGGGCGCTTTGGCTGCGACCGAAACCCTCTATGCACAAGCTGACTTTGACGCCTTCAGTGAGCCCCTGGATGGTCGGCATTGCTACACCTTGCGCTTTGAGGATGGCCACATGCCCCCGGCAGATGCTTTCTGGTCGGTCTCACTTTATGGTGAAGACCGGTATTTTGCTGCCAACCCACTGGGGCGCTATGCCATTGGAGACCGCACCCGGGGCTTGCGACGCAACGAAGACAACTCTCTCACGCTGCAAATCCAGCACGATCGTCCCGCTGAAGGCGATGCCAACTGGTTGCCTGCGCCAAGTGGCCCCTTTTACTTGATTCTGCGCATGTACCACCCACGCCAAGAGATGCTGAGCGGCCAATATGTGCTGCCCCCATTGCAACCGGTCAACAAAAGGTGAACCCATGAATCGAAACGATCTGGCCCGAGAGGCCATTCTTTATTCGCTGCCCTTGTATGAAACAGCGCGCATGCAAGCAGCAAGCAGTCCACGCAAAAACACGCAGGGGCAGTTTGCCGACCCCCAAGGAGGTCCCGAATCGACTCGCCGCTGGGCCAATGTGTTCTCGCACACACGCCAACTGCTCAATGCCAAGGACCGCCGCGTGGTCACACCCAACAATGACACGCTCTACACCAGCACTTGGATCGATCTGTCGGACGGACCATTGTTGTTGCACACCCCGGACACTGGCGAGCGCTACTACGTGTTAGGCCTGCTGGACTTCTATACCAACCCTTTTGCTCACCTCGGCACCCGCTTGAATGGAAATGCCGCCCACACGTTTTTCTTGCATGGGCCCGACTGGCAAGGCACCCCCCCTACCGGAACTTTGCCCATTGCCTGTGCCACGCCCACGGTATGGCTGATCGGGCGCATTCTGGCCCTGCCCCATGAGGACTTGGCCCCGGTTCATGCACTCCAGGACGCCTTTCGCCTGACCACCCTTCAAGGTGAGCCAGCGGCCCGTGTCGTCACATGCGGCCTCCATGGCCACGACCAACTGGGCGACGCTGCCACCTTCGTTGAGGTGGTCAATCGCCAGTTGGCCATCAACCCCCCTCCCTCTGGCGAAACGAGCGATCTGGCGCGTTTTGCAGTCTTGGGCATCGGCGCTGGGCTAGACAAATCACAGGCCGACTTGCCCTTGTTGCAACAAACCCTGACCGAAATTCTGTGCGAACTGGATGCCCCCGCATCTTCCGATTTATCAGGGGGGTGGAATGCCTCGGTCGAAGTCACTGACCACTATGGTCGCGATTGGTTTACCCGTGCCCGCGTAGCCCGTTGCTACATTGGAATGCTGGGTACGCAAGAAGTCATCTACCAGATGGCGCACCGCGACAGTCAGGGCCGACCACTGGACGGGCGTCACCGTTACCGTCTTCGTTTCGCACCGGGAGGCTTGCCTCAGGTCGATGCCTTCTGGTCGCTGAGCCTTTACCGCAAAAGCGATTACCTTTTCGTAGAAAACCCGCTGCAGCGCTACGCCATTGGTGACCGAACAGCCGGGTTATGCACCGACCCCGATGGGGGTTTAACAATCTGGCTAGGCCACACGCCTCCCCCACAGACCAGCAACTGGTTACCCGCACCGGATGATACTTTTTACGTTGCCCTGCGCCTGTATCTGCCTCGCGAAGTTCACCAGACCGGCCAGTACAACTACCCGCTCATCGAGCTTGTAGACGACAGCGCCTGAGGATCAGGCCTGACCGCAATGCCTGCGCCATGAACCTGACTTCTTCAACAAAGCCGTCACTTATGACCACCCACCTTAATCCTGCAGCGTCCACATACCGTCTGATCCTTGACCATGTTCAGGACCACGAGGTTCAGCGGGCTGATCAGGTCTACCTGACCCAGCCTTTGGGTCAAGGCCAAGTGCGTGATTACACATGGCGCGAAACACTCGATGAGGCACGCCGCATGGCGCGGCACTTGCAGTCTCGAGGGTTCGAGCAGGGCACTCGAATCGGTTTGATCACAAAAAACTGTGCCCATTTCATCATGGCAGAACTGGCCATCTGGCTGGCCGGTGGCACAACGGTGGCCTTATTCCCGACCGATTCGGCTGACAACATTCGCTTCGTACTCGAGCACAGCGAGACGCGCCTGCTTTTCGTGGGAAAACTCGACAACTGGGCGCGTCAGCAAACGGGTGTGCCAAGCGGTCTTGTCTGCATCGCACTACCCCTTTCAGATGCTTTAGCTCATCAACCTGAACTACCCTGCTGGGCAGACATCGTGGCCAGCACCGAAGCATTGAAAGGTCGCATAAGGCGGGATTCGCAAGATCTGGCGCTTATTTCTTACACATCCGGATCGACCGGCGAACCCAAGGGAGTCATGCACAGCTTTGGCGGTATCAGCGATGCCTCAGAACGCACTATGGCGTTGATCAACGAACGTACAGGCCACCCGGCACAACACCGGGTCTTGTCATACCTGCCGATGTCACACGTATTCGAGCGTTCCAAAATCGCCTGCTGGTCTCTCGTTGCTGGCAATGTGCACGTGTTTTTTACCGAATCGCTGTCCACTTTTTTGGACGACCTCAAGCGCGCACGGCCCAACTCCTTCATTTCAGTGCCCCGGCTATGGCTCAAATTTCAACATGGTGTATTCGCAAGAATTCCAGCTGAGCAGCTCGACGCAGCGCTGGCAGACCCCATCAAAAGCCGAATGGTCGCCAAGCAAGTACTGGCTTCGCTTGGTCTGGATGCGGTGGTATCGGCCGGCAGCGGCTCAGCGCCTATCTCAGCCGAGCTGATTGAGTGGTACCGCAAGCTAGGCCTAGACCTTATGGAAGGGTACGCAATGACCGAAGACTTTGCATATTCACATGGTTCGCTGCCGCAGTACAACCAACCGGGGTACGTAGGGCGTGCACTTCCAGGCGTGCAATCGCGGCTCTCGCCCGAAGGTGAAATTTTGGTCAAATCGCCTGGCTGCATGGTCGGGTACTACAAACGGCCTGATCTGACGGCCGAAGCCTTCACCGATGACGGCTATTTCCGCACTGGCGATTGCGGACATTTTGAGCCCAACGGCATGCTCAAACTCACTGGTCGGATCAAGGAGTTGTTCAAGACCACCAAAGGCAAATATGTGGCACCTGCACCGATCGAGAGCCGATTGAACAACCACCCGTTGATCGAACTCAGCATGGTGTGCGGCAGCGGTCAGAGCGCTGCATGCGCCCTGGTTCAGTTGTCAGAACAGCACCAGACACTGCGCCAGGACCCTTTGTCGCGAGAACAGATCGAACTCGATCTGGCGCGCCTGTTGGAGGAGGTCAACGCAACACTGAGCGATCATGAACAGCTGCGCTTGATGGTGGTGATGAACGAGCCATGGACCATCGACAACGGTTGCCTAACGGCTACGCTGAAAATCAAGCGCAGTGCCATCGAGGCCAGTGTCCAGAAACGTCTGAACGGCTGGTATGCACATCCGGATCAGGTGGTCTGGGCGTGACAAATCGAAGGTCCTACCCAGGCATCTGAAAACCACTGATCGGTGGCAAGGGCTCCAGCACTGCAAAACCACGGTCAAAGGTGTCGAGCAGAGACAGGAACTCTTCAAACTGAGGGCGCGACCCTTTCAGCGCCATGCGACCGCTGTCCAGCGCCTCGGCAAAACTCAGCTGCTCGAGAGAAATGTCATCGAGCGTGGCGCGGCTCAGGTGCAATTGCACATCCACCGCGCCAACAGGTTCTTCGCAGGCATGGCGCAACACACCATTGGACAGTGTCAATACATGGCTGGCGTCTGGATCGCTAAAAATCCAATGCATCACCAGCCGAATGTGCGCTGCGCGAGGTCCGTTCAGGCGCATGGCTAAATAATCAAAATAGTGTGACAGGGGTAACGCACGGATCATGTCGCGGCTGGCCGCCATCCCTGATGCCATGCGCGGTGGCCCCTGACGCAGCTCACGGGCGCCTTGGAGGTAAGCATTGCGCCAAGTGGATGACTCGGTCTGATAACCCAGTTGCTCCATGGCTTGGGCGCACAGACGCCGCGCTTCGGCGCAAGTCGGATCTACCCACACAATCCGGGCACAGATATCGGCCACCCAACGGTATTCACCAGCGTCCAGGTCGGCACGTGCCTTGCTTAATACGGCGTCCACGCCGCCCATGTACTCGATGGTCTTGCGCGCCTGTGCTTCACGCGGCAACGGGTCGAGGAATGCAGGGTGGCCTTCATAGGCACCCAGATAGCGCTGGTACACGGCCTTCACGTTGTGCTTGAGGTGACCGTAAAAGCTGTGAGTCGACCAATCCTGTTGGAGCACCTCTGGCAAGCGAATGGCTTCGGCAATGTCGCCACCAGTGTGCCCATGGTTCATCAACCGCAATGTCTGGTCATGCACGAATTTGTAGAGATCGTGCTGGCGAAGCAGGTACTCCCCCATGGACTGACTACCCCAGACCGGCCAATGATGCTGGGCAATCAACACATCACTATGGGGGGCATAACGTTGGCGGGCACCAGCCAAATAGCTCGCCCAGGCACGCGCGTCGCGCACCTGGGCACCACGCAAGGGCAGCAGGTTGTGAAAATTGTGGCTGGTCATCTCGGCCATGTTGAGCACGCGCAAACCCGGGTGGTGAATGATCATCTCGGCAGGGGCTTCAGCACCCGGAGTCAACTCGAACACGCATTCGATGCCATCCACCTCGAAACTTTCCACCGGTTGGGTGATCAGCCGATTGGGCGCAATCAGTGTGACGGTACCGGCTGAAACTGCTTTGCCCAATCCGGCATCCACCTGACCGAGTTCGCCGCGGGGCAGCAATGCACCGTACTGGAACAATGCACGACGTGTCATGGCATTGCCTGCCATCACGGTTTCGCTGATGGCGTCGTCCATGAATCCCACAGGGGCAATCACCTGCACACGGCCTGCCAGGACGTCAGCCTCGTCGATGACGCCACGCACGCCACCAAAATGATCCACATGACTGTGCGTATAAACCACCGCCACCACTGGCTTTTGTGGCCGGTGCTGGTGGTACAAGGACAGCGCCGCAGCGGCAACCTGGGTAGACGTGAGCGGGTCAATGATGACCAGTCCTGTGTCACCCTCCAGAATGGTCATGTTGGCCAGATCCATACCGCGAACCTGGTAAACACGATCACAGACTTTGAACAAGCCAGTGACCATATTGAGGCGGGCATGTCGCCAAAGACCAGGGTGCACGCTGTCGGGCGCCTGTTCATTCGCCAGAAAACCATAGGCCTTCAGATTCCAAACTGGGCGGCCGTTGGGGCGCAGCACGCCCTCGGGTGGCAAGGCAGCCAACAGACCCCGGCGCGCATCGTCAAACGCACGGTCATCGTGCAAGGGCAAATGCAGACGCTGGGAGGCTTGACAAGCACGGGTGTGCATCGAGGCTGGTTGGGGATCTTCTTTCGCCAGGTTTTGATCAAGCTTCAGATGAGATGTTTCAGAGGTCATAGGTTGAAGAGACAACAAGTCGCGCTGTGTGACGAACTTTGGCTGCAAAAAATGGATACGAATCAGACGCTTTGCGAACCCTTTGCAATCGCATGATGTGCGAGCCGATTGGAATCAAACACATGGTTTTCCCTTGGTTCTTCAATCTGACGCTTGACAAGTGTTATTTGGCAGAATTATTGTGAACATGAATTCATGTTCTTTATTTTGCTTTTGAGAGCCGCACTTGTCCACAATTCCATTGATTGCTTCTGTAACGTCTAGAAAACCAGCTTTAAAAATGGAGAAAAAAACCACCGAGGCTGTCATCAAGGCCTTTCCGGCCAAACAACACAGGTCAGAGCAAACCCACGAAAAATTACTGCAATCAGGTCTTGATTTGTTGCGCGATGGGGTTTTCGATGACATTTCCATTGCGCAAATTGCTGCCCGAGCAGGATGCTCTGTGGGTTCCTTCTATTTGAGATTTCGCAACAAAGAGGCTTTTTTCAAATTCCTCATTGAAAGCATCAGCGAAACATTACAAGCAGACCTGCAGGCCAATCTCACCCCAGAAAGCATCAAAGGACTCACCTTGGCTCAAACGGTGCGCCACTGTGTAGATCATTATGTGGAGACAAACCGACAATACGAAAGCATTGTCCGCGCCGCTGTGCAATACAGCATCAACGACAGCGATGACTGGCAACCCGTTCGGGACAATGGGTTGAAGCTGCATGATCACTACATTGATTTGATCCTCAGTAAATTAAGAAAAGCAAACCAAGAAGAAGCCCGGCAGCAACTGGTTGTCGGCTTGCAAATCATCAGTGGTCATTTGGTCAACAGCATTACTCACCCGGTAAACCGCTTACCCCTGCATGACCCCAACCTCACCTATTGGCTGTTTGAAGTGGTGATGCACTGCATGAAGGTCAAGCTACCAACACACGCTATACCGCAGCAAAAAAAGACATGCTTACGTATCGCACCCCCCAAGAAGAAAGTCACAACCCAGAGGAGCAAATGACATGAAAGCTGCTGTTTTTCATGGCCCAGGTCAGCCCATGACCATCGAGAACATCGAGATCGAAAA
>JAIYCB010000037.1 GCA_027488215.1 Comamonadaceae bacterium
GCGGCTGGCAAATGCGCTGCGGCCTCGAAATTGAATTCCACATCTACCGCCTCAAAGACCCGCTGCACGGTGCAGACCTGGACCCGGACCGCGCCGCATGGCCTGGCCCCGTGCCCGAGGTCAGCCTGATCCACCCGGGCTACAACCTGCTGACCGAAGGCTGGATGGACCGGGCCGAAGAGCCGCTTCGCATCGTGCAGCGCACCGCGCAAGCGCTCGGCCTGCCGTTGATCTCGCTCGAAATCGAACTCGGCCCCAGCCAGGTCGAAGCGGTATTTGACGTGAGCGATGCGCTGACAGCGGCCGACCACATGGTGCTGTTTCGCAACGCCACACGCCAAGCCCTGCGCCGCGCCGGCTACCACGCCACCTTCATGTGCCGCCCGCCGTTTGACCACATCATGTCCAGCGGCTGGCATTTGCACCAATCGGTTTGCGAAATGGCTACGGGCCGCAATGTGTTCATGCGAGATATGGTCGCACCGGTTGTCGGTGCACTGGACGCGCGGAAAGTGCTGAGCGATTCGGGCGCGTCTTGGTTGGCGGGTCTGCTGGCGCATGCCCCGGCGCTCACCGCCCTGTGCACGTCCACCAGCAATGGCTATGGGCGCTTTCGGCCCAACGCCATGGCCCCGCAATCCATCTTGTGGGGGCGCGACAACCGGGGTGCCATGCTGCGCGTCATCGGCTCACCCGGTGACAAGGCCACCCGGATTGAAAACCGATTGGGCGAACCAGCGGCCAATCCTTATTTGTACATGGCCTCGCAAATCCACGCGGGGCTCGATGGAGTGGAAGCACAACTGCAAGCGCCACCTGCCACCGAGACGCCCTACTCGTCAGGTGCTGCCACCATCCCGACCAGCCTGGCCGATGCGGTGCAGGCCTTGCAAGCCGATACCGCTTTGTACCAAGCGCTGGGGCAGCCTTTTGTGGACTACTACAGCACCATCAAGCGGGCCGAGCACCAACGCATGGCGCAAGCCGAAGATGCGACGGAGTTTCACAAGCGTGAGTACTTCGGCCGAATTTAAAACCCCTGGAAAGCGCGTTTGAGCGCGATGCACTGATGATCACGATCCACCTGCAACCCCACGACCCGACCCAAGCTGCGCACAGCCTGCAAGTGCAAGCCGGCCAAAGCCTGATGCAAGCGGCGGTCGATGCGAATTTGCCCGGCATCCAGGCCGATTGTGGCGGACTGCTCACTTGCGCCACCTGCCATGTGGTGGTTCAAGGCGATTGGCAGTCCAAACTGCCACCTGTTTCAAGCGACGAAGACGGCATGCTGGCTTTCACCGCTCAAACGCGTGAGCCGGGCAGCCGCTTGTCGTGCCAGATCATGCTGACGCCAGAACTGGATGGCTTGCGGGTGACGCTGCCCGCAAGCCAGTACTGAATCAGCGCGGCATGCCGGGAAAGCCCCCGCCGCCGCCCATCATGCCTTTCATGGCGCCCATGCGCTTCATCATTTTCATCATGCCGCCGCCGGACATTTTTTTCATCATGTCCTGCATTTGCTCAAACTCCTTGAGCATGCGGTTGACGTCCTGCACCTGAACGCCCGCGCCTGCGGCAATGCGACGCTTGCGGGTGGCTTTGATGAGTTCGGGTTTTTTGCGCTCTTGCGGCGTCATGCTGTGGATGATGCCTTGCTTACGGCCGATGTCTTTTTCAACCTTGTCCATGTCCATGGACCCGGCCTTGGCCGTCAGCTGGCTGGGCAGCTTGTCCATCAGGCTGGACAGCCCACCCATCTGCTTCATTTGCTGGATCTGGGCCAAAAAGTCGTTCAAATCAAAACTGCCGCCGCTTTTGACCTTGGACGCCAGTTTTTGCGCGGCCTCCATGTCCACACCCGCGGTGACCTGCTCAACCAGGGCCACGATGTCGCCCATGCCCAGCACACGGCCTGCGTGACGTTCAGCGTCGAACACTTCGAGGCCATCGATCTTTTCGCTGGTACCCGCAAATTTGATGGGCACACCCGTGATCTGGCGCACCGACAAAGCCGCACCGCCGCGTGAATCGCCATCCAGTTTGGTCAGCACAATGCCCGTCAAGGGCAAAGCATCGCTGAAAGCCTTGGCGGTGTTGGCCGCGTCCTGGCCTTGCATGGCATCCACCACAAACAGGGTTTCAACGGGCTTGAGTTCAGCGTGCAGACCCTTGATTTCGGTCATCAAGGCCTCATCAATCGCGAGACGTCCCGCGGTGTCGACCAGCAACACATCAAAAAAGTGTTTGCGGGCGTAGTCGATGGCGGCTCGGGCGATGTCGATCGGCTTTTGGTCGGGCGTGCTCGGGAACCACTCGGCCCCGGCTTGTGCGGTCACGGTCTTGAGCTGCTCAATCGCCGCAGGTCGATACACGTCGCCCGAGACCGTCAGCACTTTTTTCTTGCGCTTTTCAATCAGGTGCTTGGCCAGCTTGGCAGTGGTGGTGGTTTTACCGGCACCTTGCAAACCGGCCATCAAAATCACGGCGGGCGGCTGTGCGGCCAGGTTGATGTCCGAAACGCCCTCGCCCATGGTAGCCACCAGCTCACGGTTGACCACGCCCACCAAGGCCTGGCCGGGCTTGAGAGACCCCATGACTTCCTGGCCCAAGGCTTTTTCTTTCACCCGGGCAATAAAGTCGCGCACCACCGGCAGCGCCACGTCGGCCTCCAGCAGGGCCATGCGCACTTCGCGCAGCATGTCCGCCACGTTGGATTCGGTGATGCGGGCCTGGCCGCTGATGGTCTTGACGAGGCGCGAGAGTTTGTCGGTCAGGGCGGAAGCCATGGGGGAATCCAGAAAAATCCGGTCCAGCGTGTTGGCGAAGCCCCAGCGGCAGCGCCTGAAAGGCTAAACTCGGACCCATGATTTTAGCGAGTGCGCCTTTGTGGACGCTGCCCTTCTCGGTATTGGCAGCCCTGACCTATGCCTTGCCCGCTCTGGTGCACCGCCGCCTGAGCGATGCGCATGCACGCCGCCTGATTTGGCTGGCCTGGGGCTTGCACGCCATCAGCCTGCTCGTGCTGCTCATGGGGCCGGTGCGCTTTGGATTTGCGCCGGCACTGTCGGTGACCGCTTGGCTGGTGGTCACGGCCTACATGATCGAGACCCAGTTTTTCCCCAAACTCAAGTCTCGCTGGGCCATGGGCAGTCTGGGGGCCATCACCGTGGTACTGGCTTGGGTGTTTCCGGGCACCCTGCTCACCAGCCAGGCTTCGGCCTGGTTGCCCCTGCACTTCGCGCTGGGATTATCGGCCTATGGCATGTTTGCTGCCGCCGTGGTGCATGCCTGGATGATGACGCGCACTGAACACGACATCCGCCTGGCCCACGAGGGCTCCAGCGGATTGCCGCTGTTGACGCTGGAGCGCCTGACCTTTCGTTTTGTGGCAGCGGGTTTTGTCCTTTTAACGGCCACTTTGATCGCGGGCGCCTTGTTTGGCGAAGCCCTTTATGGCCAAAACCACACCCCATGGCGCTGGGACCACAAACGTGTGTTTGCCGTCCTGTCCTGGCTCACCTTTGCCACCTTGCTGGTGGGCCGCAGTCAATGGGGCTGGCGGGGACGCCGCGCCGTTCGGGTGCTCTACATCGGTGCGGGCTTGCTGCTGCTGTCTTATGCAGGTTCACGCTTTGTACTGGAAGTCTTGATTGGACGCGTTGGATGAAATACCTGATTTGGCTCTTGGTCATTGTGTTGGCGATCTGGGCATTCAAACGCAGCCGCCGTGTCAATTCAGACGCCTCCCAAGGCAAGCCCCCAACCACTCCGGCAACCCCCGCCAACATGGCGGCATGTTTGCAATGCGGCATCCACTTGCCCCAAGATGAAGCGGTCACGGGTGAAAAAGGTCTCTACTGCAGCACTGAGCACCGCGCAGCTGCACAAGACCGCAACCCCACATGAAAACCAGGGGCCTGCCAGTTGCGCCCAGTCAACGGACGTTTCATGACCCCGCCGAAACCCAACCGCCCATCCCCAGTCGTGCCTGAGCACCCCGCCGAAGCCACCGGCCTTTGGAACCGCGGCTGGTACGCGCCCGCCCAAAGGCTGGATTCGCCCAACTTTGGCCCCAGGCCCAAAGGCATCAGCATCGACCTGCTCGTCATTCACTCCATCAGCCTGCCTCCTGGTCAATACGGCGGCCAAGAGGTGCAAGCCCTGTTCACCAACCAGCTCGACTGGGATGCCGACCCTTATTTCGCGCAAATTCGGGGACTTCAAGTGTCCTCACATTTCTACATCCGGCGTGATGGCAGCCTGTGGCAGTTTGTCAGCGCGGATGACCGTGCCTGGCATGCCGGACAGTCCGAATACAGAGGGCGCTCCCAATGCAATGACGACTCGATCGGCATCGAACTCGAAGGTTTGGAGGGTGATGTGTTCGAAGACCCCCAATATGAGCAACTCAGTCGGCTCTGTCTTGACTTGCTTCGGCACTACCCGATTGAGCATGTGGCGGGCCATGAGCACATTGCACCGGGCCGCAAACGAGATCCGGGAGCGGGCTTTGACTGGCAGCGCCTGAAAGCGGACATCTCACTGCCCAATCATTGTTTTCCCCTGTGTTTTTGATGCGACACAAAAAAATATTTTTGGGTTTTTTTACATTTTCAAAACGTTTCATCAATTTATAACGAAGTGCCGGCCAGCTGGCACCTAAGACAAATCAGGCGATTGAGACAGAAAAACCTCTGGGAGTCGCATTGCGACTGAGGTTGATCTTCAAAGGCCCCTGATTGCTTGATTTTGAGCGGCTTTTTTCAGCCCCTGAAAACCCACGAATGAGGTTTCATTTGCGCAATCACCGTGCGCATTCGCCGTTGAGCACTGGTCAGAGGTCGTACACTACCTGTAGTGGCTTGTCATGACCCTGGACACCAGATATAGTGTCCGTTACAAATTTTCACAAACATGCCGGAGCGGCATTTCAAGCTTTTTTGACCGACTCAATCCAGACGATAAATTAGAAAATGACCATGCAAACAGATCTGACCATCCCCTCCACCTCTTCCGGCCTGATGAACCTGCCCGCAGACCGTGCGGGCGTTGCCACAGTACACCCCCTCAACCATTACCAAATCATCCGCCGCAACGGCGCCGTGGTACCTTTTGAGCCCAACAAGATCGCTGTGGCCATGATGAAAGCCTTCCTGGCGGTGCATGGCACCCAAGGCGCAGCATCTGCCAGCGTGCGTGAAGTCGTCGAAGAATTGACCCAAAACGTGGTGCGCGCCCTGATGCGCTCACGCCCTGGTGGCGGCACTTTTCACATCGAAGACGTGCAAGACCAGGTCGAATTGGGCCTGATGCGCAGCAGCAACCATGAAGTGGCTCGCGCTTATGTGTTGTACCGCGAGCGCCGCACGCAAGAGCGCGCACAGCAAAGCCAGCAAGCTGCGCCAGTCAAGCAGGAGCCCGCGTTGCATGTATTGGACGGTGGCAAGCGCATCGCGCTGGACCTGAACTACCTCAAAACCCTGATGGTCAATGCCTGCGCTGGTCTGGGCAAAGACGTGAGCCCCGAGCCGATCTTGGCCGAAACCATGCGCAATCTGTACGACGGTGTGCCCATGGAAGAGGTGTACAAAGCGTCCATCCTCGCTTCACGCACCCTGATCGAAAAAGATCCGGACTACACCTACGTCACCGCCCGTTTGCTGATGCACACCATCGCCAAGGAAATCCTGGGCAAGGAAGTGACCCAAGACCAGATGGCCGAGGAATACATCGACTACTTCCCACAGTTCATCAAAAAAGGCATCGACAACGACCTGCTGGACGCCAAGCTGGCCCAGTTCGACCTGAAAAAACTGGCCGAAGCCCTCAAGCCCGAGCGTGACCTGCAGTTTGACTATCTGGGCCTCCAAACCCTGTACGACCGCTATTTCTTGCACGTGCGCAAACAACGCATCGAAATGCCTCAGGCCTTCTTCATGCGCGTGGCCATGGGCTTGTCGGTCAACGAAATCAACCGTGAAGCCCGTGCCATTGAGTTCTACGAAGTGCTGTCGTCGTTTGACTTCATGTCCTCCACGCCTACCTTGTTCAACAGTGGCACCTTGCGCCCCCAACTGTCGAGCTGCTACCTGACCACCGTGCCCGACGACCTCGACGGTATCTACGAATCGATCAAGGAAAACGCCCTGCTCTCCAAATTTGCAGGCGGTCTGGGCAACGACTGGACACGCGTGCGCGCCATGGGCTCACACATCAAGGGCACCAACGGTGAGTCACAAGGTGTGGTGCCTTTCCTCAAGGTGGTCAACGATACCGCTGTAGCCGTGAACCAAGGCGGCAAGCGCAAGGGAGCGGTCTGCACCTATCTGGAAACCTGGCACCTGGACATCGAGGAATTTCTGGAGCTGCGCAAGAACACCGGCGACGACCGCCGCCGCACCCACGACATGAACACGGCCAACTGGATTCCCGACCTGTTCATGCGCCGCGTCATGGAAAAAGGCGACTGGACTTTGTTCTCACCTTCGGATTGCCCCGACCTCCACGACAAGTTTGGTTCAGACTTTGAAAAGGCCTACACCGCTTACGAAGCCAAGGCCGAACGTGGCGAGATCAAGCCGAGCAAGAAAGTACCCGCCACAGACTTGTGGCGCAAGATGCTGTCGATGCTGTTCGAAACCGGTCACCCCTGGATCACCTTCAAGGACGCTTGCAACGTGCGCTCGCCTCAGCAGCATGCGGGTGTGGTGCACTCTTCGAACCTGTGTACTGAAATCACACTGAACACCAGTGACACCGAAACCGCCGTTTGCAACCTGGGCTCGGTCAACCTGGCGCGCCACCTCAAGGACGGCGCTAACGGCAAGGTGATGGACCACGACAAGCTGAAAAAGACGATTTCGACAGCCATGCGCATGCTGGATAACGTGATCGACATCAACTACTACGCGGTCAAAAAAGCCCGTGACTCGAACATCCGCCATCGCCCTGTGGGCCTGGGACTGATGGCGTTCCAGGATGCCTTGTACGAGATGCGCATCTCTTATGCCTCGCAAGCGGCCGTGGAGTTTGCCGACCAATCGATGGAAGCGATCTGCTACTACGCTTACTGGGCGTCCACCGAGTTGGCGCAAGAGCGCGGACAGTACTCCAGCTACAAGGGCTCTCTGTGGGATCAAGGCATTCTGCCGTTGGACACCGTCGACCTGCTGGCGCGCGAGCGTGGTGGTTATGTGGAAGTTGATCGCTCCTCCACCCTCGACTGGGATGCCCTGCGCCAGAAAATCAAAGCCAACGGGATGCGCAACTCCAACTGCGTCGCGATTGCGCCAACAGCCACCATCTCCAACATCATCGGCGTGGACGCTTCGATTGAGCCCTGCTTTGGCAACCTGTCGGTCAAATCCAACCTGTCCGGTGAGTTCACCGTCATCAACAGTTACTTGGTGCGCGACTTGAAACGTCTTGGCCTGTGGGACGATGTGATGGTCATGGATCTGAAACACTTTGACGGTTCGCTGCGCCCCATCGACCGCGTGCCGCAAGACATCAAGGCTTTGTACGCCACCGCCTTTGAAGTCGAAACGACATGGCTGGTCGAAGCCGCCGCACGTCGCCAGAAATGGATTGACCAGGCGCAATCACTCAACATTTACATGGCTGGTGCCTCGGGCAAAAAACTCGACGACACCTACAAACTCGCCTGGTTGCGCGGCCTCAAAACCACTTACTACCTGCGCACATCCAGCGCCACGCAAGTGGAAAAATCGACTGTGAATGCCGGCTCGCACAATGCCGTGTCTGCATCAGGTACACCCAGTGCCGGCATGAGTGCCATCGAGGCCGCCGCTGCTGCTGCACAAGCACAAATGGCTGCCACGCCTGCCACCGACATCAAGTTCTGCGCCATCGACGATCCAGGTTGCGAAGCTTGCCAATGATGGACCTTGCTCAAAGCAGCACACGCGTGTGTGCTGTTCGATGCAATGGCACAACACTTCATGCTCAGCTTGTGACCTAAATGGATGAACGGCTTTGCAATTTGTGGTCATGCTTTCATAATTTAAGAACTGGAATTTTTTATGCTGTCCTGGGACGATCAAGTCAAACCCGCATTGCAACCTGCAATGCCCACTTTCACTGGCGCAGACAAATCTGCCGCTGCGGCCACGCCGTCTTCAAACACAGCCGCTCCTGTCGCACCGCGTCGCATGGCTGCTGCCGACAAACGGATCATCAATGGCCAAACCGACGTCAACCAGTTGGTGCCTTTCAAATACAAATGGGCTTGGGAGAAATACCTGGCCACCTGCGCTAACCATTGGATGCCGCAGGAAGTGAACATGAACCGCGACATCGCCTTGTGGAAAGACCCCAACGGTCTGACCGAAGATGAGCGCCGCATCGTCAAACGCAACCTCGGCTTTTTCGTGACCGCCGATTCGCTGGCGGCCAACAACATCACGCTCGGTACCTACCGTCACATCACGGCTCCCGAATGCCGTCAATTTTTGTTGCGTCAAGCCTTCGAAGAAGCCATCCACACCCACGCCTACCAGTACATCGTGGAGTCCTTGGGCCTGGACGAGAGCGAGATATTCAACGCCTACAACGAAATCAAGTCCATCCGTGACAAAGACGAGTTCCTGATCCCGTTCATCAATGTGATCATGGATCCCAACTTCAAGACCGGCACGCTGGAGACAGACCAGACCTTGCTCAAGTCATTGATCGTGTTCGCTTGTCTGATGGAGGGCCTGTTCTTTTATGTGGGCTTCACGCAGATCTTGGCTCTGGGTCGCCAAAACAAGATGACCGGTGCTGCCGAGCAATACCAGTACATCCTGCGTGACGAATCCATGCATTGCAACTTCGGCATTGACCTGATCAACACCGTCAAGTACGAGAATCCACAACTGTGGACCAACGAATTCAAGGCCGAAATCAAGGATCTTTTCCTCAAGGCTGTCGAATTGGAATACCAGTACGCGGAAGACACCATGCCCCGCGGCGTCTTGGGCATGAACGCATCCATGTTCAAAGGCTATCTGCGCTACATTGCCAACCGCCGTGCGACCCAGATTGGCCTCGAGGCTCTTTTCCCCAATGAAGAGAACCCCTTCCCCTGGATGAGCGAGATGATCGACCTGAAAAAAGAACGCAACTTCTTTGAAACCCGGGTCATCGAATACCAAACCGGCGGGGCTTTGTCCTGGGACTGATCTTCTGACCCCCAATCCCATGTCCCCCCTCTTCAAGCCACACGCTCCAATGTCTCCTGACTTTGGGCGTTGTGGCTTTTCCGCGTTCATGGCGTTGGGGGTTTCCCCAGCGCCATGG
The DNA here is from genome assembly GCA_027488215.1 of Comamonadaceae bacterium. Taxonomy (GTDB): domain Bacteria; phylum Pseudomonadota; class Gammaproteobacteria; order Burkholderiales; family Burkholderiaceae_C; genus Limnohabitans_A. Next base: position 9,301 of record JAIYCB010000037.1, read on the forward strand.
ATCGCTTCGTGCAATCCAACAAGCACCAAGCGTTCCCTTTCCGTTGAGTTCTCAACTTGATCAAGGAGAAAATCATGGCAACTGCAAAAAAAGCAGCAGCAACAAAAGCTGCTCCAGCGAAGAAGGCCGCACCGGCCAAAAAAGCGGCTCCAGCTAAAAAAGTAGCTGCAGCCAAAAAACCCGCCGCCAAAAAAGCTGCTCCAGCAAAGAAAGCCGCTCCTGCCAAAAAAGCAGTAGCAGCCAAAAAGCCAGCAGCGAAAAAAGCAGCACCGGCCAAAAAAGCCGCTCCCGCAAAGAAAGTAGCCGCAGCCAAAAAGCCAGCAGCTAAAAAGGCAGCACCGGCCAAAAAAGCCGCAGCCAAGAAAGCAGCTCCTGCCAAAAAAGCCGCCCCCGCCAAAAAAGCCGCAGCCAAGAAAACTGCAGCCAAGAAGCCAGCGGCCAAAAAAGCAGTTGTGAAAAAAGCGGCCAAGAAACCAGCAGCAAAGAAGGCATCCAAAGCACCCGCTGCCCCGGCTGCTCAAACGACGTTGAATCCTCAAGCTGCGTGGCCGTTTCCTTCGGCCGCCAAGCCCTGATTCACAGTTCAGGCGCTAGCCACCAAGCCCGTCACTGGCAACAGTGCCGGGCTTTTTTATGCGAAATTCACACCGGGTTGACCGGCATCAAGGGTAAAAATTCAGCACCCGGTAATCGCTGAAGACCCTGTCTGGGGACACCAGAACTTTCAAAGTCCCTGACCAAGACTGACCTGGAGACAAGGTTGACGGTGCACCGGCCTGTTCGGGCATGACCACGGTGCGCAGCACCAGCTTGCCTCGTTCATCCATCAAACTCAGCTCCAAGGCCGTCATACCAAGGACGCGGCGCGTCGAATTGCGGACAGACCACGACAGGACATGATCATCGCTGCGTTGCACGAGACTGGAGCTTTCAATGACCATGCCCTCTGGATCGCGCAGCGGACTGACTTGGCAACCCAAGGATTGACACAGATGGCGAATCATGGGTTCACTGTCAGGCCATGAAGCGGCAATGGCATTTCTTTGCACGTAGGCCAGTTGAATCACCAGCAGCAAGGCCAAGGACAGGACCGCATACGGTGCAAGCCATGCCCTGGATGGCAAAGCTTCGGAGACTTTTTCGGGTCCTGGCAAAGCCTCAGCCGTCAAAGGCTCAGGTTTGAAACGGGACAAAGCGTCTTCAAAAGCGGCCAACTCGGCTTGCGCTGGCCGGATGGGGCCAGTTGAGCTGCAGTCTTCTTTTGTCAATAAATCGTCGAGCGAAATGCGGTCTGCCGGATCAACAACCAAATCAGGTACTTGCTCCGACTCTCCCGTTTTGTATGGAGGACCGTTCGTCGAGCCAGGGCCAGCCTCAAAAGGTGAAACAGGCGTCACGTGATTTGCAGGGGACCAACGCAGCACCAGCCCGGTGCTGTCAAACGCTTGGCCGCAGGCACTGCAACGCAACCAGCCTTTGGCAGCGTGCAGATGCACCTGCGTCAGCTGATAAACCGTGGCACACGAAGGGCAGCGGGTGATCCTTTTCATGGCCCGATTGTAGACAGGCTCAAGCTGTTCAGCCTGTGCGTGCAGACCGAAGCACGCCACAGCTCGCGTCAGGCAGACCGAACCACCTTCTTGGCAGTCATCAAAATCCAGCCTTCCTGGGCATCGGCCACTTCAAGGGCTACCCATGGAGCGTACGCGGCTTTGAGCTCCTCGGCCTGCCGCTCAAGGATACCGGCCAAGACCAAATGACCACCAGGCGTCACATGCGAACACAGCAGGGGAGCCAGCACTTTCAAAGGCGTGGCCAGGATATTGGCCAGCACCGTCTGGTACTGACCTTGCGCTTTGTCGGGCAAACCGGCTTGCAATTGCACATCGTTGGCCTGAGCATTCAACTCAGTCGAGGTCACAGCAGCTTCGTCAATATCCACCGCATCGATGGTGGTCGCACCGTATTTGGCCGCACCAATGGCCAAAATGCCTGAGCCGCAACCGTAGTCGAGCACACGCTGCCCCTGCACGTCATGCTGGGCAATCCAGCGCAGACACATGCGTGTGGTGGGGTGGGTGCCGGTACCAAAAGCCAAGCCTGGGTCGAGTCGGATGATGTGCCGGGCCTGATCAGGGGGCTCATGCCAAGTGGGTACGATCCAGAAATCGGACGTCACCTCGACCGGCGCAAACTGCGACTGGGTCAGGCGCACCCAGTCTTGGTCTTCCAAAGCCTGGATACCCAACAACTGGCAATCCTCAAAAAAGTCTTGGGCACCCAATAAAACTGCCGCCTCCTGAGCCGCATCCTCCTGAGAGAACAAGGCCACCATGCGCGAACGCTGCCAACCGTCTTTGGGCGGTGGCATGCCGGGTTCACCAAACAAGGCTTGTTCGGCGGGCGTTTGTGCGTCAGCGTCTTCCACTGACACACTCAACGCATCCAAAGCGTCCAGCGCATCGCTCAGCACGTCCACCCGGTCTTCGGGGCACAGCAGGCTCAGTTCATACATAAAGTTAGCGCTTGTGCTGGCTCAGCCAGTGTTCCAGGTAATGGATGTTGGTGCCGCCTTGCATGAACTTGGCGTCCACCATCAATTCACGGTGCAGCGGGATGTTGGTGTTGATGCCTTCGATCACGGTCTCGGCCAGCGCGGTCTGCATGCGGGCCAGGGCCTGTTCGCGGGTGTCGCCGTGCACGATCAGCTTGCCGATCATCGAGTCGTAATTCGGTGGCACAAAGTAATTGTTGTAGGCGTGCGAATCCACACGCACGCCGGGGCCGCCTGGCATGTGCCAAGAAGTGATGCGACCTGGTGACGGTGTGAACTTGAAGGGGTCTTCGGCGTTCACACGGCACTCAATGGCATGACCCCGGATCTGGATCTGCTTTTGGGTGAAAGGCAATTTTTCACCGGCAGCGACCATGATCTGCGTCTTGACAATGTCCACACTCGTCACCCACTCCGTCACTGGGTGCTCGACCTGGACGCGGGTGTTCATCTCGATGAAATAGAACTCGCCGTTTTCATACAAAAACTCGAAGGTGCCCGCACCCCGGTAATTGATTTTTTTGCAGGCAGCCACGCAACGCTCACCAATCTTGTCGATCAGCTTGCGTGGAATGCCTGGTGCGGGGGCTTCTTCGATCACTTTTTGGTGCCGCCGCTGCATGGAGCAGTCACGCTCTCCCAAATACACAGCGTTGCGGTGCTTGTCGGCCAGGATTTGGATTTCCACATGGCGCGGGTTCTGTAAGAACTTTTCCATGTATACCGCCGGATTGCCAAATGCAGCACCGGCTTCGGCCTTGGTCATTTGCACGGCATTGATGAGCGCCGCCTCGGTGTGCACCACGCGCATGCCGCGTCCGCCACCGCCGCCTGCAGCCTTGATGATGACCGGGTATCCGACAGCTTTGGCGATGCGGCGTATTTGCACCGGGTCATCGGGCAATTCACCTTCAGAACCAGGCACACAAGGCACGCCTGCGCGAATCATGGCCTGCTTGGCTGAAACCTTGTCACCCATGATGCGGATCGACTCGGGTGTGGGTCCGATGAACTGGAAACCGCTTTTTTCAACCCGCTCGGCAAAGTCAGCGTTCTCGCTCAAAAAGCCGTAGCCTGGGTGAATGGCCTCGGCATCCGTCACTTCAGCCGCAGAGATGATGGCGGGCATGTTGAGGTAGCTCAGCGGCGACGCCGCAGGCCCGATGCAAACCGCTTCTTCGGCCAACTTGACGTATTTGGCTTCTTTGTCAGCTTCTGAATAGACCATCACCGCTTTGACGCCCAGTTCGCGACAAGCGCGCTGGATGCGCAAGGCGATTTCGCCTCGGTTGGCGACCAGGATTTTCTTGAACATGAAATCCCCGTGGCTTTATTCGACGATGAAAAGAGGCTGACCGTATTCCACAGCCTGACCGTTTTCACACAGGATTTGCGTGACGGTGCCAGCCTTGTCGGACTCGATCTCGTTGAGGATTTTCATCGCTTCGATGATGCACAAGGTATCACCCTCCTTGACCACCGACCCAATTTGGATGAAAGGTGCCGAGCCAGGGCTGGACGAACGGTAGAAAGTGCCCACCATGGGCGACTTCACAGCGTGACCTGCGGGCGCTGGGGCCAAAACAGGGGCGGCCTCAGCCGGGGCGACGACGGGGGCAACCACAACGGGGGCTGCTGCCATGGGACTTGCTTGCTGCATCACCACCGGCTGAGCCACTCCCATGCTCTTGACAATGCGAACCTTGCCTTCGGCTTCGGTGATTTCCAACTCCGACACATTCGAGTCGGACACCAAGTCAATCAGTGTTTTGAGTTTGCGCAAATCCATAGATCCTCCATTGCTTGAGCTCAAGTAATGGGTTGAATTTACACCAAATTTCAATAAAAACCTTGAATTGATGTTTTCTTATCCCAAACTAACAATCAAATCGCAGCAATTGTGCGTTAGGAGAGCAATCCACCACCCCGGAACGGTGATCGAAGTGCGTCAAATGAAGGCGCTGCGCCACTGGGTCAGATCATCAGCCGTGAGTTGGCCCATCTTCTGTCGCCAAATGCTGCCATCTGCCTTGAAAAATACCGTAAATGGCAGTCCACCCACTGCGTTACCCAAGGATTTGGCCAAATGGGTTCCCTCCAATCCGGCCAATCCCACCGGAAAACCCAATGCATGTTTAGCCAGGAATTTGCGAACAGCGCTGGGCTGATCAATGGCCAATGCCACCACTTGATGCCCGTTGACCTTGTTTTCGCGCCAGAAGGCGTCGATCATGGGCAGTTCCTCGATGCAAGGAGGGCACCAAGTGGCCCAAAAATTCAAAAGCAAAGGTTGACCCTGAAATTTGGCCATGGTCAAGGCTTCGCCCACAGGTGACTCGAACTGCTGACTCCACAATGGATGCTTCACCGCGTCATCCACCTTTTGAGGCTCAAAACGCCACAAAGCCACGCCAACCCCGGCGACAGCGGCCGCCGCACCAGCACCCCAAATCAGATGACGCCTGGAGCCTTTTGCAATTGGATGGTTCATGACTGCATTGTCTTTCATGCTGCCAACAGGCGCTCCAAGGCTGCCAAATCCCCACGGGGGGAGCGGCCTTGTGCGTCGGGCAACAAGGCCCCTCGCAAGTCATCCAAGTCGTAAATGCGAAGGTGCACGCCCACATCTTCGTTCAAGAGGTCACAAAAGCTGTGCAAACTGAGGACATCCACATCGTCCCCATGCAAGCCCCGCACGGTTTGCACTTCGTAGCGCTGGTTCTGGTTGATCAAGGCGATCTCGGCCGATTTAGGGTCGTCACAAAACAAGGCCAGGTCCACATCGCACAGTCGCGTTGCCCACCCCTGCCAGACCGCACCGCCTAGGTGCGGGCGAAATTCGGCCAGCCGCTGCATCCATACCCGTGCCAGCTCACGCAAGGCCAGCAACTCCCCAGGCTGGGTGTCGGCGCAAAACAGCGCAATGTAGTCACGCACCTCGGCTTCGAGCACATCATTGGTCGGCAAAGCGGTTCGGGTGGAAAGCCCCAACTCTTTCAAAGCCCGGTGCTTGGCCGGGCCAAAAGCCAGACCTTCTTCTACCACCAAGCGGGCGGCGGTGGCGGCGATTTCAAGCGCAACATCGTTCATGGAAGCAGATTGTGCCTGCCTGCAGCCCCCTGAATGAATTGCACAGTGTCGCCGCCTAAAATCTGGTCATGCATATTCATATTTTGGGCATTTGTGGCACCTTCATGGGTGGTTTGGCGGCTCTTGCGCGAGAAGCCGGGCATCGGGTGACCGGTTGCGACGCAGGCGTTTACCCCCCGATGAGCGACCAGCTAAGCGCTTTGGGGATCGAGCTGATCGAGGGTTTTGACGCCGACCAGATGGCCTTAAAGTCCGACATGTACGTGATTGGCAATGTGGTCAGCCGCGCACGCTTGCCCGATGGCGCCCCCAAGTTCCCGCTGATGGAAGCGATTTTGGAAGCCGGTGCACCCTACACCAGCGGCCCCCAATGGTTGTCTGAACATGTTCTGCAAGGCCAGCATGTTTTGGCCGTGGCAGGTACGCATGGCAAAACCACCACCACCTCCATGCTGACCTGGGTGTTGGAGCAAGCCGGTTTGCAACCGGGATTTCTGGTCGGTGGCGTGCCGCTCAACTTTGGTGTCTCGGCCCGACTGGGGGGCGGAAAGTACTTTGTCATCGAATCCGACGAATATGACACGGCCTTCTTCGACAAGCGCAGTAAGTTCGTGCATTACCGACCGCGCACTGTGATTTTGAATAACCTCGAGTTTGACCACGCCGACATCTTTGACGACCTGGCCGCCATCGAGCGCCAGTTCCACCACTTGGTGCGCACCGTGCCCGGCTCGGGTCGCGTGGTGGTCAATGGCCTGGAAGAAAGTCTCACCCGTGTGCTGGGCCAAGGTTGCTGGAGCGAAGTGCGCACATTTGGTTCGGCCGTGAGCGACTTTGTAGCCGATGGCGAACCCTCACAGTTCCAGGTGTTTCAGGCTGGCAAACCTGTGGCCGAAGTGCAATGGGCTATGGGGGGGGTGCACAACCAGCTCAACGCACTGGCCGCCATCGCCGCCGCCGAGCATGTGGGCGTGGCACCGGCTGTGGCAGCGAAGGCGCTGACCACCTTTGAAAACGTCAAACGCCGCATGGAAGTGCGCGGCACCGTGAACGGCATCACCGTCTACGACGATTTCGCCCACCACCCCACCGCGATCCGCACCACCGTCAACGGCCTGCGACGCCAAGTGGGCGAGGCGCGCATCCTCGCGATCTTCGAGCCGCGCAGCAACACCATGAAGCTGGGCACCATGAAAGCCCAGCTGCCCTGGAGCCTGGAAGAGGCTGATTTGGCGTTTTGCCATTCAGGGGGACTGGGCTGGGACGCCGCGGCCGCGCTGACGCCCATGGGCTCCAAAGCGCAAGTGGGCGCCAACATTGACGAAGTGATCGCGCAGGTGTTGGCACAAGTGCAACCCGGTGACCACCTGCTGTGCATGAGCAACGGGGGCTTTGGCGGCATTCACGCCAAGCTGCTGGCAACCTTGGCCAACTGATTTCTGCCATCCCTTCAACAAAGCCCGCATTACGCGGACTTTGTTCATCACGTCAACCTCCTTGAGGCTCAGACTAAGCGGGCGCGGCGCGCCGTCACCGCATTCGACAGCACCTGCAGCACGCCTTCGCTGTCGTCCCAGCCGATGCAGGCGTCGGTGATGCTCTGACCGTAAGTCAGCTTTGCCACATCGTGCTGACCTGGCGTGAACTTCTGGGCACCATCTTTCAGGTGGCTCTCGACCATGACTCCAAAGATCTGGCGCGAGCCAGCACTGATTTGCGCGGCGATGTCCTTGGCCACGTCGATCTGACGCTCGTGCTTCTTGCTGCTGTTGGCGTGGCTGCAATCCACCATCAAAGTGGCAGGCAGCTTGGCGGCTTCCAGTTCCTTGCAAGCAGCGGCCACGCTTTCAGCGTCGTAGTTGGGAGCTTTGCCGCCGCGCAGAATCACGTGGCAATCCTGATTGCCCTGGGTCTGCACGATGGCGACCTGGCCGTTTTTGTGCACCGACAAAAAGTGATGCCCACGGGCTGCAGCCTGGATCGCATCGGTCGCGATCTTGATGTTGCCATCCGTCCCGTTCTTGAAGCCGATGGGGGCCGACAGGCCCGAAGCCAGTTCGCGGTGCACCTGGCTTTCGGTGGTGCGCGCGCCGATGGCGCCCCAGCTGATCAGGTCACCGATGTACTGGGGCGAGATCACGTCGAGGAACTCGCTGCCCGCGGGCAAGCCCTGGCGGTTGATCTCGATCAGCAGCTGGCGTGCGATGCGCAGGCCTTCGTCAATGCGGTAGCTCTCGTCCAGGTAAGGGTCATTGATCAGGCCCTTCCAGCCCACGGTGGTACGGGGTTTTTCAAAGTACACACGCATCACGATCTCCAGCGTGTCGGCGTACTTTTCGCGCAAGGGTTTCAGGCGGCGGGCGTAATCAAGCGCCGCTGCCGGGTCGTGGATCGAGCAGGGACCGATGATGACAAGCAAACGGTCGTCTTGACCGTGCACGATCTTTTGAATGGCTTTGCGGGTCTGGGCGATCAGGGTCTCCGTTGCGGTGCCGGCGATCGGGAAAAACCGGATCAAATGCTCTGGGGGCGGAAGCACGGTGATGTCCTTGATGCGTTCGTCGTCGGTCTGGCCGGTGCGATCTGCAGCATGTGGATACCAGCTTTCGGGGGCGGTGGTTTTGGCGTTCATCATGGGCTCCTGGAAATTGAAAAGGTCAAAAAAAACCGCCGGGCTTTGGGGCTCCGGCGGTGTGTATCGAGATATTCGGGTGCTTATGCGCTCGCCTCTCGTCCGCCGGGGACTGAGAACCAAAAATAAAAAAAGTAAAAAACGGTGCGCACAGACATGGGTTCAATGTATCACAGGTTTCTGACGCTTCCTGACGGCCCCCCCAAGGGCAAACCCGGACAGGACATCAGGCGGTGCCCCCGACAGTCAGGCCATCGATGCGCAAGGTCGGCTGCCCCACACCCACCGGCACGCTCTGCCCCTCTTTGCCGCAGGTGCCCACGCCCGAGTCGAGCTTCATGTCGTTGCCGATCATGCTGATCTTCTTGAGCGACTCGGGGCCGCTGCCAATCAGCGTGGCACCCTTGACGGGGTATTGAATCTTGCCGTTTTCCACCCAATAAGCCTGGCTGGCCGAGAACACGAACTTGCCGCTGGTGATGTCCACCTGGCCACCCGCGAAGTTGGTCGCGTACAGACCTTTCTTGATGCTGGCCACGATTTCTTCGGCGCTCTTGTCGCCACCCAACATGTAGGTGTTGGTCATGCGCGGCATCGGCACATGGGCGTAACTTTCACGGCGGCCATTGCCCGTGGGCTTGACGCCCATCAGACGCGCATTCATCGCGTCCTGGATGTAGCCACGCAAGATGCCGTCTTCGATGAGCACATTCTTCTGGCTGGCGTGGCCTTCGTCGTCCACGTTCAGCGAGCCACGACGGTCGGCAATCGTCCCATCGTCGAGCACTGTGACACCCTTGGCCGCCACACGCTGGCCGATGCGGCCGCTGAAGGCACTTGAGCCCTTGCGGTTGAAGTCGCCTTCCAGGCCGTGTCCCACGGCTTCGTGCAAGAGCACGCCGGGCCAGCCATTTCCCAGCACCACCGTCATCTCTCCTGCGGGGGCAGGGCGGGCTTCGAGGTTGATGAGCGCGGCCGACACGGCTTCTTGCACATAGCTCTCGACCATGGCGTCGTCAAAGTAGGCCAAACCGAAGCGGCCACCGCCGCCCGCGCTGCCGACTTCGCGGCGGCCGTTTTGCTCGGCGATCACCGTCACCGATAAGCGGATCAAGGGGCGTACATCGGCGGCCAACGTACCATCGGCGCGGGCCACCATCACCACGTCGTATTCGGTGGCCAGACCCGCCATGACCTGAACGATGCGCGGGTCCTTGGCGCGGGCGATTTTCTCCACGCGGCCCAGCAAATTGACTTTGGCGGTACTGTCCAGCGTGGACATCGGGTCCAGTGAAGGGTAAAGCGAGCGACTGGCCGAGATTTTGCGTGCCGGCACCTTGATGCGCTTGTTTTGCGCCACAGAAGCAATGGAGCGCACCGTCATGGCAGCGTCCATCAAGGAGGCTTCAGAAATGTCGTCGGAATACGCAAAGGCGGTTTTCTCGCCCGACACTGCTCGCACACCCACGCCCTGGTCGATGCTGAAGCTGCCGGTCTTCACGATGCCCTCTTCCAGGCTCCAGCCTTCAGATCGGGTGTACTGGAAATACAGGTCGGCGTCGTCGACCGCGTGGGCCTGGATGGCGTTCAGCGCCTGACTCAGGTGGGCCTCATGAAGACCAAACGGGTCAAGAAGCAGGGACTTGGCCGTGGCCAAGCGTTCAATGGTGGGTTCGCGTGAAATCATGCCACTCATTGTAGGCACTGAACAAGACCCTTGCCGGTGCTGGACAGGCGCGTTGGTCGCAGGGCGAACGGACAGGACAAAAGGGTCTGAAGACCGCCGCCCTGAAAGCCTACATCCGGCCGTACTGGCGCATCAATTTCAACAGCTGTTCCGTGTCCAGTGCGGGCACCACATACCCGGCTGGTTTGACGGTGGGCACATCCTCACCCTGCACCAGAGCATTGATGACCGCCTCGTCAACAGCCTGAACGGCGGACTCATACAGCGGATCCAACACCTCCCAGTTGAGGCTGTGGCGCTGAATCACAGCGGCCATCTTTTCAGGATGGGGCATGGGATCGGCAACAGAAAAGGCCAGGAAAATATCGCCCGAAGAATTGCCGCCCGGGCTGCCCGAGCGCGCAATGCCCAAACCTGCCCGCTTGGCCAGAGAACGCAAGATTGCATCCGACAAGGGCGCATCGGTGGCCAAAATGACGATGATGGAGCCGGTTTCCTTCTGCGCAAAGCCGCCCGGCATGGCTTGACCCACCGGTACACCCAGCACCGACAACCAGTGACGCCTGCCGTAATTGGCCTGCACCAGTGCGCCCAGGGTGTAGGTCTGCCCCGCAACCTGGATCTGACGAGAAGAAGTGCCGGTGCCGCCCTTGAACTCGTAGGCAATCATGCCGTTGCCACCGCCCACCGAGCCTTCGGCCACGCTCCCACTGGTGGCGGCATCGAGTGCCGCCACGGCATGTTCAGGTCGCACATGCAGTGCATTGATGTCATTGAGCACGCCATCATAGGTCTCGGCCACCACGGGCATGGCCCATGCATGGTGGTTTTCAAAATGCTCTGCGTAGCGGCGCAGCATCCATTGCACCGCCCCTTGGTGGCATGCCCCCACACCGTGGGTATTGGTGATCAAGACAGGCCCCAGAAAATAGCCCGCATCATTGATCCAGTGCACACCGGTCATCTCGCCATTGCCGTTGAGGGCATGAAACCCGGCCCAAACGGGCATCGGGTTGTCCGCATCCTGCCTGGGCACGATGGCCGTCACCCCGGTACGCATCTGGCGCAAAGGATCTGTCAAGGTGGTGAAGCCCACCGACACACCGGGCACGTCGGTGATGGCGTTGAAGGGGCCAGTCTGCCCCGCAAAAGGCAGGCCCAATTCACGGGCGCGGGGTCGGGTCATCGGCATCCTCCGGTGTCACGGGCATTTCAAATCCAGGCATCCGCCATGCAAGCTAATGGCACAGCGCTCAGCGCTGGCGCATGAGTTGCAACAAAGCCGCATCGTCCAGATCGGCCCAACCCTGGCCAAGGGCTTGTGCAAACGAGTCCCTCGCCAAGCGCCCAAGGGCTGGATTGAAAGCCACCTCGTCAGCGGCCTGCACGGCCAAGCCCGTGTCTTTGGCCAGCAAAGTGACGTGGGCACGGGGTTCAAAATCACCCGCCAAAGCCCGACGCATCCTGTCCGAGCCAATCCAGCTTTGTCCACTGGAGGCTTCAATCACCGACAGCGTGGCGGCAGGATCCAACCCCAGACGCTCGGCCAAAGCCATGGCCTCGGCCGCGCCCACCAAGTTCACCGCTGCCAGCAAATTGTTGACCAACTTGGTGCGCGCGCCGTCTCCTGCGCGGGTTCCGACACGAAAAACTTGCTGGCTCAAGGCATTCAAAAGCTTTTGGCTGCGCTGCCACACCCCATCCGAGCAGGCCACCATCAAGCTCATGGTGCCCTCTTGGGCGCGCAAAGGACCACCGGACATGGGCGCATCGATGAGGTCAATGCCCCTCTGTGCCAAACGCTCGGCCTGGCTTTGTACCGTGGCAGGTCCCAGGGTTGGACACAGCATGACCGCTTGACCTGGCTTCAAAACCGGGCCTGCACCCCCCTCGCCCCAGAGCACCGCCTCGGTTTGTGCAGCGTCCACCACGACCACCATCAACACGCCGTCGGGCGTCAGATTTCGGGCGGCTTCCATCGCAGACCCACAAGCAACCGCCCCCAAGGCCACCGCCTTTGACTGAACCCGCGGGTCGATGTCATGGACCGCCACGGACCAGCCAAGACCACACAAACGGGCAAGCATGCCACCGCCCATATTGCCCGCACCCACCACCGCGACCTGTGCCGGATCTGTCATGTTTGCACCAACTGTTTGGATTTCGCAATCGACATCAGGATGCCCAGCGCCAGGCCCAGGGTAACCATGGCCGTGCCACCGTAACTGATGAAAGGCAAGGGCACGCCCACCACCGGCAAGATCCCGCTGACCATGCCGATGTTGACAAAGGAGTAGGTAAAGAAAATCATGGCCATGCTGCCCGCCAACAAGCGGCTGAACAAGGTGGGCGCCTGCATGGCAATGACCAGCGCCCGGTAAATCAAAAAGAACAAACTGGCCAGCAAAAACAAGCCGCCGAACAGGCCGAACTCTTCGCCCAAGGCCGCAAAAATGAAGTCGGTGGTGCGCTCCGGAATGAACTCCAGGTGGGTTTGTGTGCCCTGCATGAAACCCTTCCCCCAAAAGCCACCCGAGCCGATGGCGATCATGCCCTGAATGATGTGAAAACCCTTGCCCAAAGGGTCACGACCCGGGTCCAGCAAGGTGCACACCCTTTGCCGCTGGTACTCGTGCAGCACATGCCAATCCACACCGGGCTTGCACAGGCTCGGCTCCATGATCACCAACACCACAATACCCACCAGCCCCAAAAGAACGGGGGGCAAAATCCAGCGCCACTTGAGCCCGGCAAAAAAAATCACTGCCAGGCCCGCAGCCAACACCAGCAAAGAGGTGCCCAAGTCGGGCTGCTTCATGATCAAGCCCACGGGAATGCCCAAAATCAGCAAGGCCACCGCGAAATCGAAGGGCCGCAACTGCCCCTCGCGTTTCTGGAACCAAGCGGCCAGCATCAAAGGCAAAGCAATTTTGAGGATCTCGCTGGGCTGGATCACAATGCCCAAGTTAAGCCAGCGCGTCGATCCTTTTCTGGTGATGCCGAAAAATTCAACACCCACCAGCAAAAGCACCCCCACGGTGTAAACCGGAACCGCCCAGGCCATCAACTTGGAAGGCGGGATCTGCGCCACCACAAACAAGATGAACCCCGCAATGAGCATGTTGCGACCATGATCCACGAAGCGGGTGCCATGGTCATAACCCGAGGAATACATGACCAACAGTCCCAGACAGGCCAGCAAGAAAACGGCAAAAGACAACGGCCCGTCAAAACCCTCGATCAAGCGCAGCAGCCGTTGCACCAAGGTGGGCTTTTGAAAGACGGAGGCCGATGTCAGCGGGGCTTGGCGTGCAATCTTGGTCATGACGAATCAAGCAAATTCGCCCTTGGGGTCGCGCCCCATCAGGGCCTGCACAGCCTCACGGGCACTCAGACGCCCATCCAACAAAGCCACGATAGCCTCGGTGATCGGCATGTCGACCCCCAGGGCACGGGCACGTTGCATGACGGTGCGGGCACTGTAAACGCCCTCGGCCACATGGCCCAGCGAAGTCACCGCCTGATCCAGCGACTTGCCCTGGGCCAGCAACAAGCCGACTTTGCGGTTGCGACTCAGATCCCCCGTGGCCGTCAAAACCAGGTCGCCCAGGCCCGACAAACCCATGAAAGTGTCGCTCTGCGCCCCCAGCGCCACGCCCAGACGCGTCATCTCGGCCAGGCCCCGGGTGATAAGGGCTGCCCGCGCATTCAGGCCCAAATTCAGGCCATCGCACAAGCCCGTGGCGATGGCCAACACGTTCTTCACGGCGCCGCCCACCTCCACACCGACAATGTCGCTGTTGGCATAGACGCGCAAAGCAGGACCATGGAATGCTTGCACCAAGGCGTCTCGCACAGCGGCATGGCCGCTGGCGGCCACAAGTGCTGTGGGCTGCTGACGCGCCACCTCCAAGGCAAAGCTGGGTCCGCTCAACGCGCCCGCCATCAGGTGCGGGGCCACCTGGGCCTGCACCTCATGGGGCATCAAGCCAGTGCCAGACTCCAGCCCCTTACAGAGCCAGGCCACAGGCGTGTTCACATCAGACATGGCCGACAGCACCGCACGCAAACCGGCCATGGGCGTGGCAATGACCCACAAATCGCAGCTAGACGAAGACATCAGCAACGATGCCAAAGGCGCCGAAGAAATGTCCAGGGAGTCTGGCAATTCGATCCCCGGCAGGTAGCGGGCATTTTGCCTTTGCGTGCGCAATGTCTCGGCCTGGATCGCATCGCGGGCATGCAAAGTGACCCTGTGCCCCCCAGAGTGTCGGGCCGCCGCCAAAGCCATGGCGGTGCCCCAAGCGCCGGCACCAATGAGGGTGATGTGCATGGTCCGGCTGAACCTCAGTGCAGCTTACTGGGTGATCGCAGCGGCCTGCTCGGCTTGCTGGACTTGCTGCTGTTCGTACATGGCCTGGAAGTTGATTTCAGCCAGGTGCACGGGCGGAAAGCCAGCGCGGGTGATGATGTCGGCCACATTGCCACGCAGGTAGGGATAAACGATTTGTGGGCAAGCGATGCCCATGACAGGTCCCAACTGGTCGTCAGGCAGGTTGCGGATTTCAAAAATGCCGCCTTGCTTGCACTCGACCAAAAACACGGTCTTGTCGGCAATTTTGGTGTGCACCGTGGCCGTCACGCAGACTTCAAACACGCCTTCAGCCACAGGAGTGGCTTCCACGCCCAACTGAATGTCCACGCTGGGCTGCTGCTGATCGAGCAAGATGGCGGGCGAATTGGGTTGCTCCAGTGATGCCTCTTTCAGGTAAACACGCTGAATCTGGAAAACGGGGGCTTCGGAGGCGGTGGTGACAGCGGAATCGGTCATGGAAAGCTCTTATGAAATAAAGACACCGGGAAAAACCGGACAGATGGAGAAAGGAGACATCCGCATTATCGGCCATCCAAGCCGCCTCAGCGAGCGTCCAGGGCCGTGAAAACCCTGAACATCGGACGTTGCAGTTCAGGCCGCTTGGAGCAAAGGCACCAGGCCGCCTTTGGCGTCCAGGGCCATCAGGTCGTCACAGCCACCCACATGGGTGTCACCCACATAAATTTGTGGCACGGTGCGACGACCCGTGATTTGCATCATGTGTTCACGCTGGGCTGGATCGGTATCGATGCGAATTTCCTCAATCTGTTCGACCCCTTTGGACTTGAGCAACTGCTTGGCCCGAACGCAGTAAGGGCAAACAGCGGTGGTGTACATCTTGACGGCTTGCATGAAAGTTCCTTGTATGCAGGGTTTGAAATCAGGCTTTTTCGGTCGGCATGCTGGCCGCGACCCAAGCGCGAAGGCCGCCCGAGAGCGACTGCACATTGTCGTAACCCAGTTTGCGGGCTGAGGCTGCAGCACGAGCCGAGCGCGCACCCACCTGACAAACCATGATTACCTGGGTCGACTTGTTTTTGACCACTTGGCCCAGCTTGTCTTCAAGCTGACCCAAAGGCACGTTTTTCGCACCCATGACATGCCCGCGTGCAAATTCATCGGGCTCGCACACGTCAATCACCACAGCCTTGTCGCGGTTCATCAGCTGCACCATGGCCTGGGGGTCCAAACCGCTGCCCTTGGTCAGTACCGGCAACAACAAGGCAAAGCCCGACGCCAAAGCCACGGTCAGCAGCATCCAGTTATCAATCAAAAAATTCACGGAACGGACCTTTGTTCATCAAAAAAACGCCCCCCTGTCAGCGGGCAGCGAAGTCGCAATTCTAAAATGACGGGCTTACCCCCCGTTTTCAAACGCTTCCAAAGCCTCTTTCCCTATGTACAAACTTGTCCTTATTCGCCACGGCGAATCCACCTGGAACCTGGAAAATCGCTTCACCGGCTGGACCGATGTGGACCTGACCCCCACGGGCGTGAGCCAAGCCATGTCGGCCGGCAAGCTGCTCAAGGCCGAAGGCTGGGACTTTGACCTGTGCTACACCTCGGTGCTCAAGCGCGCCATCCACACCCTCTGGTACACCCTGGACGAAATGGACCGCACCTGGCTGCCCGTGGTGAAAGACTACCGCCTGAATGAGCGCCACTATGGCGCGCTGCAAGGACTGAACAAAGCCGACATGGCCAAGCAATACGGTGACGAGCAGGTGCTGATCTGGCGACGCAGCTACGACACACCCCCACCCGCACTGGAGGCCACCGACCCCCGTTGCGAACGCAGCGACCGCCGCTACCCCGACCCGACCGTCGTCCCCCTGACCGAATGCCTCAAAGACACGGTGGCCCGCGTGTTGCCCGCCTGGAACGACAGCATTGCCCCCAGCATCAAGGCCGGCAAACGCGTGCTGATCGCCGCACACGGCAACTCCATCCGTGCCCTGATCAAGTACTTGGACGGCATCTCCGAGACCGACATCGTCCACCTGAACATCCCCAACGGCATCCCGTTGGTGTATGAGATGGACGAAAACCTCCAGCCAATCCGCCATTACTACCTGGGCGACGCAGAGGCCGCCGCCAAAGCCGCGGCTGCTGTGGCCAGCCAGGGCAAAGCCTGACCATACAGGGACCTTTACAGGAAATTACACGCCAAGCCCCACGGCGTGGGGCTTGCGGGTGTATATTGATCCGAATTTCACTGCACACGCACTCGCAAAATGGGACACAAACTCAAGATCGTCGGTTGGCTCAGCGTAGGCGCCTTGGCAGGCGCCCTTACCACCGTATCGCTGCAAACCGTGGCACGCGGCAACATGGCCCCCCTGCCGCTCGAAGAACTGCAGCAATTGGCAGCGGTGTTTGGCATGGTCAAGAGCGACTACGTCGAGCCCGTGGACGAGAAGAAGCTCATCACCGAAGCCATCTCTGGCATGGTGTCCAGCCTCGACCCTCACTCCCAATACTTTGACAAAAAGAGCTTCAAGGAATTCTCCGAAGGCACTTCGGGCAGATTTGTGGGCGTGGGCATCGAGATCAGCCAGGAAGACGGCGTCGTCAAGGTCGTCTCGCCCATCGAAGGCTCTCCTGCAGACCGTGCAGGCCTCAAACCCAACGACCTGATCACCAAAGTCGACGACACCCCCCTCAAAGGATTGCCCTTGAGCGAGGCGGTCAAACGCATGCGTGGCGAGCCCAGAACCAAAGTGGTACTCACGGTCTTCCGCAGAGACGAAAACCGCACCTTCCCCGTCACCATCATCCGCGAAGAAATCAAGACCCAGTCGGTCAAGTCAAAGCTCATCGAGCCCGGCTACGGCTGGATCCGCGTGTCCCAATTCCAGGAACGCACCGTCGAAGACTTCGCCCGCAAGATCGAAGAGATGTACAAGCAAGACCCCCAGCTCAAGGGTCTGGTACTGGACTTGCGCAACGACCCAGGTGGTCTGCTGGATGCAGCGGTGGCCCTGTCTGCCGCTTTCCTGCCGGACAACGTCACCGTGGTCACCACCAACGGTCAACTGGCCGAAAGCAAGTTCACGTACAAAGCCTCACCCCAATTTTGGCGTCGCAACAGCACCAATGACCCCATCACCCGCATGACGCAAGCCACCGGCGGCGCCCTGAAAAAAGTGCCCTTGGTGGTGCTGGTCAATGAAGGCTCGGCCTCAGCGAGTGAAATCGTGGCCGGTGCACTGCAAGACTACAAACGCGCCACTCTGATGGGCAGCCAAACGTTTGGCAAAGGCTCGGTACAAACCGTGCGCCAACTGGGGCCTGACACCGCGCTCAAAATCACCACCGCTCGCTACTACACACCCTCTGGACGCGCCATCCAGGCCAAGGGCATCGTGCCCGACGTGATGCTCGACGAAACCGAAAACGGCAACGTCTTTGCTGCCCTGCGCACCCGCGAAGCCGATCTGGGCAAACACCTGACCAATGGCAAAGAAGCCGAAGAAGCGAAAGACCCCGCCCGTGAAAAGGCCCGTGAAGAGGCCATCAAAAAGCTGGAAGAAGATGCCAAAAAGCCGGTGGCTGAGCGTCGCCTGCCCGAATTCGGATCGGACAAGGACTTCCAGCTGCAGCAGGCCTTGAACCAGCTCAAAGGACAGCCCATCAAAGCCAGCACCACACTGGCCGAGCGCAAAGTCGACAAGAAAGACTGAGCACAAACGGTTGACAGAGCCAGCCCATGGATGACTCGCAGCTCCTGCGCTATTCGCGGCACATCCTGCTCAACGAACTGGGCATCGACGGGCAGGAAAAACTGCTGGCCTCGCACGCGCTGATCATCGGTGCGGGAGGTCTGGGCTCCCCGGTCAGCCTGTACTTGGGCAGTGCAGGCGTGGGGCACATCACCGTGGTCGATCACGACCAGGTCGACGCCACCAACTTGCAACGCCAAATTGCCCACACCCTGGACCGGATCGGCCAGTACAAAGCCGACTCGGTTCGCACGGCGATTGCGCAGATCAACCCCGACGTGGTGGTGACCCCCATCACACAGCGTGCCGACGCTGCCTTGCTCGACACCTTGGTCGGCCAGGCCGACGTGGTGATCGACTGCTGCGACAACTTTGAGACCCGCCAGGCCGTGAACCTGGCTTGCGTGGTGCACCGCAAGCCCCTGGTCTCGGGTGCAGCCATCCGCATGGACGGACAGGTCTCGGTGTTTGACAGCACGCAGCCTGATGCCCCCTGCTACGCCTGCATCTTTCCGCCTGAACAACTGCCCGAAGAAACCCGCTGCGCCACCATGGGCGTGTTCGCGCCCCTGGTGGGCATCATCGGCAGCGTACAAGCGGCCGAAGCTCTCAAAATCATGAGCGGCATGGGCAGCCACATGGCAGGTCGATTGCTCATGCTCGACGGACGCGAGCTGTCGTGGACCGACATCCGCATGCAACGGAGCGCGGCATGTCCGGTCTGTGCAGCGCTCCGTCTGGAGCCGGGGTCCTTGCTTTAGCCCTTGCGCAGAACATTTCAACGGGGTCAGTTGCCGTGGCAACTGCCGTGAAATTTTCTGAACAATGCGGGGGACATGGCTTCATCACGGGTCGCAAAAATTCCTTTCTTTTGTTTTTCAGCCTGACGCTGTAATGCGGCGTATGGGCCTTTGCCGGTGCGAAAGCTGTAGGCCCAGGCCATGCCCGAGCGCACCATCTCGGCCCCGAAATCCACACCATCGACCGACAAACGCCCAATCTGCCTGCCATACGAATCCTGACCACGATCGATCACCTGAACCGTTTTACGCAGCGCCAATCGAATCATGGCCTCGCGCGCTTCGCTCCCGCCGGGCTGACACGTCTCGGGTGCATCGATGCCATCAATTCGCAACTTGACAGGTTCACGTTGGCCTTCACGCACCAGCAAAACCGTGTCCCCGTCCATCACCCAACTCACCCAGCCAGACCAGACCTCTGCTTTGGCGTCTGCAGCAAAAGCTCCACCCAGCCCAAAGTGCAGCCATAGCCCAAAAAGGCAAGCCCTCACGGCACCCGTCACACTTAACCAACGGCCTAAACGGGACAGCAACCGCTCTTCACTCGAAGCCAAGCGTTGAGAGACAGACAGCAGCATCAGATTTTTTTCCGGGTGGATAGCCAATAAGCACAATTGTCGGTCAAGCCACTACACTCCGACTTGCCCCGCGCTTTCAACCCAAAGCACTGGACGCCCCATACCCACGGAGACATTCATGACCCCCAACAAGGACACCCCCCGCCAGAGTCTTGGCACATTTAGCCGCCGCAGTTTGGGCCTGTTGGCCCTGTCTTTGGCTGCGCTCTCACCCAGCCTGCAAGCGCAAGACAAACCACCCTTGAAAATCCTGGTGGGTTTCCCACCCGGCGGCTCGGCCGACGTGCTGGCCCGCTTGGTGGCCGATGCGCTGCGCGACGACTTCGGCACCATCGTAGTGGACAACAAACCCGGCGCAGGCGGGCGCATCGCCCTGAACATGACCAAGGCGGCCAAGCCCGATGGGCAAACCGTGATCGTCTTGCCCAGCGGTCCCATGGTGCTGTTTCCCCACGTCTACAAAAAGCTCGATTACGACGCGGTGAAAGACTTCACACCGATTTCTCAAATCGCCCGATTCCAGTTTGGTGTGGTCTCTGGCCCAGCGAGCAACGTGAAAACCGTCGCTGAGATGGTGGCCAAAGCCAAGACCGACCCCAACTCTGCCAGCTATGGCACGCCCGGTGCAGGCACCTTGCCCCACTTCATGGGCGTGTTGATGGAGCAATCGGCGGGCATCACCTTGAACCACATCCCTTTCCAAGGCGGCGCGCCAGCCAACACCGCTTTGTTGGGTGGACACATTGGCTACAAATTTGACGTGGTGTCTGAAACCGCCGAAATGCACAAGGCAGGCAAAGTTCGCATCATTGCCGTGACCGGGAACCAACGCGACCCGCAAGTGCCCGAAGTGCCCACGCTCAGAGAGTCGGGCGTCAACATGGATGCCACCGCCTGGTTTGCGATGTATGGCCCAGCGGGTCTGAGGGGTGAAACCCTGGCCCGATTGGAAAAAGCCATGATGAAAATCGCGCGCGATCCTGCCACGAAAGACAAGATGGTCAAACTCGGCTACGAGGTGATTGGCTCCAATTCCAACGATTTGGCGGCTGCGCAGCGTGCCGACTTGGCCCGTTGGGAAAAACCCATCAAAGCCACGGGCGTGCAACTGGACTGAACCCATGACACCCGTGAGCACCCCACGCCCCAACATCATCTTCATCGTGGCCGATGACCTCGGCTTTGCAGACCTGGGCTGCTACGGCGGCCGCGACGCGAAGTTCGGCAAGGTCTCGCCCGTGCTCGACCAGTTGGCTGCGGGCGGCCTCAAGTTCACGCAGGGTTACGCCAACTCGCCCGTGTGCTCGCCCACCCGCTTTGCGCTGATGACGGCCCGCTACCAGTACCGCCTTCGCGGCGGAGCCGACGAGCCCATCAACAGCAAGAGCAAGGGCAGCACCGTGCTGGGCCTGCCACCCGAACACCCAACGCTGCCTTCCCTGCTCAAGGCCAGCGGCTACCGCACGGCGCTGATCGGCAAATGGCATCTGGGCTACCCACCCCACTTCAGCCCGATCAAATCGGGCTACGAAGAGTTCTTTGGCCCCATGTCGGGCGGGGTGGATTACTTCACCCACTGCGCCTCCAGCGGCGCGCACGACCTGTACACCAACGAAGAAGAAAAGCAAGAAGACGGTTACCTGACCGACATGATCTCCAAGCGTGCGGTTGACTATGTGGAGCGCATGGCACCAGGCGTTGCGCAGGGTACGCCTTTCTTTTTGAGCCTGCACTACACTGCGCCGCATTGGCCCTGGGAAACCCGCGAAGACCATGCGCTGGCAGCCGAGGTGAAAGACAACCTGTTCCACCTGCACGGCGGTAACATCCACACTTACCACCGCATGATCCACCACATGGACGAAGGCATTGGTTGGCTGGTCGACGCGCTCAAAAAAACGGGACAACTCGAGAACACCCTGATCGTTTTCACCAGCGACAACGGCGGTGAACGTTTCAGTGACAACTGGCCGCTGGTGGGGGGCAAGATGGACCTGACCGAAGGCGGCATCCGCGTGCCGTGGATCGCGCACTGGCCCGCCGTCATTGCACCCGGCGGCACCTCCACCCAGCACTGCATGACCATGGACTGGTCAGCCACCATGGTCGAGCTGGCAGGTGCCAAGGCCCATGACGACTTGCCCTTTGACGGTGTATCGATGGCGCCCGTGCTGCGCGATGCCCAGCACCAGTTCGAGCGCCCGCTTTATTGGCGCATGAACCACCGCGGCCAACGTGCCCTGCGCATGGGCGATTACAAATACCTGCGGGTGGACGGCCACGACTACCTGTTCAACATCCCCGCCGACGAACGCGAACGCGCCAACCTGGGCAAGTACGATCCTGATCGGCTGGACGCCATGCGAGCCGCATGGGAAGCGTGGAATGCCACGGTGCCCGCCATCCCCGA
Source organism: Comamonadaceae bacterium (assembly GCA_027488215.1). GTDB lineage: Bacteria > Pseudomonadota > Gammaproteobacteria > Burkholderiales > Burkholderiaceae_C > Limnohabitans_A. Next base: position 31,149 of record JAIYCB010000037.1, read on the forward strand.
AGACGCCACCATCAGCTTGGGCTACTCTGTCAAAGACATGCCTCAACGCTGAGGGCCTGGCGGATAAGATCGGGCATGGCCTTCATGCAACGATTTCTGACCTTTCGCCAATGGCCCCGCCTGACGGCTCCGCTGGCCCGCACCGAAGTGCTGGCGGGCCTGACAGTGGCGCTGGTGATGATTCCCCAAGCTGTGGCCTATGCGGGCTTGGCGGGCATGCCCCTGGTGACAGGCCTCTACACCTGCTTGATCCCGGCGCTCCTGGCCGTACTGTTTGGCAGCGCCAACCGCCTGTCGGTGGGGCCCGCGGCCCTGACATGCGTGCTGATTGGTGCTTCCTTGACGGGCATGGCCGAGCCCGGATCTGCCGAATGGGTGGCGCTGGCAGTATGGCTGTCACTGCTTTCAGGGGCCATCCAGCTGCTGCTGGGGCTGGGCCACTACGGCTGGTTGATCAACCTGGTCAGTGCCCCTGTGATGATGGGTTTCACCCAAGCTGCGTCTTTGCTCATCATGGCGTCGCAAGTGCCCGGTTTGCTCGGCATCAAAGTTTGGAGCTGGGATGTCCAAAGCTGGCTCGTGTGGCTCAGCGGCTGGCCTGCGTGGTTTGGGCTGGGCAGCCTGGCTGTGTTGCTGCTGCTGCGCCACTACAAGCCGCGCTGGCCTGGCATCATGATCGTGATGGGCGTGGCGTCGGCCGTGGCCTATGCCACCGATTACCAGGACCACGGCGCAGTGGTGGGTTTGCTGCCAGCGGGTCTACCAGATTTTTATTGGCCTCAGTGGCCGGGTCTGGACACGCTGAATCAGCTGTGGGTGCCCGCCATGGTGATTGCGCTGGTCAGCTTTCTGGAGACCGCGTCCAGTGCCCGCATTGAATGCCGCCGCGACGGCAAGCGCTGGGACGACAGCACAGAACTCTTCGCCCAAGGCCTTGCCAAGTTGGCCTCGGGGTTTTCGGGCAGCTTTGCCACCAGCACGTCGTTCTCGCGCTCGGCCCTCATGCTGTATGCCGGCGCACGCTCGGGTTGGGCGGTGGTGGCTTCGGTGGGTTTTGTGTTGCTGGCTTTGCTCTTGCTCATGCCCGCGTTGCAGTTCGTGCCGCGTTCGGTCATGTCGGCGGCCGTGATCGTGGCCGTGCTCAACTTGTTTCAGCCCCGCCAGTTTTTAAGCCTCTGGCGCGTGGGCCGCATCGAGACCATGACGGCGGGCATCACCTTTGCCATGACCCTTCTCACGGCACCCCGCATTTACTGGGGGGTGATGACCGGCGTGCTGGTGGGCTTGAGTCACTTTTTGCACACCCGCTTGCACCCACGCATCATCGAAGTAGGACTGCATCCCGATGGCAGCTTGCGCGATCGGCATCTGTGGAAGTTGCCGCCACTGGCGCCACATCTTTACGCGCTGCGCATGGACGCCGAACTGGACTTTGCCGCGGCCAGTGACTTTGACCGCACCATCACCGACCACTTAGCCCAGCACCCCGATGTGAAACATGTAGCCCTGTTTGCCCAGCCCATCAACCGCATCGATGTGACCGGTGTAGAAACCTTTGGCCAGTTGCAGCGCCAGTTGGCCAGCCGAAACATCACCTTGCACATCAGCGGGATCAAGCTGCCGGTAGAGTCTGCCTTGCGCCGTGCAGGCGAACTGCAAGACAGCCCGCACCTCAAGCTCTACCGCACCGACGCCGAAGCCCTGCAGGCACTCAAAGCGCTGGACCCGCTGCCAGCCGATATCGCCGCAGCCGCCATCTGAGCCACCCGATCAACACCCTCGCCGGTCAGGCCAGGGCTTTTTCAAACTCCGACAAACGCTTGTAAATGGAGCGCAGCTCGGTGATGTCGGTCCAACGCTCGATCAGATAAGAAAACGCATCGTTGACCTTGCCAAAGGCATTGCTTACCTGCTGGATCACACCCAAAGTGATCAAGCCCGTGAACAAAGATGGTCCCATCAAAAGAAAAGGAAAAATCACCATCATTTGGCCGTAAAAATTGCTCCACAGGTGAAAGTAAGCGTAGTGGTTGAACAGCCGGAAATTGTTCAGCCGTACCCCCATGAACAGCTCCAGCACCGTGGGCAAATGCATCCGGCTGCGTTCGTCCTCGGAAAAGACCAGGTCCTTGCGCAGCGCCGCCTCAGTCCTTTGGTTGTTGTACTCCAGCCCCGGCAAGCGAATGCCCACAAACCAAGAAATGACTGTGCCGCCCAGCGCCGTGACCAGCGCCACCCAAAACAGCGAGCCCTCAAACTGCAGCCAGGCAATCGCCATGCCCGCGGACAAGGCCCACAAAATCGGAATGAAAGACACCAGCGTGAGCACCGCACGCACCAGCCCCAGGCCCAAGTTTTCGGTCTGGCGAGCAAAACGCATGCAGTCTTCTTGAATGCGCTGCGACGCACCCTCTACGCTGGCCTCGGTGCCCTTCCAGCGCGGCAGGTATGACTCGGTCATGGCCTGTCGCCAGCGAAAGGCAAAGTGAGAAGCCAGATACGTCTCCAGGCTGCGCAGCAACATGAAAGGGAACGCAATCCACGCAAACTGCATCATGAAGCCCCAGAACTTCTCCAGTCCACCGGCTTGTTCGGGTTTTTGCAACAGGTCATAAAACTCGCCGTACCAAGCGTTGAGCTTCACGGTTTGCTGCACGGTGATGAACACCAGCGCCACCAACACCAACAAACCACCCCAGGCCCACAAGGCCCAGCGGCGTGAGAGAAAAAAACTGCGGAACATGGACTCTTTTTACTCAGGAATTGACGCTTTCGACCGTCTCGGTATTGAAGTCTGCGGGCAGCACCACTTCGAGCAATTCCAGGTCCTCGCTGTGCCCCAACTCGCGATGGCGAATTGCAGGCGGTTGGTGCACACACGAGCCAGCTTCCAGCCGAACCGCACCCTGACCTTCGTATTCAAACTCAATCCAACCCTTGAGCACATAAACCAGCTGAAACTCGGTGTGGTGCCTGTGAGGCTGACTTGAAAATTCATGCCCTCCAGCAGCGCGGATCACACTGGCCGTGACACGCCCTTGCGTGGCCTGCTTCATTCCCAAATCACGGTACTCAAAAAACGAACGCAGACCGCGCTCGAACTGCGCATCTTTGGCGTGGGTCACTACAAAACCTTGCGTTGTCATGGACATCTCCTGGGTCGCTGAATTTGGTTGTGCATAGTCACTGATGCTAAGGCCAGACTAGGGAAAAGGCTGTCACCCAGCCACATCGCCATCTGCTGCCGATTGAGTGAACTTTGGCATGAACAAATATGGCGTCAGACTTGGCGTTCAAGAATTTAAGGGCGCTGGGCCAGATAGATCACCTTCAAAATGCTACAGAGAGACCACATCAAGCCCTTACGTGTCTAGTCGGCCATGTCGATTAACCCTCGCAAGTTCAACACCTCGATCCAGCCGCGACCCAGTTTCAAAACGCCATCGCCTTCCAGCGCCTTCAGGGCAATAGAGGCCTTAGGGCGACTGATGCCGCAGCTGGCCGCGATCTGCTCATGCGTCGCGACGACGACGGTACGCCCGTCGGAGCGGTTGGGCAAATCAGCCGCCATGCGTGCCAAGCCGGCACACAGCCGGTGCTGCACGCCTCTTGACGCCCAACTGCGCTCACGGGCTTGCACCTCCCGCAGGCGTTGACCGAGAAAACGCACCAGCATCAGCAGCAAGCCCTGATCATTGAGCAGGCAAGTCTCGATGTCTTTCAGCGGAAGCCATTGAATGGTGCTGGGCTCCCCCACCACCAAGTCGCTGCCGCTGGGCAGCTGGTTGAACAAATAAGACAGAAAAGCCATTTCACCCGCGCGAAACGAGATCGGAACGATTTGCCCGCCTTGAACGCCAGGCACATGCACCACAGCATCCAGGCGACCGCTCATGACGAAAGGCAGTTGCGTCACGCGATCCCCCGCTTTACACAAGCTCACCCCCGCAGCAAATCGGTGCAGCGGCCTACTCTTGAAGGCCAGTGGTTGCGCAAGGGCATTCGCAAACTTGCGGCCCAATTGACGGCTTTGCAAAAGTTCTGCCGCGAAGCGATCGCTGGCGATCAAGTGACTAGTGGTCATCCCTTTATTGTTACCGAAGATACTGAAACGCACCCAAGCGCGGCACATGATCTTTTTAATTGCACAGGGGCTTCACAGCAAATATGCCCATATCCAATGTTGCTTGCAGTTTCCTTAAAAGGATCATCATGTTGAATCGTCGCCTCTGCCTAACCTACATCGGAACCAGCGCTTTTGCAGGTCTAGCGCCCAGTCTGGCCTTCGCGCAAGGCAAACCTTTGAAGATCCTGGTGGGCTACCCTGCTGGGGGCGCTGTGGATGTGGTGGCGCGCCAAGTCGGTGAGGAGCTTCGCGCCGCTGGCTACAACGCGATCATCGAAAACCGCACGGGTGCCGCGGGTCAATTGGCCACAGAGGCCATGCTCAACGCACCAGCCGACGGCAGCACGATTGTGATGATGCCAGGGGGCAATGCGACGATATTCCCTCATGTCTATCCCAAGCTGCGTTATGCAATGGGTGATCTCGCACCGCTGGCCAGCGTGTGTTCTTTCCAGTTTGCTTTGGGGGCAGGGCCGGGTACGCCTGCCAAGACACTCAAGGAGTTTGTGGATTGGGCCAAGGCCAACCCTGGCAAGGCCAGTTACGGCACGCCGGGTGCTGGCACAGCCATGCACTTCATGGGTGTGATGTTTGGTCGCAGGGCTGGCATCGATTTTCAGCATGTGCCCTATCGCGGTGGTGCAGCCGCGATGACGGATGTGTTGGGCGGAACAATTCCCTCTCTCGCCACGACGCTGCCCAACCTGGTGACGCATCACAAGTCCGGCAAACTTCGCATTCTTGGCTTCAGCGGCGACAAGACCTTACCGGGCCTGCCGGGCGTGCTCACTTTCAAAGAGCAGGGCTACCCCGAATTACAACTGACCGAGGTGTTTGCGTTTTTTGCGTCGAGCAAAACGCCAACAGCGGTCCAACGCGAACTGGAAGCAGCGATAAAAACAGCAGCGCGCAGCCCACGCTTGGTCGCTGCCATTGAAAAGCTGGAGTTTGATTCTGACGTCAGGTCCTCGGCTGATTTGGCACGCCATCTCAAAGAAGATTTTGAACGCTGGGGACCTGTCATTAAAGCCACGGGATACACCGCTGACAACTGATGCACTTCTCTCCGCGAACTTCGGTGACACGATTTGAAACGACCTAATTTTTTGCTGATCATGAGCGATCAGCACCGCGCTGACTGCTTCGGATTTGAAGGACGCCGGGTGCGCACCCCGCATCTTGATTTGCTGGCTCGGCAAGGCACGCGATTCACCCATTGCATCACGCCCAATGTGGTGTGCATGCCCGCAAGAAGCGCCATCTTGACCGGCATGCTGCCATTGACCAGTGGGGTGCACGACAACGGAATCGACCTGGACGAATCCATCGCTTCGCAAGGCTTTGCAGGATCACTGAGCAAGGCCGGATACGACACGCGATTTATCGGCAAGGCGCATTTTTCGAGCAACCATTCGTACGCCAATCGTCCAACCGGCCGCTGCGAAAACATTCCCAGTTCGCATTTGTTCTCGGCCGATTGGAGCGGCCCTTACATGGGCTTTGAGCAGGTCGAGCTGATGCAGTTGGGGCACAACTACTGGCTGCCCGAGGCCAGCCCAGGCGGCTTGCATTACGAACGCTGGTATCACCGCGATGGCTTGGGCGCCATGAAAAATGCCCTCTACAGCCAGCGTCTTGACCCGCAAACCCAGGCTGCGCAAACCCACAACAGCGCCTTGCCCACGGCTTGGCACAACAGCACTTGGGTGGGGGATCGTACGGTCGAGTACATCGCTGAACAAGGGCGGCGTCAGCGAGAAGCCGAGGATTCAAAGCCTTTTTGCGCCTGGGTTTCGATGGCAGACCCACATCATCCTTTTGATGCACCTGCACCCTGGTGTTGGATGCATCGCCCAGATGAGGTAGATCTGCCAGCGCATCGAACCCGAGATTTGGACAAACGCCCGTGGTGGCACAGAGCGTCACTCGAAAACACGCCCGGCGGTACACCAGAAAGTCGAAAAGTACGAGAGGAATACTCGCGCATGCCACTGCAAACCGATGCGCAGTTGCGAGAAATCATTGCCAATTACTACGGCATGATTTCTCTGGTGGATCACCAAGTGGGGCGGATTTTGTCTGCGCTGGACGATGCTGGCTTGGCTGACAACACGCTCGTGGTCTTCACCTCTGACCACGGTGAGTTGCTGGGCGATCACGGCCTGATGCTGAAGGGCCCGATGCATTACGAAGGCCTGCTGCGGGTCGGTCTGATCATGCGCGGACCCGGTATCGCTGCCGATCAAGAAAATAATCAACCTGTATCCACGCTAGACCTGGCAGCGACCTTTGGTGACTATGCAGCCACACCTGTGCCCTCTGCCGTGCACAGCCAGAGCCTGCGTCCGCTGCTCACCGGTGTGGACCATGCAGAGCGTGATCACGCTTACAACGAATGGCGGCTGGGCCCATCACGTTGTGGCGTGGCCTTGGACTTGCGCACTGTGCGCACCCGCAGCGCCAAGCTGACGGTTGAATTGGCCAGTGGCGTCGGTGAAATGTATGACCTGAGCAATGACCCTCACGAGTGCGCCAACCTGTTTGACGACCCCAAGCATCGCGGCTTGCGTGAGGAGTTGATGCAGCGGCTCATGAGCCGCCCTGACGATATTCGTACTCCACTGCCTGAGCCGGTAGGCCCAGCTTGACTTTGCAACAAAGGAGATTGCCGTGTTAAATCGCCGTTCTTTTTCTGTTTACGGTGTCGCCGCAAGTTTAGGTGCGCCTGCATTTGCGCAAGCTGACGCACTTCGCATTGTTGTTGGCTTCCCTGCTGGCGGTATCGTTGATGTCATTGCCCGCGAGCTGGGTGAAGCCTTGAAACCGCATCTGGGCGGGCGCGCCATCATTGTCGAAGCCAAGCCTGGCGCAGGTGGCCGCATTGGCGTTGCTGCTGTTAAATCAGCGCCCGCCGATGGCAATACCTTGCTGTTCACGCCTTCATCCATCATGACGCTTTACCCGCATGTGTTCAGCAAGCTCGGCTACGACACGCTCAAAGACTTTGTGCCCATCAGTCCTGTTTGTCTTTCATCCAATGCACTCGCGGTAGGCATGCATGTCCCCGTGAACACGCTTGGTGAATTCATCGCCTGGTGCAAAGCCAACCCCAAAGAAGCCACCTATGCTTCGCCCGGCGCTGGCTCGGGTCCCCATTTTTTAGGCGCGCAGATAGCAAGTGCCGCTGGCCTAGAGATGCTGCACGTCCCCTACAAAGGCGCTCCGGACATACTCAACGACTTGTATGGCGGGCGCATCGCCTCGTTCGTGACCGCTCTATCGAATGCGGTTCAACCGCATATGGGCGGAAAAATGCGGGTGTTGGTGACCACCGCACCAAAACGATCGACTCTTTTGCCCAACGTGCAGACGGTTGCGGAGGCGGGTTTCCCGCAGCTCACCGGTGTGGAATGGTTCGGCTTGTTGGCACCGGCCGGTACCGATCCGGGCCGCGTTGCAGCGCTAAGTGCTGCCGTTGCCAAAGCGATGACCAGCGACCGCATCAAAGAAGCTTTTGGAAAGCTGGTGATGGAGCCGACTTCAAGCAGTTCTGCCGAGTTTGCCAAGACCATCAAAGCCGACACGGACCGCTGGGGTGTGATTGCCAAACGTCTGAATTACCAACCCGTCGACGCCTAAAGCGCAGCAGCGTTCATGAGCACCTTTGTCTTGATCCATGGCGGCTGGCATGGCGGCTGGTGCTGGCGCAAAGTCGCTGATCAGCTGCGCAAACTTGGACACGTCGTTTTCACACCAACGCTCACGGGCATGGGTGAACGTGAACACTTGTGGACGCCGGAGGTCGGCCTCGTCACTCATACCCAGGACATCTTGAATCTGTTTCGATTTGAGCAACTGAACCAAGCCATCTTGGTCGGTCATAGCTATGGTGGAGTCATCATGACGTTGGCGGCAGATCAAATTGCGCCGAAGATTGATGCTTTGGTGTATGTCGATGCCGTGATTCCCGAAGATGGCGTGCCAGGTTGGAATGATTTTCCCGAGCAACGACAAAAGGACATGCTCGCCGCCGCTGAAAATTTAGGTGGTCTGCGCATCCCTCCCCCCGATCCAGCGCTGTGGGGAGTCACGCGCGAAGAAGATGCCGCATGGCTTCGTTCGTGTTGTTCACCCCATCCACTTAAAACCATGCTCGACGCTCCGCGGCTGACTCACGCATGGAAAGCAGTTCCCAAAAAACACTACATCTTGGCGGGCTCTCACCCCAACCCTCGGTTCGAAGCGCATTACAAGTGGGTTCAAACCCAAGCTGGCTGGAGCTCAGAAGTAATGGTTGGCGGCCATGATTTGATGGTCATGCAACCGAACGACCTCTCTTCAGCGCTTCAACGAATTGCCACTTTTTCATCTTTAGTCGATGACTCACCCACCATTGAATAGCCTGATCTTGCTGACCGACGAGCAAGATGCGCATGCCTTGGGCTGCGCTGGCCACCCTCTCGTCAAGACCCCCCATCTGGATGCCCTGGCTGCCCGTGGCACGCGATTCACCCAAGCCCTGACACCTTCGCCCATCTGCGTGCCCGCTCGGGCCGCGCTGGCAACGGGCCGTTGGGTGCATGACATCGCTTATTGGGACAACGCCATGGGCTACGACGGGCGTATACCCGGATGGGGACATGCCTTGCAAGCCGCTGGGCACTGCGTCGAGTCAATCGGCAAGTTGCACTACATCAATGCCGCGGCAGCCACAGGATTTTCCGAGCAGCATGATCCCTTGCATTTGGCCGACGGCATCGGTCAAGTCTGGGGCTCGGTGCGAAACCCATTACCCAGCACGCCGCGCCCATCGCGACTGTTCACCGAACTCGGTGCTGGGCTGTCCAGCTACAACCAGTACGACATTTCCTCAGCAGAGCACGCAGCGCAATGGCTGAATGAAAAGGCAGCCGAAAAAGAAGCCGCACCGTGGACCTTGTTCGTCGGTTTCGTCGCGCCACATTTCCCGCTCGTCGTGCCACAGCGCTACCTGGATCAAATCAACTTGGATGCCATTGCTGACCCTCGGCTGCATCCGAATAGCGGCTACCAGCGTCACCCCTGGGTGCAGCGGCACGCGGATTTTTCAAATGCAGATGATGAGTTAGGTACGCCGGAGCGCCGCCGCTTGGCTTTGGCTTGCTATTACGCATTGACCTGCTTCATTGATGAGCAAATCGGCAAAGTGCTGCAAGCGCTTGGACAAACCGGTTTGCAAGCATCCACCCGCGTGATCATGAGCAGCGATCATGGCGACAACCAAGGTGTGCGCGGGATGTGGAACAAGTCGACGCTCTACCGCGAAGCTACTCATATTCCATTGATCTTGGCTGGGCCGGGGATCCCTGCCGGCAAAGTCTGCGGTACCCAAGTCAATTTGGTCGATATCGCACCGAGCGTGCTCGACAACGCGAACCTACCCGCAGATCCAATGCTTCCGGGTCGATCGCTGGTGGCGATCGCCCAAGAAAAGGATGATCATCAGCGTATCGGCTTCAGCGAGTACCATGCCGTGGGCTCGCCCAGCGCGGCGTATCTGGTGCGACAAGGCCAATGGGCTTATCACCACTACGTGGGCTACGAACCGGAATTGTTTGACATGGCGACCGATCCAGGCCAAACCGTGAACCTCGCTGCGCATGATGGCTATCAGCCGATCCGCGAACACATGACATCGCTCCTGAATCAAATGCTGGACCCCGAAGTCACCGACCAGCGCGCCAAGGCTGATCAAGACGCACTGGTCACCCGATTCGGTGGCCGAGAAGCAGCTTTGGGCAAAGGACCCGCTGGGGCCAGTCCAGTGCCGTCCCGCTGACGCTGACGGTAGCTCGCGTAATATCAGCCAGCAACATGGCGACTTGCAGCCGCTTGACTGGCCGCGAGGGTAGATGATGATAGACCAGCATAGGTGACTTTCATGGCTTCAATGCCAAGTGGTAGGCATGGTACTTTTGATCGCGCGCCCCGCCCATGCAGTCATACAAAGCTTGGGCTGACCAACCACGGCATCGAGGTCAGCCAACACCGCTTGACGAACGGTGATCGAACTCATGGCTTCTACTGGTTTGCGGGTTGGACCTTGTAAGCTCGCATGCCCGAGGTCTCTTGCGAAGCCTCGGTAGTTTCGTCATGCAGTTTCGCGGACGGCTTCAGTCAAAGGCGCATGCACAGGACTCATGCCCCGTCCCGTTTACCTGCGATGAGTTCACACAGCCTGATGGCAACCCTGCGGCTTGACGATTCGGTCAGTGGATGCCGGAAATTTGGCGAGCTTGGATGGGGGACGGCGAGGTCGGGTCAACAGTTCACCGCCACAGTTAGGGCACTTGCCAGCGAGTGTATCCATCGCGCAGGATTCGCAAAACGTGCACTCGAACGAGCAAATGCGCGCTTGTGTGGACTCTGGTGGGAGATCCTTGTCGCAACATTCGCAATTGGGGCGCAATTGAAGCATGTCGTATTCCTCGGTTGAATGGGATGCAAGCCTGCCATATGAGTTGAGAAGCAGTTTAGGCAGAACGGGGCGACTGAAATTGACTTCAGCACTTAGCCGATATTGCTCCTGTGGTAAATGACATGTTAATAAATCCGTAGCTAAGCAGCCGCGTTCGCTGCGGATTGCATCAGCTCGGACGCCCACTGATTCAAGCTCTTCCCTGCGGCTTGTGCTGCCACTAAGGCAGCTCCATGGGTTTCAGGTGGCACACGCAACATGAGCTTACCTGAGGCTGGTTTTTCAGGTGCGATGCCTTGGGACTTGCAGTCTTCCAAAAAATCATCAATGGCCACCTCAAATTCATGCCGAAGCTCTGACACGGTTTATCCTTGAAAACTGATGATGTAACGCAGGCCCAAGACACGGCCCACAAAAATGCTGTCCCGCTCATCAAAATCGATGCGGGCCAAATAGTTTTTGTACGTCATGGTGTTCATGGGTGGACTCCGATTCGTTCTAGCAACTCTCGCACTTCCTCCAGTTCAAGCCGTCACGATCCACCCTTCCAGCGGATCAAAAGTCGGCAAGCCGTATTGCGGGTGTCCGGCTTCATGCTTTTGCTGCGCCCAGGCCGCTTGCATGAGGCACAAAGTGGCGTCGAGCGTGTCGCCGCTGGCGTCGTCGGCGAGACGCCCCAGCAGCGCGTTACTGGCCACCAGACGCAGCCCCAAGCTGGTCTGGCCGCGCTCCAAAGCGCTGAGCAATTCACGCCGGGCCAGCAGGCGCTCCGGCGTTTGTTTGGCTTTGTCATCGCTTTTGTAGCTTTGGTTGCTCAGCACCTCGCGCGCCAGCAGGCCGGGGTAGGCTTCCAGCGCCACACGGCGCACGTCGCCTGCGTGCAAGCCGGGCAAGTGCACTCCCGCTTGGCGCAGCAGGGGCACGCCCGCATGCAGCATGTAGGCCACGGGCGGGTTGACCCATTTCATGGAGGGGCTAGAGCCTGCGGGTTGGTCAGCGGCGCGGTGGGCAAACTTGCCGCCCACGGGGCGGGCGTTGCAAAACGCCGCAAACTGCTCGCGAATCTGGGCGCGCTCCAAGGCGCAGTAATGGTCCATGCAGGCCGACCAGTCGGTGGGCCAGCCCAGGGTCTCGACCAGCTCGCGCGGCAGGCCAAAGGGCAAATCAAAGCCACCCACCCAGTCGGCAGGCTGCGCCAGCCAGTGGCCAAATGCGGACAGCGTGTCAAAGGTTTGCAGCGCCTGCAGCTGCACCCTGCCCTGCCGAACTAGGCCCAGCGCCAGCACGATGGGTTTGCGTTTGCTGGGGCTGCTGGAGAAGTCGCAGCCAATCAACGAAACAGTGCTCATCTCACCACCCCAAAGCCATGACACCTGCGGCGATCAACACGGCCCCGGCGATTCGCGGACCCCGGTCTTTCTCGCCCAACAGGTGGCCACCCAACAAAGCGGCAAAGAGCATGGACACTTCTCGTGCCGGGGCCACATGCGACAGCGGTGCCACCTGCAGGGCATACAACACCAGCACATACGACACAGGGCTAAAAATGCCAACGATCAAAGCGTAGCGCCTTTGCTGCAACCACAGCGCCCAGACATTCGGTCGATCGCGCAGCAATGTAGGCGTCAAAAATACCAGGCGCACCAGATTGCCAAAATAGTCGACCAATATGGGTGACATCAAGGCCACCTTGACGGCATAGCCATCGACCACGGTGTAAGTGGCGATGAAAACACCCGTGATGCCACCGTAAAAAATGCCCGTGCGCACACGCGCTTGCTGCTGCGGGTCTTGCGCGGCCTTCCACAAGCCGGGACCTCCTGCAATCAAGAACACCCCACCGACCACACCCAAAATGCCGAGCAAACCCAGCGCCGAAATCTGCTCACCCAGAAAAAAAATCGCCACCATGGACGAGAGCAGCGGTCCTGAGCCCCGTGCCAAGGGATAGACCACCGTGAGGTCGGCTTGACGATAGCCGCGCAGCAACACGATGAAATAAACGATGTGCAGCAAGGCACTGGCCAACACCAAGGCCCACTCGAGCAAGCCCCAGACCGGCACCTGTTGCCAGCCCACCCACAGGCCTACGGGCGCCCAAAACACCATCAGCACCACCGAGGTGAAGGCGACAAAGCGGACGTCGCCACCGGCTTTTTTGGCAGCGATGTTCCAGCAGGCATGGATGAACCCCGCCAGAACGACCAGGGCTAGTGCACTCAGGGGCATGGACGTGAAAAAGCCCCTTGCGGGGCTTGGCATGAAGTGGCTTTAAGCCCGACCGATGATGGAGGCGGTGGCCATCAGCTCTTCGAGCAAGGCCAATGAAACTTTGCCCGACACGTTGTACGGGTCCAACTCAGCCCGCTCGGAATACTTGAGCAAGATATTGGTGTTCACGCGCGAGGCGTCGACCTGGCCCATGGTCCAGCCGCCAAAGCGGCGCTCAGAAATCTCTTCGTAGTGCAGCAACACCACGTCTTTGTGGCGCACATCTTTCTGGATGTGGCCATAAAGTTCACTCACAGCACTACGTCCACCTTCTATGGCTTGCAAAAAAATGCCGCCGCCATAACAAAGAATCCCGGTAATCCCGGTGCTGGGATTGAATTGACGTGAGCGCGTCAAAATCGCTTCGATGGTCTCCGGGCGGTCATCCACCACACGGCTGGCGTAAAGCAGGCGTACCAACATGGTCAGTTCTTTCCAGGAATCAATGAGAGGAATTCACGGCGCAGATTCGGGTCCTTGAGGAAGGACCCACGCATGACTGAATTGATCATCTTGCTGTCCATGTCTTTGACGCCGCGCCAGCCCATGCAGTAGTGGCTCGCTTCCATGACGATGGCCAGTCCATCGGGCTGGGTTTTGCGCTGGATCAGGTCGGCCAGTTGCACCACAGCCTCTTCCTGGATTTGAGGACGGCCCATGATCCATTCAGCCAGCCGGGCGTATTTGGACAGACCAATCACATTGGTGTGCTCGTTGGGCAGCACACCGATCCAGATCTTGCCAATCACGGGGCAAAAGTGGTGGCTGCAGGCGCTGCGCACGGTGATGGGGCCGACGATCATCAACTCGTTCAGGTGTTCGGCGTTGGGAAATTCGGTGATCTCGGGGCCCTCGACATAACGGCCCTTGAACACTTCTTTCAGGTACATCTTGGCCACACGACGGGCGGTGTCGCCCGTGTTGTGGTCATTCACGGTATCTATGACCAAGCTGTCGAGCACACCGGCCATCTTGCCCGTGACTTCATCGAGCAGCTTTTCAAGCTCGCCGGGTTCGATGAATTCAGCAATGTTGTCATTGGCATGAAAACGCTTGCGGGCAGCCTGGATGCGCTCGCGGATCTTGACGGAAACGGGTACGCCTTCGTCTTCGGATGGGGCGGCGGAAGCAGTCATGGCGTCTGATGATTTCATTAACATGGCAAACATCGTAACAGCGATTGATCGGCGCACAACGATCAGGGGTTTGGCCTCTTTTTACACCCCTTGCTTCCCCTCGACCTCTTCAATACCGGTGGCCTGTGAGGAAAAGCGCCAAGCGCATCAGGCCAAATGCGAGGCGATCGCGCAGTCGCTGGTGCCAATGCCTTTGCCCAACGGCCACCGAAACAGGCGTACTTTGTGAGGCGATCACTTCAACCAAACGCTGGTGGAGTTGCTGGGCAAACAAGCGGTCTGCTACCACCACATTGGCCTCTCGCGCCAACAGCAAGCTCAGTGGATCCAGGTTGGACGAACCCACCGTGGCCCAGGGGCGCTCGTTGTCGGGGTCGACCACAGCCACCTTGGCATGCAAAAAACTCGCGTCGTATTCGTAGATCTCCACCCCGGCTGCCAGCAAGGTGCCATAGACCGGACGGGCCGCGTGGTATTGCATGAAGTACTCATAACGCCCTTGCAGCAGCAAGCGCACACGCACTCCGCGCTTGGCCGCATGCACCAAAGCCTGCCGTAACCTGCGTCCAGGCAAAAAGTAAGCGTTGGCAATCAGTACTTCGTGCCGAGCCAGGCCAATGGCCTTGAGGTAGGCGCGTTCAATCTGGCTGCGGTGCAACACATTGTCCCGCAGCAGCAATGCCGCTCGACTGGCAGGCGGTGAACCATCGGGCAAGGGCAGCGCCTGCTTCCAGGGCAAGGGCAGACCCGCCGTCTTGAAGGAGTGCAGTGCCTGTGGAATCTTGCGTTCGCGGGCGTGCTGAGCGCTCTGCAAGCGCCACCAAAGCTGAGACATGCTGTCCTGAATATGGCCCACCAGCTCGCCTTGGGCACAGACCGCAAAATCCAACCGAGGCTGGGCCAGGCTGCCGTGGTGCGGGTCATACCAGTCATCCAGAATGTTGATGCCGCCACAAAAGGCGGTGTGACCGTCGACCACACACAGTTTGCGGTGCAGGCGCCGCCAACGGCTGGGGATGAGCAAGCCCAATGTGCCCAAAGGCGCATAAATTCGCCAATCAACCCCAGCTTGGGCAAAGCGCGAGCGCCATATTTCAGGCAGCTGGGGCGTGCCCACGCCGTCCACCACCAGCCATACGCGAACACCTCGCAAAGCTGCCCGTTCCAGCGCTTCGGCCACCCGCAAGGCAGCGCCATGGATGTCGAAAATATAGGTCTCCAGCAGCACATGCGAGCGGGCTTGGTCAAGTGCTGTGACCAAGGCTTCAAAGTAGTTCTGCCCGCCTTCGATCAAGCGGATCTGATGGCCGTCACGCAATGCCGGGTTGTGCCGCATGCTCAGTCGTTCCAGGCAAATTCAGCCACCAGCGGCAAATGATCGGACATGCGCTGCCAGATGCGACCCGAAGGCACCATGGCATGCACAGGCGTCAGACCCCGGGCGTACACGTGGTCAAGCTGGTTCAAGGGCAAGCGAGAGGGATAAGTGGGCGTCGGCTGCTCGCGCCATTCACTAAACCCAGCCTGCGCCATGCGCCTTCCCAAGCCCGTGCCCCAGTCGTTGAAGTCGCCCGCCACCAGCACCGGCTCGTGTGTCGGGATGTCTTGTTCAATATGACTCAAGAGTTGCGCCAATTGGCGCACGCGGCTGGCGGGCACCAGCCCCAGGTGCACCACCAAGACGTGCACAACCCGGTCCACAACTTCAACCCGAGTGTGCAAAAAACCACGCTGCTCAAAACGGTGGTCCGAGATGTCGCGATGCAGATGCGAAAGCACGGGCCAACGCGAGAGCATGGCGTTGCCGTGTTCACCATGCCGCGTGATGGCGTTGGTACGGTAGATGGCTTCGTAGCCTTCAGGGGCCAGATACTCAGCTTGCGGCAAGCTGGGCCAATGCCTGAAATAAGCCGCCTCGCGGCGGTGTTCGCGGCGCACCTCTTGCAGGCACACGATGTCGGCATCGAGTTGTTCCACCGCGTGACCCAAGTTGTGGATTTCAAGACGTCTGGCAGGGCCCAGGCCTTGCACGCCTTTGTGGATGTTGTAAGTGGCCACCCGCAACACCGGATGTTCGTGTCGTTCGGGTTTCATGGCAATTTGGGCGATACAAAACGCGGCAGCATCAGGATGGCTTCGGCATTGGAGGGGGAAAAACATTGGTCGGCTGCAGCATGCCAGGGCAGCCATTGTGCGTCGGTGTGCTCGCGGGGGCTGAGCACCACGGGCATGCGTTGCGGCACACACAAGCCAAACACCCTTTCGGTATTGCGACTCACACCGGGCGCATAGCGCCAGCGCCAGGCGGGGTAAATGTCGTACACGTTTTCCAGTTGCCAGTCTTGCAAGCGGCAGCTTGGGTGGCAAGCGTCGATACCGGTTTCTTCCTGCACTTCGCGAATGGCCGTCTCAAGCCAACTTTCTTCGGAATGGTCTTTGCTACCCGTGACCGATTGCCAAGTGCCCCAGTCTGCACGCCGGATGAGCAAGACATCCTGCTCAGGGGTGTAGATGACCACCAACACCGACTCCGGTATTTTGAAAGGGACAGGTGATGGTGGGAGTGGGTGCGTCATGAACAGGGCAGACTCCAAATGAAAAACCAGAAGTTCAATTCATTGTAGTCAGCCCCTGTTTGAACACTGGGATTCGCGTTGTTCAGCACATCAAGCCTGTCGACGCTTAAGCGGCTCAGTTGAGCCTGCTGCTAGCATTCGGTCCATGCTCAAACAGACTTTTGATCCCTTGCAAAAGAACGCAGACATCGTGCTCAAGGTCACGGGCCTGTGTGGTGGCCCGGGTGACCAACCGCTTTTTCACGATATAGACCTGCAACTGCCGTCTGGTGTGTCCGCCTTGCTGGGTGATGAAGGCGTGGGCAAGACGAGTTTGATGCGCTTGCTCAGCGGTGATCTGCAGCCCACAGCGGGACAGATGCGTATCAGTGGTGATGACTCTCATGTCCTCAGAAACCGGCCCTCAGCCGTTTTCTGGACCGACTTGCGTTTACCTCTGCACGACAGCAACACACCCGAGCAATGCTGGGCGGTCTTTCGCTCGTCTTCACCAGAGTGGTGCACGGAAACACAAAAGGAACTGATCGAAACCTTGCAGTTGACCCCACACTTGGGAAAAAAACTGAACATGATGTCGACCGGAACTCGACGCAAAGTGGGCCTGGTGGCAGCGTTGGCCAACGGTGCTAAGGTCACTTTGTTGGATCAACCTTTTGTGTCGCTCGACCAGGTGTCCGTTCGCAGCCTTCAGACCTTTTTGGCGCGTGCCAGTCTAAACCCCGAGCGTGCCTGGCTGATCGCAGACTACGAAGAACCCACCCACTTGCCACTGGCTTCAGTGCTGCAGCTCTGAGGTCAAGTGATGCGCCCACCTGCCAGGCCTGTGGGCCTGGGGCTCAAGAACGCGTTCGTCGTGTCGATCATCAAACCAAGTAATTTGTCTCTTGCTCGAACTTTGAATGTCTCCCACCTTGTTGTCCTTTGAGCGTTGGCACCTTGTGGCATTGTTTTGTGGCGTGCTGATGGGGATGCTCCCCTTGGCCCATGGCCAAGCCCCGACCCAAGTCAAGCCCGCTTCAAGTACTGCAACGGACCACTGCCTCATGCCGGCTGCACATCGCCATGGCGTCAACCCGCACATTCTTCGGGCCATTTTGCAAGTCGAATCGGGCATGCGTCCCCATGTGGTGAACCGCAACCGCAATGGCAGCATCGATGTGGGCATGGCGCAAATCAACTCGATTCACTTTCGTGAATTGTCTCAATGGGGCATCACGCCCGAGCGGCTACTCGACCCCTGCGTGGCCACGCATGTGGCGGCATGGCACCTCAAACGCGTCATGCTTCGCCACGGCAATACCTGGTTTGGCATCGCCGCATACCACTCGGTCACGCCCGTTCACAACCAGAGGTATCAGGCGCTGGTGCGACAAGAGTTGGCGCGCAATGGCGTTTGGCGCTGAACCACCATCACTCGCTGCACCTTGAGAATTTGGCTTGATCCATTGAATCGGGCCAAGCCTGCCCATCTGTAAATCAATTCGTGCCTGGCTTAGGCCGCTTGCTCATCCACGAGCCAAAAAGCTCTTCAAAACAAGGTCAAACACGAAACATTCACGATGATTGGTGCCTTTTTGACGCTATGCCCCATAATCAGACGGTGCGCGTCCTCAAAACGTCACAATTGAGGTGATCGGTCAGTTTCGCGCGTTACGGCGGCACTTTTCGGGTTTGTTGTGCTTTCGGGACCCCATCGCTTTTGTTTTCATGTGTTTTTCAGGAGTCCCCATGGGCAATAAACTTTACGTCGGCAACCTGCCGTACACCGTTCGCGACGAAGACCTGCAGCAGGCTTTCGGCGAATTCGGCGCCATCACCAGCGCCAAAGTCATGATGGAGCGTGACACTGGCCGCTCCAAAGGCTTCGGCTTTGTGGAAATGGGCAGCGATGCCGAGGCACAAGCTGCCATCAACGGCATGAATGGCCAATCGTTGGGCGGCCGCAGCATCACCGTGAACGAAGCCCGTCCGATGGAGCCACGTCCTCCACGCACAGGTGGCTACGGCGGTGGCGGTGGTTATGGCGGTGGCGGCCGCTCTGGTGGCGGCGGCTACGGTGGCGGCGATCGCTCCGGCGGTGGCGGCTACGGCGGCGGCGGTCGCGGCGGCTACTGAGCCCTGCACTCTTTCAACGGCTTGACTGCCGTTGTCAAATTTCTGTTTCAGCCTCGCGGCTGAGCGCAGACATCAAAGGCTTCAAGACTTCGGTTTTGAGGCCTTTTTTGTGGGCGTGACCGGGACACGCCAGTCACAACACTTACAAAAGCCAACGCCACCCGAAAGTGGCGTTGGCTTTTGATCGGACTCAGTGGAGATTAAACTGCTTTGGCGGAATCTACGTTGCGCAAACGGATGTGCAATTCGCGCAACTGCTTTTCGTCCACCGGGCTGGGCGCTTGTGTGAGCAAACACTGGGCACGTTGGGTTTTGGGGAAAGCAATCACGTCGCGAATGGACTCGGCACCAGTCATCAGGGTCACGATGCGGTCCAGGCCAAAGGCCAGACCACCGTGTGGCGGCGCGCCGTATTGCAAGGCATCGAGCAGGAAGCCGAACTTGAGTTGAGCTTCCTCGGGCGTGATTTTCAAAGCGTCAAACACTTTTTGTTGCACATCGGCGCGATGGATACGCACCGAGCCACCGCCCATTTCCCAACCGTTCAACACCATGTCGTAGCCCTTGGAGATGCACTTCTCGGGCGCGGTGACCATCCAGTCCTCGTGGCCGTCTTTGGGCGCGGTGAAGGGGTGATGGACTGCGGTGTAGCGCTGGCTTTCGTCGTCGTACTCGAACATCGGAAAGTCGACCACCCACATCGGTGCCCAACGGTCTTCGAACAGGCCGTTTTTCTTGCCAAATTCGCTGTGGCCGATCTTGATCCGCAAGGCGCCGATGGCGTCGTTGACGATTTTTTCTTTGTCAGCGCCAAAGAAAATCAGGTCGCCGTTTTGGGCACCCGAGCGCTCCAAAACAGCCTGGAGTGCGGCGTCGTGGATGTTCTTGACGATAGGGCTTTGCAAACCATCACGGCCTTTGGACAGGTCGTTGACACGAATGTAGGCCAGGCCCTTGGCACCGTAGATCTTGACGAACTCGGTGTAGGCGTCGATCTCGCCACGGCTGATGCCGCCGCCTTCGACCGAGCCACCCGGTACGCTCAGGGCCACCACGCGGCCGCCCT
Organism: Comamonadaceae bacterium; assembly: GCA_027488215.1. GTDB lineage: Bacteria > Pseudomonadota > Gammaproteobacteria > Burkholderiales > Burkholderiaceae_C > Limnohabitans_A. The sequence goes on from JAIYCB010000037.1 coordinate 50,896, forward strand.
TCATATTGGCTGCGCCCGAGAACACCTTGAAGTCCACATCGCCCATGACATCGGTCACTTCGGTGAACTGCAGTTTCACGCGCAGGTCGGGCTTGTCCGAACCGTACAGGTGCATCGCGTCCTGGTAGGTCATGACGGGAAATTCGCCCAGGTCCACGCCGATGGTCTTTTGGAATACGCGCTTGATCATGCCCTGGAACATGTCGCGGATTTCTTCTTCGGTCAGGAAGGATGTTTCGATATCGATCTGGGTGAATTCGGGCTGGCGGTCAGCACGCAAGTCTTCATCGCGGAAGCACTTGGTGATCTGGTAATAACGGTCATAGCCCGCCACCATCAAGAGCTGTTTGAACAGCTGGGGCGACTGGGGCAAGGCAAAGAACTGGCCGTCATGCACACGGCTGGGCACCAAATAGTCGCGAGCGCCTTCGGGTGTGCTCTTGGTGAGCATGGGCGTCTCGATGTCCACGAAGCCGTTTTCGTCGAGGTACTTGCGCACCTCCATCGCTACCTTGTAGCGAAGCATGAGGTTGTTCTGCATGTAAGGGCGACGCAGGTCGAGCACGCGGTGTGTCAGGCGTGTCGTCTCGGACAGGTTGTCTTCGTCAATCTGGAAAGGGGGCGTGACGGAGGCGTTGAGCACGATCAGCTCGTGGCACAGCACTTCGATCTTGCCGCTTTTGAGGTTGTCGTTGGTGGTGCCCTCAGGACGCGCACGCACCACGCCTTTGATTTGCACGCAGTACTCGTTGCGCACGTCTTCGGCCACTTTGAACATGTCGGGGCGATCGGGGTCGCACACCACTTGCACATAACCTTCGCGGTCGCGCAGGTCGATGAAGATCACGCCGCCGTGGTCACGACGACGGTTAACCCAACCGCACAGGCTCACGGTTTGGCCAGTCAGGGCTTCGGTCACCAGACCGCAATAATGGGAGCGCATGGACATGTTGTACTTTCAGAAAACGCAGGAACAATTCGAAAAAAGAGAGCTTCAGTGGGTTTGAGGAGCCTTCAGAGCATCAGCTCCGGGTTTGGCTGTGCGGATGGGTGGCACCATCACACCCATGGAGATGATGTACTTGAGGGCATCGTCCACGGTCATGTCAAGCTCCACAACATCGGCTTTGGGCATCATCAAAAAGAAACCCGATGTGGGGTTGGGGGTGGTGGGCACATACACGCTGACCATGGGCTGGTTCATATGGGTGGCCACTTCACCACCAGGTTGACCTGTCAGAAAAGCCACGGTCCATGAGCCTTGTCTGGGGTACTGCACCAACAAGGCCTTGGAAAATGCATGGCCGCTGCCCGAAAACAGGGTGTCGGCCACCTGCTTGACGCTGGTGTAAATGCTGCGCACCACAGGGATGCGGTTCATCATGCCGTGCCATTTGCGCAACCACCATTGGCCAAACATGTTGGCTACAAACACACCTGTGGCGAAAATGAACACGGCGACAATGGCCACACCCAAACCAGGCACACCCCGCAGGTATTCGGCATTGGCATGGATCCCGGGAATCAAGGTATCGACGGCATGGAGTACCGCCAAAAAGATGGCGTCGAGCAACCCGACCAACCACATGATCACCCACACCGTGATGCCCATGGGCAGCCACACCAACAAGCCGGTGATGAAGTACTGTTTAAGGCTGCGTTGTTTCATGGCGTGTGGCAATCGGTGATGTCAGGGCTCAAAAAATCAATGGCAAGCGCAAGAAGCCGCACAGGACCCGGCACTGGCTGAGGTTGTTGCGGTAGGCGCTGACGCGTCGTTTCCGGCCGAGGGTGCAGGCGTTGCCACGGCATCTGCCGCAGTGCCTGCAGCAGCAGGGGCAGCAGCATTACCACCGCCCTTGAAGTCGGTGGCATACCACCCCGTGCCTTTCAGTTGGAAACCCGGGGCCGTCAGTTGTTTGTTGAATTTGGGCGCGCCGCAAGCAGGGCAATCGGTCAGCGGCGTGTCACTCATTTTTTGCAGAACATCCTTGGCATGGCCGCAGGCGTCGCATTTGTAGGCGTAAATCGGCATGTGAGAGCCTCTGAAGGTGGTGCAAGAAAACCTTCAATTATAGGCTTGGCATGGCCATTCACGGCCTTGACGCTTCTCGCCGCCCCGGTTCCCAGAGGCGGCGACAGGCTCGAATCAGTGACCTGTTGGTGCCTTATCAGCATGTCCCAAGGCGCTGGCGATGGACTGACCTCGGTTCGGAATCACCGTGGGGGTCAAGGAGCCCAGCAACATGCCAAAGATGGAAGCGGCCAAACCCAGCAAGTTGGCGGGCACCATGGTTTCAGGCGCCAGGAAATTGAACACCAACCAAGTGCCCACCCCCAACACCACCGAGAACAAAGCGCCTTGGGTGTTGGCACGACGCCAGAAAGCGCCGGCCACCAACGGCACAAAGGCCCCGGTGAGGGTCACGTTGTAAGCGTTTTGCACCATCTCATACATGGTGCTGGTGCTGTTCATGGCAAACAACAAAGCACAAGCCGTGAAGGTGACCAAAATGACTCGCAAAAGCAGCAAGAACTGGCGGTCACTCATGTGCGGCACAAAAGGCTTGAGCACGTTCTCGGTGAAGGTGGCAGTGGGGGCCAGTAAAGCACCACTGGCGGTCGACAAAATGGCTGAGAGCAATGCGCCAAAGAACAGGATCTGCGCCCACATGGGCATCTGGCCCAACACCAGGTCAGGCAGGATGCGCTGGATGGCGCGGGCGTCTTCCGAATCAAACAAGGCCTTGAGCTCGGGGTGAGCGATCAGAGCCGCGTAGGCGATGTACAAGGGAATGAAGGCCATGACGAAATACATGAGACCACCGATCACGGTTCCACGCACAGCGGTTTTCTCGTCCTTGGCGCTGGTCATGCGCTGGAACACGTCTTGTTGGGGAATGGAGCCGAAGGCGAATGCAAAGAACGCGCCCGCCATGGCCCACCAAGCGGCAGCGTCCATGTCAGCGGGAAACATGTCGAACTTGCCGTCGGCCGCCGCTTGGGAAATGACTTTGTCAAACCCACCGGCGTTGCCGCCCACCAACAAGGCCACCGCCATCAGGCCCACCACGATCACCACGGTCTGAAACAAATCGGTGAAGGCCACCGACCACATGCCACCAAACACGGTGTAAACCAGCACCACGCCCGCGCCCATCATGATGGCATAGTTCAGGTCAATGGCACCGGACGACAAAACATGGATGACCAGACCCAGCGCCGTCAGTTGCGCCGAGGTCCAGCCCAAATAAGACAGCACAATCGCCATGCTCGTCAGCACCTCGACCGACTTGCCATAGCGCACCTTGTAGAAGTCGCCAATCGTCAGCAGGTTCAGGCGGTAAAACAACTTGGCAAACAACAGCGCCGCCAGCACCAGGCACACGGTGGCACCGAAAGGGTCACCGGGAATGCCGTTGAGGCCATCTTTGGCAAAAGTGGCTGATACAGAGAGCACGGTTTCGGCGCCGAACCAGGTAGCAAACACGGTGGCCACGTTCATGTACAGCGGCAAACTTCGGCCCGCCACCAGGTAATCTTTGGCCCCATGGACCCGGCGCGCGGCCAACAAACCAATGGCGATGGTCACAGCCAAGTAAGCGATCACAAAAGTCAACAACACCTTCGTACCCTCCAGAATTCGGAATCAATAGAACATATGCAGGCGCATGCCCACCTGCAAAACGAGCAAGGAAACCACAAAGCCAAGGCCTGCGTAAATCAGGGTTTGCAGCAATCTGTTGGTTCGGCGCTGCTCGGCCAACAGCTGCTCAATTTGACGCGCATCGTTCTGACGCGGCTGTTGCATATAGTCATGCAACAAGCGCGGCAACTGCGGTAAAAGTTTGGCGTAATGCGGCGCCTGCGCCTTGAGCTCTTCCCACAGCTTTTTGGGGCCAATTTGCTCCAGCATCCACTTTTCAAGAAAAGGCTTTGCCGTGCTCCAAAGGTCCAACTCAGGGTCCAGGTCACGGCCGAGGCCTTCGATGTTGAGCAAGGTCTTTTGCAGCAACACCAACTGAGGCTGGATCTCGACCTGGAAGCGACGCGAGGTCTGAAACAAGCGCATCAGCACCATGCCGAGGGAAATTTCCTTGAGTGGGCGGTCAAAGTAAGGCTCGCAAACAGCACGAATAGCCGACTCCAGCTCATCCACCCGCGTCTCGGGTGGCACCCAGCCCGATTCAATGTGCAATTCGGCCACACGCTTGTAGTCACGGCGAAAAAAAGCGGTGAAGTTTTGCGCTAAGTATTCCTTGTCGTATTCGGTCAGTGTGCCGACGATGCCGAAGTCGAGCGAGATATAGCGGCCAAAGGTCTCGGGGGCCAGGCTGACTTGGATGTTGCCGGGATGCATGTCGGCATGGAAAAAGCCGTCGCGGAACACTTGTGTGAAAAACAGCGTGACACCATCACGGGCCAGCTTGGGAATGTCCACGCCCGCTTCACGCAAACGGTCGACCTGGCTGATGGGTACGCCATGCATGCGCTCCATGACAATGACCTCGGGATGGCAAAAGTCCCAAATCATCTCGGGGATCAGCACCAAATCGAGGCCTTGCATGTTGCGGCGCAGTTGGGCGGCATTGGCCGCTTCGCGCACCAAGTCCAGCTCATCGTGCAGGTATTTGTCAAACTCAGCGACCACCTCGCGTGGTTTCAGGCGTTTGCCGTCTGTGCTCAGACTCTCCACCCAACCGGCCATCATGCGCATCAGGCTCAGGTCTTTGTCGATGACGGGCAACATGCCTGGGCGCAAGACCTTGACCGCCACATCTCGCACATCGCCGGCCTTATTGCGCAAAGTGGCAAAGTGCACTTGTGCAATGGAAGCACTGGCCACTGGTTCACGCTCGAAGGTCTCAAAAATATCGTCCACCTTGCGATGGAAGGCCCGCTCAATCGAGGCCACCGCAACGGCCGAACTGAATGGCGGCACCCGGTCTTGCAGCTTGGCCAATTCTTCGGCGATGTCAGGTGCCAGCAGGTCGCGACGGGTCGACAAGACCTGGCCGAATTTCACAAAAATGGGGCCCAACCGCTCGAGCGCTTCCCGCAAACGTACCCCCCGGGGTGAGCGCAAGTCACGCCCCACCGAGAGCACCCGGGCCAGCAGACGAATCCAGGGTTTTTGAAAACTGGACAGCACCAACTCGTCCAGACCATAGCGCAAGACGATGAAAACAATGAAGGTACCGCGCCCGAAGCGGCCCCAGCGCATCATGCTGCGCTGCCTGTGCGCAGCCCGGTGCCAGGGCGCTGAGCCTGAAAACTGCGCAATGCGCTCAAGGCCTGGCGCGCGGCCTGAGCCAGCGTGTGGGCCGGGGCATCGCCCACCAAGCGAGCCAAGTCCTCTTCGGCATCCCAGCGCACATGGTCAATCAGCCAGTTGACTTCAGCGGCCAATTGAACGTCCCCTTCGATGCGAACCTTGGGTTTGTCACCCCGCGCCAAGGCCGTGGCGATCGCAACGGGCGAGGCTTCGGTCACTGTGAGGCGAAGGTCAAAACCCTCAAATTGGCTTCGCTCCAGCAAGCCTGCGGGGGTAGGCGTCAATTGCAGCTGCATGGCTTGCCAAACCAGGTCAATTCGCTGACCTTTTTGCCTGGCCAGCCGGGCCATGGCCTCGGGCTCGCTCATCAAGACATGGTTGAGGAACAGTACCAGACGATTGAGCGTTTCATCTACCACCCAAGTGGGGGGCTGAAAGTGTTCCGATAAACGTTGGAGCATGTCGGGGAGCGCCTGAACGGCCCAAGAAAAAGGGGACTGTGTTGCCATAGTCCCCGATTATTCACGAAAGCACAGGCCCCTTCGGAGCCAGGCTTTATTGCAGTGCTTGCACGCCCGCGACCAACCAGCCACCGCCTTGTTTGGATTTGGTCATGTTCCAGACTTCGCGGAAGGGGCTGGGGCCAGAAGCGGCGTCTTCGCGGATCATGCCGTTGAACTCGACGCTGGCCAGGTAGGCGTCGGCTTGCTCTTCAATGCCCAGCAACTGGGCGTCAAGCATGACCACTTCGGTCTTGTTGGGTTGACCGGGGAACTGGGCTTCGCGCTCAGACAGTTGGTTGCGGATTTCCACCACCATGGCATCGGTCATCATGGAACGCAAGGCGCTGATGTCTGAACGGTCCCAAGCGTCTTGCAAAGTCACGAAATTGCGCTTGGCCGCTGTGACAAAGCTGTCCACGTCAAAGCCAGCTGGGATGCCCCAGGTTTGTGCACCATTGAGACCCGAGCCAATGCCCGAACCGATCATGGAGCCAGTTGATTGCGAAGCAGCAGAGCTGTCAAAACGGGTATTTTGACCTTCCCATGGGCGGGCTGAGGCGTCGTTGCCAACGTTGCTGGGGCTGTACTGCTTGAAAGTGGCTGGGTTTTCAGCCGAAGCACCTGCGCCTTGGTATGCCAAACCACCGGTCTGGGCAGCTCCTCCTCGGCGGGCCCGCATGATCATGCCGATGACAGCCAACACAGCAACGCCAATCAACAAAGCCATCAAGATGTTGCCAAAGGCTTCACCCAAGCCCAAGGAGCTGGCCAACCAAGCCAGACCCAGGCCCGCAGCCAAACCGCCCAGCATGGCACCCCAAGGCTTCTTGGGTGCAGCTGCTGCGGGTGCAGCTGCAGGCTTGGCAGCATTGGTAGGCGCCGCGTTTTGAGCGGGTGCGGCGGGTGTTTGCGGCGCAGCATCGCGCTTGGTGACCTGATTGGATTGCTGGCCAACGGATTTGCCACCGCCCATGCGGCGTGAGGCCTCGGCATTCAGGCTGCCCAAGGCCATCACGCCTGCGAGCATCAGTGTCATCAATTTGCTGTTCATGGTGTCTCCAACTCAGGAAATTCAATTTTCGAACATCAACATTTGATGCCCATGTGCAAGGCTACCACCCCGGCCGATAAATTGTGAAAATCCACATGGCCAAATCCGGTATTTTTCATAAGGGTTTTCAGCTCATCCTGTCCGGGGTGCATGCGGATGGATTCCGCCAGATAGCGGTAGCTGTCGGCATCACCCGCCACCAGTTTGCCCAAATTGGGCAGGATCTTGAAGCTGTACCAGTCATAGGCTTTTTCAAGAGGCTTGGCCACTTTGGAAAACTCCAAAACCAGCACTTTACCCCCTGGCTTGAGCACGCGGCACATCTCTTTGAGCGCAACATCCTTGTGCGTCATGTTGCGTAAGCCAAACGCCACGCTGACCAGGTTGAAGTGGTTGTCCGGGAAAGGCAGCTTCTCGGCATCGCACACCAAGGTGGGCAACGCCAGGCCGTGGTCCAACAGGCGGTCGCGCCCTGTAGAGAGCATGGCTTCATTGATGTCGGTGTGCACCACACGGCCTGTGGCCCCCACTTTTTTGGCAAAAGCCATCGACAAATCGCCCGTTCCCCCTGCGATGTCCAGCACCTGATCGCCTTCTTTGGGGTTGGCCACCTGCACGGTGTAGGCCTTCCAGACCCGGTGCAACCCCATGGACATCAGGTCATTCATCACGTCGTATTTGGACGCGACCGAGTCAAACACCCCGCGCACATGTTGGGCTTTTTCTTGCTCGTCGACGGTTTTGAAGCCGAAATGGGTGGTACTCATGGGAATGCTTCAGTGGTTGTGACCGCAGCTGCTGCCGGTTTTTTCGACCATGGGCGCGTCGCGACTCATGCCCGCAGCTTGCAGGCGGTCTTCGTACTGCTTCCAGAGCGCGGCTTCCTGGTCGCCCAGAAAATAAAGGTACTCCCAGGTGAACAGGCCCGACTCGTGCCCGTCCGAAAACGTGGGCTTGACCGCGTAGTTGCCCACAGGTTCGATCTCGACAATGCCGACCTCGCGCTTACCGGTTTGCAGCACTTCCTGACCGGGACCGTGGCCTTGCACTTCGGCTGAAGGGGAATAAACGCGCATCAGCTCAAACGGAATGCGGAACTGCGCCCCATCGGAAAAACCGATTTCCAGCACCTTGGTCTGGCCATGCACGGTCAGAGACTCGGGGGTGGGCATGTCTTTTTTCAATCCGGCCATCTTGCTCTTTCAGGGGGTTAAACCAGCACGCGCTCAATGCCACCCGCATTCGCTGCGTTGACGTATTCGGGCATCCATTCTTCGCCCAGGATGTGTTTGGCCATCTCGACCACGATGTAGTCGGCTTCGAGCAGACCGTTTTTCATGTCATCACCGTAGCGCGACAGGCCTTGCAGGCAGCTGGGGCAGCTCGTGAGGACTTTCACATTGGCCTCTGGGGCCAGCGCGCCACTGCTGCGCAGAGCCGCTTCGCCCTTGAGCAGCTCTTCTTCCTTGCGAAAGCGCACCTGGGTCGAGATGTCCGGACGCGTCACGCCCAGCGTGCCCGACTCGCCGCAGCAGCGCTTGCTCTCGAGCACCTTGTCTCCCATCAAGGCCTTGACGGTCTTCATGGGGTCTTGCTGCTTCATGGGGCTGTGGCAGGGGTCGTGGTACAGATAAGCCCCGCCCGCGTCCAGCTTCATGCCCTTTTCCAGCAAGAACTCGTGGATATCGATGATGCGGCAACCCGGGAAGATCTTGTCGAACTGATAGCCCTGCAGCTGGTCATAACAAGTGCCGCAGCTCACCACCACGGTCTTGATGTCCAGGTAGTTGAGCGTGTTGGCCACGCGGTGGAACAGCACGCGGTTGTCGGTGATGATCTTCTCGGCCTTGTCGAACTGGCCCGAGCCTTTTTGCGGGTAGCCGCAGCACAAATAGCCGGGTGGCAGCACCGTCTGCACGCCCACATGCCAGAGCATGGCCTGAGTGGCCAAGCCCACCTGGCTGAACAGGCGCTCCGAGCCACAACCGGGGAAGTAAAACACCGCTTCCGATTCAGACGTGGTGGCTTTCGGGTTGCGGATGATGGGCACATAATCGTTGTCTTCAATGTCGAGCAAAGCCCGCGCCGTTTTCTTGGGCAGGTTGCCGGGCATCTTTTTGTTGATGAAGTGGATCACCTGCTCTTTGATGGGTGCAGTACCCACCGATGCGGGCGGCGCGCTGGTTTGCTTGCGCGCCACGCCCTTGAGCAAACCCGCCACAAAACGCTGGGCTTTCATGCCCACGCCCACCATGGCCATGCGAGCCAACTTGATGGTTTCGGGGTTGGTGGCGTTCAGCATGAACATGGCGGCGGCGTTGCCGGGCCGGAAGCTCTTTTGCCCCATCTTGCGCAGCAGGTTGCGCATGTTCATCGACACATCGCCAAAGTCGATGTTCACCGGGCATGGTGTCAGGCACTTATGGCACACAGTGCAGTGGTCGGCCACGTCTTCAAACTCTTGCCAGTGCTTGATGGAGATGCCCCGACGGGTTTGCTCTTCGTACAAGAACGCTTCGACCAACAGCGAAGTAGCCAAAATTTTGTTGCGGGGGCTGTAAAGCAAATTGGCACGCGGCACATGCGTGGCACACACTGGCTTGCACTTGCCGCAGCGCAGGCAGTCTTTCACGCTGGCAGCGATCTCGCCAATGTCCGACTGCTGCATGATCAGCGATTCATGGCCCATCAGGCCAAAGCTGGGGGTGTAGGCGTGGGTCAGGTCGGCGGCATGCACATCGTCGCCCAAACCTGCCAGAGCTGCACCGCGCAGCAACTTACCCTTGTTGAAACGACCTTGCGGGTCCACTTTGGCTTTGTAGGCGGTGAAATTGGCCAACTCGGCGTCGGTCAAAAACTCCAGCTTGGTGATGCCAATGCCGTGCTCGCCCGAGATCACGCCGTCCAGGCTGCGCGCCAGCACCATGATGCGGGCCACCGCTTCGTGCGCGGTTTGCAGCATCTCGTAGTTGTCGCTGTTCACAGGGATGTTGGTGTGCACATTGCCGTCACCCGCATGCATGTGCAGCGCCACCCACACGCGGCCTTTGAGCACGCGCTGGTGAATGGCTGTGACCTCGTTCAGGATCGGCAAAAAGGCCGAGCCCGAGAAGATGTTCTGGAAAGCGGGACGGATTTGCGTTTTCCAGCTGGCGCGCAAAGTTTGCTCTTGCAGCTGAGGGAACAAGGTGTCCACATCGGTCAGCCAGCCTTGCCACTGCGTCTGCACCTCGCGCACCACCGCCAAGGCTTGCGCCACACGGTCTTCGAGCAGCTCGGCCGAGGCGATTTCGTTGGCGTCGTCTTGCTTGCCCAAGGGCAGATTGCCCCTTTCCAGAAAGGCTTCGATTTCGCGGCACAGCTTGAGCTTGTTGCGCAAGCTCAACTCAATGTTGATGCGCTCGATGCCATCGGTGTACTCGGCCATGCGCGGCAGCGGGATCACCACGTCTTCGTTGACCTTGAAGGCATTGGTGTGACGCGAAATGGCGGCGGTCTTTTTACGATCGAGCCAGAATTTCTTGCGTGCCTCGGGACTGATGGCAATGAAGCCTTCACCACTGCGCGAGTTGGCAATGCGCACGATCTCGGACGTGGCTTTGGCCACGTCATCGGCGTTGTCACCGGCGATGTCACCGATCAGGACCATCTTGGGGAAACCACCGCGCTTGCTCTTGGTAGAGTAACCCACGGCGCGCAAATAACGGTCGTCCAGATGCTCCAGACCCGCCATCACGGTGCCGGTGCGCTTTTGCTCGGCAAACATGAAATCTTTGATCTCGACGATGCTGGGCACCGCCTCGCGGGCGTGGCCAAAAAACTCCATGCACACGGTGCGGGTGTGCGTGGGCATGCGGTGCACCACCCAGCGGGCGCTGGTGATCAGGCCGTCGCAGCCTTCTTTTTGCACGCCGGGCAAGCCAGAGAGGAACTTGTCGGTCACGTCCTTGCCCAAACCCTCCTTGCGGAAAGTCTTGCCGGGAATGACCAGGGTTTCGGTGCGGATCGGGGTCTTGCCGTCGGCCTTGTAATAGCGCAGCTCAAAGGTGGCCACATCGGCATCGTGGATCTTGCCCATGTTGTGGTCCATGCGCACAACATCGAGCCATTCGGCGTCGGGCGTGACCATGCGCCAGCTGGCCAGGTTGTCGAGGGCCGTGCCCCACAGCACGGCTTTTTTGCCGCCCGCGTTCATGGCGATGTTGCCGCCCACGCAGCTGGCTTCGGCAGAGGTTGGGTCCACCGCAAACACAAAACCGCCACGCTCGGCCGCATCGGCCACGCGCTGGGTCACCACACCGGCTTCGGTGTAGATGGTCGGGATCTTGTGCGCGATACCGGGCAGGTCGACCATTTCGACCTCGGTCATGGCCTCGAGCTTTTCGGTGTTGATGACCGCGCTCTTCCAGGTCAGGGGAATCGCGCCGCCGGTGTAGCCCGTGCCGCCGCCGCGGGGCACGATGGTCAGGCCCAAGTCGATACAACCCTTGACGAGCCCAGCCATTTCGGTCTCGCTGTCTGGCGTCAAAACCACAAAGGGGTACTCGACGCGCCAGTCGGTTGCGTCGGTCACATGGCTCACGCGCGAGAGGCCATCGAACTTGATGTTGTCTTTGGCAGTGAGGCGGCCTAGGGTCTTTTGCACCTGACCGCGCAGCTTGGCCATGCGGGTGAAGCGTTCATTGAATTGGGTCACGGCCTGCGTGGCCAGCGCCAGCAAAGACCCCACCAAGGCGTCGCGGGCGGCATCCAAGCTCGGGGTGCGGCGCTTTTGCACTTCACCCAATCGGTGGTGCAAAGCTTCCACCAGCAGCTTTCGGCGGGCCGGGTTGTCCAGCAGGTCGTCTTGCAAATAAGGGTTGCGCTCAACCACCCAGATGTCGCCCAGCACTTCGTACAGCATGCGGGCCGAACGGCCCGTTCCACGCTCTTGGCGCAACTGGTCCAGCAAGTCCCAAGCCGACTCACCCAGCAAGCGCACCACGATTTCGCGATCCGAAAAGCTGGTGTAGTTGTAGGGGATCTCGCGCAGGCGCGGCGCATCGGCGTCGGCTTGCATCAAATGTTGGAGCGTGGTGGGTGCATTCATAGGGTAGGCGCAGTCAAGGGCGTCGCTCAAGACGCTGTCAGCCAGACCCGAAACAAGTGTCAACCCGGCTGAAGGTGAATGTTACCGCAGTGCAACAATCACGCGCAGGGGGTGGGGGCACCAGCCAAACTGAGGTCTGGACTCATGGAAAGTCCGGGTTGTCATGGATGTTTCACATTGTTTTAATCATCATGACATTTGAATCAAACCCAATTAGGGGCCGTTTTCCGCAGTCTCGGAAAATCCATCGGTTGATTCTTTCTTGTTCTACCCCTTCAGGAGCCGCCATGAAACTCAAACTCTCCCTCACCGCCCTCGCCCTGGGCTTGGCCAGCTTGTCCGCCCAAGCACAAACCGAGATTCAATGGTGGCACTCCATGGGTGGCGCTCTGGGTGAATGGGTCAACGACCACGCCAAAGACTTCAACGCCAGCCAGACCCAGTACAAGATCGTGCCCACCTTCAAGGGCAGTTATGACGAATCCATGACGGCGGCCATCGCCGCTTTCAGGGCCGGCAACGCCCCGCACATCCTGCAGGTGTTTGAAGTTGGCACCGCGACCATGATGGCCAGCAAGGGGGCCATCGTGCCCGTGGGCAAGGTGATGGCGGATGCTGGCGTCAAATTTGACCCCAAAAGCTATGTGCAGGCTGTGGCGGGTTACTACACCGCCCCCAGCGGCCAGATGTTGAGCTTTCCGTTCAACAGCTCCACCACGGTCTTTCATTACAACAAAGACGCCTTCAAGGCCGCTGGCCTGGACCCTGAAAAACCACCAAAAACCTGGCCCGAAGTGGCGTTGGCTGCTGGCAAACTCAAAGCCTCAGGCCATAAGTGCCCTTTCACCACCAGCTGGGTGAGCTGGACACAGCTTGAGAGCTTCTCGGCATGGCACAACACCGAATTTGCCTCCAAAGGCAACGGCATGCGCGGCATGGATGCACGACTGACCTTCAACAGCCCCTTGCATGTGCGCCACATCGAAAACCTGGCCAACATGTCCAAAACCGGCTTGTTTGTTTACAAGGGCCGGGGCAACGCTGCTGACGCAACCTTTGTATCGGGCGAATGCGCCATGACCACCGGCTCGTCTGCGCTTTACGGCAACATCAAGCGCAATGCCAAGTTCGCCAGCGGCATCAGCACCTTGCCTTACTACCCCGATGTGACCGGCGCGCCGCAAAACACCGTGATTGGCGGCGCCAGTCTGTGGGTGATGTCGGGCAAGAAGGCTGATGAGTACAAGGGCGTGGCCCAGTTCTTCGCCCACTTGTCTAAGCCCGAAGTCGATGCCCGAAGCCACCAGCGGACCGGCTACCTGCCCTTGACACCTGCTTCTTTCGACTTAACAGAAAAGAGTGGTTTCTACAAGCAAAACCCGGGCACGGACGTCTCCGTGGATCAAATGATCCGCAAGACCACCGAAAAATCACGCGGTATCCGCTTGGGTAACTTCGTGCAAATTCGCACCATCAACGATGAAGAGCTCGAACAGGTCTGGGCCGGTAAAAAAGGCCCTAAAGAAGCGCTGGATGCCGCGGTCAAGCGGGGCAACGAGCAATTGGAGCGCTTCGAGAAAGCCAACAAGTGAGCTTTGAACCCGAGCCAGATGTTCGGGTGTTTTCCTGAAGGCGGGGGCCACGCGCCCCTGCTTTTTGAGCTTTTGTGGCTCGCCTAAACTCTTCCCCATGGAAAAACGCGTTCGCTTTCAGTCCCGCTGGTTGCCCTGGTTGCTGGTGGCACCGCAAATGGCCATCGTTCTGATCTTCTTTTTTTGGCCCGCTGGACAAGCGCTGTACCAAAGTGTGCTGACACAAGACGCTTTTGGCACCAGCACCGAATTTGTCGGCATGGAGAACTTCCAGCGCCTGTTTGCCGACAGCACTTACATCGAATCCTTCAAGACCACGGCATTGTTTTCTGTGCTGGTGGCTTTTTTCGGCCTGAGCATTTCGCTGGTGTTGGCCGTCATGGCCGACCGGGTGCTCAAGGGCGCGGCCATCTATAAAACCTTGCTGATCTGGCCTTATGCCGTGGCCCCGGTAGTGGCGGGCGTGCTGTGGCTGTTCATGTTTGCCTCACCCATGGGCGTGATCGCTTTTTACCTGCGCTCAGTGGGCATCGAGTGGAACCACCTGCTCGATTCGGGCCATGCCATGACGTTGATCGTGGTGGCTGCCGTGTGGAAGCAGATTTCCTACAACTTCTTGTTCTTTTTAGCCGGATTGCAGTCCATCCCCAAATCGCTTTTGGAGGCGGCCGCCATCGATGGTGCCAGTCCTTGGCACCGGTTTTGTACCATTGTGTTCCCACTCTTGTCGCCCACCACCTTCTTTTTGCTGGTGATCAATGTGGTGTACGCCTTTTTCGACACTTTCGGCATCGTTGACGCCACCACCCAAGGCGGACCCGGCAAGGACACCGCCATCCTGGTCTACAAGGTTTATTACGACGGCTTCAAGGCGTTGGACATGGGGGGCTCGGCCGCGCAGTCGGTGATCTTGATGCTGATCGTGGTGGCCCTGACGGTGGTGCAGTTCCGCTTTGTCGAGAAAAAAGTCCAGTACTGAGCCCGCTCATGATTGAAAAACGCCCCGGCCTCACGGTCCTGTCCCACCTGGTGCTGATCCTGGGGGTGGTGATCGTGGCCTTCCCGCTGTACCTGACCTTTGTGGCCTCGACCCAAAGCGCCGCCGAGATCGCCCAATCGGTGCCCATGTCCATGTGGCCCGGCAGCCATGCTTTAGAAACTTACAAAACAGCCCTGTTCGGCGGCGAAACCACTGCCGGTAGCCGCATCCCGGCGGCAGCGCCCATGATGTGGGTCAGCCTGATCAGCGCGCTGGTGATTGCCATTGGCAAGATCATCATCTCTTTGTTGTCGGCTTTTGCCATCGTGTATTTCCGCTTCCCGTTACGCAACCTGGTGTTCTGGATGATTTTTGTCACGCTGATGCTGCCGGTCGAAGTGCGCATCGGTCCCACCTATGAAGTGGTGGCCAATCTGGGCATGCTCAACAGCTACGCAGGCTTGACGGTGCCGCTGATCGCTTCGGCCACGGCCACTTTTTTGTTCCGGCAATTCTTCTTGACCGTGCCTGACGAGCTGGTGGAGGCCGCCCGCATGGACGGCGCGGGGCCGATGCGCTTTTTCATCGACATCTTGCTGCCGCTGACTCGCACCTCGATCGCCGCCCTGTTCGTGATCCAGTTCATCTATGGCTGGAACCAATACCTGTGGCCGCTATTGGTAACCACCAACGAAGACATGTACCCGGTGGTCATGGGCATCAAGCGCCTGATCGCGGGTGAGGCTTACACCGAATGGAACGTGGTGATGGCCACCGCCATTTTGGCCATGTTGCCCCCGGCGCTGGTCGTTATCTTGATGCAAAAATGGTTCGTCAAGGGCCTGGTTGATACGGAGAAATAATTTATCCGGGGACAGACGCATGCGAAGCGTTGCTCTGTCCTCGTCTGATCAAAAAACATATGGCTTCCATCACCCTTTCCCACATCCTCAAAACTTACGGTGCAGGCGACAAAGCCAACACCGTCATCCACGACCTGAGCGCCGAGATCTCACACGGTGAATTTGTCGTCATCGTCGGCCCCTCGGGCTGCGGCAAATCCACCCTGCTGCGCATGGTGGCGGGTCTCGAAGACATCTCGGGCGGCACCATCTCGATTGGTGAACGGGTCGTCAACGACCTGGAGCCCGCCGAGCGCGACATCGCCATGGTGTTCCAGAACTACGCGCTGTACCCGCACATGAGCGTGTTCGACAACATGGCCTACGGCCTGAAAATCGCAAAGGTGCCGGTGGCGGAGATCAAAGCCCGTGTCGACAAGGCCGCTGGCATCCTCGAATTGAGCCATCTGCTCCAGCGCAAGCCGCGCGAATTGTCTGGCGGGCAACGCCAGCGTGTGGCCATGGGCCGCGCCATCGTGCGTCAGCCGCAAGTGTTTTTGTTTGACGAGCCGCTGTCGAATCTGGACGCCAAGCTGCGCGCCCAGACCCGGCTCGAGATTCAAAAACTGCACCGCGAATTGGGCATCACCAGCCTGTTTGTCACGCACGACCAGGTGGAAGCCATGACCCTGGCCCAGCGCATGATCGTGATGAACGGCGGCCACATGGAACAGTTTGGTACACCTGAGGAGGTCTACAACCGCCCCGCCAGTACTTTTGTGGCCAGCTTTATCGGCTCGCCCCCGATGAACTTGTTGAAACAAGCCCCCGACACGGCCGCTGGTCGCATCCTGGGGATTCGCCCTGAGCACATGGACATCACGCCCCGCGGTTGGCCTTTGCAGGTGGAGACCGTCGAGTTGCTCGGGGCCGAGCGGCTGGTGCACGCTCGTTTGGGCTCGGAAAGCCTGACCTTGCGCCTAGACGCCACGCTGCCCGCCCCCTCGGCTGGTGAGTCGTTTTACATTACCCCCCGCACCGACAAACTGCATTGGTTTGACGCTCAAACGGGCCAACGCATCACCACAGCATGAATACCCCCTTCACTTGGCCCTACCCTCGCTGGATCGCACACCGGGGCGCTGGCAAACTGGCCCCGGAGAACACCTTGGCCGCCTTCCGGCTGGGTGCCGAGCATGGTTACCGCATGTTCGAGTGCGATGCCAAACTCAGCGCCGATGGCGTGGTGTTCTTGATGCACGACGCCACACTGGAACGCACCACCAATGGTCAAGGCATCGGCGGCGATCTGCCTTGGCATGCACTGTCGCAATTGGACGCGGGCAGCTGGCATTCACGCACCTACGCGGGCGAAACCCTGCCCACGCTCGAAACTTTGGCACGGTTTTGTCACGCCAATGGCCACCTGCTGAACATCGAAATTAAACCCACCCCAGGCACCGAGGCCGCCACTGGAGAGGCCGTCGCCCGTCTCGCCGCCCGTCTGTGGACAGGCGCTGCCGTGCCGCCGCTCTTGACCTCTTTCAAACCCGAGGCACTGGCCGCAGCTCAGCAAACAGCCCCCGAACTGCCACGCGGATTGCTTGTCGACACGCTTTGGGACGGCTGGTTTGAAAAGGCCTCAGCCCTGGACTGCGTGGCCGTGGTGGCCAACTACGCGCTGTGGGACGCAGCCACCGTGGCCCGCGTGCACGGCGCAGGCATGAAATGTCTGAGCTACACCGTCAATGACGAGTGGGCCGCCCAGCACCTGCTGGCTCTGGGCACAGACGGCATCATCACCGACCGGGTAGACCTTTTCAGCCCCAGTTAAAGCCAGGGCTGTCTTGCCCAGCAGGAATTACTTGGTAACCCATGCCCGTTGCATCAGCCACTCGGCCTTAGCCGCCACCAGCACCAGGGCAATGTAGGTGCTCATCTTGCCGTCCTGACCGTGCAGCCACAACCCACCCACCAGCACCGCCAGTCCGCACAACAAGTGCACCACCATTCGGCGGCGCAAACTGGCCCGTCCTTCCCCGATGACCCAGCGCCCAGCCCAAGGCATGAACAAGGCCATGGCCAAAGCAGGCAGGGCGAAATTGAAAAGGTGCAACACCAATTGCCAAAACGTCATGAAGTCTAGCTCCGAGTGGTCCGGACTGCCCACAAAGGGTTGCGGAGCCATAAATTGTGCATGCAAAACCACTTCCACTTTCCTCACCACCATTGTGTCAAGCAAAGTTGACAGGTCATGCCTATAATGCCCCTCATGGCTGTATGGACCTTGGGTTTGAACCACACCACTGCACCGCTGGATCTGCGCGGTCGGTTTGCGTTCGCCGTGGACAAACTCGTTCCCACCCTGCAAGGTCTGCGCCGCGATTTGGCCCATCGCATTGCGCAAGAGCCTGAAGCGGCCATCTTGTCGACCTGTAACCGCACCGAAATTTATTGCGCTGCCGACCAAGCCGCCACCAACGACACCTTGCGCTGGCTGGCCCAAACCGGTGGTGTCAGCGCATCCGAACTGCACGCCCACACCTATTTGCTCGAAGGCAACGAAGCCGCCCGCCATGCGTTTCGCGTGGCCAGCGGACTGGACTCCATGGTACTTGGAGAAGCACAGATTCTGGGTCAACTCAAGGATGCCGTGCGCGCTGCCGAGCAAGCCGGAGCCTTGGGCAGCACCCTCAACCAATTGTTTCAGCGCAGCTTTGCGGTCGCCAAAGAGGTTCGCAGCTCCACCGAAATCGGGGCCCACTCCATCAGCATGGCCGCTGCCTCAGTCCGACTGGCCAGCCAGCTGTTCGAAGACATCAAAGACATTCGCATTCTGTTTGTCGGTGCGGGTGAAATGAACGAGTTGGTGGCTACCCACTTTGCGGCCAAGCAGCCCAAAAGCATGGTGATTGCCAACCGCAGCCTGGACCGCGCCGAGTTGCTGGCCCATCGTTTCAGAGCTGGGGTCATGCCCCTGGCCGATCTGCCTGAGCGCCTGCACGAATTCGACGCGGTCATCAGTTGTACCGCCAGCACCCTGCCCCTGATCGGTTTGGGAGCGGTGGAGCGCGCCCTCAAAAAACGCAAATACCGCCCCATGTTCATGGTTGATCTGGCAGTACCCCGTGACATCGAACCCGAAGTCAAGGCGCTGGAAGACGTTTATCTGTACACCGTGGACGACCTGGCCAGCGTGGTGCAGGCAGGTCAGGCGCACCGGCAAGCGGCCGTGGCTGAAGCCGAAGTCATCATCGATGCGGGTGTGCAAAGTTTCATGCATTGGATGGGCCAGCGCGGCACCGTGCCCCTGATACAACAATTGCAAAATCAAGCCGACGCTTGGCGCGATGCTGAAATGGCACGTGCCCGCAAACTGCTGGCACGGGGTGATGACCCGATCGCCGTGATGGAGGCCCTGTCCAAAGGCCTGACTCAGAAAATGTTGCACGGTGCCCTTGCCGAATTGCGTGGGGCCGACCCCGAGCACCGCGAGCAAACCATGCAAACCGTGCAACGCGTCTTCTTGCGCAAAGAGCGTTAGCGGCTGACTTGGCAGGACGGCGCTTCAGCGCCGACACATTGTCCGGGTCCGCAGCGTGCAGCCTCTTCACCGTCATGGGGCAAGCGCTGGGATCAAAGCTCCATACCGTTCCCGCTCGCATGAAACCCTTCCTCATCCAACAACTCGAACGCTACGCCCAGCGCTTGATCGAGCTGGACTTTTTGCTGTCACGCGAGGACATCATGGCCGACATGACGCAGTTCCTGCAGCTCTCGCGGGAACACGCCGAAGTCAGCGCGGTGGCCTCGCGCTTTGCCCGCTTTCAGCAGCGCACTGCCGACTTGGCCAGTGCCCAAGTCCTGCTGGCCGACGAGGACATGCGCGAGATGGCCGAAGAAGAAGCGGCCAGCGCCAGCGCCGAGCTGCAAAGCCTGGAAGCCGAGCTTCAGCGCATGCTGCTGCCCAAAGACCCCGACGACGCCCGCCCCGCTTTTGTGGAAATCCGCGCGGGCACCGGAGGTGACGAGTCGGCACTGTTTGCAGGGGACCTGCTGCGCATGTACACCCGCTTTGCCGAAAGTCAGGGCTGGCGGTGCGAGATCGTGTCCGAATCGGTGAGCGAGCTGGGCGGGTACAAAGAAGTCGTGGTGCGCATCGAAGGCGAGCAGGTTTACGGCGCACTCAAGTTCGAGTCGGGCGGCCACCGGGTGCAGCGCGTGCCCGCCACCGAAACGCAAGGCCGCATCCACACCAGCGCCTGCACCGTGGCGGTGCTGGCCGAGCCCGACGAAGCCGAGGCCATCAAGATCAACCCCGCCGACTTGCGCATCGACACCTTCCGCGCCAGCGGTGCGGGTGGGCAGCACATCAACAAGACCGATTCGGCGGTGCGCATCACCCACTTGCCCACCGGCATCGTCGCCGAATGCCAGGACGGACGCAGCCAACACAGCAACAAAGCACAAGCGCTGAAGGTGTTGACGGCCCGCATCCAGGAAAAAGACCGCGCCGAACGCGCCGCCAAAGACGCCGCCGAACGCAAAAGCCTGATCGGCAGCGGCGACCGATCCGACCGCATCCGCACCTACAACTTCCCGCAAGGGCGCCTGACCGACCACCGCATCAACCTGACGTTGTACAAGCTGCTCACCATCATGGAAGGCGACTTGAAGGACGTGGTCGATGCGCTGCAGGCTTATGAAGCCGCAGAGCAACTGGCGGCACTGGAAATCGGGGCGGCTGCGTGATGGACCTGAACGCACCCTCCAGCGTGGCCCAATGCATGCAACTGGCCCTGAGACAAGGCCTGGCACGCGTGGATGCGCAAATTCTGTTGCTGCACGCCCTGGCGCGACCGCTGCACGACCGCGCTTGGCTGCTGGCCCACGATACGGATCTGTTGACCGAGGCCCAACAACGCACCTGGGACCAAGCTCTGCAGCGCCGCCTGCAAGGCGAGCCTGTGGCCTACATCACCGGGTACAAGGACTTTTTTGGCCTCACCCTGCACGTGGATGCCCGTGTGCTGGACCCGCGCCCCGACACGGAAATCCTGGTTGAATGGGCGCTGGAGTTGCTGCCTGCGGGCCAAACCGCCCACGTACTGGACCTGGGCACCGGCAGCGGGGCTGTGGCCCTGGCCCTGCAGCACCAACGCCCTGCCGCCCAGGTGACCGCCGTGGACGCCAGTGCTGACGCCCTGGCCGTGGCCAACCACAATGCACAGCGCCTGAATTTGCCTGTGAAGTGTGTGATCAGCCACTGGATGGACAAGGTACAAGGACCATTTGAACTGATCGTCTCCAACCCGCCCTATGTGGCCGAAGGCGACCCGCACTTGTCCGCCCTGACCCATGAGCCCCTGAGCGCACTCACGAGTGGTGCCGATGGCCTCCATGACATCCGCCAAATCATCGCCCAGGCCCCCAGCCGATTGGCCCCCGGCGGATGGCTGCTGCTGGAACACGGCTGGGACCAGTCTGCCCCGGTGAAGGCCTTGCTGCGCGCAGCCGGATTTGTACAGGTGCAGTCCCGCCGCGATCTGGGCGGCATCGAGCGCTGCACCGGCGCGGCCGTGCCGAAGTGACAGCAACATCCCTGTGAAAATGGCAGACTTTCAATCAGAGACATAATTCATATCATTCGACATCGGCCCCATTTGGAGAACTGACCATGAGCGACACCCAGCAACGCATCGACGAACTCGTCAAAGGCAACGACATCACCTTGTTCATGAAGGGCAGCGCCAGCTTCCCCATGTGCGGTTTTTCGGGCCGTGCCATCCAGATCCTCAAAGCCGTGGGCGTGGACCCCAAGACGGTCAAAACTGTGAACGTTCTGGACGATGCCGAAATACGTCAAGGCATCAAGGAATACAGCAACTGGCCCACCATCCCTCAGCTTTACGTCAAGGGCGAGTTCATCGGCGGCTCGGACATCATGATGGAAATGTACGAATCGGGCGAGTTGCAACAAGTCATCAACGGCAAAGCTTGATCGGCCAGGGTCAACCGACCTTCCCTTCAACAGCCACCCCCTGGGGTGGCTTTTTTGTTGTCGGTCCCGGCTCAATCCACCGATTGGAACCACCCGCGCTGCGCTGATTGAACAGCCTGCGGATATGCGCTCTGTCCGCGTGAACCGTTGTAACGGCCCAGCGCCATGAAGGTGTCACCGCGTTCCCGGTCCAGGTAATGGCGCAGGATGACGCAGCCAAAGCGCAGGTTGGTCTGCATGTGGAACAAGCGGCTGTCGTCGGCGTCGCCGATCAGGCGCACCCAAAAGGGCATGACCTGCATGTAGCCGCGTGCCCCGGCGCTGGAAATGGCGTATTTGCGAAACGCGCTTTCGACCTGCACCACCCCCAACACCAGCGACAGCGGCAAGCCTGCGCGGCGGGCTTCGTACCACACGGTTTGCAAGAATTCTTGCCGCTCGGTGGGGTGTTTTTTGTAGCGTGCCAGCCGCTGGCTGCTGGCCGCTTGCCATTGCGCATAGGCCTGCTGGTCTTCGGCGGTGGGCAACAGGGGCTCAGGGGGCGCCGCCGCCGCAACCGCCGCGCTCAGGGCAGAACGCACGGCATGCGACAGGGGCTCTTCGATTTGCCGTCCGGCGTGGGCCAGATCCAAGGGCAACAAGGTCCCGCACAGACTGAACAAACAAGCCCGGCGGCTGGGCAAGACCGGGCGCGTCATAGGCCTGGGTGTGCGGCTCAGGGGGCTAAACGCCCCTTGAGGTGGCCCAGGATGTCGGCCACAGCCACTTTGCTGGATTCGGCATCGCGGCGGTGTTGGTACTCGACCAGACCGTCTTTCAATCCCTTGTCGCCAATCGTGATGCGGTGTGGCACACCGATCAATTCCCAGTCGGCAAACATGGCGCCAGGGCGCTCGCCTCGGTCGTCCAGAATCACATCGACCCCGTCGGCCAACAAGGCGGCATAAATGCGCTCAGCCTCGGCCTTGACAGCTTCGCTGCGGTCCATGCCGATGGGGCAAACCACCACGGTAAAGGGTGCAATCGCGTCGGGCCAGATGATGCCGCGTTCGTCGTGGTTTTGCTCGATGGCGGCAGCGGGCAGACGCGTCACGCCAATGCCGTAGCAGCCCATCTCCAGAAACTGCGGCTTGCCGTTTTCGTCCAGGAAGGTGGCGTTCATGGCCTGGGAGTATTTGGTGCCGAGGTAGAACACATGGCCAACCTCGATGCCGCGCTCAATGGCCAGCTCACCTTGACCGTCGGGCGACTTGTCACCCGCGACCACGTTGCGGATGTCAGCCACCAGCGCAGGCTCGGGCAGGTCGCGGCCCCAGTTGACGCCGGTGATGTGGAAGTCTTCTTCGTTGGCGCCGCAGATCCAGTTGGCCATCACGGCCACGTCGCGGTCGGCCACCAGGTGCACGGGCTTTTTCAGGTTCAGCGGTCCCAGGTAACCCGGCTTGCAGCCAAAGTGCTCTTCGATTTCGCTCAGCGTGGCAAAGCGGAAGCCACCTTCCATGCCGGGCAGCTTGCCGACCTTGACTTCGTTCATGTCGTGGTCGCCGCGCAGCAGCAAGAGCCAAACTTGCGATTTGACGATCTCGCCCTGCTCATTCAAGGTGTCGGTGGCCAGCACCAGCGACTTGACCGTGGTGGACAGGGGCACGTTCAGCAAAGCGGCCACATCTTCGCAGGTGCTCTTGCCTGGGGTGGGGGTCTTGGTCAGCGCTTGCGCCGCCGCGCCGCGTGGCTGGCTGGGAGCCAAGGCTTCGGCTTTTTCGATGTTGGCGGCATAGCTGCTGTTGGGGCAGTACACGATGGCGTCTTCGCCGGTGGCGGCGATCACCTGGAACTCTTCGCTCAAATCGCCGCCAATGGCCCCGCTGTCAGCCGCCACAGCACGGTAGGTCAAGCCAAAGCGGTCAAAAATCTTGCGGTAGGCCCCGGCCATGACCTGGTAGCTGGCCTTGGCGCTCACCATGTCGCGGTCAAAGCTGTAGGCATCTTTCATGATGAACTCGCGGCCGCGCATCAGGCCAAAGCGGGGGCGGCGCTCGTCGCGGAATTTGGTCTGGATCTGGTAGAAGTTTTTGGGCAACTGCTTGTAGCTGCGCACTTCCTGGCGCACCACGTCGGTCACCACCTCTTCGCTGGTGGGCTGAATCACGAAATCACGACCATGGCGGTCCTGGATGCGCAGCAATTCGGGGCCCATCTTCTCAAAGCGACCCGTTTCCTGCCAAAGCTCGGCCGGTTGCACCACGGGCATGGTCATCTCGATGGCCCCTGCGCGGTTCATTTCTTCGCGCACGATGGCTTCGACCTTGCGGATCACGCGCAAGCCCATGGGCATGTAGTTGTAGATGCCTGCACCCAGCTTCTTGATCATGCCAGCGCGGGTCATCAGCTTGTGGCTGACCACTTCTGCGTCAGCAGGGGCTTCTTTCAGGGTGGAAATGAGGAACTGGGAGGCTTTCATCGCGGCAGGCTAAATAGACAAGGACATCAGGGAAACATCCAAGAGCAAGCGCTGGTGCGGCGTGCATAATGGACACAATTTAAAAATTTGAGGTTGATTATGCTTGACCGTGAAGGCTTTAGGCCGAACGTCGGCATCATTCTGCTCAACCAGAGAAACCAGGTTTTCTGGGGCAAGCGCATACGTACCCACAGCTGGCAGTTTCCGCAGGGTGGCATTGACCGGGGTGAAAGTCCTGAGCAGGCCATGTTCCGCGAACTGCACGAAGAGGTGGGGCTCCAGCCGGAGCATGTGCGCATCGTGGCCCGAACCCGTGACTGGTTGCGCTATGAGGTGCCAGACCGCTTCATCCGCAGGGATGCCCGCGGGTTTTACAAGGGCCAAAAACAGATTTGGTACCTGCTGCAATTGGTCACACATGACCACCACCTGAACCTGCGCGCCACCGACCACCCCGAGTTTGACGCCTGGCGCTGGAACGACTATTGGGTGCCGCTGGATGTGGTGGTGGAATTCAAGCGCGGTGTTTACGAAATGGCGCTGACTGAACTGGCCCGCTTCCTGCCCCGACAAGAACGGCAAAACCGCTATCTGCGAGGTGGTAACCGTGGACCGCGTGATGTCTCCGAACAGGATTCAGGCCCCATGGAGATGCAAGCCCCTCCGCACATGGAGTTGCCACCCGGTGCCAGCTTTGATCCCAACCCACAAGGTTAATCAACGCCCAACCAACACCCCAAAGCCCTCTTCAAGTGGGCTTTTGGGCAACTCAAGGGCTCAGCTCAAGATCAGGTTGTCGCGGTGGACCATTTCCGGCTCGGCGGTATAGCCGAGCAATGCTTGGTATTCGTGCGATGGCTTGCGACACAGCAAACGTGCTTCAGCACTGGCGTAGTTGGCCAAACCTCGCGCAATTTCGACGCCCTGCGTATCCCGAATCGCGATCACGTCACCGCGTGAAAAATCACCCGACACGCCCGTCATGCCAATGGGCAACAGACTCTTGCCTTCGGTCAGCACCTTGTGGGCTGCGCCCGCATCCACTGTGACCGATCCGCGCAGCTGCAGGTGATCCGCCATCCATTGTTTGCGGGCTTGCTGTTTGGCCGTCTGTGCCACCAGCAAGGTGCCCATGTTGTCGCCCTGGCTCAGACGCAGCAAGGCATCGGGCTCACGCCCCCAGGCGATCACGGTCGATGCGCCGGATCCCGCAGCCCTTTTGGCCGCCAGGATCTTGGTGATCATGCCGCCCTTGCCGATACTCGACCCAGCACCGCCTGCCATGGCTTCCAGCGCCGGGTCTCCGGCGCGTGCTTCGTGCACAAAACTGGCCGAAGGGTCTTTGCGAGGGTCGGCGGTGTACAGGCCTTTTTGATCGGTCAGAATCACCAGCAAATCGGCTTCGATCAAGTTGGCTACCAAGGCACCCAAGGTGTCGTTGTCGCCAAACTTGATCTCGTCGTTGACGACGGTGTCGTTTTCATTGATCACAGGCATTACGCGATGCTGCAGCAAGGTGAGCAAGGTCGAGCGGGCGTTGAGGTAACGCTCACGGTCAGCCAGGTCGGCATGCGTGAGCAAGACTTGGGCGCTGCCCATACCGTTTTCGCGCAGTTTGGTTTCGTACATCTGCGCCAGGCCCATCTGGCCCACGGCAGCGGCAGCCTGCAAGGCCGGCACCTCGCTGGGGCGGGTGGTCCAGCCCAGGCGTTTCATGCCCTCGGCGATCGCGCCACTAGAGACCATGACCACCTCTTTGCCCTGGGCGCTGAGCAGCGCCATCTGGCGACACCATTCGCCAATGGCGTCCTCGTCCAGGCCGCGCCCTTCGTTCGTCACCAAGCTGGAGCCGACTTTGACAACGATGCGACGTGCATCGCGCAACAGGTTAGAAACGGCTGCAGAGGTCATGATGAGGTTGACTGGATGTGAAGGTCAGAGTGGAGAGTTCGGCTCTGGCCACGAAATCAATCGGCATCAGAGGGCAAGGGCTTGAAGCGCGGATCATCGGCGTCGGGCTCTTGCGGCTTGTCCTGCTCCTTGAAGCGGGGGTCGATGTCCACCACGCCTTGCTCGATGATCTGTTGGGCACGAATGTGCTTGTAGATCTCTTTGATTAAAGGCTCGCAGCCTTCACGGGTCAGCGCCGAAATCTCGAATACCGGACCTTTGTAGCGCATGCGCTTGATGAAATCCTTGACGCGGGCCTCGCGCTCTTCAGCGGGCACCATGTCCAGCTTGTTGAGCACCAGCCAACGCGGTTTGTTGTAGAGCCCCACATCGTATTTTTTCAACTCGGCCACAATGGCCTTGGCCTGCTGCACCGGGTCCACGTTGTCGTCAAACGGTGCAAAGTCCACGACATGCAAGAGCAAACGGGTACGCTGCAAATGGCGCAAAAACAAATGTCCCAGACCTGCGCCTTCGGAGGCACCCTCGATCAAACCCGGCACATCGGCTACCACAAAGCTTTGCTCGGGGCCCACACGGACCACGCCCAGATTGGGATGTAAAGTGGTGAAAGGGTAATCGGCAATTTTGGGACGGGCATTGGACACCGCCGCGATGAAAGTGGATTTGCCCGCATTGGGCATGCCCAGCAGACCCACATCAGCCAACACTTTCAGCTCGAGCTTGAGCTCTTTTTTCTCACCCAACCAGCCGGGTGTCTTTTGACGCGGGGCACGGTTGATCGCACTTTTGAACCGCATGTTGCCAAAGCCACCGTCACCGCCCTTGGCGATCATGATGGTCTCGCCTGGCACCAACAATTCATACAGCACTTCGCCAGTTTCGGCGTCGCTGATGATGGTGCCCACCGGCATTTTCAGGGTGACGTCGTCGCCCGCTGCGCCAAACATGTCAGAGCCCATGCCGTGCTGGCCGCGCTTGGCTTCATGCCGGCGCGAGTAGCGGTAATCGACCAAGGTGTTGAGGTTGATGTCGGCATAGGCGAACACATGCCCGCCGCGCCCGCCATCTCCCCCGTTGGGGCCACCGAATTCTTTGTATTTTTCATGACGGAACGAGACGCAGCCGTTCCCGCCGTCACCTGCGGCGATGTCAATATAGGCCTCGTCAACGAACTTCATGGATTTTCCAGTGTAGCTTTCTGCTCGCCGTCAATGAGCAGCGGGCCAAAATGCGAAAAGCCCCGGCTTGCGGGGCTCCTCTTCGCCATGGGCGCAACAGGCTTAAACAGCCGGTGTCACGTTGACCATTTGCTTGCTGAGCTCACCTTTGGTCGAGAACGACACATGGCCATCCACCAGGGCAAACAAAGTGTGGTCTTTGCCGATGCCGACATTGCTGCCCGCATGGAACTTGGTACCGCGTTGACGAACGATGATCGAGCCAGCGCTGATCAATTCACCACCGAAAGCCTTGACACCCAGCATCTTTGGCTTGGAATCACGACCGTTGCGCGTAGAGCCGCCGCCTTTTTTCTGTGCCATGACCTATTCTCCTCAGGCAGCGATTGCACCGATTTGCAGTTCAGTGAACTGCTGACGGTGACCCTGACGTTTCTGATAGTGCTTGCGACGGCGCATCTTGAAGATGTGCACTTTGTCGTGCTTGCCATGAGCCACCACGGTGGCTTTGACTGTGGCGCCGGACACCAGGGGCGTGCCGATCTTCAATTCTGCGCCGTTGCCGACCGCGAGAACTTGATCAATCACGATTTCCTGGCCAACGTCCGCAGCAATCTGTTCTACTTTAATTTTTTCGCCAGCGACAACACGATACTGTTTGCCACCGGTTTTTATGACCGCGTACATA